>JAHWKR010000010.1 GCA_019347805.1 Methanobacteriota archaeon
CCCGAGGACGGCGAGACGACCGAGGAGCCGTAGGTCTTTCGTTCGGCGCCGTCGGTCTTCTCGATGTAGTAGAAGAGGAGACCACCGCCTTTGGGTTGCGTGCTACCGCCCATGCCCCAGCCGAAGGAGCATTCGGCGTCCTCGCTCAGGGCGAGGGTGACGCGGGTGGCGGTGTTGCCGAGATCGGCCCGGGTCTCCCAGGTGAAGGTGTGGTGGGCGGTCGCCGTGGCGGGGAAGGCCGGGACGACGAGGGCGGCGAGAAGGGTCAAGGCAAGCAGTCGGGTCGAGAGGGACACAGCACGCATGTTGCCATCAAGACGCGACGGGCTGAAGAGCGTTGCTGTCTTCTCTTTGGCCCTCGGACCCCTATGCACGCCTCAGGACCTCGACCTCGAACACCAACCATTCCCCGTTCATCCCCGCAAGGTCGTGCCCCTCCGGGTTGTGGTGGCCGTACGCGAGCTCGGGCGGCATGCGCAGGGTGGTGGTCTCGCCGATCTCGAGCCCGACGATTCCGAAGCTGAAGCCGGGGACGGTCTCGGCGCTGCCGATGGTGGTGGGGAAGCGGCCGGAGTCGAACACGGTGCCGTTCGTGAAGCGGCCTTCGAAGCGCACCTCCACGGGGTCGCCAAGGAGCGTGACCGGATTTCCGAAGCCTGCGTCGGGTATGAGCCGGAGGGTCAGCTCGGTGGTCTCCTGGGGGTCGCGTTCGCTCGTGAGGCCGAGGACGATGTCGGTCTCTTCGGGGACACCGTCGCCATGGTATTGCAGGCCGAGAAGGAGTTGTCCGGCGTACGGATAGTGGGGGGCGTAGGGGGCTACGTCGCCGGTCCAGCGCACCAGGCCGGCCGGCTCGAGAGGGAAGACGCCGATGCTCGGGGTGACGGTCCAGTCTTCCGGCGCGAGCGTGGAGACGCTCCAGGTGTCGGCGCCGTTCCCGGTATGCCGGAACCAGACGGGGACGAGCTCTTCCGCACCCGAGACGCGGACGCGCCAGGCGCCGTCGTCGGCGCGGTCGCTCTGGTGGACACCCGCCTCCAGCCGGATGACGGTGGCGGGGGGTGTGTACTCGCGCTCGATGATCTCGACGCGCTCGATGACCGGTGTCGGGGTCGGCCAGTTGTCGAACCCGGTCGTCGGATGCTCCGTGGTGTCGCGGCGGGAGATGTCGTAGAGGGTGCCGAGGCCACGCACGACGGTGCCGAAGACGGCGTAGCCTTTCTCCTGGGGGCCGGCGTCGAACCGGGTGTTGTCCTTGAGGTTGACGAAGAACTGGGTGGTCGCCGAGTCGGGGTCTCGTGGCGTGCGCGCCATGGCGAGGGTGCCTTTGAGGTTGCTGCGCTTCGCTTCCAGCGGGACAGGTTCGCCGGCTTGGACGCGCGTGCCGTTCTCAAGGTAGCCACCGGTCTGGACCAGGGTGTCCCGTGAGACGCGATGGAAAGCGAGGCCGTCATAGTGGCCGGAGGCGACGAGCGCGAGGATGTTGTCGACCGTGCGCGGCGCGTCCTCGGGGTGGAGTTCGGCGACGAAGCAGCCGGCCGTCGTCTCGAAGTGGAGGAAGAGACCGGAGTGGTCCTTCTGGAGCGGTTCGGCAAGACAATCCTGGAGCGGTGTGGCGTCGACGGGGGCGACCGCGGTGTCGGCGCCGGCCGTGCAATCGGGTTTCGCCTCGTCATGTTCGTATACGGTCACCCCATGGATGACCGGCGGGTCCACGGGGGCGCTCTTCTCTTCGCCATTGTAGCGGGTCGGCACGTTCTCCAGCGCCGTGACCACTTCGCGGCCGAGGACGACGGTGCCGAAGCGTGTGTACCCATCCTGTCCCGGGCCGGGGTCGAGGAAGTCGTTGTCCTTTGTGTTGACGAAGAACTGCGAGGTCGCCGAATCGGGGTCGCCGGTGCGCGCCATCGCCACCGTCCACTTGTCATTCGGGAGTTTCGCCTCGAGCGGGATCGGGTCGTGGGTCTTCTTCTGTCGTCCGTCCTCCGTGAACCCGCCACCCTGGACCATGAAGCCTTTCATGATGCGATGGAAGATGGTACCTTCGTAGAATCCCTCGTGGGCGTAGCGGGCGAAGTTGTCGACGGTCCGCGGGGCGTCCTCGCGGTCGAACTCGATGACGAAGCAGCCGTGGCTCGTCTCCACCTCGGCCCATTGGTAGGAGGACGGGCCCTCGGATTGGGTGCATCCGGAGAGGACGAGGGCGATGAGAGGGAGAGCCAGAAGGGCGCGGGACGGATGCATCCGGACCGGCGTTCTTTGCGGATGGTCATAAGGGTTGGGAAGAGGGACCGGGGGAGGGCACGGGGCCGGGTGGGTCGTCTCCGGACGCACTGGGGCCACGAAGCCCGTATGTCAGACAGGCCCAGATGGTGAACGCACCCACGAAAAGAAAGGCGAAGCTCCAGAAGATGTCGGCGGGCACCATCAGGTCTGCGAATGACATGACGAGCACGACAGCCACGACAAAACCATTGAGACTGGTCCAGAGGATCGCTTGCACGAAAGCCATCCACCAACCGACGCGCAAGTGCGGGAGCATCGCGGCCGTGGTGAGCAGGAAGACGCTGTGCGCGACCAACAGCAGGGCGGGGAGCCGTGAAGACGACGACCAGCTGACCTCGTAGAGCGCCTGCAAGCCGCTGAAGAACTGGAAAGCGGCGGCGAAGAGGAAGAAAGCAGCCGTAGCCATGATGCGGCCTGAACGTCCGGTCCGTTTGGTCACACCGTAGGGGCCGCTCGTCATGGTCGGGCTTGGGAGGACGATCGGAGGGATAACGTTGCCGGAGGGAGGGTATTTCGACCACGTCCTGCCTGTCCCGTCTCCGCTGTGGCGACGGGGGGATGGATCTGTGAGCCTCGTGGTCGGTCTGGCCTTTTTCACCATCGGCTCAGGTCGGGCGCACACCGCGCTTCCGCATCACTCCGACCCCCAATCCGACGAGCATCACGCCGACGGTGGCGGCGGCGAAGAGGAAGGGTGCGAACGCTTCGGCCTCTCCGGCGTTCTTGGCGTTGATGGTCTCCATGGAGATGCCCACGACGACGGTCAGCAAGAATGCGCCTCCGGCGGCGGCGAGCAAGAGGCCGCGTTCGAGCACGAGGAGCCGTGTCCGGACCGTATGCACGTCCTTGAGAGGTACGCCGCGCGACAGGAGGTCATCGACGTGGAGGTGGATCGATTGGTGCGCCAATACAGCGACGACCGCGAGAAGCGTCAACGCGGAAAACAATGTCCGCAGGAACGGCACGGCGCCCGAGTTCAAGGTGTGGTCGGGCGCGAAATAGAAGTTGACTCCGGACAGCGCGACCCAGGGCATACGGTAGAGTTCGATGAGTCCGGCGACGAGGAAGAGGACGATGAGGCCCATCCAGACGAGGAGCGGGGTACGGTAGGGGGTCAACACCAACGGCAATCCCAACAGCAACGGCAGCCAGAGCGGGACGGCGATGGAAAGGGGATGCGGGAACGGGATGAGCACCGTCGCGTCGGGCAGGACGGAGAAGACGAGATCGTAGAGGGCGCCGGTCTGGAGCGCGATCGTCAAAAGCACGCCGACGAGAAAAAGGGAGACGAGTTGGGTGCCCCAATAGGTGAAGTGCCAGGCGACGGGCATGCGGGTGTCGGTCATCGCGGCACCACCCCTTTGACGAGGAGGCCTTCGAGCGGTGTGCGGGCGGGGTCCCAGTCGAGGACGTGCACGCCTTGGCTGCGCAATTGGAGATAGGTGCCGCGGGCGGCAAGACGCAATGCCTGGACAGACAGGGAATGGTGGCCGCCTTCGATGCCGTGGACGAGCGGTGTCGGCGCAAGCAGCAGCATGGGCGTGGCGCGTCGGCCATGACCGGTGAGCGCGCGGATCTGGGCGATGCCTTCCTTGGTGGCGGCCGGGTCCGCCTCGGGGCGGGTCACAAGCAGGACCAAAGGTCGTTCGCGCATGAGGAAACCGCGGCTGCGCACAACAGCAGCACCGAGCCGGTCGCCACCGGAGTGCGCGACGAGTGTCGTCAGGGTGTGGTTGAGGCGGTGCATCTGCCGTGTCCCCGAGTCGGGGTAGAGGATGCGGGTCTCGGGTTGGTGGTAGATGGTCGCGCCGACGCGGTAGCCGCGCGAGACGAAGTGGTCGAGGATGCCGAGCGTCCCCTCAAGAGCGCGGTCGAGCGAGTTCTCGCGGGTCGAGCCGACCTCCATGTGGGCGCCAGCGTCCAAGAACAGCCAGACCGCTTTCTTGCCTTCGGGTTCGTGTTCGTTGACCATGAGGCGCAGGTCGTCGCCGCTCGAGCGGCGGGCGGTAGCGCGCCAGTTGACGCTGCGCATGGGATCGCCGGCCGCATAGTCGCGCACCTCCATGAAGTCGGTGGAGCGTTCTCCCGAGCGGGCGGTGTCTCCCGCAGGCAATGGCGTGCGTGCCTTGCCGCGCAGGTGGCGGACCCGTGTGACGCGACGCACGCGTGGTGCGACGACCAGTTCCAAGGGCGGGGTCACGGCTTCGGCGACGGCGCCCCGCATGCGGAAAGGTGAGGACGGCGACACTTCGACAGAGGGAAGGATGACCGCTCCACGCTTGGCGCAGCGCACCTGGAACTTGTGGTGGCGTCGCGCCCGGCCGGGTCCTTTCCAGGCCACGAAGACGTTGGTGCCGCCGGCGAGCTGGAACGTGTCGGGAAGCGGGCAGTGGACGAGGACCGGGCCGAGGCCGTTCTTGATGTCCACTTGGACCTGGACGGTGACGGTGTCGCCGACCTGCGGGTGGCGCCGGTCGATGCGGCGTGCGGCGCGGAAACCGCTCGGTCCTTCCATGCTGCTCATGCCCGCGACGAGTCCCCCCGAGAGCAGACCCACGACGAGCAAGGGGCCGTTGCCCAACACCAAGCCGAGTCCGAGAAGGATGCCGGTGAGGACACCGAGGTGCGAGGCGCGACGGGAGATCATGGTCGACCACCGCCGTTCGTCTGCACCATGGGGGCCGCCTCATCGAGAAGGCCGCCGCCCAACAAGCGGTGCAAAGCGCGTGTGCGTTCCTTGCGGTTGCGGCGGCCGCGCGGCAGTTCCCCGAGCCGATGATAGAGCGCGTCCTCATCGATCGCCGGCACACTGGCTGAGAGGAGGTCGGTGAGCGCTTGTGCCGTTGCGCGTCGGCCGCGTCCGGTGCGCGCGAACCGTCCCAATGTGGCGTCCAGTCGTTCCAGGGTCTCGTCGGGAAGATGGTGGACGCGTTCGTCGTGTCGGCGTGCCTCGATAGGACCGGCGAGCGCCTTGGAATGGGCGACCCCGCCGAGACGCAGGACACCGCGGACGAGGAACGGGACGGCCAGGGCGAAGGGTGCCCACAGCACAAGCGTGGGGACGGGGACACCAGGGGCGACGAATAGCGCGGTGCCGAGGACAAGGAGGATGGTGGTGGCGATGCCCCAGATACCCCCGGGGGGGACGAGCGTGCCGAGCGGCAGATCCAACACGGCAGCGAGTTCCGGCCGCTGGCGTCGGGCGGCCCGAAGACCAATCGGTGCACCGAGCACGTACGCGAGGAGCGGGAGGGAGGTGAGCGTGGCCCAGAGCCAGAACGTGTCGACCAGGATGAGCAAGAAAAAGATGAGGACGGCACCCGCTGCGGTGACGAAGACGCCGGCCCAGGCACGTCTGCCCGCGCGCTGTCGAAGCGTGAGGCCGAAGGCGGTGACGACAGGCCCGGCGAGCACCGGGACCGAGAGGACGGTCGCCATGTCGGGTGCCTCCAAGACGGTGCCGACGAGCCACCACAACAGGACGACGGAGGCGAGGCGACGCATGCTGCGCGAAAGCAGTTCGGATTCCCAGGTGCGCGGCCACACCGCCTTGGCGAGTGCGGCCGGGAGCGCGAACAGGAGGAAGAACGGCAGCATACCGCTCGCGCGCGCGTGGCCGAAGTGGTCCTGCCAGAACGTCGTCCCTTCCCAATAGGGCGCAAGGAGCCAGACGGCGGCGACACCGAGCGTCACCGTGCCGGCGGAGAAGAGGGCGTCGGCGCGTGCTTCACGCTCTTCGGCCTCCCGCGCCGTCGGCGGGCCGCTCTTCCGCCCGGCGAGCCGGGCCCTCCTGTGGTCGGTCATTGCACGGGCGTCCCGCGGACGACGATACGGATCGAGTCGGGTTGGCCGCTCGCCACGGTCGGTTCGGTGTAGTCGATGCGCAGGCGGTAGGCGCCGGTGGGAAACGGCGCGTCGTCGGGGTCGGTGCGGTAGGTGTAGGTGCCGCTTCCGAACGGCCCCTGACCCTGGATGCTGCACCGCTTGTTGCCGCCACTGTCGGGGACAAGGCAGATGGTGGTGTCATCGGAGACCCGTTCGAGCGATATGGTGTACCCGGGACTCGGCTGTCCCCGCACGTCGAGCTCGAGGCGCAGCTCCTGGTAGCCGACCTTGAGTCGGAACGAGGGGGCAGATTGTCCTTCGTCGCTCACAAGGCGCGAAAGGAGCTCATGCTCGGCAAGCGGCACGCAGTCGGAGCCGTCGTCGGCTTCGACATGACCTTCGGGGCAGCGGGGCGGCGGGGGCGGGGGTGCCGGGCAATACGAGGGTCGGTCCTCGACCGGTTCGGCCTCGCATGCCGGGTCGAGGCGACAGACATAGTCGCCGAGCTCGGGGTCCCATTCGACCTCGTAGCCGGAAGCGCACCGGAGGTCCGGTTCGGGGCACTGCGACGGCACGGTGGTCGTGTTGTTGTTCCACTCCGGATCACCGGGACAGGTGACCGGTTCAGGGGGTGGCGGGTCGCCGGGGTCGGGGCAATCCTCTCGTTGCGGGTCGTCCGGGTCGGTCACCTCTTCACTGCAGCCTTCGGGCCAGACGATGATGAGCCGGCCTTGGTCGTCGATGAGGACCTTCGCGCCGTCGGGGACCTTGACGTCTTTCGAGGGGTCGATGACGATCCAGTCGACCACGACGGGCGGGAGGTGGTCCTTGAAGCTCTCGATGAACGGGAAATGGTCGAGCGGTCGGGGTCGCTTGAGCTCGGCGAGGTCGTCCAGCGTGGCGTCCCGGAGCGCCTGCACGGCGGGACCGGAGCCGGCGGCGAGGACCAATGCGGCGACCGCATAGACGGCGAAGGCGCCCCGCATCGTGCGATACCCCACCTCGGGGGTCCATATAGTTGTTGGCGGGGATGTCGAAACCGCTATGTCCTCCTCCCGGGGGGTATCCGTCGCGTCTCCGAAGGCCTTTTAGCGGCCCCGGCTTGCCGCGCCTTGGAATCCATGACGGTCGATCTTGTCGTCGGAGCGCAGTGGGGCGACGAAGGGAAGGGCAAGATCACGGACGTGCTCTCGGAGCGCGCCGACTACATCGTGCGCTTCCAGGGCGGCAACAACGCCGGCCATACCATCATCGTCGGCGACGAGGTGTTCAAGCTGCATCATCTGCCGAGCGGGGTCGTCCGTGGCAAGGTGGCGGTCATCGGCAACGGTTGTGTCGTCGACCCCGAGGTGCTCCTGAACGAGTTGCATCTCATCATCGAGCGTGGCCGGACGCCTAACCTGATCGTCTCGGACCATGCCCATGTCATCACGCCGGTGCACCGCGCCCTCGACGGGGCGCACGAGGCGGCCCGGTCAGACCAGGTGGGGACGACCAAGCGCGGCATCGGCCCGACCTATGCCGACAAGATGACGCGCATCGGGCTGCGTGTCGGCGACCTGGTGCGCCCGGAGCGGTTGCGCCAGAAAGTCGACAAGCTGGTCGCCCACCACACGAAGACCCTCGAGGTGCTCGGCAGCGACGAGCGCTTCGACGCCGACACGGTCTACACCGCCTTGAAGACCCAGGGCGAGCGTCTCGAACCCTACATCGCCGATTCCGTGGCGTCCGTCCAGGACGCCTACGAGCAGGGCCGCCCCATCCTCCTGGAGGGCGCCCAGGGCTGCATGCTCGACATCGATTTCGGCACGTGGCCCTATGTCACCTCGTCGAACACCACAGCAGGTGCGGCGGCGACCGGCACCGGTCTTCCACCGACCGCGATCGACCGTGTCTTCGGTGTGGTGAAGGCCTACACGACGCGCGTCGGGGCGGGGCCGTTCCCCACTGAACTTCCGACCGACTCGGGTCCGGGCAAGCACATGGCGGATGTCGGCCACGAGTTCGGCACGACGACCGGTCGCCCGCGTCGTTGCGGCTGGCTCGACCTTGTCGTGGTGCGTCACGCGGTCAAGCTCTCGGGCATCACGCATCTGGCGCTCACGAAGCTCGACGTCCTCACCGGCCTGGAGGAGCTGAAGGTCGCGGTCGCCTATTCGGTCGACGGCACCGAGACGCAGCGCATGCCGAGCGACCCGGATGATTTCGCGCTCGCGGAGCCGGTCTACGAGACGCTCTCGGGGTGGCATAAGCTGCCACCAGGGGAGCGCCTGCGGACGCGCATGGACCTGCCGCCGGCGGCGCGCGAATACCTCGATTTCGTCGAGGAACAGCTCGGTGTCGGATATGCGGTCATCGGTGTCGGGCCGAAACGCGCGGAAAGCATCCTTCTCATCGAGGAGCGCACCGCGAAGGCGGTCCAGGGCTGAAGCTCGGCCCTTTTCACCACTTTTTAGCGTCTGCCATTCCGCGTGGGACAAGCGTTTATATGAGACCCACGTGAGGAAGCTCTATGCCCGAAGAAGCCAAGGACGGGGACACGATCGCCGTCAAATACACGGGAAAACTCCCGGACGGCACCGTCTTCGATTCCAACGAGGGCGCCGACCCCCTCAAGTTCACGGTTGGACAAGGTGAGGTCATCAAGGGTTTCGACGAGGCCGTGAAGGGCCTCGAGCCCGGCACCAAGACCACGGTCGAGGTGACCCCGGACGAAGCCTACGGTGCGCGCGACGAGGAGCTCGTCATCCCGGTGAAGACCGAGATCTTCGGCGAGACCGAACCGCAGCCCGGTATGGAGGTCGCGTTGCGCGGACGCGACGGTATGGTGTTCAACGGCCGTGTCACCGAGTTGAACGGCGACACCGTCAAGGTCGACCTCAACCACCCGCTCGCGGGTCAGACGCTTGTATTCGACATTGAAGTCGTCGGCATCGAGTAGGCCTCTTACCCGCTCTTCTTCTTCCCCTGACTCTTCCTTTCTATTTGTTCTGCGGCCGGACCTCTGTCTCGGTCTCTTGTGTCTCCGGCGGCACCGCTCGTGCACGTTTCACGACGACCGAGAAGACCGCGACGAGGAAACCGAACACCAGGACCGCCACCAGGCCGGTGAGGAGCGTGCGTTCGACGGAGACGACGTCGAAGCGGTGAACGAGGTCGGGGTTGTGCGTCTGGTAGGTGCTGAACATCAGCGCCTCGAGAAGTGGTGACCAGATGCGGAACAGGATGCCGGCACGGAGACCCGCGGAGAATGCGCGTGGCCCGCCGCGCCAGACGACCAGTATGGTGACGACGATGAGGCCGGCGAACGTGGCGAGCCATTCGTAGTGGAAGCCCCAGACGCCATAGACGCCACCGAGGGCGAAGAGGATCCCCAAAAGGATCGTGGCGATGCGCAGGATGCGGTCCATCTAGGCCTCGGGCTCGAGTCCTTCCAGGGTGAACTCGAAGCGGGTCTTGTCCTTGCCTTTCGATCTCGTGCCGAGGACCTGCAAGCGGCCGATCTCGTCGGTGTTGCGGACATGGGTTCCAGCGCAGGGGCAGATGTCGAAGTCCTTGATCTCGATGACGCGCAGGTCCTCGATATGAGCGGGGATGAGGTCGAGGTTGGAGCGTTCCGGTTTGACGCGCTCCATGAGGCGTGTCCGGGCTTCGGTGTAGCAGTCGATAGAACGCTTGGAGGCGATGACCTGGTTGGCGTCCTCCTCGATCTGTACGAGGTCCGTCGCGGAGAGGGCGTCGAGGGAAAAATCGATGCGGGAGCGTGAGCGATGGATCTGGTTGCCGACGGTCCTTGCACCGCCGAATAGATCGTAGACGAGGGCCGAGACGAGATGCTGGGCGGTGTGCATGCGCATGTGGGCGTAGCGGCGCTCCCAGTCGACGAGCCCGGTCACCTTGGTGACCTCGTCGGGGACGTCCCCTTCGATGTAGTGCCGCACCTCGCCCTTCTTCTTGACGTCGCGTACCCGGACCGCCCCGTCGTCGTGGTGCAGTTCTCCGACATCGTGCTCCTGGCCGCCCCCCGTCGGATAGAATGCGGTGCGGTCGAGGACGAGATAGTCGTCGCCGCGCTTGACGACCTTCGCAGTGAAGTCCTTGAGGTAGTTGGCGTCGATGTCCGGCATGTGGAGCTGGAGGGTCATGCTGGCGATGGCGGCTATCCCCCGGCGACCGGAAAAGGTTCTCGCCTCCTGTTGCGCTCCTTCCATGACGGAACCATCACGCTTATATGGGTAGCAGGTTTCGAAGGAAATCCCCCCACTTGGGCCCGCCGCTCCCCCCCCCCCCCTCGCGGCGGGCCCATTCCCCTTCACCTCCTTTCTTGACACCGGGCTCGTGGTCTAGCGGTCATGACGGCGCCCTTACAAGGCGCAGGTCACCGGTTCAAATCCGGTCGAGCCCATTCTACACGCTGCGCCTAACGGCGCAGATGCGTGGTATCTGGTCCCGACCGGTGTCGCTCGCTGTCGCTCGCGATCCGGTCGAGCCCATTCTACATGCTGCGCCTAACGGCGCATCTGCGTGGTATCTGGTCCCGACCCGTGTCGCTCGCTGTCGCTCGCGATCCGGTCGAGCCCATCATACACGCTGCGCCTACTCTCGCGGGTGTCGTGGTCAGCCGGTCCCGACCGGTATCGCTCGCACGAGAGGATCGGTGACGTAGCACAGATCCGGCCGGCCTTTTCTTCTCGTTCCCTCTCCTTGGCGCGGCGTCAGGCTCTTAAAGGGGACCCTTATTGAGCGGCATCGTCCCAGGAGGCGACCACCCTCCTTGGTGTCTTCTCGCAGCCCCGTAGTGTAGTGGTCAATCATGGTGGACTCTGGATCCGCCGACAGCGGTTCGAATCCGCTCGGGGCTATGAATCGCCGCCGGAGGCGGCTCTATACCCCCGGCGGCTGTTTCATTCCGGCTCGGGGCTATGGTTCGCGCGAGGGCGCGCTCCATATCCCCGGCGGCTGCTTCGCTCCGGCTCGGCCCGATTCCTCATGATACCGCACTTCCAAAACCGCCCGTTCGGGATGGACCGCCGAACCTCCCCTCCCCCCTTCCTTTATGCCCTTCCGTCGCCCCTGCGCTCTTCGATGCGCCCCCTCCTTGCCGTCCTCGTCGCCGTCGCGGTCGCTGTCGCCGGTTGTGCGACGGAAGAGAAGGACGACCAGGACCCGACCGGTTCCTCCGGTGACCCGGCTGTGAACAACACCACCTCGGCTCCTGTGGTCTTCAAGGGCGAAGGTCAGGTGACGGCGGGGGCGGTCGGGGCTTCGCTCGGTTCGGGCGGTGTGGAGTTCACCGTCGAAAGCGGTGCGACCTTGTTGTTCGCGGAGCTGGCGTGGGACGACGAGGTGCAGGACCTGGACCTTTCACTCTCTTCGCCGTCGGCAGTCCGCGGCCGGTGAAACGAGTTACGACCACAGCGCGGATGGCGGTAGACCGGGCGCGCCGGACAACCCTCATTCGCTCACTATCAAGACGCCCGAAGCGGGCGATTGGCTCGGTGGGGCGTCACCCAACGGCGCCACAGGGACGGTTCCCTATCGCATCGCGGTGACGGTCTTCTACGAGGAGACGGCCGTCCCTGAGGGCTACTCGGCGCTCTGAAAAAAGGAAAGGGAGGAGAAGACGGTCGGATCCTTGCTCACCGCTGCACGGTGAGGTTCTCGAGTTCGCGTTCGATCTCGTTCTGGCTTTTCCCGGTCTTCTCCTTGATGATGCCGACGAGTTTCTCGGCGTTGCCTTCGGCTTGTTTCAGTTCGCTGTCGGTGACCTGGCCCCAACGTGCCTTGATCGCGCCCGTGAACTGGTCCCAGTTGCCTTCGATCTGTTTCTTGGTGCCTTCCTTCATAGTGTCACCTTCAGACCCGCTCGTGGCGATGGCAGTTAAGACTTGGTGGGAGCGGCGGAAGACATGTCGCGGCGGTCGGCGGGGAGCGTTGTCTTGTCGTCCCATACACTGTCGCAACACATGGCATCCGCCCTCTCTGGCATCCCATGGTCGAGTCTCGCGGACCACCCGAAGGCGTCCACGAATGGGCATGTCTTCGCGATATGATTATATGGACCGCGTCCGCTTCACTGCCTGGTGTCCCTTCATGGGCCTCCTCGAGGATGGATGTGCGCGCGTCCGGTGCGTCCTTTCTTCGGGTGGTCTGTCCCTTTCCGAACGCTGGCGCGGGATCGGTGACGGACGCAGGACAGGAATTGCTATGGTGGCGATGACAGACGAGGTGGACTCCGAACGGCTCGGGCGCGTCATGAAGGCGCTCGCCAACCCGGTGCGTGTGGATCTCTTGAAGGCCCTGCGTTCGCCGAAGACCATCACCGAGATCCGGTTGCATCCGCGCAGGAAGGACGGCAACCTGCACCCGGAGCGCGTGATGAGCCGCGTCACGGTGCGTGAACATCTCGTCCAGCTGCTCGACATCGGTGTCGTGCAGGCGCGCCGGGCGACCCGGGAGGGACGGACGGTCGATGTCTATATTGTCAACCATCGTCAGCTCTTCGCCTTGACCGAGGAGTTGCGCCAGCTCGCCGAGCTGCGGCCGGACGGCCAGACCGTGGGGGACGCGACACAGGAGGACCCGGTGGAGCCACCGCGGTTCCCGGAGGGCCCCAAGCTGGTCCTCGCGGGCGGCATCCCGAAGGGGCGCGTCTTCCCCTTGAACGGCGACGGGGAACGCTGGCGCATCGGTCGTCATCGTGGTGCCGAGGTCTGGCTCGATTACGATCCTTATCTGTCGTCGGAGAACGCGGAGGTGGTGCGCACGCGCAAGGGCTTCGTGCTGCACGACCTCGGCCGGTCCAGGAACGGCACCTACCTGAACTGGGAGGAGCTTGCGCGTGGCGCCGAGGCGCCGCTCAGTGACGGTGACCTCATCGGTGTCGGGCGCTCTGTGCTCGTTTTCCGTTCCCGCTGAGATCGCGTTGCACCTCGGCGAGCGCGTCACGGAACGCCGGTGCGTTGCGGTCGCGCCGTTGCGGGTCCTTGGCGAGCGCTTTCTCGAGCACCGGCCGTAAGGGATCAGGGACGCCGTCGAGGGACGGCGGTCCGCCTTCGATGATGGTCTTGCGCACGTCCCAGTCGAGCAGGTGCTCGGGGACGAGCGGGTCACCGGTGAGGCATTCGTAGAGGACGACGCCGGTCGAGTAGATGTCGCTCGATGGGGCGGTGGGGAGGCCGCGGGTCTGTTCGGGGGACATGTAGCGCAGGGTGCCCGGTTGGCTGCCGGTGCGGGTCGGGTCGCCGAGGGTGGTGTCGGGCGCGGCGACGTGCGCGGTGCCGAAGTCGGCGAGACGCGGTGTGCCGTCTTCGGTGAAGAGGATGTTGGAAGGCTTCACGTCCCGGTGGACGACCCCTGCCTTGTGGGCGGTGTCGAGCGCTTCGAGCACCGCCATGGTGACGCGGATCGCCTCGTCGGCGGGCAATGGACCGTTTTCGGCGATGCGGCTTTTGAGCGAGCCCCCGCCGAGGTGCTCGTAGACCAGGACCGGTTCGCCGCGCACCTCTTCCGTGGCGATGAAGCGGACGATGTGCGGGTGCTGCAGGCGTCCGACGGCGTAGGCCTCGCGCAGGAGGACCCGCCGCGCGTCGCGGTCGATGCGGTGGGTGCGTTTGAGGACGACGGTGTCGCCGGCGACGACGTCATCGGCGCGATAGACGGTGCCGGTGCCGCCTTCGCCGATGACGCCCTCGATGCGGTAGCGGCCGCCGATGGTCTGTCCTGGGATCCAGTCGCGCGTCTGGGGCACCTCCGACCAGCGCGAGCGCACCGCCCAGGCGAGCGCGGTGTGCTGTTCGTCGGAGATGCCGAGGTTGGCGCGCATGCGCGCGAGCGCGTCGTCGCTCTTCGGGTCGAGGTCGCCCTCGCTCATGGCGCCTTCGAGCGAGGCGACGTAGCGTTCCACGGCGTCCCGTTGCGATGCGCCCGCGGCGTCGAGAGGGGCGGGAGCGACGGCGCGGAACGGATCGGTCATGAAGTAGGGGCGCAGCGCGAAGACGAGACCGCCGGCGATGGCGACCGACAGGATGGCGGCGATGACCTCGGCGACGACACCCGAGCCGGGCATGAGCGTCAGGAAGAGCGGCCGCATGCCGGGGAAGAACGCCACCGCGGCGAGCAGTCCGAAGAGCGACAAGGCGAAGGCGGGGGCGCGCAGACGGGGGCTGTCGAACTGGTAGCGCAGCACGCCCATCCAGAGCAGTGCGGGACGGACGGCGACGACGTCGAAGTAGATCCAGAACGTGAACGGGGCGACCACGGGGCGGAGCGTCCGGCTGAGGATGCCTTCCATGACACCGAGGAAGAGCAGGAGGATGACGAAATCGATGCTGGTATGATGGGCGGGCGGTGCGCGTTCACGGGCGCGCACAAGATAGGCGATGGCCCAGACGAGGGCGACGAGGTTGGCGAGGAGGAGGAGGCTCCAGACCAGGTAACGCTGGTTGCCGGGGACGAGGAGACCGGCGACGCCTTCGGCGCGCAGGATGTTGCCGAGCGTGCCGCTGTAGAACGCGTCGAGAGGGATGAAGGTGGCCATGTGGGCGGCACGGATGCCGAAGGCGGCGAAGACGAACTGGAACTGGCGGCGGCGCACGGGGGAGGTCTCGTGCGGCAGGAGGAGCGTCCAGCGCCACAGGACGGCGATCCAGCCGCCGATGGCCACGAGGTCCATGAAGAGGAAGCCGGGGATGGAGCGGGCGTGGGCGGTCAGGTAGCCGGCAGGATCGGTGGGATAGAGGGCGAGGAGGACGACGGCGGGGACGAAGACGAGGGCGCGCAGGAGCCAGGGGTGGCGGCGGAACGTCGCGACGCGCGTCGGATAGATGAGGGCGAGGTAGAGGATGAGGAAGCTCGTCGTGGGGTCGAACCAGGTCTTGGCGCGCGTGCCGACGAGCGACCAGTGGGTGCCGCGGGGGAAGCCGAAGGTGAAGGCCCAGCCGAGCGCCGTGGAGGCGTTGAACGCGAAGAGCAGGGCGAGGACCCAGCTCAGTTCACTGCGTGGCCGCTTGACGATGAGGAAGACGGCGAGTGCGTACTGGATGAACGCCGAAAAGACGTAGAACCCCGAGGTCGCGTTCCAGTCGAAGGCCACACTTCCCTCTCCGCCACCACACAGGGCGTAGGGGAGGAAAGTTCCTGCCCAGGTATTTGTTTTGGGGTGGGCCTTGATGGTCTCACACTTTACCCTATACCTCCAAGGATGCAGGGCCCGCCTTCGTGGCACCCGCGGTCGGGAGGGGTCGCCGCCCCTCCCGTTCCCTTTTCCCGGACCCCTTCTGCGTGGTGCAGGGGACCCGGTCCACGGAACCCTTTTCAAGACTTTTCTTCGTCTGTGGCCGAGCCGCCATGCGTCCCGCACTGCTCCTTGCCCTGGTCCTCCTCGCCCTCCCCTCCCTCGCGGGCTGCCTCGATGACGCGGTGCCGAGCCGTGACGACGGGGCCGACGAGCTCCCCCAGCCGTTCCCGACGCTGCCCGACGATGTGACCCCCTTCAGCCGGATGCTGTGCGATGGCGACACGCTCGCGTCCTTCAAGGAGGTGCGCGAGGATGGTTGCAACGTGCATGTCACCGCCGAGAGCGGCCCGGCCGCCGAGGTGTCCCTCGCGGTCGACCCCACCGACCCGCTCGCCCTCGTCGGTGGCAGCAAGGACTTCTCGCTTGGTATGGACGAGCGCTGCGGGAAGTACAACGTCTGGTCGGGCGTGCATGTGAGCCATGACGGCGGCCGCACCTGGACGCACGACCTGTTGCCGGGCCATCCCGGTGATGACCGTGAGACCGCGCTCAGTGTGTACGCCTGCGGCAGCGATCCGGTGGTCGTCGTCGACCCGAACGGCGTGTTCTACTATGTGAGCATCCATTTCACGGCGGACCCCGAGGGGGACGATCCACCGGTCGCCGAGTTGGGGCCGGTGTGGGGCTCGTCGCTCCTGAACGCGGGGTTGGCGGTGACGCGGAGCCTCGACCAGGGCCGCACGTGGGAGGACCCGGTGGTGCTCGTGCACCGCGAGGATGGAAGCCTCATCGACAAGGAATGGGCCGCGGTGGACGCCACGACCGGGAGCGTCTATGTCTCCTATCTCGACACGGGCGACGGCGCGTTCTATGTGCAGCGCAACGACGACGGCGGCGTCACATGGGACGGTCCTTTCCTCGTCGATGCGGGCGAGGACGGCACGCAACAGTTCGGTCAGGTGGCGGTCGACCCCGAAGGCGTCGTCCACTTCACCTACTGGTCGACCGACGACGGGAACGATGTCAGCGCGGTCTATCATCGCTCGAGCGCGGACCACGGCCGGACGTGGAGCGAACGCGGCCTCGTGGTGCCTTTCGTGCCGGTCTTCGACTTCGGTTTCACGCACAAGTACCGCATCGTATCGGCCCCGGCGCTCGCCGTGGACCCGGTGGTCGGGACGCTCTACGTCGCATATCCGTCTCCGGCGGCGATGCGGGGGACGGCGACACCGGCTGGGTACCTGGACCTCTACATCACGGCCTCCAGCGACGGCGGCCGGACGTGGAACGACCCGGTGCGGGTCAACGACGAACGCGCGGCGCCCCTGAACGGCCAGGCCCTGCAGACCCTCGCCGTCGGACCTGACGGCATCGTGCACACCACCTGGCTCGACTATCGGCACGATCCCAGCGGTCAGTGGTCCTACCTCTACTATGCTTACTCGACGGACGACGGTGTGACCTGGTCGGAGAACGCCCGCGTGAGCGATGTCCCGTTCGACGGCACCGGCGGCTACCACCAGTCGGGCTCGGGGACGATCGGGGACTACAACGGCCTCGCCGTCTCGTCCGAGGCGGTGCACGCGTTCTGGGCCGACACGCGATATGGGCGCAACGACGTGTTCAGTGCCACGATCCTCGGGTAGTGGTGGTTTTCGGGCATCCCCGGGACTACTTTCGGTCACCCCCTGTCCACCTTTTTGGTCTCCCCACGCCCATCCCCCTTCATCGGCGCGACCGGGCCGTCCCACCCCGGCGGCGATGCGCACAAAGAGCCATCACTGCCGCAGGACGTCGGCCGTGCCGGGGAGGCAATGTCATGGACGACGAAGACGATGAGCGGACGCCAGGCCACACGGCGGCGTCCGTGGAAGGACCGCCGCTTTGGAGCGCGTGGCGCGCGCAAGACACGCACGGCGCGCCCGGGGCCACGACGGAGACGTTCCCGCTCGGGTTGCCGGTGCTTTCGGGCGCCGACGGGGCACCGGCCGGTACGACCACCCTGCTCGAGGTCGGCCACATGTGGTCGCTCCTGCGCCACCGCATGGTGCTCGAGGCCTACCACCGCGGGCTTCCGGTCCTCCAGCTCGTCGGCGGCCACCGTCTCGACCCGTACGGCCTGGCCCGTGCCGCGCGGGCCGCCGGCGAGGACGCGGAGGAGGTGCTCGGCCACGCGCAGGCGGCACGTGCCTTCACGGTGCATCAACTCTCGGCGTTCGTCGAGGAGGAGTTGCCGCGTCGTCTCAGCGGACCTGCGCTCGTCGTCCTCTCCGACCCGCTCGCGCTCTACGCCGGTGGCGAGGTGGAAGAGGAGGAAGGCCGGCGGCTCCTGCGTCGCGCTTTGCGGCGTTTCGTGCGCGCGGTCGCCGCGGCAGGCGCCTATGGTGTCGTCGCCGAGCGGCCGTTCGCGCGTGACGACGCCGGTCGTGAGCTCTTGCGTCTGGCACGCCATGTCCAGGTGCGGCCGGCGGACGGCGGCATCGTCGCTGATGTCGTCCACAGCAAACGGCGCCTGCTGCAACCGACGGCACGGCCGCAGGCGCGCCTGGCCGACTATGGGGTCCAGGACCTCGGCCCCAGCCTGGTCGCGCTCCCGGAACCGGTCGCCACCGTGCGCGGTCCCCACTTCATGACCGGTCGTGTCGGGCATCTCAAGGTGCTCGCGGAGGGGATCTGATGGGCCGCACGTTGCCGACCTTCCGGCGTGTCATCGACGAGGAGGAGCGGCGCTGGAACGACCTGCGGCGCGGGCTCGGTCCGGAGGCGCAACGCGCTTTCGACGCGGTCTTCCAGCGCGCGCGGCGTCATGCCAGCGCGGCGGGCAACCAGGGCGTCGTCGAACCGATGTGGGCCATCATGCTGACGGTGCTCATCGAGAACGAGATGGAGCTGCAACGGCTCCTTGCGCGTGTCGCCTGGTTGGAGTCGGAGCTGGAGCGCAGGCCGCACAGCGAGACGTTCTATGCACCGGTCGTCGAGGACGAGGGCTGGGCGCCGTGAGCGCGACCGAGGGGCATCTCATCGATGTCCACCCGGACGGCCAGGGCCGCATGGTCTCCTGGGTGCGCACGAAAGAAGGTGTCGCACGTTTCGTCGAGCCGTTCGTGCCACGCTTCCATGTGCATGCGTCCGAGGCGGATCGCCGGCGGCTCACGCGTCGCCTGGCGCACCTGGACGGCCGGCTCGGGCTTTCGACGGTGCGGGCGCGCCTCGGCCTTGCGCGTGGCAAGACGGAGGTGCTCGAGGTCGCCGTGCCACATCCGCTCGTTCTGCGCGAGGTGGCGCAGGCGGTCGATCGCTGGGGCGAGCATCGCGCCTACGATCTGTTCGATGTCGACCTGCGCGACAGCCATCGCTATCTCCTTGCCAAGCGGGTGTTCCCGTTCGCGCGCGTGCGTGTCGCCCAAGAGGGCCGGAACGTGTCGATGGAGGCGTTAGACGGCCAGTGGGACCTGGCGCCGGAACCGCCGATGTTGCGCACGCTGACCTTGTCGGCGGAACTCGATGCCCCGACCGGGATCCCGGAAGGCCCGGCCCACCCGGTCCGGCGTGTGCGGCTTGGCGACGAGGAATACCGCGGCGACGAGGTCGCGGTCTTGGAAGGGTTGCGCGAAGGCCTTCTGCGGCTCGACCCTGACGTGCTCCTCACCCGCTCCGGCGACCGGTTCCTTTTCGGCTATCTGCGGGCGCGGGCGAAGGCCAACGGCATGCGTCTGCGTTTGGGGCGTGACCCGGACCCGAGAGGCCCGGCACGACGCGGCCGTACGTTCTACACCTATGGCATGGTCAAGTGGCAACCACCGGTGGAGGTCCTGCATGGACGCATCCATCTCGATGTCGCCTCCAGTTTCTTCCATCGTGAATCCGGTCTTGGCGGTCTCGTGGACCTGTCGCGTATCTCGTCGTGTCCGTTGCAGGAGCTTGCGCGGCTCGGCCCGGGGACGGCGGTGACGGCGGTGCAGATCGACCGCGCCAAGCGCGAGGAACGGCTGGTCCCGTGGAAGAAGAACCTGCCGGAGACGATGAAGTCGGAGCGTCGGCTCGTCGAGTCGGACCGTGGCGGTTTCATCCATGACCCGTCGGTGGGGCTCTTCGACGATGTCGTGGAGCTCGATTTCTCGTCCATGTACCCGAACATCATGGTGACGCGCAACGTTTCACCCGAGACGGTGGGATGCATCTGTTGTTCGCCGTCGACGCCGGGTGCATCGGTCGTGCCGCAGGTCGGCTATCTCACCTGTCGGCGCCCGGGGTTCGTGGGGCGTTCCATCAAGCCGCTCGTCGCGCGCCGGGAGTCGTTCAAGCGGCTCATGAAGAGCGACCCGAAGGACCGGGCGAGATGGCAGGGCGCGTCGGACGCGTTGAAGTGGCTCCTGGTCTGTTCGTTCGGTTACCAGGGGTATCGCAACGCGCGTTTCGGACGCATCGAATGCCATGAGGCGATCTGTGCCTGGGGTCGGGAGATCCTCTTGACGACCGGCGAGGTGGCGCGCGAGGAGGGCTTCGAGACGTTGCACGGCATCGTCGACAGCCTGTGGGTCAAGCGTCTTCGCAAGGACGCGGACGCGGAGCGTCTGTCGCGGCGGGTGTCGAAGGAGGTGGGCATCCGGTTCGACATCGAGGGGGCGTTCGACTGGATCGTCTTCCTGCCGACGCGGGGGCACGACGCGACGGGGGTCGAAGCGGTAGGGGCCATGAACCGGTTCTACGGCAAGTTCTCCGAGCCGCCGGCGAAGAAGGCGCGTAGCAACGCGGGCCAGAGTCCGGACCATCTGGCGGGGGGTCAGCTCAAGGTGCGCGGGGTCGAGATGCGGCAGCGCAGCGCGCCGGGGATCGTGCGTCGGGCGCAGGAGGCGTTCCTTTCCGCGGTCTTTCCGGCAACGGACGCGGCGGGGTTCCGCGCGCTCCTTCCCGAGGCCATCGAGGCGGTGCGTCCGGTCGTCGAGGAGTTGCGTTCGGGGGCGGTGCCGCTATCCGACCTGTTGGTGCAGAAGACGGTGGGGCAGCCGCTTGCCGAGTACCGCATGGAGACGGAGACGAAGAGCGCCCTGCGGCTCTTGGCGCAGGCGGGGGTGCAGGTGCCACCGGGCGACGTGGTGCGTTATGTCGTTCTGGATGGTCGCGCCAAGACGCCGGAGCGGCGGGTCGTCGAGGAGCGGGTGATGACGGGTGACGAGCACTATGATGTCGCGGCGTACGAGACGTTGCTGTTCCGTTCCCTTGAGAGTCTCTTGTTGCCGTTCGGGTGGGACCTTGCGCGGATGCGCGACCACTTTTCGAATGCGCCGCAGGCGCGTCTGGATCGCTATGGGGTGGAGGCGGTGCGTGTCAGGTCTTGAGCCGTCCGGGGAACGCTAGGCCCGCACTTCCTCTTCCCCCGTCGCAACAGGCCGTTCGCGGTCGCTGCACCATTCGCTCCAGGACCCTGGATACAGTGCGGCACCGTAGAGGCCGGCGACCTCGAGGGCGAGGATGCCGTGGGTGGCGGTGACGCCGGAGCCACAATAGAAGGCGACCTCGTCCGGTTTGCGGTCGGCAAGGAGCGTCTGGTAGTCGGCGCGCAACCGGTCGCTGGGCAGGAAGCGGCCGTCGCGGTCGAGGTGGCTCTTGAACGGTTTGTTGCGGGCACCGGGGATGTGGCCGGCGACCGGGTCGATCGGTTCTTCGTCGCCGCGGTAGCGGGTCGGGTCGCGGACGTCGATGAGGGTGCCGGGCGCGGCGGGGAGTCGGGCGGCGATGCTCTTGGCGTCGACGGTGGGGAGGTGTCCGGGGCCGCTGTGGAACGTGTCCTCTGCATAGCGTGTCGGCATCTCGCGGGTCAGGCGTCCGCCAGCCGAGATGTAGGCTTGTAGGCCACCGTCCAGGACGGCGACGGCGTCGTGTCCGTGGTGACGGAGCAACCACCAGGCGCGGGCGGCGAAGGCACCGCCGACGTCGTCGTAGGCCACGACCTGGGCGTGCGGTGCGACACCCCAGCGGGAGGCGGCGCGGCGGAAACGGTCGGGGTCGGGGAGCGGGTGACGTCCGGTGGTGGGTCCGACGGGGCCCGAGAGGTCGCGGTCGATGTGGGCGTGGTGGGCGCCGAGGATGTGTCCGTCGTCGTAGGCGCGGGGGCCTGCCTCGGGGTCGTCGAGCTTGTGGCGGCAGTCGAGGAGGACGATGGACTCGGAGCCGATCTCGGGGAGGAGCGCTTCGGGCGGGACCAGTGTGGTCCATGGCCGGGGGGGAAGGCTGGGGGGCATCACGACCGTTCGATGGAACGTTGCGTATTTAGGGGTCGGCTTGGGGGTCGGCGGCATCTTGAGCCGTCACCAGCACACATTTTGGGGCGACTGTGTTGCCGCTCCTGCATGGAGACCCGCCGCTTCGGTCCGATGGATGACAAGGTGCCCGTCATTGGGCAGGGGACGTGGCAGATCAGCGACCGTGCGGGGGCTCGCGAGGCGCTCGACCGTGGCATCCGGCTCGGGTTGACCCATATCGATACGGCGGAGGTCTATGAGGGGTCGGAAGAGACGATCGCGCCGGTCATCCGCGACCGTCGTGACGAGGTCTTCCTGGTCTCCAAGGTGCGACCGGGCAACGCCAGCTACAAGGGTACGTTGGCTGCGTGCACGCGCAGCCTGGAGCGGCTCGGCACCGACCACTTGGACGTCTATCTGTTGCATTGGCCGTCGCAGCATCCCATCGAGGACACGATGCGCGCCATGGGGGAGCTCATCGACGACGGCAAGATCCGTGCTGCGGGCGTGTCGAACTTCTCGGTCGAAGACATGGAGGCGGCCATCGAAGGGCTCGGGAAGAACCGGTTGGTCTGCAACCAGGTCATCTATCATCTCGAGGAGCGGGGGGTCGAGGTCGAGGTCCTGCCGTTCTGTCGCGACAAAGGCATCGCCTTGGTGGGTTACTCGCCGTTCGGCTCGGGGCGGTTCCCGTCTTCGGGGAGTGCGGGGCGCAAGGCGCTGGACGGGATCGGCAAGAGACATGGCAAGACGGCGCGCCAGGTGGCCCTGCGTTTCCTGACGCGTGAGGCGCCGCTTTTCGCGATCCCGAAGGCCGAGAAGGTACGGCATGTCGAGGACAACGCGGGTGGGCAAGGCTTCACGTTGGACGCCGAGGACCTCGAGCGCATCGACGAGGTGTTTCCCGTGCCGGAGCATGTCGTGGGCGTTCCGACGATTTAGGCAAGTCTCGGCGGGTTTTTCTCCAAGATGATTGACAGCGTCGATGAGGTCGGTTCCAGCCGCAGAAGGCGCTTATCTGTACATCGAGCGATCGATGTGACCCGCGACCGTACAGAGAAGATGCACGACCATGTACAACGTCCCGGCGACTCTTTTGTCATGGAACCACACTATAACATGGCCGCCCCACCACGAACAGAGCAGAACAAAGCTCAAGTACTCAGACCTGACCTCCTCCGCCGGGTGGTCCGAGAGGCCGCCTTTGAGAGGTATCTGATATGAACAAAGTCTTCATCGCAGCGGCCCTTGCCCTCGCTCTTGCGGGTGGCGCGGTCGCGACCGGAGCTCAGCAGAACACGAACTACGTGACCGCCGGCTACGCCGCGACGGGCATCTGGTGCAAGGATGGCGGCCACAACTACGCGCCGATCGGCGACCCGGGCGACTACGGTTCCGAATTGGCCTGGCTCTTCTCGGGCGAGCCCGAGTGCCTCCCCGGTGACGTCGCCTTCGGCACCGAGGACGACCACGCCTGGATGGCCGCTGCCCTCTGCGTCGCCGGCGAGATCAACGGCGAGGACTGCGGCGACCACCGCACCCACGACCTTCTTGTGACCTCCAACGACGCCATCGGCACGCCCCACCTCTTCATCAGCGCAGAGACCTGCGACGGGACGGAAGAGGGCGACTGCACCACCCAGAACAACAAGGGTGAGAATGTCGTCGCAGAAGGCTGCGGCGCCTCCGGCCTCCCGATCCCGGCCGACATGCCCCGCCACTGGCAGAGTCCGGCCGACGCGCCGACCTACCTCATCTGGACCTTCATCGACGGCGCGTTCGTCGATGAGACCAGCGGCGCCATCTGCCTCGGCAGCACCGGCACCATCACCGCCGACTTCTAGGTGCAAGGCCGGTCTCTCTTCCCTCTTCTCCCATTTTTTTTGGAGGAAGCGCTTTTGACGATGTTTATCTTTCTACATCGTTGCATGCCTCCTTCCGTCGGCGACTCACCCCAGGTGTACTCATGTGAATATTTGGCAAGTCATAGAGTGTCATTTCTGCTATGTCGAGACAAGGCTCAAATAAGGACAACCCGTTCCGCCGGCATGGTGGCTTCTCTGAGGTCACCGAAATTGGAGGTATCGAAAATGAACAAGATCTTCATCGCTGCGGTACTCGCCCTCGCTCTCGCGGGCGGCGCCATCGCTTCTGGAGCAAGTCAGAACACCAGCTATGTGGCCAAGAACCCCCCGCTCACCATCTGGTGTGGCGCCGGCGGCCACAACTACGCCCCTATCGGCGACCCGGGCGACTACGACGACGAGCTCTCCTGGCTCTTCTCGGGCGAGCCCGAGTGCCTCCCCGGTGACGCCCTCTTCGGCATCGAGGACGACCACGGCTGGGGCGGCGCCGCTTTCTGCGTCGCCGGTGAGATCAACGGCAACGACTGCGGCGACCACCGCACCCACGAGCTCCTCGCCGCCACGAACGACGCGTTCGGCAGCCCCCTGGTCAAACTCTCGGCCGAGATCTGCCCGGCCGAGCTCCCGGACTGCACCACCCAGCAGAACGAAGCCGACGACGTCGTGACCGCAGAGGGCTGCGGTACCGCCGGCTTCACCATCCCGGCCGACATGGCCCGCCACTGGCAGAGCCCGAGTGACAACCCGACCTACCTTGTGTGGGCCTTCGTCCACGGTGCTCACGTCGACCAGACCTCCGGTGCCGTCTGCCTCGGTACCCAGGGCATCATCACCGGCGACTGGTAGACCAAAAATCGGCCCTTCTCTTCCCTTCTTCTCCACTCTCTGTTTTCTCGACCCGACCGCATAGGGCGGATCCTGTTGTCTCGCAACTCGCACGCGCCGACCGGACATGGCGCCCACAAACCCCTTCAACGCTCTGGGCCTTCGACACCTGGTGAATCCGTGTCGGTGCCCTTGCGTCATCCGCTGACCACCCTCGTATTGACAGTGTCGATCATGGTCCCGGCGACGATCGCCCATGACCCACCCACCGAGACGACCGGCCACTATGTGGCGTGGCAGGTGCCGGGCCTCATCGCTTGTGCCGCAGGAGAATATCCCGCCGTGCCACAGGGAGACCCCGATGACCATTCCAGCCCGCTCACGTGGCTCTTTTCGGGCGAACCGGAATGCCTACCCGGGTCCGTCCTCTTTGGCAAAGAGAACGACCATGGTTGGGGGGGCAGTGTCTTCTGTGTCGCAGGCGAGTGGAAGGGACGGGACTGCGGCGACCATGTCGGGCACACGATCCGCATCACCGCTGACGATGCTGTCCCCGACGCCAAGCCCCCGCTCCTGCTCTATCTTGTCGGAGAGGACGCGGACGGCCGAGCTATCGACATCACGGTCGAAGGATGCGGGACTGTGGAGGGTGTCATCCCGGTACCGGAGGCCCCACACTTCCCGCCCGACCCGGACGTGCCACAGGCGTACCTCGTGTGGGTGAAGGTCGCCAACGTGCAGGTCGATGCGACGACGACGGAGATCTGCATCGGGACCACCGGCGTGATCACAGGGGCCTACTGATGCGTCTGGTCGCTTTTCGGCGTCAGCTCCCTCCAGCCGCGATGCTAAGGGAATCCGAACGAAAGTCCCTCACGACTCCGGCGTGAGCTTTCTCCAGATCTTCCTCGGAGCCTGCGACGAGGAGGGTCTGGGGCAAGTTCGCGCGAATCTATGATTTGCGCGTCAACTTGCGCCAGCTGCGCAGCTACTGGAAAGCGAACGCAAATCCCTCAGGACTTGCCCGTGAGCTTTCGCCAGGTCTTCCTCGGAGCCTGCGACGAGGAGGGTCTGGCGGGACTCGCGGAAGGCTACGCCTTCCGCGTCAGTTTCCGCCAGCTGCGCAGCTACTGGAAAGCGAGCGCAAGTCCCTCAGGACTTGCCCGTGAGCTTTCGCCAGATCATACGCAGCGGGTCGTAGTACCGGTCCGACATCCGTTCCTTGAGCGGGATGATGCCGTTGTCGGTGATGACGATGTTCTCGGGGCACACCTCGGTGCAGCATCGGGTGATGTTGCAGTGGCCGACGCCGGAGGTCTCCTTGACGTAGGGGATGCGATCGGCGTCGTCCTTGGGGTGCATCTCGAGTTCCGCCAATCGGATCATGTAGCGCGGCCCGTCGAAGACCTCTTTGTTCTCGGGGAAATCACGCAGGACGTGGCAGACGTTCTGGCACAGGAAGCATTCGATGCATTTCCGGAACTCCTGCACCCGGTCGATGTCCTCCTGCTTCATGTTGAACTCGCCCTTCTTCGCCTCTTCGGGCGTGTAGGTCTTGGGCGTGAACGGCGTGATGCGCTTCTTGACGCGGTAGTTCCAGGAGACGTCGGTGACGAGGTCCTTCTGGAGCGGGAAGGTCTTCACGGGTCCGACGCGGATGGGGCCGTCGGGGAGGGTGTCCATCCGGGTCATGCAGGTGAGCTTGGCCTTGCCGTTGATCTCGGCGCTGCACGAGCCGCACTTGCCGGCCTTGCAGTTCCAGCGGCAGGCGAGGTCGGTGGCCTGTTCGGCCTGGATGCGGTGGATGGCGTCGAGGACGACCATGCCTTCCTGTTGTTCGACCTCGTAATCCTCGTAGCGGCCGTTCTCTTTCGTGCCGCGGAAGATGGTGAGCGTGCGCTTCAAAGGGGATGCACCTCCGCGTGGGTGTCGCCGGAGAGTTCTTCGGCGGACGCTTCCATGATGCGGTTCACTTCGTCGCTCCACGGGGTGAGCGGCACGCGCCGCACCTCCATGCGCCCGTCGGCGCCTTTTTTGAGGACGATGTTGTGGTGTTGCCAATATTCCGCGTCCGACTGGGGGAAATCGGCACGGGTGTGGCCGCCGCGCGATTCTTCGCGTTCGAGGGCGGCCCGTGCGGTCGCTTCGGCACAAACGAGGAGGTTGTGGATGTCGAGGGCCTCGTGCCAGCCGGGGTTGTATTGGATGTTGCCGCCGACCTTGATGTTGCGGACGCGCTCGGCGAACGCGGCGAGCCCTTCGAGGGCCTTCTTGAGGTCCTCGGCTTCGCGGATCATGCCGGCGTTGTCCTGCATGAGCTCTTCGAGCTCTTCGTGGACCTTGAACGGGTTCTCGCCCGATTCCCGTTCCAGGGGAGCGACGGCGGCGTCGATCGCGGCCTGCACCTCTTCTGCGGGGATCTCGGGGTGTTCCTTGGTCTCGAGCGCACGGCGTGCGGCGTGCTCGCCGGCGCGCTTGCCGAAGACGAGGAGGTCTGTGAGGGAGTTGCCGCCGAGGCGGTTCGCGCCATGCAGGCCGGCCGCGCATTCGCCGCACGCGTAGAGTCCGCGCACCGTGGTCGATTCCTGGGATTCGTGGTCGACCCGGATGCCGCCCATGGCGTAGTGGGCCGTCGGGCCGACCTCCATGGGGACCTTGGTGATGTCGACGTTGGCCAGTTCCTTGAACTGGTGGTACATCGACGGGAGCTTCTTCTTGACGTATTCCGCGTCACGCCAGGAGATGTCGAGATAGACGCCGCCATGCTCGGTGCCGCGGCCCGCCTTGACCTCGCTCCGGATGGCACGCGCGACGACGTCACGGGTGAGGAGCTCGGGGGGCCGGCGTGCGTCCTTGTCGCCGTCGAGCCAGCGCTGCACCTCTTCCTCCGTCTCGGCGAAGTCGCCCTGGAACATCTCCGGGATGTAGTCGTACATGAAACGCTTGCCCTCGGAGTTGCGCAGGATGCCGCCTTCGCCGCGCACACCTTCGGTGACGAGGGTGCCGCGCACCGATGGGGGCCACACCATGCCGGTCGGGTGGAACTGGAAGAACTCCATGTCCATGAGCTCCGCCCCGGCCTCGTAGGCGAGGGTGTGGCCGTCGCCGGTGTATTCCCACGAGTTGGAGTTGTATTTCCACGCTTTTCCGAAGCCGCCGGTCGCGACGACGACGCTCTTGGCCTTGAAGAGGTGGAACTTGCCGGTCTCGCGCTCGTAGGCGAGGCAACCGGTCACCGTGCCGTCCTTGGTGAACAGCTTGGTGACGGTGACCTCCATGAAGACCTCGATGCCCGAGTGGACGCCTTTGTCTTGGAGCGTGCGGATGAGCTCGAGCCCGGTGCGGTCGCCGACGTGTGCCAGGCGGGGATATTGGTGGCCGCCGAAGTTGCGCTGATTGATCCAGCCGTCCTTGGTGCGGTCGAAGACGGCACCCCAGCGTTCCAGTTCCCTGATGCGCTCGGGGGCCTCCTGGGCGTGCAGCATCGCCATCGGCCACTGCGAGAGGTACTTCGATCCGCGGATCGTGTCGCGGAAGTGGACCTTCCAGGTGTCGCGCGGGTCGGTGTTGCGGAGCGCCGCGGCGGCGCCGCCTTCGGCCATCACGGTGTGGGCCTTGCCAAGGAGCGACTTGCAGATGATGGCGGTGCGGGCGCCTTCGCGGCTGGCCTCGATGGCCGCGCGGAGACCAGCGCCGCCGGCCCCCACCACGATGACGTCGAACTCGTGCGTCTTGGAGACCGCGGGCAGACTAGGCACCTCCGAACAGGATGGGGTCGATACTGGGGCCGAAGTGGATGACGGCGCGGATGTAGGCGTCGGTCAGGCCGACCCAGACAAGGGAGACCCAGGCCCACTTGCCGTGGTGTTTGTTGAACCAGGTGACGCCGCGCCAGAGGCCATAGCGGCCCTTGGCGACGTTGGAGCAGGAGAAGCAGTTCAGCCGACCGCCGACCCAGTGGCGAAGCGCGTGGCAGCCGAACGTGAAGCCGGTGAGGAGGAGGGCGTTGGCGAGCATGACGAGCGCCACGGCGGTGACGGCGAACGAGCCGTTGACCTGGAACGCGAGCCAGGCATCGTAGAGCAGGAACGGCGGAAAGAGGAGCGCCAGGTAGAGGAAGTAGCGGTGCAGGTTCTGGAGCACGAAGGGGAACGCCGCTTCGCCGCTGTACTTCTTGCGCGGTTCGTCGACCGAGCAGGCGACGGGCGAGGCGAAGAAGGCACGGTAGTAGGCCTTGCGGTAATAGTAGCAGGTGGCGCGCAGGCCAAGCGGCATCCACATGACGAAGAGCGCAGGGGTGACCACGGTGACGCCGGTGATCGTGCCCGCGAGGGGCCCTTCGGCGCAGGCGTCGGTGATGCAGGGGGAATAGAACGGCGACAGGTAGTCCCGGCCATGGTCGAGGTAATGGAACGCTTCGGCGCCGGCGATGCCGGTGTAGGCCGCCCACAACGAGTAGACGCCGAAGGCGCCGAGCACGATGACGGTGAAAAGCGGGTAGCTCCACCAGGCGTCCTTTCGGAAGGTTTGGAAGAACCCACGTGGATGGGCGGGAGAGGAACGGGTCTCTGCCATGGGGACCGTTCGCGCGTAAAGGGGGCCCTCTTAAACCCGTTGCGTTCCGTGGGAAGGATGGTGGTGCGTGCTGCTGCCGCGACCGTCGCATCTTGGGCATCTGTGATTGTCGCTTCCCATGCCACTGGGCGGCACGGCCCGACCGGAGGTTTTAGGGGCCCGCCGGGGGTCCGGGCGGTGTGACCGAGTCCGACCGATCGGCACCTGCCCGTCTTGTCTCGTTCGAGGGCATCGACGGGGCCGGCAAGTCGACCCTCATCGCCGGCGTCGCGGAGGCGCTCCGGACCCGGGGCGTCGACCCGCTTGTGACCCGCGAGGAGACGACCGGTTGGCTCGGCGAGGCGGTGCGGCGGAGCATCGACGAGCGCATGGACCCGCTCGCCACGTTGTTCCTTTTCCTTGCCGACCGGGCCCACCATCTTGCCGCGCTCCGCCCCGAACTGGCGCGCGGGCGGCTCGTCCTCACCGACCGCTACCACGATTCGACGCGCGCCTATCAAGCCGTCACGCTCGCCGACCGGTTCGACGACCTCGACGGCTGGCTGAAAGAGGTCTCGCACGACTGGCTCATCACGCCGTTGCGCACCTATCTTGTCGACATCGATCCCGAGGTGGCGGTCGGCCGTATGGCGGACCGCGGCAGCCGGACCAACTACGAGAAGGCCGCGTTCCTCGGCAAGGTCCGCTCGGAATACCTGCGCATCGTCGCTGCGGAGCCGGAGCGCTTCGTGGTCCTCGACGGCACGAGACCGACCGTGGAGCTCGTCCGCGTCATCACCGCCGACCTGGAAACGCTGGGCGCCCTGACACCGTCCGCCGCGGTCGATGGCTGACAGGTCGAGCGACCCCTCCGACGGTTCCTTATGCTCGCACGGCGGAGGCTGTGGCATGCCCTGGACCAAGCAGGATTATCCGGACAGCATGAAGAACCTCGACGCGGAGGTGCGCGAAAAAGCCATCGAGATCGCCAATGCACTCGTCGAGGACGAGAACATGGAGGAGGGACGCGCCATCGCCATCGCGCAGGCGCAGGCCAAAAAGAGCGTGAAGGGCGGGAACGACTAGGCGCTCATTGCGGTTCCATCTCGGCCTCGGCCTCTTCGGCCTCGGTGTCGACCGCCCTCGGATAGCTGCCGAGGACCTTGAGGAACGACAGTTTGCCCACCAGCTGGCCGAGGGCAGCGGCGACGTCGGGTTCGGCGGCGTGTCCGTCGCAGTCGGCGAAGAAGTGATAGGACCAGCGGCGGCCGGGCCTGCGCCGTGGGCGTGATTCCAGTTTGGTGAGGTTGACGTCGTTGGCGGCGAACGCACCGAGGGCGTTGTAGAGGGCACCGGGTTCGTGGCGTGTCGAGAAGACGAGGGAGGTCTTGTAGCCGGGGCCGTTCGGTGGCAGGCGCGACAGGTCGGGTGTGGGGTGGAGGTCGTCATGGGAGACGACGATGAAGCGCGTGTAGTTATCGGGGCCGGACTCGATCCCTTCGGCGAGGATGTCGAGGTCGTAGTGGTCGGCGGCGAGGCGTGAGGCGATGGCGGCGTGTCCGGGTTCGGCCTGTTCGGACACCGAGCGTGCGGCTCCGGCGGTGTCGTATTCGGCGACCTTGTGCACATTCGGATGGCTTTCGAGGAAGGTGCGGCATTGGCGCAGGCCTTGCGGATGGCTGTGGACGTGGGTGATCTCATCCAGCTTCGTGCCGCGCGGTGCGAGGAGGCAGTGTCGGACATGCACTTCGACCTCGCCGACGACGTGCAGGTCGAGTTCGGGGAGGAGGTCCGTCGCTTCGTCGATGTTGCCTTCGAGGGTGTTCTCGACAGGGAGCAGGCCGACGCGGGCGGAGCCGTCGACGACGGCCGAGACGACGCGGGCGAACGTGGCGCAAGGGAGGCCTTCGTAGTGGGCGTCGGAGGTCATCTTTCGCCAGAGGGGTTCGGCCTTGAAGTGCCGGATGGCGGCCATTTCGGAATAGGCACCGGGTTCTCCCTGATAGGCGTAGACGAGGGCCACACTTCGCCGAGGCGGGTGTGACGTATGGCTTTGTCGGAGGGTCGCGTCGTCCGGTGTGCCGGTGTCACCATGGCTTCTGGTCTCTTTGTGCGTCCAGGGCCGTCCGAGCCACTCGAGGGTCTCTTGGACGATGACCCACCCGGCCCGCCTAGAGCCAGGCGTCCAGGCCCTTCTGTTCGACCGTCGAAAGGTCGTCGAAGCCGAAGGCGCCTTTGATGTAATTGTCCAGCATGTCCTTGTACCAGTCGAGGTCGAGGCGATAGCCGCGGTCCTCCCACTTCGGGAGCACCTCGACCGGCCACATGAACTCGATCGGCTTGATCCCCGGCTTCTTCTTGCCCGAACCTTCCAGGCCAGGCAAGGGGCGATTGGCGACGACGAAGCGGAACTTGCGCGTCGCCCGGAGCCCCGTCTCGTCACCGCTCTGCTTGAGCAGTTGGTCGAGCGCCTCGGCGCGCTTGGCGAACGTCGACAAGGAACCGTCGGGATTCCGCTTGTAGCGCCGCGCCGGCTGGACGCTCTGGATGAGCACCAGTTCGGCGGGGTCGACGGTGGCGATGCGCATCTTGGCGATGACCTCGTTGGCCGCCTTCTTGATGCTCGCCTTGAGGCTCGCCCGCGCCTGCTCCTCGGTCTCCCACACCAGGTTCTCCCCCATGGCCCGCTCCATCACCCGGGCGAGCACGTTGCGCGCGAGGTCCGCCTTGTCGCTGCCCTTGAAGTTGTTCCCCTTGACCTCCATCTGCAACCGGCCACCGTGGGCGTCGAACATGAGGTAGTTCTTGTGCACCACGAAGACCATGGCGTCGTGGATCTCCGGTTCCAGCTCGAACTCTTCGTAGCGCAGCTCGTCGCGGAAGCGGCGGTTCAGGGCGTCGACCGCCTCGATGGCCTGTTCCGGTGTCGTCATCCAACCCGACGGATCGGCAAGACCATGGGCGTCGAAGACATCGGCGACGCGGTCGATGTTGGCGCCGTTTCGACCGCACGCGAGATAGATGCCGTCGGTGTCGCCGTAGACGACGCGGATCTTGCGCTTGTCGAGGTCCCTGCGCGATTCGTGCAGGATGCGTTGTCCCTCCGTGGTGATGCGGGCGCCGGCGAGGACGTTGAACTGGCGGCACGACACATTGTCGGCGACGAGGATGCCGTGCGTCCCGGCGTTGCGTGCCGCCTTCAGGCTGGCATAGTTGAGCCGGAGCCGCGCGACATCATGCTCTGAGATGCCGGAATCCGGCTTCTTCGCTTCGTTCATGGCGTGCTTGACCTTGGCGATCATGCCGAGGATGGCGCTCATGCCGAGGTTCACGACACCGGGGCCGTCGCGCTGGCGCACCCCGATGAGCACGCCTTTGTCGGCGAAATCCTCGTCGCTCCCGGGGCTCCGGACGGCGTAGCGGCCCGAATCGATGAGCCGAGGGCTCGCCCGCTTCAGCCACACCCAGGCGTCCGGGTCCTCGCCGGCGTGGGCCAGCCGGATCGTGTCGGCGCCGACGTTCAGGGCCTTCAGGATGGTGGGATACATCGCCCCCACGTCGGCGGCGACGACATGCCACCACGGGATGAACTCGCTCTTGAGGTCCTGCGGATGGAGCGTGAGACCCCCCGGAAGATCGTAGCCTTCCTTGCCGCCCTCGCGGTCGAGGTCGTGGACGAGATGCGGATAGGAGAGCCATTCGGGCATCTCGTCGCCATACTTCGCGACGCGGACGAGCTCCCTGTGGCTCCCGGTGCGCCCTTCTGCGCCGATGCCGCGGGCGTACTCGGCGATCTGCTCGGGGGTCGGCTCGTCGGCGATCTCGCGCTGCACGAGTCCCGCCAGTCCGGCGGCGCGGCAGGTGGCGGGCATGAGGCGTTTTCGGTGGGCGGCACGGATGAGGCCGATGTGGTCCCACATCTTGGTGTTCATGCCCATGAACAGCTGTTCGAAGGTCATGCCTGTGGAGAACGCGAGCGGCAACGCCTGGATGACGAGGTGCATCGAGACGCCGAGCTGTTCGCGCACGTCGTGTTCGTGGTAGCGCAACGTGCGCGGGTCGTCGAGGGCGAGGTCCTGTGCGGTGACATGCTCCCGTCCGTCGATCTCGACGCCCAAAAACGGCGCGAGCCCCTTGAGGGTCAGGTCATCGCGGAAGAAATAGAAACGGCGGGCGGCAAGGAACGTGTCGAGGCTCGCCGGATGCAGGATGGCCATGTCGTCGGGGCGGCCGAACTGGTACGACTTGTCCTTCCAGCACCAGGTCGAAAGGAACTCGGTGAAGACCTGGTCGACGCTGCGTTCGAGGCTGCCGTTCTTGCGGCCCCGTTCCTGCAGTTTCTTGACCCGTTCGTGGATCTTCAGATTGTCGAAGCCGAGGATGTTGTGGCCCGAGACGATGCCGGTGCTACGCACGGTCGTGGCGAAGCGCGCCAGCATATCGATCTCCTCGTCGACGTTGCGGGCCACCTCCTGGACGATCTCGGGCTCCCACCAGTCGTGCGGGGCGTGGTGGATGTCGAAGTCGAAGTCCTCCGTCTCGAGGTCGACCTTGGCGGAATAGGAGACCGGGAAGCGGGCGTGGCCGAGCATGTCGATCGGCAGGTCGTCCTCGCGCACGCCGACGTTGCCGTATTGCGTCGTCTCGATGTCGAACACCATCACATCGAGCGTCGTCGGCCGGCCTCCCGTCGCGAACGGCCAGTGGCCCCTGGCGGCCATGTCGACGGCGAAACGTTGCTGGTACGGCACGTCATGCTCGGCGGTGTAGGCGCCGAAGCGGTCGAAGAGCGCGTCCGAGACACGCGGCACGACGCCGGGGTGGCGGGTGAAGACCCGGAAACCGTCGCGCGTCCGGTCGTGCCAGAACGATTCCACCGTCTCGACGGGACCCAGTTCGGTGACGAGTCCGAGCGGGTCGCGTTCGTGCTGCTCGCCGCCGTTGCCTTCGGTCGACCGGCTCGCCTCGTCCACCGCCCGCAGCACGCTCCGTCGGAGCCCCTTGGTGTCCTTGCCGAGCGGGGCGTAAGCCCAGAAGTAGGGCTTGTGCAGTTCACCGACCGGCACCGGGTCGCGCCCCTTGAAGAAGGCGTGCGTGTTCGAGACGGAGAGGAGGACGTCCTCCATGGGCGGTCCTGGCGAGGTGGGGGGAGCGTAAAAGGTGCGCGGGGTGATGTCGTGTGGAGCGCGGTCCATCCTGCCTTTGGCGGCCTAGTAGCGGTGGTGGGGATGTCCCCGATGGTGCGAGACGGCGACCGCGGCGTCGCGCGCCTGCCAGAGCGACATGGCATCGAAGAGCACGGCCACCAGTGCGGCGGCACCCAGGAGGAGGGAACCGGTGAGGCCGAAGAGCGTGAACCCCACCATCGCGTCGAAGATCACCAGCCCCCAGCCGGCGGTCCAGACGGCGTTCCAGGCCCACGGGGTCCCGTTCCACAGCCCGATGAAGAGCACGGCATGCGCGACGAGCGCGCCGACACCGAGAAGCGTCAGGACGAGAAGCGCCGGAAGCAGCGTGAAGACCGGAGTGCCGCGAAGCGGGTCGGCAAGGAGATGGAACAGGAGCGGCACGACGATGAGCTTCTCGATGGCGAGCGCGCCCTGGAGGCCGAGCAGTTGTGTCCGCCGCACGGCGCGCGAGGTCCCGGGCGGGGAGATCCCATACGGGTCCGGCTGGGCGGGACGCCCGGTCATAGCGGACGATGGGCGCTCGCATGATTTGATGCTGTCCTTGGCGACCGGTCACCCTCTCCAGCCGCCTCGCAAGGAGCGGTTGAAATGTCGCTCCTCCGGATCCCCCTGGACCCCGTCGTTCCCGTGATCCTAGCGCACCTGGGCGATGAGTTCGATCTCCACCGGGACGCCAAGCGGGAGTTCGGCGGCGCCGACCGCGGCCCGGGCATGGCGGCCCGCCTCGCCGAAGACCTCGAAGAGCAGGTCCGAGGCGCCGTTCACGACGAGGGGGATGTCGGTGAAGCCCTTCGCGGCGGCGACGAAGCCGGTGATCTTGACGATGCGGACGACGTTGTCCAACGAGCCGCCGGCGGCTTGGCGCAGGACCGCGAGCGCGTTCTTGGCGCAGACGGCGGCCGCTTCCTGTGCCGCTTCGACGTCGACCTCCGCGCCGACCTTGCCGACGTGGGTGACCTGGCCACCCCGGATGGGGACCTGTCCGGAGACGTAGACGAGGTCGCCGGTGCGGACGAAGGGGACGTAACTGGCGAGCGGCTTCGGGGCGTCGGGCAGCTGGAGTCCGAGTTCCTTGAGACGGGCCTCGGGTGCGGCGGGGGACATCTTCTGGGTCATCGGGTTCGGCCCCGGAGATGCGAAGAAGCGGGATAACCGTATGGGTCTTAGAAGGGGAAGGCTCTTCTCGAAGCGCTTCTTGCGGGCGCTTCATGGTCCGTACGCTTTCGACGATGGTCGAGCTCGGTACGCGGGCGCCCGACTTCGCCCTCCCGGACACCGACGGGAACATCGTCAGCCGCGCTGATTTCGACCGCCGGCCGCTCCTTGTCATGTTCATCTGCAACCATTGCCCCTACGTGCAGCATCTTCGTGAGGCGCTGGCCACCCATGCGCGCGGCTTTCAGGACCATGGGGTCGCCGTGGTGGCCATCAATTCGAACGACGCGGACGCCTACCCGGACGATTCTCCGGAGGCGATGCGGGCGGAGGAGGAGCGCTTCGGCTACACGTTCCCCTATCTGTTCGACGAGAAACAGGAGGTGGCGAAGGCGTACGGCGCGGCGTGCACCCCCGACTTCTTTCTCTTCGACAAGACCCACCGGCTCGTCTATCGTGGCCAGTTCGACGATTCGCGGCCGAAGAGCGACACGCCGGTGACCGGTCGGGACCTCGACACGGCGGTCGAGCGGATGCTCGCGGGCGAGCCGCAGGCCGACCTGCAGAAGCCTTCGATGGGCTGCAACATCAAGTGGCGGCCCGGCAACGAGCCGGCCTATTTCCGCTCGGCTTGAGACGGCCGGTCGGGTCCAGCCCAGTATGAGGACCCGGTCGGGACGCGCGATGACGCACAAGCCACTTCAACGATGGCCCCGATGACGCAGACGGATGCCGTCCATCCGTCTCTTCGTCGTCCTCTCTTGCCTCTTCGTCGTCCCGCTCTCGGGATGCATGGACGACGGCCCGACGGCGGAGGATCCGACGGACGAGGATCCAGTGGTCGAGCGGCCGCCACAAGACCAGAAAGACGACTTCGCCGTCCTTCCCTATGCGCTCGGCGCAGGCCCGACGGTCGACGAGACGATCTGGATCAATGGCACGTTCGCGATCGGCATCGGGTGTGCACCGCTTTGCCCGCACCACGACGAGGCAACCCCCGACATACATCGCCATGACCTGTCAGAGATCGTTCCCGACAACCTGCCGACGCGCATCGTCCTCCGACTCGTGACGGATGCCGAAGCCGAGCTGGTCATCGAGCTCGACTCGCGCGCACCACGCTATGCCGACCGCCCCACGGAGCCGGACGACACAGGGGGTCGGGTCGTCACCCTCGTAAGCGGCCCCGACGAACCGGTCGTCGCCGTCGTGCGGCTTGTGAAGGCGAACGGCACCGAGGTGTCCTATACGCTCATCGCCGAGGTGCGAGCGGCACCGGGCGTCGTGCCGGAGGGGGTACCGGTCGAGGTGCCGGTGGGGGTGCCGGACGCGGGGCTGCTCTTCTCCACGACGGCACGATACGGCCGTGCCTCGTTCCTTCTCTATGACGGGGACGATCGCCTCATCGACCGTTTCCGCACGGTCGGTGGCGCCTTGACGTTCCGCCCGGAGGACAACATCACGGGGCCCTATGTGCTCGTTCCGGCGGCCGGCGCCGACGGCATGGTCGTGGAGACGTTCGGGGTGCCACCGGAGGACCCGCGGATGCGCCTTCTGGCGCTCGAGCGGACGCCGGGCGAACGCGTCACGCTCGGACCCGGTACGAACGAATGGTCGTTCGATGTCGCCGGGGCGCCGCTCGGGGTCGGGATCGAGGTGCGGGCGGTCCCTCCCGCCGCCGCGGCTTCGCTCAATGTCACCTTGACGCATCCGGATGGCTCGATGTGGACGTGGAACGCCTCCTGTTCGGTCTGCAGCGGTGCAGAGACCTGGGTCCGGACCTGGCGCGCACCGCTCGGCGACCCCTCCATCATGGCCGGCGCGTACGACGCCGAAGTGCGGACGGACGCAGCCGTGGGGCTCGACGCCCGTGGGGTCGTCATCACCTATCTGCGCTGATCAGCCGACCGTCACCGCGGCCGGGGCGCAGGTGATGGCGCCGCCACCGCCGCGTGGGACGAGCGACCCGGCGACCTCGTGCGTCCCTCGCTGCGCCGCCTGCACGGTGACCTCCACTTCGGCCTGCCAGGCCGTGCGGCCGTCGGCGAGACGGGAGCGGTCGTCGAAATCGCCGCTTTGTTCCTGGACACCGGCGAGATGGCGAAGCGCCACGTTGTCCCATTCGAGGGCGATGGAATCGAAGGCGTCGGCGCGCAGGGCCGCCACCTGCAGCCGGATGCGGTCCTCTTGTCCCACCTTGAGGTTCCAGGTGTCGTGGCTCCCGGTGCTGTTCGCCCCTTGGTCGATGGCGCGGGCGGATAGAAGGAGACAATCGTAGGCGGTGGCGCGGTCCCGGCCAAGGTCCGCCCAGTCCCGTGGCGGTGCGGCCTCGGGCAGCGTGATCTGTTGATTGGACACACAACCGGAGACGATGGTCGAGACGACGAGACCCAAGGTGAGGAGGGTGGCTTTCATGGCCGGACGGGCGGGAACGGGAGTGGAGCCTTCGTCTTTGCCCTCATGGCCGGGTCATCGGTCGCGTTGCTGTTCGATGGTGGCCACGCGCCGAGGAGGTCGCCGCTTGTGAGGGCGAAGACGTTCCGGGTCTCGTTCTCATGGTCGGGGAGGGTCCTCGTGTTGTACATGGCGCCGAGGCGGCCATCAGGCATGCGCACGAGATCGAAATAGTCGAGGAACTGCCGGTTCGCTTGGCAACTCGCACCGTTCGGGCAGATGGCTCCCAGCTTGACGGGACCCGCGGAGATGTCGGTGGTGGTGAAGGTGGGGGTCGCGTTCGTGACGTCGGTGGTGTTGACCAGCTCGACCTTCCAGGTCGCGTTGTTGGGCAGGCGCCCTGGATGGCCGTCCTGGTCGGCGGCGTAGTAGGCGACCGCGACATGTCCGGGCGCACCGGCTTCGATGGCGGGGAAGACGTTGGAGCCGTTGCCGTCATCGAGCCGGACTGGTTCTCCGAACGTGCGGCCATCGTCGGTGGAGACGGCCATGCGGATGGCGACCGTCTCGTCCTCGAGCAGTTCGCCCCAGGCGATGTAGACGTTGCCGGCGTCGTCCGCGCTGCCGACCACGAGGCTGAGTCCGAGCGGATCGCCTTCCGGTTCCGCGACCACGACCACTTCGAAGCTGGCGCCGCCGTCGCGGGTGACAGAGAAGGCGGGGGCCCAGCCGCCGGGGCCGGCGGGTCCGTCGCTGAACCAGGTGAACGTGAAGAAGACGCTGCCGGCCGCCGCGTTGTGGAAACCCCCGCCGCCCCAACCGCTGCCTTCGTCGACAAGGAGGTGGTGGTCGGGGGTTTCGACGGGACCGGTCGGGAGCCAGGTTTCGCCATGGTCGGTGGTCTTCATGGCGGTCTGGTAGAACGTCGGGATCTGGTGGTAGTAGAGGTATGCGGTGCCGCCGCCGGTCGCGACGATGTATTGCCGGTCGCCTATGGGGCCGTTGCAGACGGCCGGATGGGTGTTCCAGGTGTCACCGTGGTCGCGCGATACGGCGACCTCGTTGCAGGCCAGATAGAGCGTGTCGTACCAGACGGTGCCGTCCGCGTCGACGACGAGGTCCGGGTCGGCGTTGAACGTGGTCATCGGATTGCCGACGAACGTCCAGTTCCGCCCGAGGTCGGCGCTCTTGTAGACACCTCGGTTCGTCGACGTGAAGAGGAGGCCCTCCGGGGTGACGCCTACGGAGGGTTCGCCCATGCCACGCTCGGCGTCGATGAGGCCGCGAATGTCGACGAAGGGTGTTTCCAACTCAGGCTCTGGTGCTTGCGGTTCCGGGTCGGTCTCATCCGCGACGCAACCGGAGAGGACGAGGCCCAGCAGGCTGAGGGCGAAGAGGGCGGCACGCACGGAAGGGGGGGCATGATGTGCGGTCATAAGCTTTCTGGCAGCATCGCCCGCTGTGGCCATGGTCCCGCACGTTGAGGTGGGCCTCAGGAGCGTTCGATGGGCTGCTCTTCGGGGAGCGGTGCCACGAGGTCGCGGTCGTGGGGGCTGTCGAGGTCGATATCGGGGCCCTTGGGAACGATGCGGCTCGGGTTGAGCCGTTCGTGGCTGCCGAAGTAGTGCTGTTTGGTCTCCGCCATGTTGACGGTCTCCTTGACGCCGGGGATCTGGTAGATCTCCTTGGTGTGGTTCCAGAGGTTGGGGTAATCACGGATGCGACGGATGTTGCACTTGAAGTGGTAGTGGTAGACCGGGTCGAAGCGCAGGAGGGTGCTGAAGAGGAACAGGTCGGGTTCGGTGATCACATGGCCGCAGACGTAGCGCTGTGTATCGAGGACGGTGTCCCAATGGTCGAGTGCGGCAAAAAGCTGGTCGACCGCCTCGTCATACGCTTCCTGGGTCTGGGCGAAACCGCTGCGGTAGACGCCGTTGTTGATGGGCTCGTAGATGGCATCGATGCTCTCCTCGATGATGCCGTGGAGCTCTTCGTGGTAGAGTTCGCGCTTGCTCTTCTTGTGGCGCTTGAACGCTGTCGCGAGCATGCGCACGATCTCGCGCGATTCGTTGTTGACGATGGTCTCCTGTTTCTTGTCCCAGAGGACGGGGACGGTGCCGATACCGGGGAAATCGGGGTCGGCCTTCTTATAGATGTCCTGCAGGCTGCGCGCGCCGTAGAGGTCGTCCTGGTGTTCGCCGTCGTCACGGAAGTCCCATGCGCCGCGCGGGTCCATGATGGGGTGCACGACGGAGAAGGTGATGGCCTCCTCGAGACCGAGAAGCTTGCGTGCAAGGAGCGTGCGGTGCGCCCAGGGGCAGGCCCAGGCGATGTAGAGATGGTAGCGACCGGGTTCTGCGGCGAACCCCGACGAGCCGTCGGCGCTGATGGTGTCGCGGAACTCCGATTCCTTGCGGTGGAACCGGCCGTCCTTGGTCTTCTTGAGGAACTCCTTCTCGGGCGCCATGGACATACCGACCCATCCAGCGGGTGGTTATGACCGGTTTGCTCGCGGCAGCGAAGGATGTGTCCGAGGCCCGCAAGGGACACCGGAGCTCACAGCGGGATGTGGCGCCCGCCGGCGACCACCGCGCGCACGTGGTTCCGTCCGAATGCGTATGCGAGGTGGACATGGGTGGCCTGGTCGGTGACGACAAGATCGGCGGGATGGCCGGGCGCGAGCACACCCAGTCCGGCTTCCGGGTCGAGTGAATGGCCGGCGTTCACCGTGGCGGCGACCAGTGCCTCGGCTGGTGCAAGACCCATGGCGTAGACCGCCTGTTGCACGACGAAGCCCATGTTGAGGCAGGGGACGTTCGGGTTGAAGTCGGTGGCGAGCGAGACGATGCAACCACGTTCCACCATCTTTCGTGCCGGGGCGTAGGTCGGGTCGCGGATGGCGTAGGGGACGAGGGGGAGCAATGTGGCGACGGTGTCGCTCCCGGCGAGTGCCTCGATGCCATCGTCCGAGATGGACAGGAGATGGTCGGCGGAGGCGGCACCCAGATCGACCGCGAAGGCGGCTCCGCCGAGGTCGTTGAACTCATCGGCATGGATGCGCACTTTCAGACCCAGACGTTTCGCTTCGATGAGGAGGGGCCTCACTTCGTCGGGGGAATAGACGCCTTTTTCGACGAAGGCGTCGCAGAATGTCGCGAGGCCCCGCTTCGCGACCTTCGGCAAGGTCGACGTGCGCATCTCGTCGAGGTACGGTGTCGGGTCGTCGCGGTGTTCCGGGGGACGTTCGTGGGCGCCGAGATAGGTGGCGTAGAGCCGTTGGTGGATGCGGCCGCGCGCCATGCGGATCGCCTCCAGTTGGCCGAGTTCGGAGAGTTCGTCGAGTCCGTAGCCGCTTTTCGCTTCCAATGCGGTCGTGCCGTGGTGGAGCGCGTCGCGGGCGCGCTCGGCGGCGAGCGCCGCCAGATGGTCGGGGTCGGCTTGGCGTGTCTCCTTGACGGTATAGGGGATGCCGCCGCCCGCTTCGGTGATCTCGCGGTAGGTGCGGCCCTGCAGTTTCCATTCCAGTTCCCAGGCGCGTGAGCCGGCCCACACCAGGTGCGTGTGCGTGTCGACGAAGCCGGGCATGACGACGCCGTCCTTGGCGTCGACCAGTGTGCCGGCGTCGAAGGAGGCGAGGATGTCGCGGCTCGGGCCGGTCGCGACGATGCGGCCGTCATGGATGGCGACGGCACCGTCCTCGATGACGCCGACGTGGCCGAGCGCCGCGCCACGGCGCGCTCCGTGCGTCTCGCCGTCGGGGCCCACCATGGTGAGAAGCTCCGAGGCGTTCGCGACGACGATGTCGACGTGGGACATTGAATGTCTGATGGGGTGGGGGTTCTTAGGGGGAGGGGGCTTCGCCCCCTCCCCCTGGGTGCCAGGGAGATCCGCCTGCCGGCCCGATACCTTTTCCCATCCTTCCGCATGCCGCGTCCGCGATGGCGACGAGCGCCCTGACATTGCCGCATGTGCGTCCGGTCGAGCCGCCGGTGCGCGCGAAGCCGTTCGATGCGGAGGACCCGCGCATGCTCAACCTCTTGCAGGGTGTCCTGCCCGATACCATCACGGGCGCCGCGACCCGTCGTGCCGCGGCGGCGCGACCGGTGAGTATCTTCGGTGTGCCCTTCGACGGCGCGGTGGGCGGTCGCAAGGGCGCCGCGGAAGGACCGGCGGCGATCCGGGAGGCGTTCCGTTATTTTTCGTCGTTCGATGCGACGAGCGACACGCAGCTCTTGGGGCTCGACCTGGTGGACCATGGCGACGTCGAGGTGGTGCCGGATGACACACGGACGACCCATGACCGTGCCGCCGACGTCGTGGAAGCGGTCGTCCGCAGCGGACGCGTGCCCGTGGCGCTCGGCGGGGACCATTCGCTCACCTATGCCCATGTCGCGGGCTTGGCGCGCGCCACGGAGGGCCGCATCGGCATCATCGTGGTCGACGCCCACTATGACCTGCGGCCCGTGGGGCCCGACGGGCATGTCTCGAGCGGGACGCCGTTCCGGCGCATCCTGGAGGAGCTCAAGCCCGATGCGCACGGCCCGAGAGTACGGGGAATGGACCTGTTCGAGATCGGCTTGCGGCCGTTCGCCAACAGCGCCTCGCTCGCCGCCTACGCCAAAGGCCAGGACGTGCGGACCGTGACGACACGGGAACTCCGTCTGCGCGGTGTCGACGCGGTCCTCTCCGAGGCGGCGGAGCGTTTGCAACAGGTCGACCATCTCTGGTTGTCCATCGACATCGACGGCGTCGATCAGGCACACGCGCCGGGTTGTTCCGCGCCCACGCCGGAGGGTCTCCTGCCCGAGGAACTGGACACGATCAGTCGGTGGGCCGGTTCGGATGCGCGTTTCGCGGGGCTCGACCTGCTGGAGACGGCGCCGCGCTACGACCCGACCGGCAACACGGCGCGGGTCGGTGCGCTGGCCATCTTGCATGCGTTGGCGGGGCTTGTCGACGGAAGAAAATGAGCGGAGGGCTACGCATGGTCGGTGTGGAGGTGCTTTTTTACGTGAAGGCGCCTTATCTGCACTCGTGCAAGGACGGATCGTCATGAGTACGGTCTTCGCGCTCTTGGCTTCAGCCTTGCTCAGTCCCGGTTCCGCTTGGCCGCTATTTGCGGGGACCGAGGTGAACGACCATCCGGAAGGATCGGCACCTTGCACGACGGGTCCGCATGATGCAGAACTCGTCTACGTCCACCCCATGTTCGAACCGGCTGAGATCGTACCGGCCGATGTCCACGTCAAATGTCGATTGGACGGGTGAGGGACGGGACATTTGCGAGCAGCGGCACCTCAAATCACGACCCCCCCGAGCCAAAGGAGCTAAATCGGGCAGGCCTATGTCGTCCTCGGGATGCTACTCGTCACGCTCTTGGTCAGCTTGGCGGCCACCGTGGTCGTCGAGGCGGCCTGTACGATCGGTCTGCCGAACCTCTGGACCCGCCCACGCTTCGTGGTCCAACCGCTCCTGGGGGGTATCGTGGCGTTCTTCGTGCCAACGGACCTGATGGCGATGGCGCCGTGGTTCGACCATTGGCTCTCGGCCTTGTTGGGCGCCGTGGTCGGCCTCCTCGTCGCGGCGGCGGGTCTCTTCAACCAGCGTTTCTTCATCGGGCCGTCGGAGTCCGATGTGCGCCGCTCCGGGATGCGTTCGTTCTACGCGCGGCGGTGAGTCCCCTCACATCAGTTTGAGGAGGTCGCGAGCGCCTTCGGTGACCGGTTTGCCTTCGAAGAGGACCTTGTAGATCTGGCCGGTGAGCGGCAGGTCGATGCCGTGCTTGAGGGCGTATTCGTGCACGAAACGGGTCGCGGGGACGCCTTCTGCCACCTTGCCGTGCATGCTTTCGAGGATCTCGTCGAGGCTTTCGCCGCGCCCGAGTTGTTCGCCGACATGACGGTTGCGGGAGTGGGGCGAGGTGCAGGTGGCGATGAGGTCCCCGAGTCCGGCGAGGCCCATGTAGGTCTCTTTCTTGGCGCCCATGGCGCGGCCGAAGCGGATCATCTCGGAGAGGCCCAGGGTGATGATGGCGCTTCGTGTGTTGTCGCCGTAGCCGATGCCGTCGCAGATGCCGGTCGCGAGCGCCACGATGTTCTTGGTGACGCCCCCGAGCTCGACGCCGACGAGGTCGGTGTGGGGGAAGACCTTGAAGGAGCGCGTGGAGAACATCTCGCACACGACGGGGAGGCATTCGGGGCGGTTCGAGGCGACGACGGTCGCGCCCGGCATGTCGCGGCCGATCTCTTCGGCGTGGTTGGGGCCGGAGAGGGTGACGATGGGGTTCTGGTCGCCGACGACGTCGGCGATGACCTCGCTCATGCGCAGGTAGGTGTCGTGCTCGATGCCTTTTGCGACGTTCACGATGATGGAGTCGGGGTCGGTGATGCACGGGAGCAGGGTCTCGGCGGCTTCGCGTACCGCTTGCGAGGGGACGGCGATGACGGCGATGCGCGCCCTTTCGACGGTCGCGGGCAGGCTCTGCGAGATGTAGATGTTGAGCGGCAGGGTGACGCCGGGGAGGTATTTCTGGTTCTCACGCTTCTCGCGCATGATCCAGGATTGTTTCTCGTTGCGCACCCACTGGTTGACCTCGTAGCCTTTCTTGGCTAGGAGGACGGCGAGGGTGGTGCCGAAGCCGCCGGAGCCGATGATCGCGATCGGGTGGTCTAGGTAGTCCTCGGGGCGAAAACGTCTGCCGGCCGCGCTGCCGCCGCGTGTCTCCCGTTTCGGGTCCTCGTGGGCGCCGTGCGCGCCGTTCCCATCCCGGCGTGGAGCAACCGGTGTGGTCTCCTCGCGGCGGGCGGTGGTCTGGGCCTTCGTCATCGGGTCCTCGGCAGGGTCCCTTTCAGCCGCCGCCTTTTATTTATGGGCTTGCCCGGGCGACTCGTCCAGGTCCATCCTGCGCCCTTCGACAGTTTCTTGTCCGGGTCGCGCACTGAGTGTGCCGTGCGCCTGCGCATCATCTATGAATCGGCCCGCCTGGCGCTGCTTTCCAAGGGCATCCGGCCGGGGATCGTGAACCTCTCGGAGGACGCCGTGGTGCCGTTCGTGTCGTTCCTGGACGGCCGTCCACGCCTGGCCAGACGGCGCCCGGTCGATGCCGAGGAGGAGGGACCGCTCGTGGTCTTCGTGCATGGCCTCGGTTCGTCGGTGGTGACCTGGGCCGCCGCTCTGCCTGCGGTGGCACGCCGCGTGCCGGCGCTCGCCGTCGACCTGCCCGGCTATGGCCGGACGCCGCTTCCGGAGGGCCGCTCCCATCTCGGTCTCTTGGAGAAGGTCGAGGTGCTCGAACGTTTCATAGAGGCCATCGCGCCGGAGCGGAAGGTGCATCTGGTCGGCCAGTCCATGGGCGGTTGGGTGTCGGCGTGGGTGGCGGCGCGACGCCCCGACAAGGTGACCCGGCTCACGCTCGTCAATCCGGCCGGCGTCTTCACGCCGCAGGTGTTCGAGCAGCGACGCCTCTTCACGCCGCGCGACAAGCGCGAGACGCGGGTCCTGTGGCAGCGGATGTGGCATCGCCTGCCGCGCAGTTTCCCGTTCTTCGCCGGCGATTATTGGCGGTTGACCCGTACGCCTGAGGTGCGCGGTTTCATCGATTCGGTCGGGGAGGAGGATTTCCTCAACGAGGCGCTCGCGAAGATCACGGCGCCGACCCTGGTGGTGTGGGGCCTGTCGGACACGTTCCTCGATTTCGAGACCGTCCGGTTGCTCCAAAACGGTGTCCCCGATGTGCGCGTGCGACTTCTGCCGGATTGTGGTCATGTCCCGCAACGGGAGGACCCGCGGCGTTTCTTGTCGCTCGTCCTGCCGTGGTTGGAGGGCCGTGAACCGCCGGAGACGGAACGGCCGGGAGTCCGCCTCACGGGACCGGCGGGGCCCTCCTCCGCTGGCGCGCATGACGCATAGGTGCGCCCGAAACGGTTTTCCCCATCGGGTCGCTCTTCGCACCCGGTACGGATGGCAGGACTCCCGAAGCGCGGCGCGCTCCTCTTTCTCCTCGTGGTGTCATTGCCGCTTTTGTCCGGTTGCACGGCGGAAGGACCGGAAGAGATGCGCGAGACACCGATCGAAGACACGTTCGATCCGCAGCCGTTCATCGACCTCTATTCGGGTCTCCGTGCCGCGCCCGAGGTGCGCTTCACGACAGACCATGGCGAGGTGCGCATGCTGCTCTACACGGAGCTCATGCCCCGCACCACGGCGCGCTTCGCAGAACTCGTCAAGGATGGCTTCTACGACGGCACTTTGGTCCATCGCGTGGTCGACGATTTCGTCATTCAGGGCGGCGACCCGAGCAAGACCGGGCAGTTCGGGAGCGGGGAGACCATCCCGTTCGAGTCGGACCCGCGACTGCACTTCGGCTTCGGGGCGGTCGGCCTGGCGCGGGATCTTGACCCCGACAGCGGCGATTCCCAATGGTTCTTGACCGAGCGCCCGGCGCCGCATCTCCATGACCCGAACGGCCGCACAGCGGCGGTCTTCGGCACGTATTCGCTCTATGCGCAGGTGTTCGACGGCATGACGACGGTGCGCCACATCGCGGCGGTCGATGTCGTCCCGGGCCTCGACCGGCCGGTCGAGGATGTGGTCGTCGAGAAGGCAGAACTCCTTGACCCGCCTGCGGAAGTGGACCCGTTGCATTTCCCGAAGCGCCTCGAAGGGCCTTATCGGCTGGGCCTTGGGGAGACCTGGCTCGAGCGGCCGTTCGGTCTCTTCGCCGACCACCCATTCCCGCTCACCGTCGTCGTCGAAGCCGAGTCGGCGGAGACGGAGGAAACACCGGTGCCGCCGTCGTCGGTCCGCGTCACCTTCGAACGCGACGAGAACAACACCGTGGCGCTCGACCTGCTTCCGGCCATGGACGACCCGTGGCTCTTCAGCGCCGACACGATCCTCGACACCGCCGGAACATGGCGCATGACCCTGTCGGCAGACGGGGTCGTCGCCGGTCCGACCGACCTCGAGGTCCTGCCCCTAGGCGTGGCGATCCGTACGGCGGCGGGCCACAGGGAGTAGCGCCGACCTTATGGGGGGGCGGTCCGCTCGTCGGTCCGTGTCTCGCGACCACGCGCTCCTCCAGAAGGACCGTCCCCTTGTCGGTGTGGTCCACCTGCCGCCGCTTTCCGGCCCGCGGAGTCCTGGGGTCGAGGCGATCCTGGAACGTGCGCGGGCCGATGCCGAGGCCTACGCGACGGCCGGGTTCGACGCGCTCCTGGTGGAGAACTTCGGCGACACGCCGTTCCCGAAGGAGCGTTCCGAGCCGCACGTGGCGGCCATGGTAGGTCGTGCGGTGGCGACGGCACGCGAGGCGTCGGGGCTTCCGACCGGTGCCAATGTCTTGCGCAACGATGTCCGTTCGGCGCTCGCTGCGGCCCATGCCGGTGGCGGCGTCTTCGTCCGTGTCAATGTCTTGACCGGTGTCCTGGTGACCGACCAGGGGCTCATCGAGGGCGACGCTCATGATGTGCTGACCTATCGCGACCGCCTCGGCCGCGGTGGTGGACCGGAGCGCATCCTCGTCTGCGCCGACGTGGCGGTGAAACATGCGGCACCGCTCGCGCCGCGTCGGGTCGAGGACGAGGCGCACGACACGGCCCATCGGGCGCGCGCGGACGTGCTCTTGGTGACGGGTTCGGCGACGGGTCGGGCGCCCATCATGGACGACCTCTTCGCGGCCAAGCGTGGCGCGGGTGGGGTGCCGGTGTGGGCGGCGAGCGGGGTCGATGAGAAGACGGTCGCCAAGGTGCTCGAGGTGGCGGATGGGGTCGTCGTGGGCTCGGCGGTCAAGCAGGGCGGTGTGACGCATCACGAAGTGGATGCGGACAAGGCGCACCGGTTCGTCCAGGCGGCGGGCCGCTAGCCGCGTCGTCTCGCGAGCCACGCCTCGGCCCGTTCGAGGTCCCCCTGGGTGTCGATGGAGAGGAGGATGGTGGGGTCGTCGCCGAAGAGGCCGAAGTATTCCTTGCCGAGCGGCCGGGCGTCGACCGCTTCGACGAGCGCGTGAAGACTGTGCGCGGCTTCGGCCTGTGCGACTTCGAGCGCTTCTTCAAGCCCGTCTCGCCGCCATAGGGAGGGGAACGTCTGCCACCAGCCTTCCAGGTGGAAGAGGACGGTGTCGTGTCCCGAGAGACGTTCCTGCAAGCCGAGGAGGAGGTCGGGGGGGACGAGGGGCATGTCCGATGAGAGTAGGAGTACGTAGGGGTCCTTGATGTGCGGCAAGACAGCCCCGACGCCGGAGGCGGGGCCTTGGTGGGGGACGTCGTCGTGGATGAACCGGACCGCGTCTTTGGCCGGCCCGGAACGGATGAGCGTCAACGCACCGAGGGCGTCGCGCCAGGGTGTCTCGTCGGCGTCGGGTGCGAGGACGACGATGAGTCGGGAGGCGGCGGCGGAGGCGCTGCGGGCGGCCCACAGGACGAGGGGATCACCGGCGAGCCGTGCGAGGCCCTTGGTCGCGCCGAACCGTTCGCTCTTGCCGCCGGCGAGGATGACGGCGGTCGTGTTCCCGGGGCGGGGTCCTTCTTTTCGGCGGCGGAAGAGCATGGTCCTCCTAGGTCGCCGCGTGGGCGCGTCGGCGGTTCCACCAGAGGCCGAGGACGAAGGCGATGGCGCCGAAGACGAGGAGGAACACGAGGTCGGCCTGGGCGTCGCCGAACGTGTAGCGTTTCAGCATCGCGCCGCGGAGTCCGTCGACGGCGTAGGTGAGGGGCATGGCGTGTGCGAGCGTCTGGGCCACGGGGGGCATGAAGGAGACGGGGAAAAAGAGGCCGGAGAGGAACATCATGGGGAAGACGACAAGGACGGAAAGCAGGGTGCTGCCGTTGGTGTCGCGCGAGACGCCGGCGACGACGAGGCCTGCGCCGACCGCGGCGAACGCTCCGGCGGCGATCATGGTGACGAGAAGGGCGGGGTTGTCGACGCGGACGTCCCAGGCGAGCTTGGCGGCGAGGATGATGAAGAGCGACTGGGCCAGGATGATGACCACCGTGACAAGGAGTTTGGAGGCCATCACGGTGCCGGTGGAGATGGGGGAGACGTTCAGCCGCACTTGGGCGTGCGACTGGCGTTCGTAGACGGTCAGACTGGACGAGGCGAGGATGCCGGTCCAGAAGATGGAGAGGGCGACGGTGGCGGGGACGATGATGTCACGCGCGAACAGGGAGCCGGAGGTGACGTGGGAGACCTGCGCGTCGACCGGGAGCGCCATGCTCTGGACGATCTCCTCGGAACTTTCCAGGATCGTGATGACGTCCTCGACGAAGACGATGGCGTCCTCCACGAGGCGTTTTTCGCGGTCGCTGAGTTCGGGGTTCTCGGCCAGTTCGCGCAGCGTCGAGAGAAGGCCGTGGAAGCTCTCTTGTCCGGCGATGTCGCCCTTTCCGCCGAGTGCGCGGTCGAGTTCGTCGACGACGATGTCGACCTTGGTGGTGACGACGTGGTCATTGAAGCGTTGGATGGCGCCGCGGACGACGTTCTCGGCGACGGTCGATTTGGCGAGGTCGCTGCGGTCGAGAAGGACGTCGACGCGGGCGCGGACGGTCAGTTCGGTGATGTCGGTGAGGAAGTGGTCGGGGAAGATGACGACGGCGTCGACGTCGCCGATGAGCAGCATCTTCCGCGCTTCCTCTTCCGCCCGTTGGAAGCCTTCCTGTGTCTGTGGCGTGAACAGGGTGAGGCTCGTCACATCGGCGATGCGGTCGGTGATCTGTCCGATGGTGAAGGTCTCGCCCTCGAGCGTCTGCGGACCGTTCCCGGTGGGTGAGACGACGACGGCGATGGGGACGGTCTGTTTGGGGTCGGCGAAGACGAGGCCCAGGATAGAGACGAGGAGGAGCGGATAGAGGACGAGCGTCACAAGGAGCACGCGGTTGCGCAAGACAAGCCGGATGTCCTTCTTGATGAGCGACAGGAACCGGCCTATGGTCCCGCCTCCTTCTCTTCGTGCCGGCGCACGCGGCCGACGATGGCATCGGGGTCCGGGCCCTCTGCGGCGACGGAGTCGGCGGTGACGCAGTCGTGGAAGGCCTGGTCGAGGGTCTTGCCGAGTTCGCGCGGACGACCAGTGAGCTTCACGCGGCCCTGGTCGAGGATGGCGACGCGGTCGCAGAGCGATTCGGCTTCCTGCATGTAGTGCGTGGTGAGGAGGATCGTGACGCCGCGTTTGCGGAGTGCGTGGATGATTTCCCAGAGTTCTTCGCGGGCGATGGGGTCCAGCCCGGTCGTCGGTTCGTCCATGATGACCACCTTGGGGTCGTGGATGAGGCCGAGGACGATGTTGAGCCGATGCTTCATGCCGCCCGAGAAACCGGACACCGCATCATGCGCGCGGCGGTCGAGCGAGACGGTCTTCAAGAGGTCGCGGGCGCGCCGCATCAGGATGGCGCCCTTCACTCCGTAGAGGGAGCCGAAGAACTCGAGGTTCTCGTAGGCGGTGAGGATCTCGTAGCCGGCGAAGGTCTGCGGCACGATGCCGAGGACATGTTGGACGGCGCGGGCGCGCGACGTCGTGTCCTTGCCGTCGACCGAGGCGCTCCCGGTGGTGGGCCGCATCTGGCCGGACAGCACCTTGAACAGGGTGGTCTTCCCGGCCCCGTTGGGACCGAGGACCCCGAAAAGCTCCCCTTCCTCCACAGCGAGCGACACGCAGTCGAGTGCGCGCCGTCCGCCATAATGAACGGAGAGGTCATGGATCCGGATCAACCGGGTGTCGGACGGATGCCCGGGTCATGTAGGTTGTGGATGGTCCATTGGAGCGGAGGAGGGCGTCGCGCTCGGTCTTCCTCTGTCTGTCCTCGCCGTCCGCAAGACCCTCGTCCGACCCTGGGGCCGCCGGATGCGCCTGCCCTTCGTAGTGGGTCAATGTGAACTGGAACCGGACGGTGCCTTCACGGGGCACCACGGCCGTACCGGGGGGCGTGATGCGGAGGTCGATCTGCCATGCGCCTGTGGAACGGCGGTCGGTGTGGTTGGCGGCGGCACGGCGGAGCGCCTCATCCGTGTCGGCGGTCTCGTGGTCCTCCTTGGCGGGGGTGGTGGCGCGGGGCCAATCGGCGATGATGAGTTGGGAGATGCGGTAGCCGGTCGTCGACATCGGGCCTTCGATGCTTCCGGTGCGGTTGTCGCCGTTCGGCGCGATGACCGTGATGTCGATGCGGTCACCGACCGTGGAGTCTTCCATCTCGAGGTGGACCGTGACGGAGACCTTCGTGATGTTGGTCCGCGCGATGATGAACGGGTCGACGAGGGCGCTGCCGTCGGCGCCGATGCGGACGGCATCGGTGGTGGTCTCGCTCGCCGAGACGGGGAACGTGACGAGGACGCTCACAGGGTCACGGTAGGGGTCGTCGAGGATGCGGTCGCGGGGGACGCCGTCGATGGCGACGAAGGCGAACGCTCCGGCGAAACCGATGAGGGTGACGATCCCGATGGAGGTGAACGCGTGGGTCGTGGCGGACGCCATCGTCGTCCTGGACCCCTCGTGGTGGCTTATGACCGTTGTGGGCGTGTCCTGCTGCTATGTCCGTCGGGCCCAGCCGCGCACGAGTTCACGTGTCGCCGGCCAGGCGTAGCGGAGGAGCGACGGGCGACGGGCGACGAGCGGCAGGACGAGCCGGGACGGATGGTCGATGTCGCCGTGGCGGTTGATGGTGGCGACCACCTTCGGGTCGTCCAGTTTTTCGAGCAAGGTGTCGAGCTCGGCGTCGCTCATGCGACGGAAGACGCGGCGCATCGCCTCGCCGACCGAGAGCTCACGGCCGATGGAGCCCCAGACGCGTTTCTCATAGGGAAGGAGGCTGATGCGGTCGGAGCGGGCGGAAAGCAGTGCGGGGACCGCGACCTCGGCCAGTTCCTTGGCACCCCAGGTCGCCATGTAGATGCCGCCGCCGGAGGTCGGTTTGGCGAATCCGCCGGCGTCGCCGACCAGCATGACGCCGTCGTCGACGAGCCGCGCGCGCAGGCCGAGCGGGATGCAACCGACGATGCGGTTGACCTCGTGGCCGCCGGCGACGAGCTTGGCGACGTCGGGTCGTTCGAGGTAGCGGTGGTAGTAATGCAGGGCGCTCTTGCCACGGCCGCGTGTGACGTCGATGCAGAGGCCGACACGGGCGCCATGACGCCCCTTGGGGACGATCCAGGCGAAGAAACCTGGGGCGATGTCGCTCCCGGTGTGCACATGCACGTTCTCTGGGTCGGGGATGTCGAGGCCTTCCAGTTCGATCTCGAGGCCCGAGAGCACCTCGTCGGCGCCGGGGAATCCGCAGGTGCGGGCCACTTCGCTGCCGACACCGTCGGCCCCGACAAGGAGCCGGCACGTGAGGACGGTGCGTCTTGTCGGCTGGTCGGCGGTCGGGCGTTGGTGGACGATGACGTCGCGCACGGGGGCGAGGTCGCCCATCTCGCGCGACGGCTCATGGCGCAACGTGGAGTCGACGTAGACCGCGCCGCGGACGATCTCGCAACCGGCCGCTTCGGCGCGGGCGGCGAGGGCACGGTCGAATCCGGCGCGGTCGACGGCGTGAGCATGCACCTCGGGGTGCGAAAGCAGCAGTCGGCGTCCGTTCGGGGCGACGATGTGGCCACCGCGCACCTCTTGTTGGTGGAACGGGCCGTGCGGGTCGAGCCCGATGAGTTTGAAGGTGTGGGTCGCGACCAGTCCGGCGCACTGGACGGGACTGCCGAGGTCGAGGTGCTCCTCCAGCACCACCACCTTGAGGCCCGCCTCGGCGAGCCGGCGGCCGGTCTCCGTGCCGGCCGGGCCGCCACCGACCACGGTGACGTCGTATTCGACGGTCGGTCCGCGGGCGATGCCACCGGGCCGCCGGAACGAGGTCGGGCCCTCCGGGACGGTGTCGTCTTTCGCCGCGGGCGAGGGTCGGACCCCCGAGGGGGCCGGCGGAGGGCGCTTCGAGGCCGTGCGGCGGGCGCTCACGCGATGGCCACTCCAGGGCGGGTGATGAGGGTTGTGGTGAACAAGGTCACGTGCCGATCCTGTCGTATGTGTGCCTCAATACACCGTCACGCTTCTGACCCCTTCGACCGCTTGGATCTCCGGGATCAACCTGGCCGGGACCTGTTGCTCCGTGACCACGAAGAGTTTGGGTTCTTCGATGAAGTCGGGATCGTCGACGATGGCCTGGCGGATGCTGATGCCTTCCATGGCGATGGCGGAGGAGACGCCGGCGAGGATGCCAGGCGTGGAGGCGTTCTCGGGGACGATCTCGAGGACGCCCCACCCCAGTTCGGGGGCGGCGTCCTTGAGGTGCAGGGTCGGCCGGAACCGTGCGAAGGCGCGGCGCAGTTCGTGGTGGGCGGTGATGGTCTCGATGGTGGCGGCGACGATGCGCCGGTCGACGCCGGCTGCGCGAGCGATGGCGGAGTCGGCGATCCGAATGGGCCCACAGTAGACGCCGTCGTCCTGGATGCGCAGTCCATATTGGATGAGAAGCCGGGCGATCTTCTCCTGAGCGGGGTAGCGCCGGAAATAGTCGATGAGCGTGTCCCACATGTCGCGTCCGTCCGTCCAACGGGCGCGATGGTATAAATGGTGCAGTCTGTGGCGCCTTTGTCCTTGAAATAGCAGCCTTGCCTCAGGTTGTACAGCCACTAATGTTATATATACGACAGAATAGGACATCAATGCAGAAAAATGTCAATGGTGGGTCCGGACCCAGGCCCCCTCGCCCGCCCTCCGAGGGACGTATAAACGGGGTCCGCATCCCGGCGCCCGCCAGGAGTCCCCGATGACCGGAATCGAATTGCGCCTGTCCCGCCTGCGGGTCCCCGGCACCGATGTCTACCTCATGATCCCCATGGACCACGGGGTCTCCCTGGGTCCCCTGCCGGGTCTCGTCGACCTGCCCCGCACCCTCGACGCCATCGCCCGCGGCGGGGCGAGTGCCGTCGTCTTCCACAAGGGCAACGCCCGCTTCGTGGCCCCCTTCGCCCAACGCCTGGGCTTCGTGCTCCACGTCTCCGCCTCGACCTCCTCGACCCCCGACCCGAACGACAAGGTCATCGTCACAGACCCTGACGAGGCGGCCTTCCTCGGCGCCGACGCCGTCTCCACGCACACCAATTTCGGCGCCCTCACAGAGAACAGACAGGTCGAGGAGCTCGGCCGCACCGTCCGCCATGCCCACCGCCTCGGATTGCCGGTCCTCGCCATGGCCTATCCTCGTGGCCCCGACGTCAGCGACCCGTTCGCCCCCGACCGCGTCATGCAGGCGAGCCGTGCCGCCGCGGAATGCGGCGCCGACCTCGTCAAGACCGTCTACACGGGTGACGTCGACACGTTCCGTGAGGTCGTCCGTGGCACGCCGGTCCCGGTGCTCGTCGCCGGAGGCGCCAGGACCGAGGACGACCAGCAGGTTCTCGACCTCGTCCAGGGTGCCCGCGACGCTGGCGCCAAAGGCATCTCGATGGGACGCAACGTCTTCTCGCATCCCCATCCGGAGCGCATGGTCGCCGCCTTGTCGGCCATCCTCGTCGACGGTGAGAGCGCGGAAGAGGCGCGGCGCCACCTCACCCAGCCGTTGCCCGCATGAACGCCCGGAGTCGCACCGTGACCGACCAGCATCCCGCCGGACAGGAAGTCGCCAAAAGGGCCGCACCGACCGACGGCCCGCTCGTCTGGGTCGACGCGAGCCGCGGCGACGACGCCGACCAGCGCACACGCATCGTGACCACCGCATTGGAAAGCGGTTTCTCGCACATCGTGGTACCCGAGGCCGACCGCGAACGGCTCCTCGCCCTCGGCCGTTTCCAGCCCCTTGTTGTCAAGGACGACGGTGGACCGGGCCGGCTCGTGGTAGGGAGCGACGGCCCCGTCGGACGCTGGATCACCTTGCGCTCCAAGGCCGATGAAGAGGCCGCCTCGGCGCTCGCCGGCGAGATCGAGACGCTCGTCGTCTCCGCCACTGATTGGAAGATCATCCCGCTGGAGAACCTCATCGCCGACTATCAACCGACCCGTTCGCGCCTTTTGGCCGACGTCGCGACCGCCGAGGAGGCGGAGGTCATGCTCACGACGCTCGAGGTCGGCACCGACGGCGTCGTCATCGCCCCTGAGGACGAACAGGAGGTCATCGACCTCGCCGAGCGCCTGCGCGACCGCACCCAGGAAGGGCTCCTCCTCGACGAGGCCGAAGTGGTCAGCGTCACCGACGCCGGCAACGGCGACCGGGTCTGCATCGACACCTGCAGCCTGCTCGTCCCGGGCGAAGGCATGCTCGTCGGCGGTTCTTCAAAAGGGCTCTTCCTCGTGCACAGCGAATCGCTCGAGAGCGAGTACGTCAATGCGCGACCGTTCCGGGTCAACGCCGGCGCCGTCTACGCCTATCTGCTCGCCGCGGGGGGCCGCACCCGCTATCTCAGCGAACTGGAGGCCGGAGGACCGGTCGTCGCCGTCGACCACACCGGCCGCACGCGCACCGTCACCGTCGGACGCGCCAAGGTGGAATCGCGACCGCTCCTTCTCGTCAAGGCGCGACCGCTCGCCGCCCCCGAAGAGGAATACCACATCGTCGTGCAGAACGCCGAGACGATCCGTTTCGTCACCCCCGGCGGCGGCGCGCTCTCCGTCGTCGACGCCGCACCCGGCGACCGCGTGCTCCTGCATCGGTCCGACAAGGCGCGCCATTTCGGTCGCGCCATCCGAGAACGCATCCTGGAGCGGTGACATGACGGCCAAGGATGACGACCCCGGCTTCCACGACGTCATGCGACGCGACATCGAGCACATGTACGTCCGCGGCGAAGAGGACGGCAGCGTCATCGAAGGTCTTGCCCGCGCACTCCCCCGCCCGATCCCCTCCATCGTCATCACCTTGATGCGCAAGAGTGCCCGCGGGGTCGGTGAGAGCCTCCGCGCCCTGCCGGGTGCGCTCGACGAGACCGTCGGCCGTTATCCCGTCAAGCTCGAGCTGCGCCTCGACCCGCTCACCGGTCTCTCCGAACGGGTCTCGGCCGCCGCATTGGTGCTCAAGCTCGGCGTCCCCGTCGTCTTCACGTTGCGCACACGCACCGAGGGCGGCCTCTCCACCGCCACCGACCCGGAACGGCAGGAGTTCCTCACTGGGCTTCTCACCGCGCTCAAGGAATCGGTCCCCCGCGGCTCCCTGCTGGATGTCGAAGCGCAGAACGTCGCGACCGATCCCGAAGGTTGGGGACGTGTCCTGCGCTTGGCGCGCGACCGCGGCTTCCACATCCTGCTCTCACAGCACGACCTCGACCGCTCGCCCGAGCGCGCCGGTCACCTCTTGCCCCCGGACGGCCTTCTCGACACCGCCCCGGGCGGACCGGCGTTGCTCTGGAAACAGGCGACGCGCACGCGCAGCTGGTCGCAGGTGCTGGCCCAGTTGCGCGCCCTCCGCGTCGGCAATCTGCACATGCGGCGCCACGCCCTCATGGGCCTTGACGCGATCGAGAGCCGCCTCCTCGCCCCGTTCTTCGGGTCTCCCCTCGTCTATGCCGCCGTCGACGCCGAGCGCGCCGCCGCCCAAGGACAACTGCCGTTCGCCGACCTTGCCCGGGTCTGGGCCCGCTGGGGGGTCACCCCTGATGACGCGGGACTCGTCGCCGATGTCGGGGATGACGGTGCGGGCCGCCCGCGCTGGTGCCTCCTTGGCCGTCCGGCCTGGCACAGCCTCTCTCCGGCGATGCACAACGCCGCGGCGCGCGACCTCGGCCTTCCCGCGCGCTACTTTCCGCTCGAGATCCCAACGCACACGTCGGGCGGCACGGAACGGGAACTCCTCGTCGATACGTTGGCGAGCCTGCCCGCGCTCGGGGTCACCGCAGGGAATGTCACGGTGCCGTTCAAGAACGACATCGCCGGACTGATGCATCGCCTTGAAGGGGAGGCGGAACCCCTCGCGGCCGTGAACACGTTCCGTTTCGACGGCGACCGGCTCATCGGCACGAACACCGACCCAGCCGGCATCACCGGTGCCCTTGCCGACATCGGGACCGACAGACCGGGGTCCGTCCTGGTCCTCGGTGCGGGCGGTTCGGCCGCTGCGGCGCTCCATGCCCTGCGTGAAACCGACCGCATCATCGTCTCGGCCCGCACCCGCACGCGCGCGGAGACCCTCTCCGACCGGCTCGATGCCGCCATTGAAGTGGTCGACTGGAACGAGCGCGTGACGGCAGCGAAAAGTGCAGACCTCATCATCAACACCACCCCCGTCGGTATGGCCGGCGGTCCCGACCCTGACGGCACTCCGCTCGATGCGGCCGCCATCCGTGCCGAGGTGACGGTACTCGACCTCGTCTATGCCGCTCCCACGGACCCAGGACGCGCACCAGGCGTGACGCGCCTCCTCGCCGAGGCGTCGGCCAAAGGAGCCAAGACCCAGGACGGCCTCGCGGTCCTTCTCCACCAGGGAGCGGCCGCGTTCCGCATCTGGACCGGGGAGGAACCTCCGGTCGAAGCGATGCGCGCGGCCCTCGTGGAAGCACAGAAGATCCCGTTCCCGGACAGTGTCCGCGCCAAGGCACAGGAATCGGAGGTGACCGCATGACCGAGACCCCCTTGCTACCCCGTCCGCTCCGTTTCTCCACCGGCCGGGCCCGCAGCCACGGTGCGGTGACGGTCGTGAACGCGATCGCGACCGGCCATGGTGCCGCGATCGGCATCGACCTCGCCACCGACGCCACGGTGACGCTCGCCCCGGCCGACAAGACGCGCATCGACGTCGCCATCGAGGACGAGCCGTCCGAACCCACCGCGCTCGCCGAGGCGTGCGTGCGGCAGGTCCTGGAGCGGCTGGGCATCGAAGAGCCGATCCATGCCGTCGTGAAGACCCGCTCCACCATCCCGGTCTCCCGCGGTCTCAAGAGCAGTTCCGCAGCCGCGAACGCCATCGTCCTCGCCACGCTCACCGCGTGCGGCCAGACAGTCGGGGACGGCGAAGAGGACGTCATGGACGACCAGGCGGCGGTGCGGCTCGGAGTCGATGCGGCGCTCGCGGCACGCGTCACCATCACCGGCGCCTTCGACGACGCCGCCGCGTCCTGGTTCGGAGGGCTTGTCGCGACCGACAACCCAGACCGCCGCATCGTCCATCAGGAGGATGTCGGGGACCTGGAGCTTCTGCTCGTCGTGCCGCCGCGCAAGGTGCGCACCATCGACACCATGACCGCACCGACCCATCCGCTCCGTCCTCTCGTCGCGGAGGCGCACGCGCTCGTCCGGGAAGGCAAGTGGCAGGAGGCGATGCTGCGCAACAGCCTCGCCTATGGCGGCTCCTATGGCCTTTCCAACCGGTTGGTCATCCACATGCTCGACACGGGCGCCATCGCGGCCGGGATCAGCGGCACCGGTCCGGCGGTCGCCGTCGTCATCCGACGTGACGACTGGGATTGCTTCACGGGGATCGTCGGCATGCTCGAACCGGACGCCCGTGTCCTTGTCGCCCACACGAACCGCAAGAAGGCGCAAGTCCTGGAGGACGACGAGCCGCTCCCGGAACCGCTCGTCGTGCAGGAGGGCGCCCGGCATGCCGAGGAGGCGGTGACGTGAAGACACCAAAAGGACCGTTCCTCGAGGTCCACCCGGTCCTGGTCCCGCCGAACGCGCTCTTGCTCGCATCACCCTCCAAAAGCGCGACGCACCGCGCGATCCTCATCGGCGCGCTCACCCCGCACACGGTCATCGAGAACCCGCTTGTTTCCGAGGACACGCTCGCCTCGCTGCGACTGGCGGAAGCGATCGGGGCGCGCACGAGCGCGGAGCCCGCGACCGAGACCGGCAAACGCCTGCTCGGCACGGTCGGCCATGGCCTGGTCGAGGCGGAGGCGCTCGATGTCGACGGCGAAGACGAGGAAACAGGCGTCCCGGGACGCTGGACCTGTCTTCCGCTCTCGCCGCTCCTTGCCCAGGGCCGCGTGCCGCGCCCGCTCCTTGCCGCCCAGGTGCGGCTTCATGTCGAGCGGAGCGGCCCGAAGGTGCGCATCCGCAGCGACACGGTGGACGTCATGAACTCCGGCACGACGCTCCGCTTGGGGACGGCGCTCGCCGCGTTGGGGGACGCGGACGTGACGCTTGACGGCGACACCAGCCTGCGCACGCGCCCGATGGGTGCCTTGCTCGAGGCCCTCGCCGCGCTCGGCGCCGAGGTCTCAGCCGACGGGGCCGACGCCCGCCCACCCGTCCATGTCCGTGGCCCGCTCAAGCCGGGCCGTACCGAATTGTCTGGCGACGTCTCCAGTCAGTTCGTCTCGGCGCTCCTTGTCGCCGCCCAGGCGGTCGACGGCGCGACCGAGGTGGCGCTCACGACACCGCCGCGTTCGGCGCCCTACATCCGGCTCACCATCGAGACGCTCGCGCGCTTCGGCGGCGCCGTCGAAGAACGCAAAGAGAAAGGCGCCAACGGTCCGACCTATACGATCTCTGGGCCGCGCCCGCTCCAGGCGACGCGCTATGTGGTGCCGGGCGACTGGTCGAGCGCCGCTTTCCCGCTCGTCGCCGCTGCGGTGACCGGCGGGCGGACGATCCTCGCCGCCATGGAACGGGAGGGACCGCAGGGCGACCGTGCCGTCCTCGATGTCCTCGAGGCGACCGGCTGCACCGTCACCTGGGAGCCCGACCCGGAACGTCCGGGCGCCGAACTCCTCACGGTCTCCGCACCTGTCGGTCCGCTCAAGCCGTTCGAGCATGGCTTCGCGGACACACCGGACCTCTTCCCGGCGCTCGCGGTCCTGGCGGCGCGCACGGACGGCACATCGCGCCTTTTCGATGCCGCCCATGTCCGTCTCAAGGAGTGCGACCGGGTCGCGGCGATGGCCGAGGTGCTGGATGCGGTCGGTGTGCCGGTCGCGGAGGAGAAGGACGGCGTCACCGTCCATGGCGCGGCGGACCGTCCCCTCCGTGCCGCGGTCCTCGATACGCGCGACGACCACCGTATCCTCATGGCCGCGGCCGTGTTGGGATTGGTCGGCCCGGGACCGTTCTGGTTGTCGGGCCCCGCCTCGTACCATGTCTCCTATCCCCGCTTTCGGATGGACCTCGATGCGCTCGGCGGCGAGTCGCGCGTCGTCGACCAGGCCGAGGTGGCGCCGGATGCCACGGGCGGTGCGTCATGACGATGAGCTTCGGGACGCTCTATCGGGTCTCCATCTTCGGTGAGTCCCATGGCCATGCCATCGGCGCGGTCGCCCACGGGGTGCCGGCCGGGACGCCGTTGGACCTCAAGGCGGTCCAGTACCAGCTCGACCGCCGCCGGCCAGGCCAGTCGATGTTGACGACCCAGCGCAAGGAGACCGACACGGTGACCTTCCTCTCCGGGGTGCTCGACGGCCACGCGACGGGCGCACCGATCGGCATGACCATCCCGAACGCGGACACGGATTCGTCCAAGTACGACCGCATCCGGCACGTGCCGCGGCCCGGCCATTCCGACTATCCCGCCCACGTCAAGTACCGGGGCCACAACGATGTGCGCGGCGGCGGTCATTTCTCGGGTCGCCTGACCGCACCGCTCACCGCGGCCGGCGCATTGGCGCGCCAGACGTTGCAGCATCTGTCGGGTGGCGCGGTGCGTCCGTTCGCCGCGGCCACCTCCATCGGTGGTGTGAAGGCGCGCTTCGACCCGGACACGGCCGACCTCGCCACGATCGCGGCACGCATCGATGACCATCCGACCCGCTGTCCGGACCCGGATGCGGCGGACGAGATGGCGGCGGTCGTGGAAGCGGCGCGGCGCGACCAGGATTCGGTCGGCGGGGTCGTCACCTGTGTGGTCGATGGCCTGCCGGTCGGCCTTGGGGAGCCGTTCTTCGATTCCGTGGAGTCGGTGGTGGCGCATCTCATGTTCGCGATCCCTGCGGTGAAAGGCGTCGAGTTCGGTTCCGGGTTCGCGCTCTCGCGCCTGCATGGTTCCGAGGCCAACGACACCTACACATATGAGGACGGCAAGGTGGTGACGCGTTCGAACCATGCGGGCGGGGCGTTGGGTGGCCTCACCGATGGCGCCCGACTCGTCTTCCGCGTCGCCGTCAAGCCCGCCTCGAGCATCGCCAAGGAGCAGGAGACCGTGGATCTTTCCAGCCGTGAAGGGACGACCTTGCGCGTCACCGGCCGTCATGACCCGTGCATCGTGCCGCGCGCCGTGCCGGTCATCGAGAACGTCGTCTGCATCGGGCTCCTGGACCTCTGGTCGCGCGCCCGTGCGGGGGGTCTCGATGTCTGAGGAGGCGCCGAAGAAGCGGGCGCTCCTCACCGCGGGCGAAGGCACCGCGCGCACGTTGGACGGCATGCGCAAGGAGATGCGCGATGTCGACCGGCGCATCATCGAACTGGTGGCGGAGCGCATCCGGTTGGCGCAGACCATCGGAGACGAGAAGCGCAAGCGCGAACTGCCCATCCAGGATTTTTCGGTCGAGAAACAGGTCGTCGACGCGGCGCGGGCCTCGTGCCGCGAACTCGGCATCGACGAGGACGTCGGCGAGGAGGTCATGCTGCCGCTCATCAAGAACGCGGTGCGGGCGCAGGAGCGCGACCGTGTCGGGCGCAACCGTCTCGCGGGCGGTGGCAAGAAGGTGCTGGTGGTCGGCGGGGCGGGGCTCATGGGCCGCTGGTTCGCCGCGTTCCTCACCAGCCAGGGCCACATGGTGACGGTGTGCGACCCGGCCGGCCCGGTCACGGGCTTCGCGCATGTCACCGAGGTGGAGGACGCGGCGCAGACGGCGGACGTCGTCATCATCGCCACGCCGCCGTCGGTGACGTCGCCCATCCTCGACGATTTGGGCACATCGGGGACCGATGCGGTGGTCTTCGACATCTGTTCATTGAAGACGCCCATCAAGGGTGCGCTCGAGGCGCTCCGGGCGCGTGGCGTCGACGTGGCCTCGATCCATCCCATGTTCGGCCCGGGGGTCGACCTCCTGTCGGGCCGCCACATCATCCTTTGCCCGCTCGGGAGCCGCCGCGCGGACGACATGGTGCGCTCGTTCTTCCGCGACACCTGCGCCACCATCGTCGAGATGAGCCTCGACGACCACGACCAGCTGGTCTCCTATGTGCTCGGTCTGTCCCACGCGGTCAACATCCTCTTCAACGACGTCTTGGCGCGTTCGGGCCGCAGGCTCGACGCCATCCGTTCAGTCGCGTCGACGACGTTCGACCGTCAATTGGCGGTGGCGCGTCAGCTCGCCATGGAGAACCCGGACCTCTACTATGAGATCCAGGCATTGAACGCCTACACACCCCAGGTCTTGGACAGCCTGGATGCGTCCATGGCGATGTTCGCCCGCACGGTGGTGCAGCGCGACCGCAAGGGGTTCGTCAAGCTCATGGAGCGCGCAGCGGACTATTATGCCGGCCGTGACCCGCTCGGGAAGAAGGAGGGCTCGTCGTGAAGGTGATGAAGTTCGGCGGCTCCTCCGTCGCCTCGGGCCGGCTCATGCGGCAGGTCGCGGGCATCGTCGAGGCACACGCCACCGCGCGGCCGCTTGTGGTGACCAGCGCCATGCAGGGGGTGACGGATGCCATCGAGGCGCATCTTCGCACCTCACCGCACGACGAGGCGGGCATCCCGGTCCTGGTGGACGCGGTCACCGAGAAGCACAAGACGGCGGCGCGGGAGGGCGTGCGCGACCCGCACCTGCAGGGTGGGGCGGTCTATCAGGTCAACAAGATCATGGAACGCCTGGAGCGCTTGCTCTATGGCATCGCTTACATCGAGGAGCTCACGCCGAAGGCACGCGATTTCGCGGTCTCGTTCGGCGAGCGCCTCGCGGCGCCCATCCTCTCGGCGACCATCGCGGACCGCGGCATCGATTCGCGGGCGTTCGACGCCGAGCAGGTCGGCATCCTCACCGATGGCTCCTACGGCAACGCGACACCGCGTCTTCCCGATATCGAAAGGCGCTTCCAGGAAGTGCTCGCGCCCTACATCGGCGAGGGCGGTGTGCCGGTGGTGACCGGTTTCTACGGCGTCGACGCGCAGGGCCATCCCACCATCTTCGGCCGTGGTGGTTCCGATTATGTCGCCGCCATCCTCGCCTATGCGGGCGATGCGGAGGGGCTCGAGATCTGGAAAGACGTCCCCGGGTTCATGACCACGGACCCGAACATCGTCCCCGAGGCGCATCCACTTCGCGAGATGAGCTACGACGAGGCGGCGGAGCTCGCCAATTTCGGTGCCAAGGTGCTGCATCCGCGCACCGTCGAACCGGTGGCGCTGAAGGGCATCCCGATCCGGGTCCTGAACACGATGGAGCCAGAAGCGCCGGGGACGCTCATCCATCACATCGAGCGCGTGGAGAAGGTCATGATGCGGGCGGTCGCGGCGCGCGGCGCGCTCGCCATCGTCAAGCTCATCGGCCCCGGCATGGCCTACACGAAGGGCATCGGTGAGCGGGTCTTCACGATCCTCAACCGGGCGCGGGTCAATGTCATCAACATGGCCGCGTCGCAGGCCTCCTTCGCGCTCCTCATCGACGCCGCCGACCTCGACCGTGCCATGGCGGCCTTGGAAGAGGTGAAGGGCGGCGTCATCCAGGACACGCAGGCGCTCCGCGACATGGCGCTCCTCTGCGTGGTCGGCAAGGGCCTGTCGGAGACGCCGGGGTCGGCGGCGAAGATCCTCTCGGTCATCTCCGACGTCGACGTCAACATCGAGATGATCAGCCTGGGCGCGTCGGACATCGCCATCGACGTCATCGTCCATGCGGCCGACCGCGACAAGGCGGTCAAGGCGGTGCATGACGCGTTCCTGAAGGGCACGACAGAGAAGGTGGCGCGGGGCGCGGCGGCGTCCGTCCCTGGACGACAAACCTCATAACCCTCCATCGGGGAGCGGGGGACCGGCCGCTTCGACAGTTTCAAAGGGGTCGGCCTACAGGTGACACCCGTGGACCCCATCCGTGCAGCGGTCGTCGGTGCGACCGGGACCGTCGGCCAGCGTTTCATCCAGTTGCTCTCGGACCATCCGTGGTTCGAGGTGACCGATCTTGCCGCTTCCGAGCGGAGCGCGGGGAAGACGTACGCGGAGGCGACGCAGTGGGCCATCGACGCCCCGATGCCGGACGGGGTCGGTGCCATGACGGTCAAGGACGCCGGGGCTGACCCGGATGCGGACGTGGTCTTCTCGGCCATCCCGGGCGGTCTCGCCGGTCCCATGGAGCGCGATTATGCGGCGCGTGGCCTGAAGGTCTTCTCGAACGCGCGCGACAACCGCCGCGCCGATGGCATCCCGCTCGTCATCACCGAGGTCAATCCGGAGCATTTCGACATGCTCGAGGAGCGCAAGACGGACGGTTACGTGGTCACGAACGGCAATTGTTCCGGCATCGTGGCGACGCTGCCGATGCATCCGCTCCATGAGGCGTTCGGTATCGAGGCGGCCCACGTGGTGACGATGCAGGCGCTTTCCGGCGCCGGTTGGCCGGGGGTGCCGTCGATGCAGATCACGGACAACCTGGTGCCTTTCATCGGTGGTGAGGAGGACAAGGTGGAGACCGAACCGTTGCATGTGCTGGGTCGCTATTCCGGGAACGGCAAGGTGACGCCGGCGGCCTTCAGGATCAGTGCCACCTGCACGCGCGTGCCGGTCTTGGAGGGCCACTCGATGGCGCTCCATCTCAAGCTCAAGGGGTCACCGTCAACGGACGATGTCGTCAAGACGCTCTCCGCCTATCGCGGCAAGACGGCGGGGTTGGGGTTGCCGTCGGCGCCCGAACGCCCGGTGGTCTACACCGATATGGCGGACCGGCCGCAGCCGCGGCGTGACCGCGACGCGGGGAAGGGGATGAGCGTCACGGTGGGTCGGGTCCGGGCGGACCCGCTCATGACGGTGAAATGTTTCGTCTCCGGTTCGAACACGATCCGCGGGGCCGCGGGCCAGTCGGTGCTGAATGCGGAGTACCTCATCAAGAAGGGGCTTCTCTAGGCGCGACCGGTCGGTCGACCGCCCTCAGCACCTAGTCCCGTGGCCGGATGAACGGCTGCAGGCCGTGGTCGTCCAGTTCCTGGATGGTCGGGGGGACCGCTTTGGCCTCCTCGAGGAAGGCCCATTCTTCGAGTCCGGCGAGCTGGGCGGCCTCTTCGACGTCGGCGCGGCCGCGTCTGTAGAGCATCAAGGCACGGTCGAGGGCGGTGATCCTGTTCGGGTCATCGACCCGATGGGTGTGTGCCATATTGGCATAGTAGCGGGAAGGGGGTCTTGAACGTTACGCACCTGGGGGGTGACGGTTCCGTGCTGGACACACGGTATCTTATGAGGAATCGGCTTATCCTGGTCGGTTCTTCGGGTGGGAGCCGCCCCTTTCATGCCCGTCCTGAGCTCAGGTCGACGAGCCCATCCCTTCGCGCGACACCGGCCGCCACACCCCTTCCCGGTCGCGGGAGCGGCCATGGTGCCGGGTGGCGGTCCCATGGTCTGCGGGGATGGCGGGCATGGTGACGGCGAAGCAGGCGCCGCCGAGAGGGCTCTTTCCGACCGTGATGTCGAAGCCGTGGCGCTCGGCGATGCGGCGGACGATGCTGAGGCCGACGCCGTGGCCTTCGCTCCCTTCAGCGGCGGCTCCGGCGCGTTCGAAGAGACGGAAGATGCGTTCCCGGTCACGCGGGTCGACACCGGGGCCGTCGTCGTGGACCTCCAGGCGGACCTGACCGTCGGCCGCACCGCTGAGGTGGATCTCCACGGTGCCGCCTTCGGGTGCGAACTTGACGGCGTTCTGGACAAGGTTGGCGACGAGGTGGGGGAACATGTTGAGATCGACGAGGACGGTGGCTCCGGTGAGCGAGACCACCTTGACGTGGACGTCCCGTTGCCGCCAGCGCGCCTCTTCGTCATCGAGGACATGCCGGATGACCTCGTCGGGGTCGACCGGCCGCAGGAGGACGAGGTCGGTGTCGGCGCGGGCGAAGAGGAGGATCTCCTTGATGAAATCGTCCGCCGTGTGGACGGCGTGTCGGATGCGGTCGACCACAGCGAGCACCTTGTCGCGGTCGGGATGGTCTTCGGCGAGGGAGCGGAGTTCGTGCGTCGACCAATCGATGCTGATGAGCGGGCTCTTGAGGTCGTGGGTGAGGCCGTAGGTGAACGCGCGGACGTCCTCGGTGCGGCGCTCGAGCCGTTCCCCGAGGCGGTGGCGTTCGATGGTCTGGAGAAGGATGCGGGCGACGTCGGTGATGTCCGAGCCCTTTCTTACGTAATCGACCGCGCCTTGTTCGATGGCCTGCAGGTTCGTCTCGAGTTCGGCGTTCCCGGTCATGACGACGAGCGGGATGTGCGGGGCGGCCTCCACGATGGCCGGGACCGCGGCGAGACCGGAGGCGTCGGGGAGGCCCAGGTCGGAGACGATGATATCGAACGGGTGGTCATCGAGCGCCGACAGACCCTCTTTCAGCGACTTGGCGTGGTGGACGTGGAAGCGGCCGACGGGTGCGAGGCCCAGCGCCTCCATGAAGAGGCGGGCGTGGACCATGCTGTCCTCGATGAGAAGGACATGACGCTCTTCGGCGCCGGAAGGAGGCGGGCCGAAAGGCTCCACCATGTGCCGCAGGAAGGCGTGGGGTCGGATAAAGCTGTCCGAGGCGCAAACTGATGCTTGCCGGTCCCGATTTTTGGCCTTGGCCTCTCTTCAAGGGCCACGGTGCCTCCTTAGCGTCGGGCGAATCCGCCTCCATGTCAGAGGTGGCCTGCGTCGCGAGTCGGGCCAAGGCTAGGGCGGAGAGGATGGGATCAGCGAACGTGACGAAGGGTCGCGGGGTGCAACGTTTTCGCCCCTCTCTCGCCACCGGCCCTGCATCTTCTGTCGGCCCCCATCAACCTCTTATAGAAGCCCTAACTTAGGCCGCACCCGCCGGAGCCCCCACCGTGCCTGAGAAGCGTGACTACTACGAGGTCCTGGATGTCCCGAAGGACGCGGACGAGCGGACGCTGAAGAAGGCCTACCGCAAGCTCGCGCTCAAGTTCCATCCGGACAAGAACCCGGACCCGGAGGCGTCGGACCGTTTCAAGGAGGTCTCGGAGGCCTATGCCATCCTGTCGGACCCGGAGAAACGGCAGCGCTACGACCGCTTCGGGCATGCCGGCATCGACCAGCGCTACACCCAGGAGGACATCTTCCGGGGCGCCGATTTCTCGGAGATCTTCGGCGAGTTCGGCGGTCTCGGTGACATCTTCAGCCGGGTCTTCGGCGGGATGGGCGGCGGCTTCGGTGGCCCCCGCAGAGGCCCCCGTCAGGGGCGTCACATCGAGCACCCCATCACGTTGACCCTGGAGGAGGCGGCGAAGGGGCTCCGCACCGAGGTGGAGTTGCGCCGGCTCGAGCCGTGCGACGCCTGTACGGGCACGGGTTCCTCGACCGGGAAGACGCACAAGTGCGCCACCTGCGGCGGCCAGGGCCAGGTGGCCCAGGTCTCCCGGACGCCGTTCGGGATGATGCAGCGGGTCGGTGTCTGCCCCGCCTGTCAGGGCGAGGGGGAGACCGCGTCCGACCCGTGCAAGTCATGCCGGGGTGACGGACGTACCGCGAAGACGCGGCGGCTCGAGATCCGGGTCCCCCAGGGGGTCGACGACGGCATGCATCTGCGGATCGCCGGCGAAGGCGAGCATGGCCCGAAAGGCGGCCCGCCGGGCGATCTCATCCTGTCGGTGCGCATCAAGCCGCATCCGCGCTTCGAGCGCCGCGGCGACGACCTCTTCGCCGACCTGCCGGTCTCGTTCCCGCGTGCCGCGCTCGGTGGTCCCATCGAGGTGCCGACCCTGGACGGCGCGGAGACCGTGAAGGTCCCGCCCGGTACCCGCGGCGGCACAAGGTTGCGCGTCACCGGCGAGGGCATGCCGAGGTTGAACGGCAGCGGCCGCGGCGACCTCTACCTCATCGCCCGTCTGGAGGTGCCGGAGAAGCTCTCCCCACGTGCGCAGGAACTCCTGGAGGAGCTCGGTGAGGAGCTGGGCGAGCCGGCACCGAGCCGCAAGAAGCGTTTCGTGGAGCGTGTCGTCGATGCGTTCAAGTCGGAGTAAGACCCATCCCTACCATGACCTTGCCCGGCTCGATACGGGCCGCTTCCCTGTCCTTCTTCCCCCATCCGCGCATGACCTGGACCAGGTGTGACCCATGGACCCGAAAGACGACCCGCGAAAACGCCGCAGCCCGTTCGACGCCTTCGACGACATCTTCCGCCAGATGGGCGTGGACCCGGACGAGTTCGAGCGTATGTTCCACGACATGCACAAACAGCTCATCGACGCGATGCGGCAGGGCATGCCCGAGCCGGGCAGGCACATCGTGCACGGTTTCAGCGTCAAGTTCGGGCCGGACGGCAAGCCGCGCATCGAGAGTTTCGGCAATCGCCCGACGCGGCCTGAAGGCGGCCTTGCCACGACCATCTCCGATGAGCGCGAACCCTTGACCGACATCATCGAGGGCGACATGGACATCGCGGTGACGATGGAGATCCCCGGTGTGTCGAAGAGCGACATCGATGTCGCCGCGAAGCCGGAGTCGCTCGAGATCAGTGTCGACACGGAGAAGCGCAAGTACCACAAGATCGTCCGTCTGCCGGCCAAGATCGAGGTCGACTCGACGAAGGCGACCTACAACAACGGCGTGCTCGACATCCAGATGAAGAAGGTCGAGAAGGGCGAGCCGGCCCACCGGGTCCCGGTCGAGTAGCCGGTCCTCGGCGGTCGTTCAACGGTTGTGCGTGGACACCCATATAGGCCGCCCCAGAAGCCAGGTCTTGATGCGTCCTTTGCGTACCGCCCTGACCCTCGCCCTTGCGACCGCCCTTGCCGTCATGGCCGCCCCGACAGCGGTCGCCGGCCCCATCAGCGATGCCTGGTGGTCCACCGCAGAAACATGCACCCCGGTGCGCGACACGCTCCACGACAACGACGTCACCGATGACGGTGACACGAACTGGACCCACCAGCAGTACGAGTACGACCCGCTCAAGAAGCACAGCTGCGGCGAGCTTCGCGACGACCTCCAGGAAGAGGCATACGAGCCGGTCTTCGACACGGTCGGGGAGCCCTCCCTCTGGTATTGCAACAGCAGTTACACCTTCTGGCAGAATTGCGTCGGTGTGAACCAAGGCGACGGCGACTGTGACGTCCTCTGGGTACACCTCGGCTGGACCTGCATCGGCGGCATCTTCCCGTACGACGAATAGGCCGTCGAGACCGATCCTCCTCCCTTCCTTTTCCACCCCTTCGAGGGTCCCTCCGTGCAGGACGTCTTTCTTCTGTCGCGCCACGACGTTTATATGTCTCGCGGGCTGTCCAGCCATGATGCGAGTTAGCATGGTGGTCCTTGGGGTCCTGCTCATGGCCACGCCTGTGCTGTTCATGGCGGCCGCCTCCGCAGGCCCGATCAGTGACCTCTGGTGGGCGACCGCGGACGCGTGCGCGCCGGCCCGGGACGCCTTGCGCGAGAACGGCACGACCCGCGACGAACCCTCGACCGATTATTCACCGTATGAGTATGACCCGTTCAAGCACCACAGTTGCGGCGACCTGCGCGACGACGCCGAACGGCGGGCCTACGACGAGGTGGGGAAACCCGACCCGTACCATGAGTGCAACAGCAGCTTCACGCCCTTCCGGATCTGTGTGGTCATCTTTTCGAACACGCCGTGCGATGTCTATATCGAGGCATTGACCTGGCGTTGCCTCGGCGGGCTCGACCCGGACAATCATCCCGTTTGAGCCGACAGAGCGGCCGGCCTCGGACCAGTGACCAGGATCTCCCGTCACAAGCGACCAGCGGGCGACAGGTCTTCGGTAGGCTCACCAAGCCGAAAGGGAGCACCCCCTTCTGTTGGGCCCTTGCCGGACAATGACATGTCAAGCGTCCTTCCTGTGGCCAACGAGACGAGAAAGATATATGTCCAGCTTGCGGGAGAGTCAAGGTCCTCCTTCACAGGGAGATTCTCGCATGACCTCCAAGAACCGGCTCCTTTCCAACCTCATCGCCATCATGCTCGTACTCGCCGCCTTGGTCGGACTCAGCGGCTCCGTCGCGGCAGGGGCGTTGGCCCCGGCGGCGGCCATGTACTGGGAGACCGATGGCTTGTGCGACCCGGCCCGGACCGCGCTCCAGGACGGCAACCTCACCGAGGACGGCGACACCAACTGGACCGCCCAGGGCTACGAATACGACCCGCTCAAGTACCACAGTTGCGGCGAGATGCGCGACGACATCCAGCAAGCCATCTACAACGAGACGGACGAGATCTTGGAGACCCCCACCTATTGGGGTTGCGACAGTACGTTCACACCGTGGGCGACGTGTGTCGGGTTCCAGATGGAGGGCTGCGACCTCTGGGTCAGTTGGCTCGGCTGGAGCTGCATCGGCGGGGCCTTCCCGCAGGACCAGACCTGAGGGTCCGGTCGTGACGGCGCGGGGCGTTCGGTCGGCCGCCGGGAGTGGCGGGACTACTTTCGGTCGCCTCTCCCCCAGGAGGGTATAAACCGGACAGGTGCCTGCGAGCGCCTGGAGGCAACCCCCCCTTGGCAGAGACAGCCCCCCAAGTCAGCGACCTTCCCGGCGTCGGACCTGCCACCGCCGAGAAACTACGTGAGGCAGGCTACGAAGACCTTCTGGCGATCGCCGTGTCGTCCCCGTCCGAACTGGCGGAGACATGCGAGATCGGCGAAGGCGTGGCGATCAAGATCATCAACGCGGCGCGCAAGGCCGCCGACGTCGGTGCGTTCGAGACCGGCGACGAGGTGATGCGGCGGCGTGAGCAGGTCGGCTTCATCAAGTCCGGCGTCCAGGCGCTCGACGACCTGCTCGGTGGCGGGTTCGAGACCCAGTCCATCACGGAGACCTACGGCGAGTTCGGCTCCGGCAAGACGCAGGTGGGCCATCAGCTCTGCGTCAACGTGCAGCTCCCGCGCGAGTTGGGCGGCCTCGAAGGCCATGCGCTCTACATCGACACCGAGAACACGTTCCGTCCGGAGCGCATCGCCCAGATGGCGCGCGCGAAGGACCTCGACCCGGAGGAGGCACTGCGCCGCATCCATGTCGCGCGTGCCTTCAACAGCAACCACCAGATGATGCTGGTCGAGAAGGCGGCCGAGGTGTGCAAACAGCACCCGATCCGGGTCATCATCGTCGACTCGCTGACGGCGCATTTCCGTGCCGAGTTCGTCGGCCGTGGGACCCTCGCCAACCGGCAGCAGAAGCTCAACAAGCACATGCACGACCTTCTGCGCCTCGGCAACCTGAACAACGCCGTCATCTTCGTCACCAACCAGGTGTCGGCGAAGCCGGACGCGTTCTTCGGGGACCCGACGCGCGCGATCGGTGGCCACATCGTCGGCCACACCTCGACCTTCCGCATCTATCTCCGGAAATCGAAGGGCGGCAAGCGCATCTGCCGCCTCATCGACTCGCCCCACCTTCCCGAGGGCGAGGCGATCATGACCGTGACGCCCACCTCGTGCCAGGCTCCGAGCAGCTGCT
>JAHWKR010000011.1 GCA_019347805.1 Methanobacteriota archaeon
GAGGGGGCGCCGCCCCCTCCCCCCGTGGTGACGGTCACGGGATGGAGGAGGACTACATGAACGGTATGATAAGGAAGTAGATCCCGGCGGCGGTGATGCCGACGAAGGGCAGCGTGACGGCCCAGCTGAACATGATCTTGCCGATGATGCGCAGGTCGAGGGCAGGGATGCCGCGGGCGAGTCCGACGCCGATGACGCAGCCGACGAGGGTGTGCGTGGTGGAGACAGGGAGCCCGAGGTGGGAGGCGAACAGGATGACCATGGCGGCGGAGATCTCAGCGCTGAAGCCGCGCGAGGGGGTGAGTTCAGTGATCTTCTTGCCGATGGTCTGGATGACGCGGGAGCCGTAGGTGGCGAGGCCGATGACGATACCGGCGCCACCGAGGACGAAGATCCAGATGGGGACCGCGTTCGCCTGCGCCTCGACGGCGCCGGTCTGGAGGGTGACCCAGACGGCGGCGAGTGGACCGACGGCGTTGGCGACATCGTTGGCGCCGTGGGCGAAAGCGACGGAGGCGGCGGTGGCGATCTGCAGGAAGACGAAGAGCCGCTCGGTGGCCTTGTAGCGTTCGCGGTCCGTGGAGGTCGGTCCCACCTTGATGCGCCGGAAGAAGGGCACGAAGAGGAGTCCGACGAGGAGGGAAATGGCGAGCGTGTAGAGGAGGGCCGTGTTGAAGGTGAGGTCGAGCTTGAGCTGTTTGAGGCCTTTGAAGAGGGTGGCCATCACAAGCACGAAGACGGTGAGGGCGATGTAGACCGGTCCCCATCTTCGGCTCGCTTCGACGGGGTCGTCCTTGTTGAGGACCGTGATGCGGACGATGTTGAAAATGGCGAGGCCGATGAAGGCGCCGAGGACGGGCGAGATGAGCCAGCCCATCACGATCTCCCACATCTTGGCCCAGTCGACCGCGCTCGTGCCGCCGACCACCATGCCGAAGCCGACGATGGCGCCGACGATGCTATGCGTGGTGGAGACCGGCATCGACCAGAACGTGGCGATGGTGAGCCAGATGGCGGCGGCGGCCATGGCGGCGATCATGCCGGCCATGAAGACGTGCGGATCGCCGATGGCCTCAGGGGAGACGATGCCCTTGCGGACGGTCTCGGTGACCTTGGAACCGACGAGGACCGCTCCGGCGAACTCGAAGATGGTGGCGACGACGATGGCGCCGCCCAAGGTGAGGGCGCCGGAGCCGACCGAGGTGCCCATGGCGTTCGCGACATCGTTGGCGCCACCGCCCCAGGCCGCATAGAGCGCGAAGATGATGGCGATGATGAGGATGACGAGCGCACCGGTGGTCAGGCCGAGTACCATGGGTTCCAGTCCTGGGGCGACCAGGCCACGGTATTAATCGTTGACCCCAGCAAAACATATAGACTCTATAGAAAACGGTGGGGAGTTCAGGGGACCATCTCTTCCCACGCTTCCACGACGCGCGGCGCCCGCGGCGGTGACCAGCCATAGACCCGTTCCAGGAGGAGCGCCGTGAGACCGGCGGTGAACCCCCAGAGCATGGCCGTGCGTCCGGTCTCAGCGCCGGTGAGGGGCCAGTAGTGGACGACACGGTCGACCTCCGGATGTCGCCGCGCCTCGTATCCGGTCGCGCGGTAGAGGTGGGGCGGTCGACCCGCGTCGCCCGGGATGGTGTTCGGGTCCGCCTCCGGGGTAGGGCCGGCGGCGCGCAGGTCAGCCACCGGCACGAGGATCATCTCCGCCACCTCGGCTGGAGAGGCCGCTTCACGGGGGACGGCCGCGAGCGGGACGAGCCCCACGAAGGCGGCCACGGGCCGGTCGCGCGGGTCGGTGGTGTCGACGAGATGGCCGAGCACCTCGACGTCCTCGGGCGTGAAGCCGATCTCCTCCTCGCTCTCGCGCAGGGCGGCAGCGAGCGGCGACGTGTCTTCCGGCTCGATACGACCGCCCGGAAATCCGAGATGACCGGCGAAGCGCTCCGGACCGAGCGGCCGTCGTTCGAGGAGCAGGCACATGCCGATGTCGGTCGGGACGAGCGGTGCCAGGACGGCGCTCGCGCGCCCTGGCAGCGGATCGCCCGCATGCCCGGGCAGGACGGCGCGACGGAAGCGGCGCACCTCGTCCTCGAACGTGGCGACGGCGTCGTCTTCAGGCATCGGAGACGCTCGGGAGCACGGCCGGCGGTTTGTAGTTCCCGCCCCGGGTGCGTTCGTGAAGGCGGACCATGAAGACCCGATCCCCCCTTCCGGTCCACGCTCGAACGCAATCTATATAGATTGGCCACCTGGACCATAGTCCGGGGCGTGTGGCCCTTGGAGACCTGTATTTGGAACGGCGCAAGGTCCAACGCACCGGTGGCAGCACCTACATCGTCAGCCTGCCCAAGAAGTGGGTCGACGGACACAACATCCAGCAGGGCGACCCGGTCGACGTCCACTACGATCCGGGCGGCTCGGTGACCATCCATCCCATCGGGACCAAAGGGTCACCGGCGCGCAGCCTGCGCCTCGTCATCGACACCAAGAAGCCGACGGAGCACCTGGTCCGCCGCATCATCTCCGCCTATCTCGCCGGCTACGAATCGATCCAGGTGCACGCGCCCGAGCGGATCCCGATGGCCCACAAACAAGAGATCCGGCGGCTCGGCCAGACCCTCATCGGCATCGAGATCGTCGAGGAGACCCAGTCCAGCATCACGCTGCAGGACCTCCTCGACCCGGTCGATTTCGACATCACGCGCGGTCTCGACCGGATGCACCAACTGGCCCGCGCGATGGTCGGTGACGCGCTCACCGCACTGACCGAAAAAGACCAGGACCTCGCCGACGACGTGCCCCAGCGCGACCCCGAGGTCGACCGCCTCGACTGGATGATCGTCAAACAGTTCCACCTCGTCTCCCGCTCCGGCCCCCTGGCGCGGGCGCTCGGCCTCGGACCCTCGGAGGCGCTGCACCACCTGCTCGTCTCGCACGCCATCGAACGCATCGCCGACCACGCCTCACGGCTCGCCGAACTCGCCACGCAGGCACCGACCCTGGAGATCCAGGCGAGCACCCGCGACGCGATCCGCGCACAAGGGCACCGCCTCCTCGAACTCCTCCAAGACTCGTTCCGCGCCTTCCAGGACGCCGACTACAACAAGGCCAACGACACCATCACCGAACTCCAGGTGGCGGGACAGGAGGCGCACGCGCTTCTTGCCAAAGGCAAAGGGCTCCCCGCCAAGACCCAGGTCAACCTCGCGCTCCTTGTCAAGTCGCTCGAACGGGTCCGATCATATTCCATCGACATCGCCGAGGCCGCGATCGACCACCACCTCATGCGCGAGATGGCGGGCGCGACCTCCTAGCGCCGGCTGCGTGTCATGCCGCTGAGTCGCGCCACGAGGGCGGTGGCGAGCGGCGTCGGGTCCCGGGTCGGGGTGTCGAGCCAGGGAATGAAGCGCAGGGTGGCAAGGCGCGCCAAGAGGACGCCGGAGAAGGCGGCGACGAAGGCGGTCGGAAGCGTCTCGACATCGAGCGGGACGATGAGGATGTGGCCATCCACGAGGTGCCAAAAGCCATAGACGGCCGGCGGAGCGGCCGCCGCGGCGGACCACATGCGGGTGCGTGCCGCGAGCGGCGACAGCCAAGTGAACTCGACGACCAGCGCGACGATGAGGAAGTGGTAAGGCAGGACGGCCGCAGGGAGACCCGACGCGGTGAGGACGTGTTCTGTGACCACGCGGAGCGCGACATAGCCGCCGAGGACGATGAGCGCGCTCCCACGGAGCCCGGTGCCGAGCCGTACCAGGACGGCCATGAAGAGTCCCACGAAGAGCGACCAACCGGGATAGAGCCAATGGGGCAGGCCACCGTAGAGCGGGTCGTCGACGGAGGCGGCGTGCGCCAAGAGCTCCGGGTCGGAGGAGAAAGCGGACGGGTCCGCCAGATAACCCATCGCGCCGACGACACTGTACTCGGAATAGGTGAGCGGGAACGCGAGGGCCTCGAAGAGCAGGATGAGGAGGGCGAAGAGGCCGGCCCAGGCGAGCGGCGAAGGCCGTACGGCGCGGATGGGGCGTCCCGAGGACCAGCCGAGGTCCCGGAGCGCCAGGAAGACGACCCCCATCAGGGTGATCGCCGTACCGGCGAAAAGCGTGAGGTGGGCCGGCGACCAGGTCGTGATGTCGATCCCGAAGACCCGGTGCCACGCCTCGTCGAACGGGATGGCGAACAGGAAGACCAGGAAACCGGCGAGGACCAGGTTGAGGGCCCCTTGCCGTTCAGGTGAACGATCGCGCCACTCCAGGATGAACGCCAGGGCGATGAAGAGGAAGCCGACCGTGTTCGTCACGTGGGCCAGGGAGAGCGTCTCCCGCACCTGCGTGAAATGGAACGCCACGTCCCAGGCCGCCCCGATGAACTTCAGGAGGAGGCCGGTCGCCCACAAGATCCAGACGCGCCGCATGAGCTTCGCGCTGGATGAGCATACACATGTTCAATATCTTTTTGGTGGACAGGCGAACAGATGAGCGGGGCCGGGGTCTTATCGGTGCGCGTAGACCGCCAACACCTCGCCCCCATCGACCCGCTCGAGCCGGCAATACCCATAGCGCTCGAACTGGACCACCGACCCCGGCTCCGCCTCAAGGACCGCCCGCTCGACACGGCCGCGGTGCCGCAGCCCCTCGGGCGACTCGTCCGGCTCCGGCCGCAACACGACCATCGGGCAGGTCGCCTCCTCTGCGGCCGGCAACCATTCGACCACCGCCGCGCGCGCCTTGCGCGCCGCATCGAGCTCCGTTCCCTCCCAGACCACGACCGGGTCGTCCAGCTCGAGCGAACGCACGCGGACGTTGCCGAGGTCCTTGAGCCGTACCAGGTCACCCGCATCGAGTTCGAGAAGGTCGCGCCGCGACAGGATGACACGTCCGACACCGCCAGCGACCGAGAGACGGTTCGTGCGAACACCGCGCTCCGGTCGGTCCGGATGCACCAAGCTCTTCGCCACCAGTTCCCCGACCTCCGGGTCCGGCACCTCCAGCCGCACCTCGACCGGGTCGTTGACGAAGAAATAGCGGTCCGCGGTCGGTTCGAGGATCTTCGCGCTCTCCGCATAGAGGTTCATGAGACTCGCCGCGACGTCTTTTTCCGACAATCCCATGCCGACCCAGAACGCGCGCAACGCCTCCGCCTTGATGCCGCGCCGCCTGAGGGCCCGCAGCGTCGGAAGCCGCGGGTCGTCCCAGCCGCTGTACTTCCCGGCCTCGATGTCGCGCCGCATCCCTGAGGAACTGAACTTCCCCACCTCGTCGATCTGCACGCGACCCCAGTAGAGCGTCTCCGGATAGGTCCAGCCCATGTGCTGGTAGAGATACTTCTGCCGCCGCGTCGAATCCTGCAGGTCCTTGCCGCGAATGATGTGCGTCACCCCCTGCAGGTGGTCCTCGACCGCCGACTCGAAGTCGAGCATCGGCCAGACATTGTACTTGTCGCCGACGACCGGGTGCGGCGTCTTGACGATGCGGAACCCGACCCAATCACGCTGCGCCGGGTCCTTGTGCGCCACCTCGGTCTTGATGCGGAGCGTCGCCGCGCCCTCGGCCATCTCGCCGGCGACCATGCGCGCCCAATCCGCCTTGTCCTCACCCGTCGGCCGCTCGCGATGCGGACACGGCTTGCCGGCATCACGATACTCCTTCGCCTTCTCCTTGGGACACGAACAGACATAGGCCGCGCCCTTCTCGATGAGCGCCTCGGCGACCTTGTAGTATTCCTCGTTGCGGGACGAGGCTGCGACGACGCGGTCCGGTTTCTCGCCGAGCCATCCGTAATCCTCCTCGATCCACTTGTAGGCCGGCGGATAGGGCGGTTTGACCTGCGGGTCGGTGTCGTCGAAACGCAGCACCAGGACACCCTTCTTCCCGGCTTGTTCGGCGATGCGCTTGTACTCCGACATCGTCACCATGCCGCGCGAATGGCCGAGCGTGGCCGGACCGTTCGGGTTCGGCGCGAACCGCATCACGATGGTGTCGTGTTCCTCGAAACGCGGCAACGTCTTGAACGGATGACCCCGCTCGCGCTTCTTCTTCTCCAGGAGCGACGGGTCGAGCGCCTCGAGCTCCGCTTTCTGCGCCACCGCGTCCATCGCGTTGACGACACCCACCTCGGAATGGATGATGGGCATGACCTCCTTCGAGGCCGCACGGTACTCCGGCGCACCGCCCATGATGCGGCCGACGACGGCCCCCGGGTTGGCCTTGCCACCATGCTGGACCGCGTTCTGAAGCGCATACTTGCGCGCAAGGGTTCGGACTTCCTGCTCCTGGACCATCACGTGCACCTGGCAGGACGCCCGGAGCAGGGCGGGGTTGAAAAAGGGGAGGGTGGAGACTCGCTCAAGTCTTACGACTTTCGCTCCACGATATACGCACAGATCTCGGTCAGCAGGTTGCGGGCCGAGTTCTCCGGCAGCGCCGTCAGGCAGGTGCGCGCATGGCTGGAGAACTCCTTGGCGCGGTCGCGCGTCCAGTCGATGGCCCCGGATTTCTTGAGGTACCCGAGGATCTCGTCGATGTTCTCCTTCGACGTGTCCTTCTTCTTGATGGCGTCGATGAGCTTGCGCTTGTCGAACGGGTCGAGGGTGTCGAGGGCGCGCACGAGCGGCATGGTCTTCTTGCCGCGCATGATGTCGGCATAGATCTGCTTGCCCAACTCGGACTCGGAATCGGAGGCGACATCGAGATAGTCGTCCCAGACCTGGTAGGCGAGACCCATCAAGCGACCGGCCTCGCTGAGCTTCTTGACCTGCGACGCGTCCGCGCCGGCGATCTTGGCGCCGTTCTTCATGGCGACCTCGAAGAGCGAAGCGGTCTTGCGCTCGATCATGTGATAATAATCCATGTCGGCGATCTTGCGCTGGCGCTCGAAGTTGAGGTCGTGGTACTGGCCCTCCGAGATCTCGGTGGAGAGCTTGGAGATGTCCATGACGATCTCGCGGTAGAGCGCGGCGTCGACATTGAGCTTGCCGAGCGCCTCGAACGTGAGGCTGTGAAGGGTGTCGCCGGCCAGAAGACCCACGTGGTCGCCGAACTTCTTGTGCACCGCCTCGACACCGCGCCGCTTGGCATCGTCGTCGATGATGTCGTCATGGATCATCGTGTAGGTGTGCAACACCTCGATGGAGACGGCGAACGGCATGACCTCGTTGATGTCACCGCCGACCGTCTGGGCGGCGAGGATCGACACGATGGGCCGGAACCGCTTGCCGCCCGCGTTCGGGAGGTGACGGACGGCCTCGTACAGCTCCTCGGGTTTCTTCCGGTTCAAGAAACCCTTGAGCTCTCTGTCGATCTGGTTGATGTAGGGTTGAAGCACATTGTCGAGCTTCATACGGCTTTCCTGCATCTGGGTGACCCTCTATTTGAAAGGCGTGGGGCCGTCATGTACCTTTCCCTTGTCAACGGCACGAAAACCGGTGCGGTCGTGCGAGTCTGCTTCCCAATCACACACTGCGCGGGGCCGGCCGCTCGAGCCAGACGCCGGGCCGACGGAGGGACGCGAGGTCGGCGCTGCCGGTCAGGAACAAGGCGGTCCGCACCTCCTCCAAAACGGCGCGCACCTCGGCGCGGGCGGCGTCCTGGGAACGGTCCGCTGCCCGCAGCATCGCACCGGCCATCCCGAAAAGGGTCGCGCCAAGGGCGAGCGCGATGGCACCGTCAAGACCGTGTCGGACGCCGCCGGTCGCGGCGATCGGGACCTCGGCACCGACCGCGGTGACGCATTCTTCCACCGCCCACGGCGTCGGGACGCCCCAGTCGTAGAACGTCCGGCCGATGCGTTCGTGCAACGCGTCCTCCTCAGCGAGGGCGCGATGCATCTCGACGGCGCTGAACGAGGTGCCGCCGAGCCCTCCGACATCGATGGCGGCGACGCCGACGTCGACGAGACGACGGGCCACGTCACCACCGATGCCGGCACCGGTCTCCTTGACGAGCACCGGGACGTCGAGGTCGTCCACCAAGGCCGCAAGGACATCGGTGACACCCGCTCCGAGCGTATCCCCTTCCGGTTGGACGCATTCCTGGAGATAGTTGAGATGCAGCGCAAGGACATCCGCCTCGACCATGGCGATCGCTTCCTCGGCCTTGGCGAGCGCCGTCTTGGCCCCCCATTCGACCAGTTGGGGCGCGCCGAGGTTGGCGAGGACGAGCGGGACGTCGTGGTCTTTGACGACCTCATAGGAGCGGCGGAGATCGCGATGCGCGAGGGCGGCGCGCTGGCTTCCCACACCCATCGGCACCCGGTATTCCGCGGCCGCTGCGGCGAGATGGTCGTTGACGTGCTCCGCCTCGTCGCAGCCGCCGGTCATGCCCGAGATGAGGAGCGGGCCGCCGATATCGGTGCCGAGGAAACGCGTCCGCAGGTCGACCTTGTCGCGGTCGACCTCCGGCAGCGCGTCATGGCGCAGGCGATAAGGCCGCCACACGTCGCCCCCGGCCTGCACGTCGTTCTCGAGATGGATGCGCAGGTGGTCGCGCTTGCGCCCGGCGATGCGCGAAGCGGCGCCGTCGGTCATGAAGAACCCTCCCGGAGGCGCGCGGCCGCCTCTTCTGGCCCTTCGGCGACCGGCGGCTCGGTGGCGAGGATCCGCGTCCCCAGGACCGGGTCGCCGCAGAGCCCCGATTCGACCCGACCGCTCTCCAACCCGTTCAGGACGAGGGCGGGGATGCCGAGGTCGGCGATCTCCGCGAGTTCGAGGATCTTGTGGACCATGCCGCCCGTGGCGTCGGTGGGGGCGGACCCGTCGGTGAGTCCGGCGGCGAGGCGGCGCAGCTTGCTGGCGTCTGCCGATCGCACGAGGTCGGCCTTCTTGTCGACCGTCGGGTCGGCGTCGTAGATGCCGTCGACATCGGTGGCGAAGACGACGACGTCGGGCCGGATGGAACGCGCGAGCGCCAGGACCAACGTGTCTCCGGAGACGATGGCGAGGCCGCGGTGGTGGTCGGAGGCGATGTCGCCGAACGTGACCGGAACGAGGCCGGCACCGAGGTAGCGTGTGATGCTGCCGGGATGGAAATCGGTCAGGTCGCCGTCCTCGAGCTCCACCAGGATGCCACCCGGGACGCTCACCGCAGGAAGGCCCTCCTCCACAAGGGCACCGATGAGTTGGGCGTTCAGGCGCAACATGGAACGCTGCACGGCGCTCGCGCCCTCGCGATGCCATTTCTTGTCGGTGACGACACCGGGGCCCGTGCGGGTGCGGCCGCCGTAGAGGTGGTAGACGCGGGCGAGCGGATGGCCGAAGCTTCCGCCGCCGTGCACGATGATGAGCCGGACGTGGTGGGCGGCGGTGGCGAGTTCCTTGGCGAGGCGCTTCAGGACGTCATGGCGGATCCCGCGCAGGATGCGTTTCTGCGTCAGGATGCTGCCACCGAGCTTGATGAGGGCAACGCGGTCAGGGACCTCGCCCATCGGTGTGCGCGTCATCGTTGGACCTCCGCCTCGGTCGCTTCCTCGCCGGCGGTGTGGCGCACACCCTCGGTGCTTGGCTCGAGGACATACGGGATCCCCCCGGCACGGCCGATCGCTTCCGCGACCCCTTCCGGATCCAAGGTGAGGACCACGACGGAGCCGCCGCCGCCCGCACCGGTGAGCTTTGCCCCGTAGGTGCCGGGGACGGTGTGGGCGGCGTCGATGAGCCGCTGCAAGGACGGATGGTTCACACCCATCGTGTGCAGGGCGGTCTGGCAGCGGCCCATGATGTTGCCGAACGTGGCGAGATCCTCGGTGCGGAGCGCGTCGAGGCCTTCCCAGACCAACGTGCCGACGGCCTCCATGGTCTCCTCACCGAAGCGGCTGCGTTCGACGAAGCGGCGCACCTTGGCGACCTGCTCTCCTGTGTCGCTGCGCACGCCGGTCACGCCGATGACGAGGGCGAGCTTCGGCAGGCGGGCCCGATGGACCTCCCAAGCGCGGTCGTCGAGCGTGACGGACCAGAGATGCTCCAGGCCGGCGTCGGTGCGCCGTTCCGGGGCGAGCAGGATGGCTCCGCCGGCGGTCGCGACGCTCGTGTCGTTCGGCGAACCGCCGCCTTGGGTGGCGCGCTCCGATTCGAAGGCGGCTTGGGCCACCTCGGCGTCGCTGGCGCCCGCCTGCAGGTCGTAAAGGGTGGCCGCCGCGGCGACGGAGAGCGCGGCGCTCGAACCCATCCCGCTCGAGGACGGGATGCCGGAGCGCGTCGTCAAGCGGAGCGCGGAAGGATCTTTCCAGACGCGGTCGAGGACCTGCATGAGATAGGAATGATAGCGGGATTCGAGGGGATGGCCGTTGACCGTGGTGGCGGAGGTGGAACGTTCCGCCGCGACCGCGGTGCGCATATCGAGCGCGACCGAAAGGCAAGGCATCCCGTAGACGACGGCATGCTCTCCGAGCAGGATGCACTTGGCCGGGGCCGTGGCGCCGGCGCGCATGCCGGAGGGTCGGTCTTCGGGTGTCTCGTGCGCCATCTTTTCCCTCCCCGCCCACGCCTCGACAGGGGTCGTGGCGGCCGAAGTAGGGGGGCTATATCAGGGTTGGGGGGCAGGGTCTCTTTAAGAACTCCCTTCTGTTCAACACCAAAGACGTCGACCTCACCCTGGGCCATTGCGCGCGCGGCGGCGAATGGGCCCGCTTCGCCGCCGACTCGACGTTGATCGACGAAGTGCCGACGGAGAGCGGCCGCATCGACGCGATGACCTTCGCCGAGAACGTCGTACGCACCGGCAGCAAGCCAGAACGCCTACCTCTCAGGCGAAGGGACCTGGCGCGGCGGCACGGGCACCCCGGTCCGCATCACCTACACTTTCGAACCGGCCCTCGACACCTCGGGCGGCGCGCTCTGACGGCGCCGACGCACACCGCGCACGACCAATCCTGTACCGAGCAGACCACCGGTGCCGATGAGACCGTAGGCGATGCTTTCGGTGCCGTCGCCGTCCGCGTCCTCGCCTGATGTCTTGATGAGACCGGTGGCGTTGTCGGCCTGCAGGTCCGCACGCAGCCGTTCGGCGGTCCGCGCCGTCTCGGAATCCGTACCGCCCTGGCCGCTCGATGCAGTGGCCCATCCCGGCCCCCGTGCACCGGGCGCCGCATGACCCGACGGATCCCCGTCGAAACCGTGGACCGATCTGGTGGACGCTTGGGTCGGTAGGACCCGCGCGGTCTGGACCGCTCCGAACGCACCTTCGGCGAGGTTGCCGGCGTGGTCCGCCACGGCGACATGGAGTTCGAACGGCCCCGCCCATGTGCCCGACGGCGGTCTGACGAGGACGGTGCCGTCCTGGGGTTCGAGGATCCCCTCGGCGGTGGCCGTGGCGTTGCGCACCCAGACACGCACGCTCGTCATGTTGAGCCCGCTCGTCTCGTCCGAGAGCGTCACCGTGAACGGCTGCGACGTGGACCACGAGTCGCTCGTGGTCCAGGCGACCTCCGGCGGAGTGGCATCGAGTCCGACACGGACCACGAACGGCGCCTCGTTGCCGGCCTTGTCGCTGACCCGACCGACGATCTCGTGGGTCCCGTCGCCGCGGAGCGACACCCGGCGCGCATCGATGCGTCCGGACACCTTGGCGGACTCCGGTTTCTTGTCCACATCGACACGCGGCCGTTCCTCTGAGCCATCATGCGCCGAGAGGACGACGACATGGCGCGATGCGCGCACCCATCCCGGTTCGGCACCTTCGACATCGAGCCGCGGTGCTTGGAGGTCCCAACGGCTCGTGTGACGGAACATCGCCACGGGTGCACCGTCCTCACCGGAGCCACCGGTGAGCCGCCAGGTGGCGTTGCCGCTCCGTGGGGTGCCCGGTGGCGCCTCGACCACGTATGTGGCCTGGCGGGCCGAAGGGTCGAGCGTGCCGGCCGCTGTCACTTCGAACGGGCGCCCCTTTCGGGTGCCGAAGACCAGCTCGGGTGCGGTCTCCATCGGGCGGTCGAACACGACCACGACCTCGACCGTACCATCACGCGCCAAGACGCGGGCGGCATGGTCCAGGTCATCGCTGGTGGCGTCCACCGGGACCGCCTCCGGAGGCAAAGGGAACCATTCGGAGGCCGCACTGTTGCCGGCGCGGTCCGTGCCGATGAGGCGATAGGCGCGCGGTTCGCCAGGGACCCAGCTTTCGTCGGTGTAGGTCGCTGCGTCTCCCCCGAGCGCCGTGCGGCCATGGCTCCAGACACCGGTCGCATCGTCGGCGGTCTCGACCTCGAGCCTGGAAAGCGGCTCGTCGAACGAGGTCCAGTCGAAGGTAGGGGGCGTCCCGGTGCGGAACGTCACCAGGTCCGGAGCGACCGGCGGGTCGCTGTCGAAGACGACCGGGCGCTCTCCGCTGACGATGTTTCCGGCGGCGTCCAGAAGATGGATGCGGATCGTGGTGTTCCTGTCATTGACACGGCAATCGACATGCGGTGCGCCGAACGGTCGGCAGTTCGCCAGTGGTGTGGTCGTGTTGTTGACCACGGCATCTATGCGAATGGCCTGGAGTCCCGCCTGGTCGTCATCCAACGTGGGATAGGCGTGCAGGTGTCCTGTGGCGTTGGCGATGACCGGGGCCGTCCCTATCGTGGGTGGTGTGGCGTCGTACCGGAGGACGAACGGGGTCGCATCCGGGTGTTCGGAGACGTCGCCGTCCGGTCCTTCGAGGCGGTAGGATCGGTCTCTGTCGAGTGGGCCGATGGTCATGTTCCAGGTCCCTTGCTGTGTCGCCTCGAACGAATAGGCGGTGCCGTTGTCCAAGACGAGGCTCAGGTTCTGCATCGTCTTTCCGGGCGCGGCATGGAGCCGTGCCGTGAGGGTGGTGTTGCCGGTGGTCCAGACCGGTGCGAACGGCGCGGGTGCGCTGAGCGTGTGGCCGTTCGCGCCGAGCGTTCCCGTGCCTGTGACGGCCTCCATGCGTTCGAGCCAGTAGACCGTGAGCGGCCTTGTTCCGGTCGCCGGTCCCTTGTGTCCGGCCCACGGACCGACAAGATGCACCGCTTCATCGAGCAGGTCTGTGGCGTCCCCATCGGCCGTGTCGGTCCCAAGGATGACGTGGTCCACGATGGTGCCATCCGGGGCGAGAAGTTCCAGTGCGACATCGTTGTTCATCTGGTCGTCCGGATTGAGGATGACCAAGCGTCCGCCGGCGGCGATGGTGCCGTCGAGCGATTGGACGATGCGCTTCGAATCCTCCATCACCAGACTCCAGCCGGCGAGGTCTACATCGGTCACGCCGGCGTTCCACAGGACGACCGTCTCATCCGACACGGTCGCCTTGCCGGAACCGTCCCGGTCCTGCTGCGGGTCGGTCACCACCTGGGCGATCCAGACCCCTGAAGTGGGCTCCTCCGGACGCACCGTGCCGTCCGCCGCATGACCCGAAAACGTCCAACCACTGGCCAGGAAAGAGGCGATGAGGAAGAGCATGAGCATCGTTTTCCGTCCGATCCGGTTCCGCATGAGCACTGGCGCGCACGCTTGCCTATATGCGGGTTGTGTGGTGTTGTTGGAAAGGTCGAACGGTTCCGTCCGGTCGTCGCGGGAGATCCAGAGCGGGGGGTCGTCCTGCAGAGACCCATACGTTTTTCTCCGGCCTCTCTACGTCGCATCGCGTGCAGACCATCGCCGCGCTGCCCACCGAATCCGTCGCCCCATTGACACCGGAGGTGCTCGCCAAGCTCGCGCACCTGGAAGCGCTCATCGCCGCGAAGGGCGCCGTCCTCGTCGCCTACTCAGGCGGGGTCGACTCGGCGCTCATCGCCGCGGCCGGCGTACGCGCCCTCGGAGCCTGGAACGGCGCCGGCCACGGCGCCCTAGGTGTGCTCGCCGATTCGTCGACACTGGCACGGCACGAACTGCATCTGGCACGCGCCACGGCCGACGCCATCGGCCTCCCCGTCGAGGAACTCACCTACTCCGAGTTCGACAACCCCGATTGGGCGGCGAACGACGGCACCCGTTGCTACCACTGCAAGAAGGACCTCGCCGTGGCATTGAACGCGCTCGCACCGCGGCTCGGCCTCGGCCGCGACCAGATCGCCTTCGGGATCACCACGAGCGACCTCGGCGACCACCGGCCCGGCATCCAGGCGACCCAAGAAGAGGGGGCATGGCATCCGCTCGTCGAGGCGGAACTCTCCAAACTGGAAGTGCGGGCGCTGGCCCGCCATCTCGGTCTCCCGGTCTGGGACAAGCCGGCGACGCCCTGCCTGTCGTCGCGCGTGCAGTACGGCGAACACATCACCGCCGACACCCTACACCGCATCGAACAGGCCGAGGAAGCGGTGCGCGGCCTCGGCTTCCGCGTCTTCCGGGTGCGCCACCACGACCGCCTCGCCCGCATCGAGGTACCACGGGACGAGCTGGAACGGGCGCTGTCGCTGCGCGAGGCACTGGTGTCGGCGCTCAAGGCGGTCGGCTACACCTATGTCACCCTCGACCTCGTGGGCTTCCGCAGCGGCGCCATGAACGAGGCGCTCGTTCACGACGGCGCGAAGGCGTGATCGGGGTCGCTGAAATCGAGCACCGGCCAGCCGCGCTTCTCAGCGAGCTTGGCAAGCCGCTTGTTCGGATGCACGGCACGGGGATGGCCGACCTTCTCGAGGAGATGCAGGTCGGAGTAATGGTCGGTGTAGGCGAACGACGCCGCGAGGTCCCAGCCGCGCTCGGCGGCGAGCCGCTCGGCGGCCCGCGCCTTGTCCTCGCCATAGAGTGGCCCACGCACACGGCCGGTGAGGATGCCGTCCTCCTCTTCCAGTTCGCAGGCGACCACCTCATCGATGCCGAGCATGGCGGCGAAGCGCTCCGCGATGGGGCGCATCCCGGTGGTGACAAGCACCGTGTGGTGCCCCGCCTTGCGGTGCCGTTCGAGCACGTCGTGCACCACGGGGTAGACGCGCCGGCGCAGGCCGTCGTCGAAGAAGCCGTCGAGCGCCGCCTCCAGGTGTTCGCGGCGCATCCCCTTGAAGAACGTGTAGGCGGTGCGGACGACATGGCTGCGCTTCATGATGCGCAGCGCATAGAGAATGCGCGTGTAGGCGGCCTTTGCCACCACCTCGGCGAAGAACATCCGGTACCGAAGCTCTCGCCGCCGTCGCTCCTTCCTCTCGGTCGACTCCACCTCCGCCTTGGCCAGTCGCAACAGATGGGAGCCGAAAAGGACCCCCGCATCGGCGTCGATGATGGTCTTGTCCAGGTCGAAGAAGGCCGCCGCGCGTGACACATTCCCGTCGAGGGGCCGCCCGCTCATGGACCCTTGGGTGGACATGGCGCCGCTCACTGCTTCGGCGCGACGACCGGCTGGGCGTTCGCCGGTAGGTCGGCGCGCTTCGTGCTCCCCGGCATGACCTCCGAGAAGAACGACAGGCGCGGCTTGAGGTAGGCGATGATGCGGTCGCAGACCACCTGGCGGCGGCCGTCGAGGAACATGCTGTGGCCGCTGCCTTCGATGAGCCACCACTGCTTGGCGCTCGGCACCGCGTCATAGAGCGCGCGCGAGGCACGGTTCGACACCACCTTGTCCTTCGAGGCGGCGATGATGAGCACCGTCGGGTCCATCACCTTGCGGGCGATCTCCTCGCCGTCGATGGACATGAGCTCCGGATAGTTGTCGATGGGGATGCGGCGTTCCAGGAACCCGATCTGTTTGGCGTTGTCGCGCGCCCGCGGGTCCTCCAGGATGTCGTGATAATCGACATCGTAGGCGAGGGTCGCCTTGCCCTTCTCCGCCTTACCGCCCCTGAGGGCGTAGGCGAGGCGGTAGCCGAGTCTTCTGAGCGGTCCGATCTCCTCGGCGATGGTGCGGAACGGGGCGGCGGCGATGACATGGTCGCCGTTGTAGAGCCCGGTCTGGCCGGCCTTGAGCGCCGCCACCGCGCCCAGGCTGTGGCCGATGAGGCAGAGCTGCTGGGCGTTCAGGTCCCACTGCTCCTCCATGTTGCGGAGATAGCGTTTTGCCGCCTCGATGTCGGAGACCATGGAATCGAGGGTGAACATGCCACGGGTGCCCTCCGACTTGCCATGGCCCTTGTGGTCGATGGCGAGCGCACCGAAGCCGGCCTCGGCCAAAAGCCGCGGCAGGTCGCCGAACTCGCGGTGGTCCGAAAGGAGCCCCGGGGAGAGGATGCACCAGGCGCGCGGCGGTGCCTCTGGGGCGCCCTCCTTGACCTTGCGCTTCGAATCGGGGTCCTGGGGGAGCGGGTCGCGCTGCCACAGAACGGCATGCAGCTTGACGCCCTCGGACTCGAGGGTGACCTCTTTGGAGACCACAGGTCGGGTGTCGACATCCGAGCCCGCTTCGGCGCTCTTGGCCATGGAGGCCGCCGAAAGGCGACGGTGTGAAAAACGTTGCCCGGGCGCCTAGGCCTTCTTACGCTTGGGGACGGTCTGCCGTGGACGCGAGGGGGCCGGAGCCGAGGCCGTCCGGAAGGGTCCTGCTTCGCCGCTCTTGGCAGGCGCAGGGGAGGTTTCCGGTGTGTCGTCCGCGGGCGGCAAAGGCGGGCGGGTGCGACCCGCCGGGAAGGCCGGGTCCGGGCGCACCGGGTTCCAGAGCCCCTGGGTGAAAAGCAGGAAGAGACCGGTGCTGCTTCCCACCCAGACACGCACGAAGAGGCTTCCGACGAGGGGGTCCGCGGTGAATGTGGCCCAATCATACTCGGTGGTGCTGCGCGTGTCGGAGTCGATGCGCTTCTGTTCCCCGTAGGCGTCCGAGACGACAAGGCCGACGGCGAGCCAAGCGACGGCGAGCCCGAGGAGGACGGCCGCACCGGCCGACCAGACGATACGTCCGGCCAGGCGGACGAGGTCGGCCAAGGCCTAGATCTCCTCCGGTTCCCGCGGCGCCGCCTTGCGCTTGGCGAGGGCGGCGATCTCGGCGGCGGTCTGCTCTTCGGCGGCGGTCATCGCCTCGACCTGTTCGAGCTCGTGCTTGATCTCCTCATGGCTCGGGATCGGGCCGAGGATATCGTCCGGCTTGCCGATGCTCTTTTCGAGGTCGGCCGAGGACCAGTCCTTTGCGGTGGCCGTCTCGGGGTCGATGCCGCCGCGGATGTAGGCGCCGGCGCTCCGCATGAGGCTCGAGACCTCGAACGGGAGCACGATCTTGGTCGCCTCGCCCTCGCCGAGTTTCTTGAGCGCATCGAGCGATAGGACCGTGAGGGAGCGAGCGTCCAGTTCGGCGGAGCCGAGCGCCAGGATGCGCAGACCCTGCGCCTCGCCCTGCCGTTCCAGGATCTGTTTCATCCGCTCGCCCTGCGCCTCGAGGATCTTCGCCTGGCGGAGACCCTCGGCTTCGAGGACGCGGGATCGCTTGCCGCCCTCGGCCTTGAGGATGGCGCTGCGCTTCTCGCCGTCGGCGATGAGGATGGCCGCGCGTCGGGTGCGCTCGGCGGAGGTCTGCTCCTCCATGGCCGCCTTGACACGACCAACGGGGTCGACCTCGCGGATCTCCACCGCCTCGACCTTGACGCCCCAGCCGTCGGTGGCCTGGTCGAGGATGTCCCGGAGGCGTGTATTGATGGTGTCGCGGTTGTAGAGGATCTCGTCGAGCTCCATGTCACCCAGGATGCTCCGGAGGGTGGTCTGGGCGAGCGCGACGGTGGCGAGCTTGTAGTTGGCGACCTCGAAGAACGACTTCTCCGGGTCGATGATCTTGATGTAGATGACGGCGTCGACGTTGGTGGGCGAGTTGTCCTTGGTGATGACCTCTTGCCGGGGGACGTCCAGGACCTGTGTGCGCAGGTCGAGCTTGATGACCTGCGAGATCATGGGATAGACCCAGTTGAAACCGGGGTTCAGTTTGTGGCGGTAACGCCCGAGGACGATCCAGAGCCCTTGTTCGTAGGGCTGGACGATGCGCACGCCGCTGATCAGGATGATGATGATGGCGACGATGAAGAAGATCGCGAGCGTGACGAGGGTCACGTCGACCTGCATGAGGACCGGATCGAAGAACATGGACACACCTTTGGCGGGAAGAGAGACGAGCGTGATGATAAAGGACGAGAGCTGTGCAGGGAGTGGGAGGGCGGGGTTCATGGTGCCGCCTCCACGGGTGGTGTCTGCAACGGTTCGACGTACGGGCGTACCTTGACGTGGACGCCGCGCGACGCCTCGACCACCACCTTGTTACCCTCGGGGATCGGTTCGTCGGCGGTGGCGCTCCAGATCTGTCCCTCGATGCGCACCTTGCCGACCGTGACGTCCGGCTCGATGTGGCGCGTCACCGTACCAATCTTGCCGACGAGCGATTGTCCGATGGTCGTGAGCGGTCCGGTCGAGGGCGGAGCGAGCTGGCGGTAGACCCGCAGCGTGATGAACGTGGTCGGGAAGGCGACGACGATGCCGACGATGGGCGCCCAGACGCTGAAGAGGAACTCCTCGATGATGAGCCCCAACGTGCCGAGCAGGATGAGCACGGTGGCGGGCACGGCGATGAAGAAGCCGGGCTGGCTGAGTTCCCAGAGATAGAGGACGACCCCGGCGATGACGAAGCCCATGGGCAACCAGAACGTGACGTCCGGCATCGAGGCGGGGAAACGGTCGGGGCCTTTAAACCGTCGGCTTGGCGACGGCGGGCATCGCGGGCGTCGGGCCGACGTCTCAACAGGAGTGCGGCACCTGTATCGTCAGATGATGCGGCTGCCTTCGAACTCCACGACACGCGCATAGACGAGCGCGAAGACGATGAGCCAGGCGACGACGGTCCAGGCGAGAAAGAGCGCAGCACCCGCAATTGGCCCCCTTACGCCGTGGCGTGCGGCATACCACGCGGTGATGGCGAGCGCGGTCGTGCCGAGGAGGACGAAGAAGCCATGGATGCCCGTCAGCCAGTAATAGAGCGAGCCAGCCGGCCCCTCCCACGGAACGAAGCCCTCTGCCGCGAGGCCCGCGACGTGGACACCGAGCGTGACCAGATGCGCGAGCGCGAACAGGACGGCCACCATGGGAGCGATGACACCACCGATGCGCCATGCCGCCCATACCGCCACACCGGCGGCCAGCATGATGACGGTCGAGGCGAGGGTCCAGACATTGACGAGGTCACTGGCGACGGCCGGCCACGTCGCCTGACGCAGGAGATCGTGGGCGACAATCGAGCGCAATGCCGCGGCGTAGAAGAGCGACGACGCCAGGACGAGCGCTCCGGCGAGCACCACGTGCGTCCCCGAGACGCGCTGCGTCCGTTGCTGTGGCACGGTGGCGTCGCGGATCCATCCGACCGCGGCGATCGCCATGAGACCGAACGCGACGAAGAGCATGGGCCGCCACGCCACGGCCCCCCAGGCGAGGAAAGGGGCCGAGAGGCCGGCGATGGCGGGCCAACCGCTCCAGGGCCAGGAATCGGGCCTGTGCGGCCGTGTCTCCGTCATGCGGCCTCCTCCGTGCCCGTGCGAGGGCTTGGGCGCGTCGCCGTCCCTCGGTCCGCCTCTGCTTCCTCCCACGGGTCGTCCCTTCCCGGTCGACCCCGCACCAGGGTCACAGCGAGGTTCGCGAGGAAAAGGAGCTGTGCGACGGCGGTGATGAACGCACCGACGGTCTCGGCCATGTTGACCCCACCCCAGGCGGCATCGTAGTCATGGATGCGGCGCGGCATCCCCTGCAACCCGAGATAATGCATCGGGAAGAACGTCAGGTTGATGCCGACCACGGTGAGCCAGAAATGCCACTTCCCGAGCGGCTCAGACAAGCGTCGCCCGAACGCGATGGGGAAGTAATAGTAGATGGCCGCGAAAAGGCCGAGCACGGTCCCCCCGAAGATGATGTAATGGAAATGGGCGATGACCCAATAGGTGTCGTGCGCATAGACGTCGAACGGCAGGAACGACAGGAAGACACCGTTCGCCCCCCCGACCGTGAACATGAGGATGAAGCCGAGCGCGAAGAGCATCGGTGTCGTGAAATGGATGCGCCCCCAACGCAAGGAAGCGATCCAACTCAGGATGACGACGCCGGACGGCAAGGCGACCGTCCAGGTCATCGCGACGGCGAAGAGACCTGCCGCCGACGACAGTCCGGTCGTGAACATGTGATGCCACCATACCAGGAGCCCGAAGAGGGCGACCCCCGCCATGCCCATGATGACGGTGAACGTCGACAGGACGGAGCGGCCCGAGAAGCGATGCAGTACTGCCGAGAGGAAACCGAACGCCGGGATGATCATGACATAGGTGGCGGGATGGGAATAGAACCAGAAGAGGTCTTGCCAAAGAAGCGGCCCCGGCAAGGTCTCCGGCGCGAAGAACCAGGTACCGAAGTTGCGGTCGAGCCAAAGGAACCCGAGCGCCGTGAGGAGGAACGGACCGGCGATGACGACCAGCACCGAGGAGAACAGGATGCCCCACACCGGGATCGGCATCGACCTAAGCGGTACGTCGGGTGAACGGCTGCGCAGGATCGTGGCGAGGAAATTGCCACCCGCCATGGTCGCGCCGAACGTCTCGAGACCGACGGCCCAGATCCACCAATCCTGCCCCAAGCCGGGCGAGAAACCGCCGAGCGACAGAGGCGGATAGGAGGTCCAGCCCGCGATCGGCTTCTGTCCGAAGAGGAAGCCCAGTTCGAGGATGGAACCGCCGAGCAGGATGAGCCACAGGTCGAGCGCGTTGAGACGCGGGAAGGCCATGTTGTTGGCCCCGATGAGCCGCGGAACCACCGCGCTGCCGATGCCGAAGAAGACGACCACCGCGAAGAAGAAGATCATGAAGGTCCCATGCAACGTGAACCAGCCCAGATATTCCTCCGGCCCCATGATGGTGCGACCCGGCGCGGCCAGTTCGGTGCGCATGAAGAGCGCCGCGAGGCCGCCGAAGAAGAAGAACAGCATCGAGGCGGCGATCCACAGGACCCCCGCGCGGACCGGGTCGGTCGTGAAGACCCAGGCACGAACGGCCCGCCAACGCCTGTTCCACTCACCGTCCGCAGCTCCATCGGGTGCCGCCACGATGCCCACCACCGAAGGTTCCGGCAAACCAGATGGCATTGCGGCGATGTGGGCCCCGTGCATCAGGTTTAGGGAGAGCATCAGCCTGCCGGAGGGCGTGAGGTCGACGACGGAGCGTCGGCGCGTCCGCCGCACCGCGCCCGAGGCCCATCTTTCGGCCGACCGGCCGCTGCCGCACATGGTGGACATGGGCACGTCGGGGTGTCGGGGCGGGTGGTGCCGTTGACACGACCGGGCATCTTCGCACGATCCGGTGACCTCCATCGGCTTGTCGTCGTCACGCTCCTCATCCCGTTGTGGGTCGTTCTCAGACCGCACCCGGTGATGGACCTCTTGACGCCGCAGACCGAGACGATGCTGGGACGCCTCATCCTCGTCGCTTTCCTCGCCTGTGTCGTGCGCGTGGCCTGGAACCTGCGCGGACCACAGGGCGTTTTGCCTGCGACGCGACGGGGATGGGCCGCATCGCTCGCGCTCGTCGCCACCACGACCCTCTTGTACACGGCAGCCGCCGGTGCCTTCTTGGAAAGGAACATACCAAGAGTGGCGTCGACATCCGTCTACGGGCCGCTCGTCCCGTGGCCCGGCCTCGAAGCACCCCTCATCGGCGGCGGGTCGTTGCGGCTCGGCCTCGGCCATATGCTCGTCGCGCTCGTGGTGGCGCTCATCGTCTCCGCCACCGTCCTCCGTCTCCTCGCGCTGCCACGGCGCCCATGCCGAGGCTCTGCCGCGACCGGTCCGCCCGCGCTCCTTCTCGGCGCCACCTGTCCCGGCTGTCTGCCGCTCTTCCTCCTGCCGCTCGGTGCGCTCGCGCCACTCGCCTGGCTCACCGACCCGACCTCCCCCGCCTCGACGCTCTTCGTCGTCGGGGCGCCGCTCCTCGCGCTCCATGGCCTCTGGCGCACGGCCCACACCCCCATATCCGTCTTCCCGTCCATCTTCCGGTCCCACGACACCTCCATCGACCTCACGCTCGTCGCGTTGCCACTGGCGTACGCCGGACTGCCGCGCGGCGCCTCCCCCCAACAAGACGGCGTCCATCTCGTCTACATCCTGGCGCTGGTCGGTGCGCTCCTTCTCGTCGGTGCGGTCTTCATCGCGCTCTTCTACTACCTCATCAAATATCGTGCATCACGCCCAGACGCCGATCGCGATGTCGACAAGGAGATCGGTCCCGCCGCCCGCCGTGTCCTCATCGCCCTGTTCCTGATCATCCCGGCCGGCCTCATCTTCGGCATCGGCATCTACAGCCAGATGGTCGTCCTCGACGGCATGCGAGAGGTGCCGGAAGACGCCTTGGAGGTGGATGTGACCGCCGCCCAGTTCGCCTGGACGTTCCAATACCCCGACGGCAACAGGAGCTTCGATGAACTGACCGTCCCTCACGGACGCGGCGTCGTCCTCAACGTCACGAGCCGCGACGTCATCCACAGTCTGTTCATCCCGGAGATGGGCATCAAGATCGACGCCACGCCCGGGCGTGAGAACCAGGTCGTGTTCCAACCGCTCCGCAGCGGGACGTTCCAAGGACGATGCGCCGAACATTGCGGCGTCGGTCACACCGACATGCTGTTCACGCTCACGGTACTCGACAAGGGCGAGGCACCGCCGTACGAGAACGGTTCATGATCTTTCGACGACGCACCGACCGCACAAGTCCAGACGACGGGATCGCAGTGCGTCGGGTCACACAGATCGATGCGACGCGGTCGGTCAGGATGTGAAGCGGGATGAGGTGACGCGACAACATCGCGCCGTCGGTCGACCGCCATCGTCACGCGCACGTCAGGCGTCGAGGGTCGCGCTTGCGCGCGTCAAGAAATGAAGGGAAAAAGGAAGGGTTGGCTGGCCTCCGAAGGAGGGGATGGGATGCACTCTACAACAACTACCAGCCAATGGCCTCTTCCTTCGAATCGTGCATGTGGCCACTGGCATATATATGCATTGTCTGATTGGACATGTATAAACCCCTGCGCATAGGTCGTGCCGTTTCCTGGAGGCGTCCAGGAGGGGTGGACCGGTCCAGGTCTGCGGCTTGGGCGCACGGCGCAGGTGGAAGGAGGGTGCGGGTGCGGCCGCGCGGCGCCCTATGCGGGTGCGAGCGAGACGACGTTGTTGCCGCGCAGGACGAGCATGCCGAGCGATCGGCGTGTCCCGTCACGGCTCGCCTCCTCGGCCTCTTCCAGGACGAGGTTCATGTACGGGTCGAAGCCGGCGAGCTTGCCGGTGATCTGGCGTCCGTCCTTGAGGAGCAGGCGCACGGGGGAGCCGACATGCTGTTCCATGAGGTCGAGGGGCTTGACCATCCGGATGACGGGAGCCGACCGGTGATGAAAAGGATATCGCAGGGCTACGCTTCCGGACGTCCGAGCCATTCGGTCATGAGCTCGGCGATCGTCTCGTCGTCTCCGAGCCGTTCGAGTCGTTCGAGTCCTCCGGCGTAGCGGCGGTAGCGTTCGTCGAGCAGGAAGACGATGCCTTCGTCCTTGGCGTCACGGATGACGCGCCCGATGGTCTGCAGGACACGACGGAAGGTGGGCGCCTCGACGGCATAGTCCCAACCGCGGCCGAAGCGCAGGTCGGCGAAGCGGACGAGCGCGCGTTGGCGGGCCGTGGGACGCGGATACGGGACACCGACGAGCGCGGCGGCCTGCAGGGCGCGGCCGGGAAAATCGATGCCTTCGGCGAGGCGGCCGCCCATGACACCGACGACCGCCGCACCGCTGCCGCCTTCTTCGGTGGCGTCGCCGAGCGCGCGGAAGCGTGTGACGGCGCGCACGAGGGCGTCCTGGTCCATGCCTTTTTCTTCGACGAAGAGCGGGCGGTCCGGCGTGGTATCGATGCCGAGTTCGAGCGCGTTCTCGAGCATGGCGTGGCTCGGGAAGAAGACGGCGCTGTTGAGGCCGCCGACGGAGAGGAACGATTCGACGTGGCCGATGAGCCGGTCCATGACCTCGGGGTCGCTCGTGCGGGCGGCATAGCGGGTCGTGATATCGTCGACAAGGACGAGCCGGAGGCGGTCCTTGGCGAACGGGCTCGGCAGGTGGAGCGTGCGCGTGTCGCGGCCGAGGCCGAGGAGGTCGCGGTGCTGGTCGAACGGCCTCAGGGTCCCCGAGATGTGGACCGCGGCGTGGGCGTCCCTCAGGAAACCGGTCCCTTGGGCGGGGTCGAGGCAGAAGAGGACGAGCATCGGGCCGTCCTTGGTGGTGATGATGGGGACATGCGTCTCGGAGTCGTGGCGGAACCAGGCGGCGAGGAAGGCACCGAGCGCGCCGAGATAGGAGCGCGGCAACCGTCCCTGTTGGGCCAGGCGGCGGCGCAGCGACTCGCCGGTCTCGAGCAGGATGTCGGCGGCGCGGAGGAGCGTCGGAGTGTTGGTGCGGAGCGGCGCGAGCAGTTCCGTTGTGAGGTCGTCGTCGGCAAGCAGCCATTCGTCCTCGCCTTCGGGTATGCGTTCCTTGGCGAGGGTCGCCATTGCGGCGACGAGCGTGTCGATAAGGCGTGTCGCCCTGATGCCGCTTGCCAGCGGTGGGTCGCCGAGTCCGTCGGCCTCGGCCCGGGCACGTTCGAGGGAATGGAGCGTCAATTCGGGCGAGAGCAGACCGCGCAGGTAGTCCGGGAGGTTGTGCGCCTCGTCGACGACCACCAGGCATTCGGAGAGGGGGACACCGATCCAGTCCGAGAGGGCGCGGCCGAGCGCTGGGTCGGCGAGGTAGATGTATGGGGCGACGACGAGGTCGGCGCGACGCAGGAGCGCCTTCACGGCTTCGTACGGACAGACGTGGGCGGCCGTGAGGCGTTCAGCGAGCCGCTCGCTCGGCACGGGGTCCTGGGTCAGGGTGTCGTGCAACGTGTCGAGGTCGGTCTGCAGGAGGCCTTGGAAGTAGGAGCAGCCGGCGGCGCTGTCGGCGGTGACCGGGAGGGGGAGGCGGAACCGGTCATCTTTCGGCGTCGGTCTCCCGGCGTCCTCGTCCGGGTCTGCCTGGAGCCCGCCGAGGATGTCGCGGTCGTCCTGTCGGCCCCACCATTCCTCGGCGCTCTGGACACCCATCGCTTCGAGGGTCTTGCGTTTCAGGCCGCCGCAGAGCCTGGCGTACTCCTCGGCGTTGGCGCCGACGTAGCGCGCGTCGCTGCGGAGTTCGGGGCAGAGGTGGGCGCGGCCCTGGAGGGCGAGGGCAAGGGGACGTTGGCCTTGGCGATCCTTGGTGAGGGCGCGGAACTCGCGCACGACCTGCGCTTGCTGGGTGTTCGTGCGTGTGAGCCAGACGATCTTGCGGCCGGTCGCCTCGGCGGAGCGGAGGGCAGCGGCGAGGACCGCGACGGTCTTGCCGGTGCCGGTGCCCGCTTCAAGAAGGGCTTGTCCGCCTGCTTGGAAGGTGTCGAGCGCGGCGCGCACCAGCTCGTTCTGGCCGGGCCGGGGCGTGTAGGGGAGCGGGGGGAGGGTGTCCGGGCCCGCCGGCTCAGTGATGGCACCGGTCACGGCGCGGGTCGGGGGCGGGCCGGGCGCGGGGGCCACGGAGTCGGGACGGGGCCGGGGTTTGATACAGGTGTCGTGGGGGTGACCGGAAGTAGTGGTCGTTTTATCTCGACAAGTGGCCGACTCCCCGTTCTTCCACTTGACATATTGACGATTCTTGCGCCAAATATTTCAACACGCCTGAAAATGGGAATCCCATCCGATGGCGGCACTTCGGCCATCGGAGTCATCACCTCTGGCCTCTGCCCTGGCGCGGTCGGACCCTGCCCGGGTCGATCTCGATCGCGCCGGGCACCGCCCCTTTTCTCTCGCGCTGCGGAAGACGGCCCACGCTCGTGACGCATAGAGCGCACGCTGACGACATCTGGAGCGAAAAAACGCGGAAAGAGCAGCAGGTAGAGACCGTGTGGCGCCCGTCTAGAGCCGGCGGGAGCCCCAGAGGTCGTCCGGGAGGTTGTTGTAGAGGTCCTCTTCGGAGGCGGGCGCGCGGCGCTTCCTGACGCGGCCGCGCTCGTCCTCGGCCATCTGCTTGATGGCCTCTTTCTTGAACAGCCAGTAGTGGGTGCGCCACTCGCGGCCGTCGTAGAGGGTCGTCTCCTCGCGCTCGGTGGTGAGCATGCCCTCCTCCTCGAGGATGTAGAAGAGTTGCCGGTCCTCCGGCTCAAGGACGTTGTCGATGACCCGATCGTCGAAGCCGAAGATGTCCATGACGAAGTTGGCGTCGCGGAACGCATCGTCCTCCGTGAGGCCGATCCTGTTCCCGATGGCCATTGCCAGGTCTTCCAATGTGACGACTTCTACCATGCGAAGAGCCTCCAGACGATATGGTCCGACGCGCCCTCCCAAGGAGCGTCAGTATGTTGTTTTGTGTTACACGGAGTATTAAGACTTGTCGAGCAGCCCGGACTTTTGGACGTTTTCCAGGGGGATGCGCGACAGGTCTTCGGTCTTCCAGTGGGGACAGCCCGGGCGTGGCCGGACCGGTATATATGGCTGACGGCCCCCTCCGGACCGGTACTGTATGCGCCTTTTTCGGGCGACATGTACACTACTTCGCCTTCTTCGCCGAGCCGTGCTTGAGACGGGTGACCTCGGCCCGGTCGTTGTCGGTCATGCCGAGCATCTGGCGCACCGCCAGCGGCGGCTCCTTGAGGTAGGTGCCGAAGACATAGTCTTCTCGTTTCTTGCCGAAGACATGCCCCTCGACCTCGCGATGGGTGAAGACACGCGAACGGCCGCGGGCGATGTGCATCTCGTAGGGCATCGCGCCCTTGTAGATGCCGAAGTTGAGCTCGGCGAGCTTTCCGCGCGCCGAGGCGCCCGCCTTTCCAAGGAGCCAGAACGCAGCGACGAGCGGCGCGATGAGTTGAAGGATGGGCTGCAGGCGGTCGAGCCACTCGTTGCGCTCGTGTTTGGCCTGCGGGGTCGCCTCCGGGTCGGGGGTCTCCTGACCGGGCCGCGCGAAAGCGGGGACACCGCCCGGGGTGACGCCGACAGTGACCGGCTTGCGTTCCGGCTCCGGGATCTCGAAGCCCTGGCGGTTGGGCGCGGTGACGGTCTCGGACGTCAACTGGATGATGACGGCGTAGAGGATGGCGAGGGCGACGGCGGCGACGATGATCTGGACGCGCCGCTCGGCGAGGAGACGCTTGCGCGCCTTCTCATGCCCGTACGGGGTCCACACATCCTTGTCGCGCCGTTTCAACCGCATTCCTTGGTCGTCTCCTATTTGCCGAGGCGAAGGTCGTCGAGGCCACGATAGCTCGGCCACCGGACGCCGTCCGCTCCTTTCACACGGCGGCGCCGCTGCGGCACCGTGCGCGTCGCCGCGACCACCGTGTGGATGCGCTCCCTGAGCGCGAACATGGCGCGGGCGCGCTCGACGGCGGCGACGGTCTCTTTGTCTTCACTGAATCCTGCGATCTTGATGTCTCTACCCGTGATCATGGAAGGTCCTACCCTTCTCCCCCTGACGCGAGGGATGTTTCCTACCCTAGATGCGCGGTGCCTGGCATGGCAGGCAACGCTTCTCCGGATCCTCTCTCAGGAACCAGAGGTCGATCTGTCCCTCGCGCGGCCCTTCCGGGTCGCCCGAGTCGCTCGTGAAGCCGTCTACCTCGGTGGCCAGCTTCGTGACATCGACGACGACGACGAAGTTGTAGTCCTGGCCGGAACCGCTGTCGGTGGTCACGGCGCCCGTGTGGACGGTCCAGACGTGGACCTTGACCGTGAGGCGTTCCGTGGCGAGGTGGTTGCCGAGCATGTACTGGACCTCTTTCGGCTCGAGGTAGTACCACTCACGGACACTCCAGCTCGCGCCGTTGTCGTCCGTGAACGCGTACGTCTCCCCTGTGGGGAAGAGGTTCTTGCCCGACGGGTCGCCCGTCCCTTTCGGGACCGCGTAGACCCAGCCCTGGCTCGCCTTGTCGAGGACGACCACACCGTCGAACCAGCTGGTCTGTCCTGTTGCGAGCCCTGCGACGGCGGCCAGGTCCGGGTCGTACTTGGTGAGGTCGAAGAGGATCATGCGTCCCTCGACGTCCTCGGTCCGGACCTGTCCGGTCGCCGCGGCGAACGGGATGGAGCCGGCGATGATGATGACGGCGACGATCGTCCTGAGCCTCATGAGGCCACCTCCGTGGCCATCGGGTGCAGGGCGTACCGGGTCTCCATCATGATGTCGTTCCACCTCGTGGCAGGTGAACGATGGGTTGTGGATAGAAAAGGCTGTTTTCAGACTTCGTTTTCTGGAAAAGGGCGCGCTGGCGGTGGCGCTTCCAGAGGCGAACAGCCGCGAGGGGCCGGAAAAGCGGATGTTGTACGGGCGTCGGGATCGTGTGACGAAACGGCTGTTTCAACGGCTTTTGCGTGGTTCAGCGCTCGAGCCGCTTCGCAGGTCCCTTGGCGGGGTCGTCGACCGCAAGAAGCGCGGGGACCCGGTTGAGACCGAAGACCACCGTTGGTGGGTCCCTCATGGCGTCCGCTCCCATCTCCCGCACGACCGGGTCGGCGCCGGTCTGGACCGGTTCCAGAAGGGCACCCGCAACGGGCGGCGGAGAGACCGCGGGCACCGCCGGGGTCGGTTTGGCGACGATGCCCTCCGGGGTCGCCTCGAAACGGTCGGGGAAGAGACGGTCGAGGCGGTAGGTGATGGCCCAGTTGTAGCTGCCCTCGATCCCTGCCGGAGCGGGTTGGTGGGGGTCGATGTCATGGATTTCTCCGACGCGCACCCCATAGGCGAAGTGGCTGGTGGGGGCGCCGAAAGTGCCGACGCCCAGATACTGGAACTCGTAGACGGTCCAGAGGACGCCGTAGCGGTCACGCACCTGGGCGAAGTCGCCGCTCGGGACGAGGGAAGGACTTATCCGGGGGTCTGGGTGGTCCGAATTCCACGCGAAGACCATACGACCGTCACGTTCGTCCAAGGCGCGGGAGGACGCGAACGCTCCGAAGAGATACGTCTCTCGTTGTGTGGACAAGCCATAGTCTACGGGTGGTGGAAGGGGCATCCCAGCCGCCGACGGCTCGATGACGGCGCGCAAGTAGGCCGAATGGCCCGCCACCAGGGCCGCCTCTTCTGGAAAACCGGCCGCCACTCCTGTCGACACAAGGGCCGAGACGACGACGAAGACACCGATCAAACGCACGGTCCGAAGCACTTACGCGCACACTCGAACCGGTCCCATCGCTCAGGTCCGGTCATGAAGGCGCCCATCCTGGACGGATATGGTATGGTTAACTAGGGAAACCTTGGGCCGATGAGCCGGAGAGGGCCACCATATCCACCCTAAATGGAATTGGTGGAAGTAACATCATCCACTTTTCGAGGGGCGGAACGGTCGGCGGGGCCACGAGGTGGGCGGTCGATCGCCAGGGCGAGACAAAACGTCCCGTAGGTCAGGAGACAGGGTCGGCGGAGCTCGATCGAGACGCCGAAAAAGCGCCCCTCCGCCCATGCATCAGCGTGGATCGGAGGAGGAGGGGGACAAGGATGGGAAGAGAGGGACCGGCCGAAGCCGGTCATTCACCCGATTCAGTAGGCTTTCGCCGACTAGGGGTACCCAGCGGGCGCCGTGGTGGTCGTGGCCGGCGTGGTGGGCGCGGTACCCTTCGTGTGAAGGGCCCACTGGCCACCGGTCGGGTCACTGAGGTACACGTAGAGATCCACGAAGGCGGTCTTGTGGTCCTCAGGGTAACAGTCCGGTCCGGTGGTACCCGAGCCGCTGGGCTGGCGGTTGTGCGGCCAGTCGAGGTTGTCGTCACGGCAGTTCTCACGGTGCTTGAGGACCGTGGTGTTGTCGTCGAACGAATTACCCCGCATGATCTCCTCGGTCGTGGTCGGCGGTGCCGAGTGGACCGTCCGCCCGCGGAAGGTGTCGTCGAAGCTGAACGACGAACCGTCCGTGCAGAGGTCCACGAGTTCGACCGGAGTACCGATGCCGACTGGATCGAGGGCCGTGTGGTACGCACTGACCGCTGCCTCTCCGATGCCACCGCCGATCGGGTAGACCGACGAGTTGTTCAGGTTCTGGTCGGTCTGCTTCCCGAAGGCCTCGTAGATGTTGAGACCGGCGCAGGTGTCGACCTGAAGGGCGAACGTGTAGTACTCCTGGATCGTCGCGTCGTACTGCGGCGCGTGGATCTGGGTGATCCAGAGGCGCTCCTTGAAGAGGTCCTGGATGCTCCCGTTGCACTTGTGGCCGAGGTCGAAGCTGCCGGGGGTCACGGTCGAGTTGGCCGGGGAGGTCGTGTTGGCGACGACTCCGGTGTTGTCCGCCGGCGTCGCGTAGACCTCGCAGCCGTTCTCGTTCTGGGGGTCCGTGTAGGTCCACGGGAACAACTGGTTGACGATCCCCGAGACGGCCGTGCTGACACCGACAGGGGTGTGGGTGCCGGGTTGAACGTCGCCGCGGTCGGCTCCGACGAGCTCCTTCGGGAGGTCGAGGAGACAGTTGTAGTCGTACTCCTGGACCTCATGGTAGATGCCGTTCGGGTCGAGGAAGTCGAGGTGACCGCGGTAGCGGAAGTTGCTGCCGTGGGCGGGGTCACAGTCGCCCTTCTCGACGGCGACCGCGTAGGCGCCGAGGATGTACGTCGTGTTGTATGGGGTATCGGGGTCGATGTATCCATATCTTGCGAACTCGGACGCACAGTGGTCGATGTCCCGGTCGAAATCATAGTCCTGTTGCGCATCGTCGTACGGCGCGGCCTCGTCCTCATCGGACGGGTGCGCGCCCACCGTCTGGTCCAGGTTCTGACCGTTGAACCACACGACGCACTCGCGCTGGGCGGCGACATCCTTGATGACATCGATCTCGATATCGATATCGGGCTTCGTGTCGTTCACGACGAAGTAGCCGGCGATCGCGGCGAAGTCGGTCGGAAGACCGAGCGTGTTGTTCACGTCCGCTTGGAGTCTCAGGTCAATACTGAGCGCGTCGATCACGAATTTCGCGTAGACGGTGTGCCCAGTCACAAGGGCCGGGGGTTCACCAGTGGCGTTCGGTTTTCCGCTGCAAGTCGTCAGGTAGCCGGTCTGGTAGTTACAGTCCCCGAACTTCCAACCGTACGATGCGTAACCGGCTGGGATGAGTACGAGGATCCCGACCACCGCGGCCAAAATCTTAGCGTTCATGTTTCTGCTACACCTCCTTATTCACTTCGGATGAGCGGGAACGCTTTGGGCCGGTCTTGATCGACGTCCTCGGGTTCTTCGAACCCGAAGCGCCAGGTCTTGGTAGCCAGCTTCCGTGCGTCCACACCTCTCTCCTCCTTAGAGCAAGCTTTCGTCAAGGGAACAGTGGTTCCCGAACGGAAAGTCTGCACTTTGTGAGAAGAGAGCTGGAGTATATATCGATTTCGTCAATTTAAGAGGTGTAACAGGAAATGAGTGGCTATTGTGACAAGTCAGCGAGGGGAATCAGAGTCTAATTCTGTCCCACCCACAGACTTGTCATCACTTCTGTTGAGTATATACCTGAAGCTAGATTGACACTATACTTACCTCTGAAAACAAATGGGCACTAGGAGACATTTGCCATCCCTATGGCAAATCTGTGGTATATACCGCGATTTAGGTGATGAACCTTCTCACCTTCAGAAGTTCCGGGAGATCCCACCGGGTCGACCGCGCCACTTCATGACCCGGCGGAGCCGGACAGAAGGAGCCGAGCTCTCCACCCTCATGGACAGAAAGTGGGGCGACCGGTAGCAAGTCGGCAGCGATCGTCGGTATGCGGACCACCCGGACGCAGTCGCGGAGAAAAGCCGGGCGCGCACGGCGACCAAGACCCTCGGTCGGGGACGGTGGTCCAGTAGCGAGTCGACGAGCGGTCCCGATCCGGTGTCGAAACCCGCGCGGCCAGGTCGACAGCGGAAAGACCGGGACCGAAAACAGACAGCGCGACGGCACGCGACCAGCGCGATTTGTCGGAGCATCGACAAAAGATCGATCGGACCCCTTCCAGCGAGACGACATCAGAAGGGACACGAAAAGAAACAGCGAAAAAAGACGCGGGTGACCCTTTCCAGACAAGAAAAGGGGGGAGAGAGAACGGGGGGAGAGAACGGTTGAGGGTCAGGGTCTACTGGCCGGCCCAGACCTCGAACTTGGTCTTGTTCGGGTCGCTGACGTGGGCGCAGTAGGGGTCGTTCGCGCATTCCTCTTCCGTGCCGTGGAAGGGGGTGCCGTCCGCGTAGGTGGTGCCGAACTTGGTGAAGTTGCCGCGGTCCTCCTTGTCGTAGTAGAGGTCCACCTCGAAGGTGTTGTGCTCGTGCAGCGTGTCCTCGCCCGCCTTGAGGCCGGAGGAGCCGTTACAGACGTGGTCGCTCTCCGAGGCACAGTAGGAGTCGCCGTTGTTGACCTCGTCCGTGGTGCCGCCACCGGTGCCCTCGTGGGTCGTGGTGCCGCGGCCGCCGCCGAGGAGGAGGTTTCCGCTCTTGTAGTACCAGGTGTCGATGCCGGTCGCGAAGTTGTAGATGCGCCCGGGGTCGAAGGCCTGGATCGGCGGGTCCTGCACCCGGGCGTGGGTCGGGGTGACCCAGACATGCTTCGTCTCGTTGAGACCGAGGTAGCCGTCCAAGACCGTCTCGGTCTTGAGGCCGGACCCGCACGAGTACGTGTAGTGCGCGATGATGTGCGTCACGTTGTTGGGGTCACGGAAGGCGATCTTGTAGTCCTGGAACTCGAAGTTCTCGCCGTCGCGCGGGTCGCACTGGCCCTTGGCGACCGTATAGATGAACCCGTCCTGGACGGTGTTCAAGACGGTCATGCCGTTGAACCAGACGACCTTCGACTCCACGATGCCCGCGATGAGCGCGACATCCGGGTCGAAGCCGCCCATGTTGGCGTACACCGTGTGACCGGTGACGACGGTCTTGTCCTGTAGCGTGGTCGCGGCGGCGGCCATCGGAAGTCCGACGACGCCAGCGATTATCAGAGCGATCAGTTTCTTGTTCATCATCGTTCTCTACTCCATTCCCTTTTCTTGTGCGAACAGAAAGTCGACGGAGCCTTGTGCCCCGCCGAGGCCGAGACGGCCAAAGGACCCGAGACCCCGCCCAATGCAGGCGCCGCCGAGGCGGCCGGATGCGCTGGTTCGGGGGTTCGTGGTCATGGAAAGGTCCTACCCTTTGTTCCGGAACGCCGTGTGACGCTCCAACCTGAACGATGGATTGTGGGATAATAACGGGTTCTCAAGCCCTTGGCCGGCGGACAGACATCGCCGAGCGGAAAACCAAGATTGTACGGGAGGGGCCCCAACAGGAGGGGAACGGGTCATCTGAGGCGGTCTGGCGGCGTCCGGACGCGCCGTCGGGACCCTATGAGCGGTCTCGAAGGGCCTCTCTCGGCACCCCGTCCGGGCATCTGTAGGACCCGTCCACCCTGCCACGTCCCACCCCGCAATCTTCAAACGACCTCCAAGGCTCGACAGGTCGGTCCTTTGGCCCCCCAAAAGCGCCGCCCACGACACACCTCGCCCCTTGGCGCCCGCCCCGGGGCCTTCATCAACCTCTCCGCCAACCTGCGCTTCGCCCGCGCCGGCTACCTCGCCTCCATGGACGCCGAACTGGCCGGCCTCCCGGCGCTCCCGGCGACACGCGACCTCCTCGCCGCCTTCCACCCCGTGCTGTTCCACTACTTCTCCCACCGCGCCGGGATCCCCGTCCCCGACCTCCACGTGGTGGAGGACCCAGAAGACCTCGAGGCCCCCTGCCGACTCCTGGCGGCCCACCCCTACATGTGGGAACACAAGGACGCCAAGACCCTCATCGGTGCCAAACGCGCCTTCAAGTCGGTCTCCATGGGAGGTGGCCTTCCGGTCGCCATGTTCGCCGCCCACGGCAAGCCCTTCGTCTTCCGCGCCTTCCTCGGCATGACCCTCGCCAAGGGCCGCGAAGAACTGGCATGGAACATCTGGGAGCGCTTCCACCTGCCACTCATGACCGTCTACGGCTTCGACCGTGAGGAAGGCCCCGCCGTGACCCACATCGAGCCCTTGGAGCTCTCGGAGCTGACCGAACGGGACCTGCGTTACTTCCAGGAGGTGAGCGAACGACCGTACTCGGCTGTTTCCTGGACAGCGTGAAGACCGGGAAGGACCTGGACAACCAAGCCCTCCTGCGCTTCGAGAAGGCCGCCGAGGACCTCGGTGCGCGCTTCGAGCGCTTCTACCCCAAAGACGTGCACCGGATCCCCGAGTACGACGCGGTGTTGATCCGCGCCGACACGCACGCCATGAACATGACCTACACCGTGGCCCGATTGGCCGAATCGGAAGGCATCCCGGTCCTGGATGAACCCGACTCCATCGCCACCTGCGGCAACAAGATCCACATGGGCCGCCTCATGGAACGCCACGCGGTCCCCACACCCCCCACGCTCTACCTCCTCAAGGCGGACGCCCAGAGCATCGAACCGGAACGGCTCTTCGAGGAACTCGGCAGCCCTCTCGTGCTGAAAGCGCCCACATCCGCGTTCTCCGCCTATGTGGAGAAGGTCTCCACCCCCGAGGAGTTCAAGAAAGAGTCCAAGCGGTTCCTCCGCCTCACCGACGGCCTCGTCGTCCAAGCGTTCATGCCGACCACCTACGACTGGCGCGTCGGTGTCCTCGACGGCCGCATCCTCTACGTCGCCCGCTACCACATGCCCAAAGGCGCCTGGCGCGTCTACGACAAGGAAGAGGGCAGCGGACAGAAGAAATGGGGCCGCGTCGAAGCCGTGCCGCTCGGCGAGGCGCCCAAGGACCTTCTCAAGGTGGCCAAGCAAGGCACCGCCGCCATCGGCAACAGCCTGTACGGCTGCGACATCAAACAGAGCGGCGACAGCTTCTACGTCATCGAGGTCAACGACAACCCCACCATCTATCCCGGCTACGAGGACAGCCGCGCGCCCCACCTCTACGAGGACATCGTGCGCCACCTCCTGGAAGGGGGCATCGGGTGAGCCGACTGCGGCGTGCCCGCGAGCGGGACGTCGCCGAGCTGGACGCACTGGACCGCTCGCTCTACACGAGCGACATCGTCGACGCCGCCGAATGGCGCGCCCGGCTGAAACGGCGCACCAACGAGGTGTGGGTCGCCGAGGACGAAGACGGCCTTGTCTGTTCACTTCTCCTTGTGCACGGCAAGCAGAACACGCGCGTCGAGGGCATCCAGGTCGCCAAGCGCGTGCAGGGACAAGGCTGGGGACGACGACTACTCCGGCACGCGGTCCGCCGGGCCGAGGCGTTGGGGAAAGAGCGGGTCACGCTCGAGGTGGCGAGCCGCAACACCCGCGCCGAACAGGTCTACGCCTCGTTCGGGTTCAAGAGGCGGGGGAGCATCCCCGGGTACTATGAGGACGGGGACTCGGCGATCCGGATGACGTACGAGCTCGCCGACTAGCGTCGGCTCGTCGCACGTCCAGTCGCGCTGGCGCGCTCGAAGACACTCGAACTCGGTCAACAGAGTTGACCTCTTCGATGGCTGCCCACCTTCGGTTCCACGGAAGGCATTTAAACCTCCAATCCACCGACGGCACCATGGTCCCCGGTCGCACGTCCAAACGGTCTTCGACATGGGTCTATGCGCTCGGGCTCCTGGTCTTGGCTTCGGGTTGTCTTGCTGTCGAACCAGACTCCGATCCCGAACCGGGGGCCGACCGTCCACCTTCTCCCACCGAATGGACAGTCGGTGAGAAATGGTCGAACGCCACATGGACCACCCAGTGGGACGGCGATCTCGCGGTCGCGGTCCAGCTCAATGCCTCGGAGGCCGTAGAGTGCCAAGTGATCTGGGCGGCGTGGGGAGTATCAGACCATCTTCGCCCCACGTTCGGAATCATTGTTCAGCACTCGGATGGTCTCTTCGTTGACCTCGGTCGCGGCCAAAGCAATTTTGATCCGAGCGTCCACATGCATGCTGGCGGGACCATCGACCACGAAGTGTTTCCAGGAACCTACGGTTGGACTGACTTTGTGAACCGGACGTTCCCCCTCACACCGGAATCACCCCTTGAGATCACAGGCTTCGCGATCGGGCTCCGATCACAAGACCCCGACGGGCTGAGACCCACCTCCTGGGTTCTACCAAATGCTTGGGAAGACGACAGCGCCCTACTGCGGATCTCCTGTAATCGCGATGTGGATGTCGCCGCCCTGGGGTTGGGTACAACAGTCGACGTGTTTGACGAATCTGGATTCCGAGGAGGTGCGGGTGCCCACGCTCACGCCGTCTTCGATCCTTCAGGTGCCACGATCGCGTCACGAGTCGAAAGGGAGGTGGCCCACGAAAACGCCCTCGTCGCCATCGACCTCTATGGCGACCTGCTTCTGAACCACCTGGCGGTCGGCGTGGTAGAGATCGACCATCCCGATGGTTCCGAGACCCTTATCGACTATCCTTCAGAACTACTGGTCGGATGTATCACAGGTCTCGCGTGTCCGATCACGACCTATCTGCACGAATCAGGTGCGGGCACCTATGGTGTGACCGCGACCTATGCCTCCGTAGAGATAACAGGGATCCTGAGAGGGGTGATCCTTGGGCACGACCCGACGGATTCCTTACCTATGGGCGACTCGGCGAACTAGCTCCTTGGTGACCGGTCCATCCGAGAGTCGCTCAGCCCCATTCTAGCGACGACCCGGCTTCCCCAATCCTTATCAATCCCCACCCGGACGCGTCTCTCATGCAGGCCCTTCGTGCGTGGCTCGTCCTCCCCCTCGCCCTGGTCGCCCTCTCGGGTTGCCTCGGTGACGAGGAGACGGTCGAGACGGTAGACCCAGACCCCGGAACGCTGGCCCCTCTTTGGATCCTTGACGCGGCCCGGAACAACCTCACGGCAGCGGACTTTTCCGAGACGGTGCCGTCGTTCGAACTGGTGAAAGCGAGCGACCGCATCAGCGGCGAGCCCACCATCGGCATCACACGCCAAGGCACGATCTTCTATCCGGCCATCGACTTCGACGCCGTCCGGGGCCTGCCCAAGACGGTCTACATGCGCAGCACGGACGGCGGGAGCACGTGGGAGGAGACCTCGCCGAAGATGGCGGGCGTCGAGACCCACCCGACGAGCTTCGACCCCTACGTCTACGTCGACCCGACCACCGGCCGCGTCTTCGCCATGGACATGGGCCCCCACGTCGCCTGCAACAAGGTCAGCTGGTCCGACGACGAGGGCGAGACCTGGGTGACCCGCGACGGCGCCTGCATCCCGGGCATCAACGACCACCCGACCATCTTCGCCGGTCCCGCGACCGCCGCGACGAACACGGCTGTCTACCCGAACCAGGTCTACATCTGCACGAACCAGATCACCGACTCCATCTGCTACCAGAGCCCGGACGGCGGCATCAACTGGATCGCCACCGCCCCGGCCTACCTCGGCTACGACCCCGAACGCTGGCAGCCTCCGAGCGAACCGTCCGAGGCAGGAGTGGTGCGCTCCGTGTTCTCCGGTCTCTGCGGCGGCCTCCACGGACACGGCCACGCCTCGTGGGCCGACGGCACGGTCTACCTGGGCCGCGACTGGTGCGGAGAGCCGAGCGTCGCCGTGAGCCACGACGGCGGCCTCACGTTCACCAAGGTGCGCATCTCGGACGACCCGAAACACAGTCCGTCCGAGCACGATGTCTCCATCGGCACCGACACCGCAGGCACCGCCTACGCACTGTGGCTCGGCGACAAGGCACGCAGCGCCTATCTTTCGGTCAGCAAGGACAAGGGCCTCACCTGGTCGGAACCAGCCAACGTCACCGCGCCCGGGGTCACCGCGATGAAGTTCCCGAGTCTCGTCGCCGGTTCCGAGGGCCGCATCGCGTTCCTCTATGTCGGCACCGAGAACCCGTACGGCAACGATGCCGGGAAGCTGCGCGAAGGCTGCATCGACCGCTCGAAGAGCTATTGCTACGAGTATCCCGACGCCTACAACAACAGCACCTGGAACGCCTACGTCGGCATCTCGCTCAACGGCGACAGCGAAGAAGCGGTGTTCGTGACCACCATGGCGAACGCGGCGGACGAACCGCTCAAGCGTGGCACCTGCTCGGGCCGCTGCTTCGGCGACAAAGGCGGCATGTACGACTTCCTCGACATCGACATCGACCCGACGAGCGGTTCGGTCTATCTGGCGCTCGTCGATGTGTGCTCAGGCGAGTGCGACGGCCCCGGGAAGGGCAAGTTCGACGTCCAGGAACACTCCGTCGGCACCGTGGCGCGCCAACTCGGTGGCGTCACGCTCCTTGCCGAGCCCCTCGCCGAGCGCAAGTAGGGTGCCCGGCAATTCTTCTCCCCTCCCTTCTCCTTCTCGTCCCTTCCCTGTCGTCCATCCGGCGAACCGCGGCGCCGTCGTATCGCCGGGGGACGACAACCGCTTCGCTCGGACATCGGAGGCCGCGACCGAGGCCGCGGAGGCCCTGAGGCAAAAGTCGGACTAGGAACCCTGCCGGAGCACGAAGCAGCGGCTCGGGGTGATGTCCATCTGTCCGGACTGGCTCATCAGGATCTTGACAGCGTCCGCGACCCGGGTGACATAGATGGTCCGGAGGTCGGTGAACATGCGCTCCCCTTCGCCGCGCAGCTCGGGGTTCTGCTTGGCCACGACGAGCGCGTCGGAGCAGGTGGGATTCACGAGGACCGCGTGGTCGTGGGCGTAGCGGTCGATGGTCTCCACCAGGAGCTCGTTCCGGTCGAGGTCGTAGTCCTCGAGGAAGCTCTTGCGCTTTTCCTTGTTCGAGAGCAGGACGCGTGCGTTCACGATAACCCAGTATGATAAGGAGTGGCAACCCTTTATGCCACTTCCGGTGAGGACGTCGGAATCGTAAGGGTAGAGGGGTCAAAGTCCGCCGGTTTCCTTCTGTAGAAAGAAGGAATTCGCAAAATCGGCAAGTCTCCAATATATAACACGAAGTATGTGCCGGAAGCGGCGTCGCCAACACGCCGGGTGCACCCGACACGGCGAAAAAGAGAATCAAGGTAGAGATGTCAGGGTGGAGAAAGGGTCCGGCAAGACTACTCGAAGACCCACTGGTCCTCGGAGCGCTCCCAGTCGACGAGGTCGTCGCCGAACCAGAGCGCGATCTCGCTCTTCGCGGTCTCCGCACCGTCCGACCCGTGGATGAGGTTGCGACCGATGTGGGACGACAGGTCGAAGCGGATCTCGCCCGGCTTGCCGTCGACCGGGTTCGTGGCGCCCATCAGCGAGCGGGCGACCTTGATGACCTCCTCGCCCTCGAGCACCATGGCGACCACAGGGCCCGAGGTGATGAACCCGACGAGCCCCTTGTAGAACGGGCGCTCCTTGTGCACCGCGTAGTGCTTCTCCGCGAGCTCCTGGCTCACGTTCATGAACTTCATGCCGATGATCTTGATGCCCTTCGCTTCGAAGCGGGAGACGATCTCGCCGATGAGACCGCGCTGCACCCCGTCGGGCTTGATCATGGCGAACGTGCGTTCGATGGCCATAACGTCACTTCCAGAAAGTGGAGGAAAAGGGGAGAAAGATCGGATGGACGGGCGACTACGCCTGGCGCTCGAAGTGCTGGCTCCAGCGGACCCGGCGGGGCACACGCTTGAGCTCGAGCATGTTCTTGCGGCACTTGGAAGTGCAGAACATGAGCACCGTGCCGTCGCGCTTGATGTACATCATCCCGGTGCCGGGCTCGACATTGTTGCCGCAGAAACTGCAGACGCGGGTCTCCACGCCTACCGCCTCCCACCGAGCTTGCGCGCCTCGCGCTCCGTCTCGCGCAGCATGAGCACGTCGCCCGGCTGCACGGGACCCATCACGTTGCGGGTGATGATACGTCCCTTGTCGCGACCGTCGAGCACGCGGACCTTGACCTGGGTGGCTTCACCCGTCATACCGGTCCGCCCGATGATCTCGACGACCTCGGAGGGGATCCCTTCAAATTCGGCCATGGTGGTTCAATTCCTCCGCTCGACTATTCCGCGGTCGCGGCGGCCTCGGTCTTGCCACCGGGGCTGTGGATGTTGTTGATCTTCTTGACGAGGTCCTCGAGGGTCTCTCCCGAGGCGCCGGCGTCCAGGACGGCGACGGCCGCGGTGCCGACCGAGAGGCCGGCCGACTGGCCGAGCTCGCTCTTCGAAGGCACGTAGGAGTAGGTGATCCCCTTCTCCTCGCAAAGCAGCGGGATGTGTGCAAGGATCTCCTCGGGGGTGACGTCCTCGGCCATCACGACGAGCTTGGCGGCGCCGCGCTCGACCTGCTTGGTGACCTCGTTGGTCCCCTTGGACACCTTGCCGGTGTCCTTGGCCTTCTCGACGACGTCGTAGGTCTGCTTCGCGAGTTCCTCAGGGATCTCGAATCGGACGAACATGGGCATTTTTGGTCCTCCATCGGCCCGCGGGGGGCTTCATGGGTCATTGGAACCCGGACCGGAAACCGGCTCGGGCAGGGGGTGTCGAACCCGGATTGCTTTTAAACGTTTTGGGGACGCCGGAACGTCCCGGCACGGGAGTGGAGAGAAAGCGGCAGGAAGAGGTCACAAAAGGCGGCCCCCGGGAAGCTCGGCACGGTGGCCCGCTGATCTTGACAAGCCCGCCGAGACGCGCCCGCCCACGGCCTAGGACGCCGCGACGATCATGCGCATCCCGCCGTCCGGCGAACCGTGATAGCGGCAATAGACCGTGTAGTCGGTCTGCCGGTCAATGGACATCGAGGTCTCCTGACCCGGCTCCAGCTCCGTGTCCTTCCGGATGTTGTCGTCGCCCGCGATGACCACCGTCACCGTGTGCAGCCTGGAGCCATCGTTGACGAAGCGGACCGTGTCTCCGACATCCGCGGTGACCTGCGACGGCGAGAACGTGTCGTCACGGAGCGTCACCTTGTCGGTATCCGAATCGATGCCCGTGTCGTCCGGGCCGGGCTCTGCTGAATACTCGGTCTCGACACAGCCGGCGAGCCCGAGGGAGACAAGGGAGAGGAGGATGGCGACGGGGACGCGCGGGGCCATGCCGACGGCGAGGCGGCCGGACGGAAAAACGGGTCCGGTCGCGGCGAGACGTCCCACCCACATGTCGGCCCCCTCGTCCCACGCCACCCGCCAGGACCCGTCAACGAAAAATACCGCCACCGGCTCGCGCGCCCCATGGGCCGCCCCGTCGGACGCCCCGTCGTCCTCCAGACCGACCTCCCGTTCCCGAAGCGGCAGGGCAAGGTGCGCGACATCTACGAGGTCGACGACCGGTTGCTCCTCGTCGCGAGCGACCGCATCAGCGCCTTCGACGTGGTGCTCCCGAACGGCATCCCCGACAAGGGTGCGACGCTGACCCAGATCTCCAATTTCTGGTTCGACAAGATGGCCGACCTCGTGCCGAACCACCTCATCGCCACCCAGGTGGATGATTATCCGGCGGCCCTGCAGGAACATCGCGAGGTGCTCGCCGACCGTTCGGTCCTCGTCGAGAAGGCGCGCCCCCTCGGCGTCGAATGCGTCGTCCGCGGCTACATCATCGGCTCCGGCTGGAAAGACTACCAGAAGACCGGCAAGGTGTGCGGGATCGAGCTGCCGAAAGGACTGCGGCAGGCGGAGGCGTTGCCGGAGGCCATCTTCACCCCCGCGACCAAGGCCGAGCTCGGCGCGCACGACGAGAACATCACCTTCGAAGAGGCTTGCGCCATCGAGGGCGCCGAGATCATGGAAGAGGCGCGCCGCATCAGCCTCGCCATCTACGGACGGGCGCACACGTTCGCGCGTGAGCGCGGCATCATCCTCGCCGACACCAAGTTCGAGTTCGGCCGGCGACCTGATGGTACGCTCGTGTTGATCGACGAATGCCTCACACCCGACAGCTCCCGCTTCTGGCCTGCCGAAGAATACGCGGTCGGCATCTCGCCGCCCTCCTTCGACAAGCAATACGTGCGCGACCATCTCGAGACCCTCGACTGGGACAAGACCCCGCCCGGGCCGGTGTTGCCCGACGAGGTCGTGGAAGGGACCTCGGCGCGCTACAAGGAAGCGTTCAAGCGCCTCACCGGGAAGGATCTCGAGACGGTCCTCGAGTGAACGCGATGGACCTCTCATGGACCGTCCTGGCGCTCGGTTTCGCCCTCGGCGCCTCGCTCGCCGCCCCACCCGGTCCCATCCTCGTCCTCTCGGCCGACCGGACGGTGCATCGCGGCTTTTGGGCCGGGCTCATCGTGCCCATCGGGGCCATCCTGGGTGACGCGACGCATGCGCTCCTCATGGGTTACGGCGTCCTGCCGCTTGTGGCGCGCGTGCCGCATCTTCTCGACCTCTTCGCTGTCGGTGGCGCCCTACTCCTCCTCTTCTTCGCCCGGGACGCCTGGCAGAAGGCGCGCCGACCCCCGGACCTCGCCCATGCCGAAGGCGACGACCATGGCTGGAGCGCCCGTCACGGCATCCTCCTCGGAGGTCTGGCGGCCGGCTATATATTCGCGCTCTCGAGCCCGTTCAACATCGGCTGGTGGCTCTCTGTCGGGGCGACCCTGTTCCAGGACCATGGACCGGCCGTCTTCGTCGGCTTCTTCGCCGGCCTCTTCGTTGTCGTCCTCGCCTATGTCGGAGGGATCCGTTTCGCCGCCACAAGGATCACCTGGGCGGTCAAGGCGGTCTCCTACACCAGTGCCGTGCTGCTCGTGGCGTTCGCCGGCCTCGTGTTGTGGACCGGGCTTGATGGGCTCCTGACCGGCTTGGTGTGACCAGGACCCATCCCCTCCAGATGCGGGCCGGACTTGATGTGTCACCGCTGCTGAACTGCCGTCATCACCACCTAGAAATAGGAATAGGAATAGTTCCTAATTGAGAATGACTCCTAGTCTCCAGGGCGAAGCGGTCCGCGACGCCCTCCACCGGCTCGACCACCCGACCGCCGACGAGGTCTTCACCGAGGTGCGCAAACACCTCCCCCGCGTCGCACTCGGGACGGTCTACCGCAACCTCGACCAACTGGTCGCCCACGGCGAGGCCGCTGTCCGCTCCATCGGCGGACAACGCCGCTACGACCCCAACACCGACCGTCATGCGCACCTGCACTGCGACCGGTGCGACCGCCTCTTCGACCTCGACTACGCCGACGAAGACCTCGACCGGCTGCGTCAAGCCGCCGAGAAGGTGGGTTTCCAGGTCGATGCGCGCGTCGTGGAACTGCAAGGTCTCTGCCGCGCGTGCAACGAGGAAAAACCGGAACGGCCTCCGCCGCCCACCCCACCGGTCTGAACGACCACCGATCCACACCATCCCCCTCACCACCGGACACCGTCCGGCCCTCTATCCTCGAACCAGGAGAGAACCCCCACCATGAAACTCGACGGAACCAAGACACTCGAGAACCTCAAGGCCGCCTTCGCAGGCGAATCCCAGGCCAACCGCCGCTACCTCTACTTCGCCGAACAGGCCGACACGGAAGGCAACACCGACGTCTCGGAACTCTTCCGCAGCGTCTCGAACGGCGAGACCAAGCACGCCTTCGGCCACATCGGCTACCTCGACGTCGACCCCGTGACCGGCGAACCCATCGGCGATTCCGAGAAGAACCTCAAGGCCGCCATCGCCGGCGAGGTCTACGAGTTCACCGAGATGTACCCCGGCTTCGCCCGCGTCGCCCGCGACGAAGGCCACGAAGAGATCGCTGAATGGTTCGAGGTCATGGCCAAGGCCGAGAAGGTCCACGCCGGCCGCTTCGAAGAGGCGCTCACGAAACTCACAGGAAAGAGATCAGGCATGATCCCCGCCTAGGAGCCCACATGGCCACCACCCAAGCGGTCCCACCCGTCACCTCCGACGACCTCGAGGACGCCGAGCGCTACGAGGCGGGACGCAAAGAGGCGCTCGTCGCCATGAACCGGCACAAGAACGCCCGGCGCATCGCGCTCGCCGACGACATCAGCCTCCTCTTCGAGGACCGACGCACATTGAAGCACCAGGTGCAGGAGATGGTGCGCATGGAGTCGGACACCGTCGACGAGGTCCTCAAGCACTACACCGACCTGCAACCGGACCCGCGCGACCTCGTCGCCACGCTCTTTGTCGAAGTGCAGCGGAGCGAGGAGATCAGACCGCGCCTCAGCCACTACGCCGGCATCGAGCGGAGCATCCGACTCCGCATCGGCGACCTCACCGTCAAGGCCACCCCCGTCGGCGACTTCGGCGACGACCAAGCCGCGACCGCGGTCACCTACATGCGCTTCCGCTTGCCGGACGAAGCATGGGACCGCCTCCCCACCACGGAAGTGGTCCTCGACCATCCCAACGCCAAGGCGACCGTCCCGCTTCCCGATGCGGTCGTCGCCGACCCGCACGGCGTACGGTCGTGATCAGCGCCCGCGGCGGTCCAACTCGTCGTGGACGAGCGTCACCACCTGGTGCCCCTGCAGCCATTCCGGCCCCACCGAGACACGGCGGCCTTCCGCGACCCGGAAGGCGTCGTCGTGCTCCTCCTGCGCAAGCGGCCGATGGTCCGAGAGGACGAAACCGGGCGCGCCGCCCGTCATGCCGAGCGTCTCGTCGGCGGCCGCGCGCAGGTCCTCCCCTTCCCGGTCCAAGAGCACGACCGGTCCCGCCTCGGAGAAACGCACCACCGCCTCGCTGTACGGCATCTCCGCCACCGAGACCCCCGGATGCGCCGGCTCGAAGACGCCGTTCGGGACGACGTCGACCGCGAGCGCCTTCTTGACGAGCGCCGCCGCCGACCGTTCGTCCGGGTTGAGGTTGCGCACCGAGGCGCCATCGAAACGGACGGTGCGCGGCCCTCTTTCATCGTCCCCGACAAGGGCCAGCCACACCTCGGTGTCGGTGCGCACGCCGTGCGAGACGCACAAGGCGTTGGTCAAGACGCGCACCAGGACATCCATACGACCCGCACCGCCGGCGAGGTCGCCGAGCGAGAAGGACGGGTCGACGGTGGCGTCATGGCCAAGGACGAGGAACCGGCGCCGCACGGCCACCTAAGGCCCGCCGCCCTGGAACTTGAGCTGCCGCATCAGGTTGCGCTGCGCCTTGCGGTTCGACCCGAAGCCCTTCATCATGCGCTTCGTCATGTCGTAATACTTCAAGAGGTCCTTGACCTCCTGCACATCGGCGCCCGCTCCGCGCGCGATGCGGCGCTGACGGCTCGACTTGATGAGGTTCGGCGCCTCCATCTCGGCCTCGGTCATCGAGTCCATGACCACCTTGAAGCGACGCATCTTGATCTGCGACTGCTCCATCTCCGCCCCCTGCAGCTTCTGCCCCATGCCGCCCGGGAGCATCTGGGCCACCTTGCCGAGCGGCCCCATCTTGTTCAGCATCTCCATCTGGGAATACATGTCGTGGAGGGTGAACTTGCCGGACATCATCTTGCGCGCCGACTTCTCCATGTCCTGGCCCTCGGCGGCCTCCTGCGCCTTCTCGAGGAGCCCTTCGATGTCGCCCATGCCGAGGAGGCGGCCGATGAAACGGTTGGCGTCGAACTGCTCGAAATCGGCGATGTGCTCCCCGGTCCCGATGAAGACCACGGGCGCCTGGGTCTCCGCCACCGCGGAGAGTGCACCGCCACCCTTGGCCGTACCGTCGAGCTTGGTGATGATGACCCCGGTCACACCGACCGTGTCGTTGAATGCCTTCGCCTGCGGACCACCCTGCTGACCGACCGAGGCGTCGATGACCAGGAACTTCTCGTCCGGCTTGACCGCCTCGAAGATGGCGCGCATCTCCTGGATGAGGTCGTCGTCCAGCTTGTGGCGACCCGCCGTGTCGACGATGACCACATCGGCCGATTTCTTGAACTTCTCAAGACCGCGCGTGACGATCTGGATCGTGTCCTTGTTGTCGGTCTCACCATAGAACGGCGTGTTCGTCTGCTCGGCGAGCGTCCGCAACTGGTCGACCGCGGCGGGCCGATGGACGTCCCCCGCGATGAGCGCTGGCCGCAGGCCCTTCTTCTGGAAATATTTCGACAGCTTGCCCGCCGTCGTCGTCTTCCCGTTGCCGTAGAGACCGACCAGCATGATGACCTGCTTCTTGAGCGGGATGCGGCGGTCGTTGCCGAGGATGGTGGACAGTTCCTGGTGGACGATGTTGACGACATGCTCACGGGCCGACATGCCGGCCGGCGGCTTCTCCTCAAGGGCGCGCCGCTCGATCGACTTGGTGAGCTGCAGGACCAGCTTGACGTTGACGTCGGCCGAAATCAGCGCCCGCTGGATCTCACGGACGACCTCCTTGATGAGCTGGGGGTCGATGTGCTTGGCGTTCGCGATGCGCTTGAGCGTGCCGCGCAGGCTCTCGCCCAGGTTGTCCAGGACCATAGGGGGGTCGGCCCATCCGCCCTTGCCTTTCAAAGCCTTTCTGTACGCGGGCGACCCCTGAAACGGGACGACCCGGCCAGAACGGCCGCCGGGACCGGCACGCTCGCTGGGGTCCCCGACGACCCTGACGTCGCCCTGCTTGCACCAAGGTACACCAAGCGGCGGCCATCCTGTCCTCAGACGATCCTGCGGGTGGATGTCACCGTGCCCCCTCCCGAAACAGGAAAAAGCCCCCACCTCCCTTCGATGCACCGCAGATGGGCCGGAGAAAGCTATTTGACCTCCATCACGGCAAGCGTCTTCTTTGGCCAGACCACACATGCAGCCGGGCCCGACCATGATCCCGAAACAGGAGGCGCTGTCAAGCCGGCTCTCCGACCTCAACGCCACGAAGGGCGTCCGCGGAAGCGCCGTGGTGACCCGCGACGGACTCCCGCTCATCGGCGCCCTTCCCCATGGGACCAATCCTGAGACCTTCGCCGCCATGGTGGCGACGACGGTCGGCGCCGCCGAGACCGCGGCCGCCGAGATGGACCCGACGAGCGCAAAGACGGTCACCGTGACCTTCGAACGGATCACGCTCGTCGTCGTCGACGCCGGACCCGAACTGGTGCTCGCCACCGTCCTGGAAAGCGATGTGGCGCCTGACACCCTCCTCGACCGCCTGCACGGCCTGGCGAAAGAGGTCCAAGAGATCCTCTAGGCCGCACGTCGAAGGACCGCCCAACAGCGATTTCTACGAGCCGCGCCGTCGACCCTCCGTTGTCCTCGACGCGCGACGCCGCCGTCACCCTCACCAAGGCCGACCTCGGCCACGGCACGCGACGCGTCCTCCAGGGCGTCGACCTCTCGGTCGCACGCGGTGAACGCATCCTTCTTCTCGGCCCGAACGGTTCTGGCAAGAGCACCCTGCTCCAGACCTTGGCGGGATTGCTGCCGGTCCACGGCGGCACCGTGCGCGTCCTCGGCTTCGACCCGCTCCGCGACCGCCTCAGGCTGCATGAACGGGTCGGCCACCTCGGACACCAGGACCCCCTCTACCCGGAACTCACCGGCCGCGAGAACCTCACCCTGCACGCGCGATTGCGCGGGATCGGACCCGATGCGGTGGAGCGGCTGCTGGGTGAAGTCGGATTGTCCGCGGACGCCGACCGGCGCACCGCGCAATGGTCGCGCGGCATGAAACGCCGGTTGGGATTGGCCAAGGCGCTCCTCGGGACGCCTGAGTTGCTCTTGCTCGATGAACCCGAAAGCGGCCTCGACAGCGACGGACAGGCGTGGTTGGCGGAAATGCTCAGCCGTCCTGGACGCACAGCGGTGGTGGCGAGCCACAGACCCGAAGCGTTCGCCGGACGCTTCGACCGGGTCCTCAGGCTCGATCCTGCGACACGGCGACCGGTCGAAGTCGCCACGTCCACCCATGCGGAGGTGTCGCCTTGAGCTTCGGCGTCCTCGTCCGGAAAGACCTCCTCGTCGAAGCGCGCGGCCGCGACGCCTTCGCCGCCTTACTCACTGTCGCCGTATTGGTGGCGCTCGTCGGCAACGTCGCCTTCTCGGGTCTTGCCACCGCCCCGGTGCGCACCGCCGCTGTCCTGTGGACCGCGATCGCCTTCGGCGCCCAGGTGGGCCTTGCGCGAAGCTTCGTCGTCGAACGGGAACAAGGCACCCTGGAAGGACTCCTTGCCGGCCCCGTCGCCGCGAGCGCGATGTTCTGGTCCAAGCTCGTCGCCAACCTCCTCGTCCTCGTCCTCGTCGGCATCGTCACACTGCTCGCCGCCGCCATCTTCTTCGCGCTCCCCCTCGACGTCCGCCTGTTGCGCGTCCTCGTCCTCCTTGTTCCCGGCGCGATCGGCATCGCGCTCGTGACGACGCTCGCCGCCGCCATCGCCGTCCACGGCCGCAACTGGATCCTCCTCGTGCCCCTGCTTGCGCTCCCCGCGCTCTTTCCGGTCATCGCCGTCGCCGTCCCCGGCAGCGCCCTGGCGCTCGGCGAGGCGCCGCTGGTCGCCCTGCTCCCTCACCTGCGTCTGGTGCTCGCCTACGACGTGGTGATGGCGGCCGCCGCGTGGGTCCTCGTCCCCTTCCTCTTGGAACCATAGCCCATGCCGCAAAAGACAGGAACCCGGAACGATTCGGCCGCACCCACCGTGGTGTCGACCCCCTGGAGCCCCACTACATGAGCCTCGTCTCACAAGACGCCGACCGTCGCCTCGTCGGGGCCATCCGGCTCTTCGGATACCTCGCCGGCTGGTTGCTGCTCTTCACCGTCGGCATGGCCGCGCTGTGGGCGCCCGGCTTGCCCGATTGCGACGACTTTGTCACCGCCCAGGCGGCGCCCGACAACTGCCAGACCAGCCCCTTGGCGGCCAAGCTGCTCTTCTTCCATGTCCCGGTCGCCTTCGGCGCCTATGCGATGTTCCTCGTCCTCGCCTATTCCAGCTGGCGCTACCTCGCCCGCGCCGACCGCGCGTGGGACGAAGCCGCCGGAGCCGCCGCCGAAGTGGGTGTGCTTTTTTCTGCCCTGACACTCGTCTCTGGTTCCCTCTGGGGCCACCTGGAATGGGGCGAACAGTTCGGCTATTGGCGCAACTCGGACATCAAGCTCGTCCTGACCCTGGTCATGTTCCTCGTCTACGCCGGCTACCTCGTCCTGCGCAAGCAGGTGTCCGAACCCCGCAGACGCGGTCGTGTCGCCGCGGTCTACGGCCTCCTTGGTTTCGTCACCGTGCCGCTCTCGTACGCCGCGCAACGCATCTGGCAAGCCCAGAGCATCCATCCCACCATCTTCCGCGCCGGCGACCCGAGCGCCGGTATCGTCACCGAAGGCTGGTCCGAGACCTTCCTGGTCGGCGTCTTCGCCTTCCTCGCACTCGCCGCCTTCTTCTTCGCCGCTCGTCTGCGGCTCGCCATCCACGACGCCGAGCGGGAGGTGGAAGAATGATCCACACCGATGCGGAGACCCTGCATGTCTTGGGGGCGCTGCTGTCCATTTTCGGCGGGGCGTTGCTCTACGCCTGGTGGCTGTTGGTGCGGGGTCGTCGCTGAGCCGCCATGCGGCCCCGGCGCACCCAGGCCCTCAAGCTCGGCACCACAGGTTTTATATTCCGCCCGTGAAGCCGGTCCATCATGCGCGTGGTCCTCCTCGTCCTCATGCTCGCTCTCTCGACCGTCCTCGCCGGTTGCGTCTCCGATGACCGGGTCACCGACGACACCGACGAGGCCCTTCTCGACCCGCTCGTGCCTGAGGGCCTGGCGCGTCATTTGCCGGTGCCGTCGTTCGAGCCGACCATCGGCATCACCTCCTCCGGCGCGATGTTCATGACCGCCGGCGCGGGCGGACGCGGACCCGACATGGAATCTGTGTACCGCTCCACCGACCAAGGCCGCACGTGGGAGGACGTCACCCCCAACATCGCCGGTGCGACCAATTTCCCGCCCAACTCCAACGACCCGTTCCTCTTCGTCGACCGCGACACCGACCGCCTCTACGACTTCGAGATGCAGGGCCTCTCGTGCAACACGCTCAGCTATTCGGACGACGAGGGCAAGACCTGGACCATCATGCCGCTCGGCTGCACCCCGACGCAGGGCCTGCAGGACCATCAATCGATCTTCGCCTCCAAGCCCCGCGCCCACGATACGATCGGTTATGACAACGTGCTCCACTATTGCGTCAACCGCGTCGCCGACTCCGCGTGCGCGTTCAGCCTCGACGGCGGCCTCACCTGGGGCCCCATGCGCCCGCTCGTCTACGACGGCGTGCACGACGATCGACTCGCCTCGCCCCCGCTCCCCACAGAGGGCGTCGACCCCCTCTGGTTCGTCTGCTCCGGCCTCGCCGCCCACGGCCAATCGGCCCCCGACGGCACCATCTACCTCCCGCGCGGCGACTGCGGTGGCATCCCCACCGTGGCCATCTCCAAGGACGACGGTCTCACCTGGACGCACAGCATCATCAGCACCGAGGTGCGCACCTTCAACGCCGACGGCGGTGTCCCCTACCACGAGGTGAGCATGGCCATCGACGAGGCCGGCAACGCCTACGCCACCTGGAAAGGCGAAGACCGGCGCGTCAAGTTCGCCCAGAGCCTCGACGGCGGTGAGAGCTGGGAAGACGCCATCGACATCACCCCCGAGGGCGTCAACATCACCGACTTCCCGACCATCGCCGCCGGCTCCGAAGGCCGCGTCGCGGTCGCCTTCATCGGCACCGACGCCCACAACAACAAGACCTACGGCGAGATGGAGATCGACGACGACTGGCACGCCTGGCTCGTGGTCGGCACCGAGTTGCACACGGCGAACGCCACCTGGTACGACGTCCAGACCACGCCGGCCGACGACCCCATCGCGCGCGGCATCTGCGGCGGCACCCGCTGCCAAGCGAGCGGCGGCGGTCTCGGTGACTTCATCGACATCGAGATCGACGCCGAGGGCCGCCCCTGGGCCGCCTTCGTCGACGTCTGCCACGACGACTGCCGCGCCGCCCAATGGATCCCCGAGGGCAGCAACACCGTGAACGACAAGGCGCTCGCCTTCGTCGGCACCCTGCGCGCCGGGCCCGCCCTGCGCGGAGAGCTGGTGGCGCTGCCGGTCATCGTCGACGGTGCGATCGAGGACACCACCGCATAAGTCCAGAAGCCATCGCAGAAGGCCGGGGCAGCCCGCGCCGCCCCGGTCTTCCTGCGCACCGCTTGCCGCCACCCCAAAGCACCCCGGAAGGTCGTGCCAGCAGGAGGCCGACGGCCCGTTCGCACGTCGAACGACCGACGATAAACATTAAACAGGAGGACCAAGTCGGTCTCCCGAGGCCCCCGTGCAGACACGCTATCAAGTGGCGATCGCCCTCGTCGTGATCCTCGCAGCGACCGTCTGGGCCATCTCCGGCACCGCCCAGGGCGACCCCTACCGGGAAGTGCACCAGGTCCTCGACGATCCCGATCGCTTCGGCGCCAACATCGTCTCGGTGCCCGGCGTCGTCGTCGCCAACACGACCGAGGTCATCGGCGACGTCATCCATTTCACCCTCGCCGACCAGAGCGGGGACCCGGCGCACGAGAACAAGACCATCGAGGTCACCTACACCGGGGTCCTCCCGGACGGCTTCGGACCCAAGAAAGTGGTCGCGAGCGGTGTGCTCGTCCAGAACGTGGACGGCTGGGTCCTGCAAGCGACGGACATCAAGGTCGGATGCTCCTCCAAATATTGACCGGGTGACCCATGCTCCTCGGCACCGCGCTCCTCACGGCCACTCTCATCGCGCTCGCGGTGGCCCTCGGCTTCAGTCTCCTCGACCTCCGACGTCCGGAGTCCCGGCACCGAGACCGCGCCGTCAAAGCGACCTGGGCCGCGACAGGGTTCGGCGGCGGCGCCTTCGTCCTCCTCGGCGCGCTCTTCCTCATGGGCGACACGTCGGTGGGCTACGTCTGGCGCAACATCGACACCACCTATCCCTGGTACCAGCGATTGTCCGGGCTCTGGGTCGGGCGCGAAGGCTCCCTGCTGCTGTGGGCGCTCGCCACCCTGTCGTTCTGGAGCCTGGAAGAACGGCGCCACACGAAAGCGGTCGGCCAAGGGATTGCACACGCGACCGCCGCCCACGCCAGCCTGCACCACCGGAACGGCGCAGGTGCGACACGCGACGATGTCGAGAGCATCCGACGCATCGCCCGCACCGCGCTCCTGGCCCTCGTCCTTATCCTCTTCGGCGTCGTCGCCCTGGAACACGTCTTCCGCGCGACCGCATCGGCCGACCTCGCGCTCGCCCCTCACGGCCGCGGTGTCAACCCGCAACTCGTCACGCTCTACAACTCGATCCATCCCCCCATCGTCTTCATGGGCTACGCGCTTTCGACGCTGCCGTTCGCCTTCGCGCTCGGACACCTCGTCACCGGGCGTCCCGGCTGGGTCGGCGCCGCGCGCCGCTGGGCCCACCCCGCGTTCCTCTTCCTCACCACCGGCGTCTTCCTCGGCGCCCTCTGGGCCTACATCGCCCTCGGCTGGGGCGGCTACTGGGCCTGGGACCCGGTCGAGGTGGGCAGCCTCATCCCATGGGTCTTCGTCACCGCCTTCCTGCACGCCGCGATGCGGCACGACCAGAAAGACGAGATGGCGGTCTTCGCCCCCGCCCTCGGCTTCCTGCTGCTTCCGGCCGCCCTGTTCTCCACGTTCATCGTGCGCGCCGGCGGCCTCTGGCGCAGCGTCCACAACTTCCTCGGCGAAGGCCGCAGCGTCACATCATGGGAACGCCTCATGAACGCGCTTTCCGGCGAGAACGAGGTGCGCGTCTACGCCGGCCTCCTCGCCCTCCTGCTCGTCGCCTTCGTGCCGCTTCTCATGCGCCACGTCGACCGCATCGAGAAACGCCTCGGCAGCGCGGCACCCGCACCGGCCAAGGAACCGCCCGAGCGGCTCGGCGACCGATTGCTCTCCCACCTCACCCTGCGCACGCTGTTTACGATCGGCACATTGCTCCTTGCGCTCCTCGGCACCGTCCTCGTCGCCATCCTCGTGATGAGCGTCGACGGCTTCGCCTCCGACGCCGCGCGCACCGAGGCGTTCGAAAGCCGCACCGGCCCCATCGCCCTCACCGCCGCCACCGTGATGGCGGCCGCGGTCGCCTACGGCGCCATCCCGAAACGGCGCCTCGTCGAGTTGGTCGGCCTCGCCTTCGTCGTCGGACTCATCGCCGGCTGGCTCGTCTTCCCCGACCACCTGGCGCTCGCCCTCGCCGGCAGCGTCCTCGTCCTCGCCGCCGTCCTCACCCTTTTCCGCATCACGACCGCCTGGCGCGACGCACGGCCCCGTGAAGCGGGACGACGCAGCGCCGTGCACCTCGTCCACCTCGGCGTCATCCTCGTCCTCCTCGGCCACGGCGTCGTCTCGACCTTCGCCACTGGATCGGAGGTCGTCCAGCTCAAGGTCGGCGATTCACAGGACGTCGCCGACTACACGGTGCGGCTCGACAGCGTGACCGGCGCCGACCGCGACGACAACGGCCGGTTGGACCACATCGTCGCCACGCTCACCGTCTTCGAGGACGGCGAACGGCTCGGCACCACCACGATGGGCTTCATCCTCTACGCCAACCAGCAACACTACAAACCCGAAGTGGGCATCCTGCGCGGCCTCGGCAAGGACGTCTACCTCGCCCCGCGCGGCATCCACGACCCCGCCCAGGACCTCTGGGTCTACGCCAATCTCCCCTTCGACCAGCAAGAAGGCGTCGAGACGGTCCAGGTGGACGGCGTCACCTTCGGCGTCTCGACGCTGCCCTACATCAACATCCTCTGGGCCGGTGCCGGCGCCATGGTGCTCGGCGCCGCACTCCTCACCCTCCACACCTGGGTCACCCCACGACCCGCCGGCGTGCGCAGCGCCCTGCCCGAGACCCCAGGACCGGCCGAAACATGACGCACAGAACCGCGACGACCCCCCACGCGCCCCGCCATGTACGCCGAGCGCCGGCACTCGTCATCCTCGCTCTCGTCCTCGTCGTCCCCTTCGTCGCACTCCCGAGCGCCGGTCACCACGGCACGAGCGCGCCGCACGACCTCGTCCGCGTGCGCATCATCGAGGACCCGACGAACGGCACGAACCTCCTCGAACTCGGCTTCCATGGCACTTTGCGCGTCCAGGACGACGCTGAAGGACGGCATCTGCGCGTCGTCCTCCCGCACGATGTCGAAGTGATCGCGTTCGCACCCGAGAACGGCACTGCCCCTGGCCGCGTCACGACGACGACCGAAGGCGGCGAACCGGTGGCGCGCTACTTCTTCCCCGACGACGCGCCCGCGGCCGGCACCGCGGTCGAAGAGGTGCGCCTGCACGCCCGTCGCACCATCGACGACAAGGCCAACGTACCCCTCGACTGGAAACGCCCCGGCTCCGGCGTCCTCTTCGTCGAAGTGCGCGGCACCGAGTCGTACGCGCTCTCACAGGACCTCGGCCTCGTCCAGCAGGTGCACGGCCGCAGCGGCGCCCGCGACCATGCCTGGATCCTCTCCAACCTCACCGCCCCACGGCTCGAGATGACCTTCCGCTACATCCCCGACGGCCCCGAGGCCGCCCACGCCGTCCCCCCGCTCCCAGGCCTCGGCTGGCTGGCGCTCCTCGCCCTCGCCGCCCTCGCGGGCGGCGTCTGGTACCTCGGCTTCCGCAGCGAACGAGGGGAAGGTCCATGACCGCAAGGGCCCTGGCCGCGGCGATGGTCCGGCAGGCCGGCGACCCGCGCGTCCGCTACATCGGCTTCAGGATCGACCAGGACGGCGTCTCGCGCAACCGCCTCATCGAAGAGATCCGCCGCACCGGCCGCGCCATCGACCCGCAGGGCTTCGAGGCCGCCTCCCCCTGGTTGACGCGTTACGACGGCACCCATGGCATCGTCCGCTGCACCCACACCGGGGTGGCGGTGACACGGCGCATCCTGGAGACCATCCGGTTCGACGAGGGCCAGATCGAGACCGTGGGGACGAGCGGGACCATCCGGGGACTCGTCAGCAAACACCTACCGCAGCTCGCCGAGCGCGACGACACCCGCCCTTGAGGTGATCGAGCGGACACTTTTTGGGGGACCCGCCCATCCCGGTGGCGATGGCGCGCATCTACACGCGATCCGGCGACAAGGGCGACACGAGCCTCTTCTCGGGCGATCGCGTCTCGAAAGCGACGCTCCGGGTCGAGGCCTACGGCACGGTCGACGAACTGAACAGCGTCCTGTCGCACGCGCGGCTCGCGTCGGCCCATGACGACGTCCGGAAGCACGTCCGGGACATCCAGCGCTTCCTCTTCATCCTGGGGGCCGACCTCGCCACCCCGCCCCCCGACCCGGAGGACGTCCCCGACGCACCCGAGAAGGACCTCGCCGTGCGCCGCGTCTCCGACGGTGAGGTCAAGCAATTGGAAGAATGGATCGACGCCTACTGGGCCAAGCTGTCACAGCTCGACCGGTTCGTCGTCCCCGGGGAGACCGAGGCCGCCGCCTGGTTCCATGTCGCCCGTACGGTCTGCCGCCGCGCCGAGCGCCTGGTCGTCGCCTTGGCCGAGGACGACAAGGTCGGGGAGCCGGTCCTGCACTACCTGAACCGCCTGTCCGACCTGCTCTTCACCTGGGGCCGCTATGAGGACGAAGGGGTCGAGGAAGCGGACCAGATCGCTGGTCTCAGGGCCTGAGCGGCGTGGGTCCAGGGTGGATAGATCCTCGACACGAGCCCCCGGCTGCAACAATACTTAAGTAGCCGCACGCAGGCGTCCGGTCCCATGCGCGGCGTCCTCTTCGCCATCCTGTTCGTCGTCTCGACCGTCCTTGCCGGCTGCATCTCAGAGGGCGATGCCCCCCAGACGACCTCTGTCGCAGAAGAGGAGATCATCAAGGACGACGGCAAGATCAAGGTCAAGGACATCAAGGTCGACCTGGACCGGGTGCCGAGCCTCGACGAACCGCCGCAATGGCGCCTCGGCCAGTGGTGGAAGTACCGCATGACCGATTCCTTCACCCAACAGGAGACCATCTTCTACCGGGTCGTCGCCGGACAGGAGAACGACACCGGCAGCTATCTCGTCGGCATGCCGACACACGGATTCTCCAACGCCGTCATGGTGCTCCACATCCCCGGCTTCGGCCAGATCGACCGCCAGACCCTCGGTTTCGAACTGCACGACTGCATGCTCGACCCCCTGAAGTTCCCCATCGAGGACGGGGCACAATGGGAGAGCGAGTTCGAGTGCGGCGACGTCCAGATCACCGCCACCGTCACCTCCGACACCACCGCCGAGTTCGTCATGGCCCCCCACGACCCCGAAGGCGATGGCGGCGGCGGCCGCGGCGGCACCTACAGCTACGACGCCGAGATCGGCGTCATCAACAAGATGACCATCAACAACTATGCCCAGTTCGAGGTCATCGAACACGGCCACGACTTCCACCTCGTCGAGGGCTGGGAGGGCAACGTCACCGTCCCCTACGCGCATGATGTGATCTTCATGCACGGCCGCATCGGCATGGCCCTCAAGGTGAGCCCCGACGGCATCGCACCCGGCACAGAGCCATGGGACGAAGTGGTCGTCCCCGAGGGCTACGACCGCGTCTCGTTCGCCATCATCCTCGGCGACGCGCTCAACCTCCTGACCCAGGGCCAAGCCAAGGGGATGGGCCACTACACCGAACGCGCCACCGCCCCCGACGACGAGGTCTACTACCTCGAATACACCGGCGACGGCATCCGCACAGTGGCCTACAAGAACGACAACCCGAGCGGCACATGGCGCTTCGAACACCTCACCGCCGGCCCCGGCATCGCCATGGCCGAAGGCATCGCCTACTCGGTCTTCGACATCCAGTTGCCCATCGGCAAGCGCATCGAAGGCGTCCTCGAGCATGAACACCCGGACGGAAAGGGACACTAGCGCGCCGGGGTAGACCGGTCGGCCACCGCCATTATCAGGGCGGCCCCCGTTGCCCGCGGCATGGCCGACTGTGTCTTCTGCAAGATCGCCGCCGGCGACATACCCGCCGCCATCATCGACGAGGACGACCACGCCTTCGCCTTCCTCGACATCCGGCCGCTCACCCGGGGGCACATGCTCGTCGTGCCGAAGGAGCACGTCGCCCGGCTCGCCGACCTGAAAGAGACCCCGCGTCGCTCCCTGTGGGACCTTGTGCATGGACTCGTGCCACGCATCGAAGAGAGCGTGTCCGCCGACGGCATGACGGTCGCCGTGAACGACGGCAGCGCGGCCGGCCAAGAGGTCCCACACGTCCATGTCCACCTCGTGCCCCGCAAGAAAGGCGACGGGTATGGTCCCATCCACGCACTCTTCGGCACACCCAAGGAGGCCGACAAGAAGGAGCTCGGCATCCTCGCCGAACAGATCTGAGCACCCGGCGACCGGCCGGCAGGTCGTCGAATACAAGCGGGCCCGGCCGACACCCTCCGCCGAATCTTTTTTCCCCCCACGCCGCGTCTTCAACGGAAGATGCGCGACCCCAATTGCATCTTCTGCAAGATCGTCGAGGACAAAGTGCCGAGCGTCAAGGTCTACGAAGACGAACACGCCGTCGCCTTCCTCGACATCGCCCCCCTCGCCAACGGCCACACCCTCGTCATCCCGCGCAACCACGCGCACAAGATCGAGGACCTCTCCGAGACCGACAACCGCGGCGTCTGGGAACTCGTGCGCATCGTCGTCCCCCGCCTCACCGAAGCCATGGCCGCAGAAGGCATGACCGTCGCCGTCAACAACGGAGAGGCCGCCGGACAAGAGGTCCACCACGTCCACGTCCACCTCATCCCCAGGAGACGCGACGACGGCTACGGACCCATCCACTCGCTCTTCAAAGGACGCCGGCCCGAGGTCACGATCCCCGAGCTCGAGGCTATTGTCCACCGTATCCGCGCCATCTAGGCGCGGTCCTGGACGACGGTGAGCCGAGCCGCCACGCGGCGAGACGAACATCGTGCACCGTATTCGTGCCATTTAGGCACGAATACGGCACGTTATGAGGCGAGCCGGCAAGGCGAGCCGAATATCGTGCACAGGAGAGCGCAGCGACTCTGAGCCGAGCCGTGGAGCGGCGAGGTGAAGTTCCGCGCCATCTAGGCGCGGTCCTTAACGACGGTGAGCCGAGCGCCGAAGGCGGGAGGCGAACATCGTGCACCGTATTCGTGCCATTTAGCGTCGAAGGCGACAGAAGAGGTGCCGCGGTTCCCGGCCGCTCTTACGGTCGAGCGCCGGCGCTCGGCCTTGTTCGCGGTCAGGGCAAGATGCATGAGTGGGTCCCTGGGGGAGGGGACCGCGTCCCGTCCCCCAGACCCCCACCCCGCTAAGGTTGCGGACCCTGCTCTACCTCGACCTCTTCACGCTGGAGCTCGATGACCCCGACGTCGATGTCGTCCTGCCCGCGCTGCACGTCGAAGCGGACCGGCTCGGCGGTGAAGTACCGGTAGAGACGTCCATCCTCTTCCTTCTCGTGCGAGACGGTCAGATTGTACTCACCCGGTGGGAGGGGCTGGCTCCAGGTGCCGTTCTCCCCCGAGGACGCGATCTGCTGCGTGCCCTCGTCGCCGACCGGCAGGAAGACGATGTCGAGACCCGACACTCCGGTCCCGTCGTGCTCCAGGGTACCGCTCACGGTGATCGGCCGCTCCGTCATGGAGATGTTGCGGGTCGTGGTCGTCTCCGACCGGACACCGACCTGCAGCAGCACGTCCTCGAAGCCCTCGCGCGTCACGGTCACGTTGTAGGCGCCCGGGACGAGCGAATTGAACCGGAACGAGCCGTCCGGACCGGTCGCGACCGGCGTCTGGCCCTCGAGCGCCACGGTGGCGTTCCCGAGCGCGCGGTCCTCGGCCGGCTCATAGGTCTGGTTGGCGTTGCGGTCCTGGAAGATGAAGCCTGCGAGGTCGCCCGGCGTGAGCCGGAGCGGTTCGCTGAGGGTGATCTCCGCGCCCGTCATCGCCTCCTCGTCGCTGACGCTGAACTCCTGGACGGCGAGCGTCTCGCCACCCACGGTGACCGCGAGCTGGTTCGGGCCCACTCCGGTGTAACGATGGCCGGGGCCCGTGTGCTCTGCCTTGGCCGCCTCATGGGTCTCGGTGAGGTCGGTGGAGAACGGCGCGATGAGACGGAACGTGCCGTCCGCACCGGTCGTTCCCGAGTCGTGCGGGATGCCGAAGTTGTCGCGCACCTCGACCTCGGCGCCCGCGACCGCTTCGCCGTTGTGGTCGACGACGCTGCCGGTGACGATGGCCCCATCGTAGTACTTCAGGATCTGGACACCCTTGTCATAGCCGACGTTCGAAAGCGGTCCGCACAGGACCTGGGCGTTCATGTCGACCCGCGTCGTGGAATGGACGAGCCGGAAGTGCTTGAGCCCGTAGCCCGGGGCGAACTGGTCGGCGAGCGGCAACGGGATGCCCGCCGCCTGCGGCTGGGGACCGATCCAGGCGCGGTAGAGGAGCGAGTTGTAGAACACGTCCTCATAGGTCAATGCGGTCCGGGCGATCGGGATGCCGTCTGCGGAGCGCGGGTCCCCATAGTCGATGTTCCCCTCAGGGCCCATGGGGTAGATCGCCGAGCCACCGAGCACATAGCGGTTCTTGAGCGCGTCCTGGACGTAGGGCTGGTCGATCTGACGGGAGCCGTTGTCGGCGGTCGACTCGTAGATGCGCTGCGTGTACTGGGTCCCGGAGGCGTCCGTGTAGGTGGTCTTGACGAAGTCGTCCGGGTTCTTATCGGCGAGGAAGACCGGCGCGTAGAAGATGCTCGAGGCGTCGATGAACGATTGGGTCCTCGGGTCGTCGCACGGGAACATGCGGCCGTCGAGCGTGAAATAACGGATGTCATGTCCGGTCGCCTGGCGCAGGTCACGATAGAACGAGACGACGCTCTCGTCGTCGGGCTGGCTCGCGCCGGTCGGCGTCAAGACCGAAGAGAGGACATCGTAGGCGGTGTTGTAGTCGCGCGAACCGAGGGCGTTCCAGAGCCTGTCGGAGGCGTCCTGTCCGCCGCGTTCGGCGACCAGGCTGAACGCCGCGCCGTCCTGGCTGCCGCGGATGCGCTCCGCCTCGAGGAGGCGGATGCTGAACCAATTGATGGCCTCCTCCTCGCTCTGGCTCGCGATTGCGCGCCCGGAGATCTGGTAGCCGAACTGGAACGGATCCGCGACGGTCGGGTGCGCGCCGCGTTGGGCGGCGTAGAACCCGTAGTCCCACCATGCCATGAAGGCAGGACGTTCGGCGGGGTCCTCGATGTCCCGGTCCTGCGCCCGCAGGTAGGCCATCGCGGCGATCCAATGGGACGAGAGGAAGTCCTGGCCGAAGGCGCCGGTGCGCAACTGCCAGAAGTCGTCGCCCTCGTCGGCGCCCTGGATCTTTTCCTGGCGATACTCCTGCGGGATCCCGGCGTCGACGGCGAGCCAGAAGTTGGGCAGGAGGACGAGGAAAGCGATGAAGACCGCAGCGGCGACATGACGGAAGCTCACGGCCTGGCGGGAACTCTTGACGAAGCCTGTCCCGGCGCTGCGCACGCTGCGCCAGGTCTTGGAGACCTCACCGAAGCGGATCCAGTCGATGAACCGCACCATGACCCAACCGGCGAGGAGGGCGATGGCGGTCGTCGCGTTGAAGACGAAACGGGACGCGGTGAAGGCCATGAAGAGACCGACGCCGGCCCACGCCAGGATGAAGAGGTGGTCGTCGCGCTTGTTGCGGATGAAGCTCGCGAGCGCGAAGAACATCCCGGCGAAGGCGAAGAAGAACGGCACGACGCCGACACTGAAGACGAGGAAGCCCAGGTCGGTGCGTTGCGCCTCCGCGATGGTCGAATAGAGCTTCGACTGCACGAAGTAGCCGAGACCGGTGAAGAACAGGTCGCCGACCTCGGTGAAGACGAACATCAACAGGAGGATCCCGAGGATGAACGCACCGAGGGTCACCGGCAACACCAGGATCGGAGGCAGGTGCCGGGTCGGGACGAAGATGACGCTCACGACCACGACGCCCACCAGGATGTAGATGAGCGGATAGACCGCCGACTCGAGACGTCCGACCGCCGCATAGTAGGGCCAGATCATCAGGAGGGCGACGAGGAACGGCAGGACGCCGATGACGAAGATGCCGGAGGAATCACGGCCACGCAGGTGGTTGGCGATGAGCTGAAGACCGAACCACACCGCGAAGACGGCGAAGGCGTACGGATACCCCTTCCAGGTCAGCGCCATGCCGGCGAACGAGGCGCCTGTCAGGAGTGAATAGATGACGGCGAGCCTGTTCTCCCGGAAGAAACGGGAATATCCGGAGCCGACGCCGCCGCGACGATAATCGTCGACATAGACGGCCTCGGTGTCCATACTGCGCAAGGCGCGCACGAAGAACATGGCGCCGAGAACGAAGAAGAACAGGATGGTCCCGTCGTGGTCAAGCGCACCGAAGTTGGAGCGTTGCATGTGCGCCGCGGTGATGGCGAGGAAACCGGCGGCCCACAACCCGGCGCGGCGGCCGAAGGCGGACTTGCCAAGGAAGTAGAGCGGGAACACCGTGGCCGCGCCCCAGACCGCGGGAGCGAACGCGAGGGCATAGCCGGTCGATGTGGCGACACTGCCGCCGAAGAGCGGTGCCAGGAGACCGCCTATGGCGGCGATGGTCCAGACGAAGAACGGCGGACGCGGATTGACCGCGCCGACCGGGTAGTTGATCATCTTGTCGAGCTGCAGGAACTCGCCGGTCTCCTGGATGTGCTCGACCACGCGCTCGTGGTAGTAGCCGTCCGTACCGGACCAGAGGAATTCACCGTCGTTGACCGACGCGTCGAAATTGAAGTATGAGCGCAGGAAAAGCGCGAGCGCGAAGATCAGGAGAAGCCAGAGGGCGGTCCTCCAAGCGGGGGCCTTCTCTTCGCGGGCGGTGCCTGCACGGGTGCCGTCTGCCATGTCGCTCACCAGCGGAACGTCCCGCCTATGACGGGCGCGCTCATCCGGCCAGGTATATGAGGAAGAGCCTCGGGACCAGCCGGTCGTCGGGGGGTTCTTCCTGGGAAGCCTGGCCTTGGGGTCGTTGCGAACCAAGGTGCCGTTTATGAAGGTTCTGTATAGGTCTACCGTGGAGGCGGGGCCGGAAAGGGACCCGGCCCCCGCGAGCCCAAAGCAAGGAGGCGGTCACGCGAGCCGTTGTCATATTCGGTCTTTGATGTATACTATTGTGTAACAAGGTATATCTTTGTCTGTGTGGACCCGGTATGGCTCTTGGCGGCCGCTCGGCGGACGCCCCTCGCCCCCCTACACAACCGCCATCAAGACCGAGCCGCTCGGGGGGCCGGCCGGGTCGGCCGAGGCGTGGTCTGGACCGGTCCGGACCGAACCAAGTCGACCCGGCCAGATCTCCTCCCTCGACCCGGCCATCCGAATCCGAAAACCCGGGGGAGGGGGCTTCGCCCCCCTCCCCCGTACCCCCACCCCCATGCTACTTCACTCCTTCCCCGCCGAGATCCCACCCCACCTCCTCTACCGGAGACTCGAGCGCCGCTTCGGCAACACCTTCCTCCTCGAATCGGCCGAAGGACCCGAACGACTGGCCCGCTACAGCCTCATGGGGTTCAACCCGCGCGGCCTCGTCGCCATCAAGCAGGGCCACATCCAGGTCATCGGCGACCTCCCCCTCCCGGACGCCTCTGACTCCCCCGCCGACTACCTCCGCCTCGTGCTGCGCGACACCGTCGACCGCCACGAAAAACCGACCCCCGAGGATTTCCAGGTGCCCTGGAACGGCGGCCTCGTCGGCTACTTCGGCTACGACTACGTCCGCTACGTCGAAGGACTCCCCGACACCCAGGACGACGACGAAGGCTGGCCTGATGCCCAGTTCGGCCTCTACCTCGACGGCCTCATCCTCGACCACCGCGCCCGCACGCTCCACTACTTCAGCCACGACGACGACCGCTCGGAAGCGGTCCTCGCAGCGATGGAGGCGACCCCCCGCCCGTCACGACCCCTCGAGGTCGGCGAACTGGTCCCCAACATGACCCAGGAAGAGTTCGAAGCGGGGGTGCGCACCATCCAGCACCACATCCGCGAAGGCGACGTCTTTCAGGCCGTCCTGTCGAAACGGCTCTCGGCCGAATACCGCGGCGACGTCACCGCCTTCTACGAAGCCCTGCGCACGACCAACCCCAGCCCCTACATGTACCAACTCACCCTCGGCGAACGACACCTCATCGGCGCGAGCCCCGAGATGCTCATCCGGGTCGAGACCGACGCCTGGAGATACCGCGACGGCGGACGGCCGGACCAAGAAGGTCCCCTCACCGACGGCGGCGCCACCATCGAGACCTTCCCCATCGCCGGCACCCGCCCCATCGGCGCCACCGAGGCCGAGACCCGCGCCTACGCCGAAGAGCTCCTTGCCGACCCGAAAGAGAACGCCGAACACGAAATGCTCGTCGACCTCGCCCGCAACGACGTCGGCCGCGTCGCCGACTACGGCACGGTCCGCGTCCCCGACCACCGCACCGTCGAACGCTACTCCCACGTCCAGCACATCGTCTCCCGTGTCCGCGCCCGGCTCGCCCACGGCATGGACGCCCTCGACGCACTGGCCGCGGTCTTCCCCGCCGGCACCGTATCGGGCGCCCCGAAGGTGCGCGCCATGGAGCTCCTCGAACGGCTCGAACCGACCCGCCGCGGACCTTATGCGGGAGCGGTCGGCTACCTCGCATTGAACGGCAACATGGACACCGCCATCACGATCCGCACCCTCACCGCCACCCACCGCCGCGTCTCGGTGCAAAGCGGTGCCGGCATCGTCGCCGACTCCGACCCGACAAGGGAATGGAACGAGACGGAACAGAAAGCGCGCGCCTTGGTGCACGCACTGGGCAAGGAACGCGCCGTGGTGCAGGAGGCACGCCGATGAGCGAAGAGAGACCCGTCGTCGACCCTGTCACCGGCAAGCCGCTCCCGGATTCGGTGCGCATCGAACCGCTCCCCGGCGGCCGACGGCCCCGCATCCTCGTCATCGACAACTACGACTCCTTCACCTACAACCTGGTGCAATACCTCGGCGAACTGGGCGCCGATCCGATCGTCCACCGCAACGACGCCATCACATTGGACGAGGCGATCGCATTGAAGCCGGACGGCATCGTCATCTCACCCGGGCCCGGCAACCCGAAAGTGGAACGCGACTTCGGCGTCTCCGGACCCATCTTGACCGGTCTGTCGCGCACGGTCCCGACCCTCGGCGTCTGCCTCGGCCTCCAGGGCTTCGCCTGGCTCTACGGCGGCGACGTCGCCTACGCCCCCCGCATCATGCACGGCAAGACCTCCGTCATCGACCATGACGGAAAAGGCGTCTTCGCCGGCGTTCCCTCCCCGCTCACGGTCGGCCGCTACCACAGCCTCGTCGCCGATCCCACCAAGGTGCCTGATGCCCTCGAGGTCTCTGCGCGCACGACCGACGGCGAAGTGATGGGCCTGCGCCACCGCGAACTCCCGATCGAATGCGTCCAGTTCCACCCCGAATCGATCCTCACCGAGCATGGCAAAGAGATCATGCGCAACTTCCTCCTCCGCACGCTGCAGGAGGTGCCGGCATGAGCGAAACTGTGGAGGTCTCACCGGCCGAGACCAAGCGCGTCCAGGACGCCCTCCGCCGCATCTCCGACGGCGGCCGCCTCACCCGCGACGAAGCCTACCGCCTCATGCTCGCCATCATGTCCGGCGCTGCTGACACGACCCAACTCGCCGGACTCCTCATGGGCCTGCGCGTGCGCGGCGAGACCGTCGACGAGATCACCGGCTTCGCCCAGGCGATGCGCGAAAAAAGCCTCCGCATCGCCCCCAAGGTGGAGGGCAGACTGACCGACACCTGCGGGACCGGCGGTGCCAAGACCAAGACCTTCAACGTCTCCACCACCTCGGCGCTCGTCGCCTCCGGCGCCGGCGTGCCCATCGCCAAGCACGGCAACCGCAGCGTCACGAGCCCCTCCGGCAGCGCCGACGTCCTCGAAGCGCTCGGAGCGGACCTTTCCAAGAGCCCCGAACAAGTGGAACGGATCGTCGAGACGGTCGGCATCGGCTTCCTCTTCGCCCCCGCGTTCCACCCCGCCATGAAGTACGCCGTCCCCGCCAGGAAGGCGCTCGGCGTGCGTACCGTGTTCAACGTGCTCGGTCCCTTGACGAACCCCGCCGGGGCCGCCGCACAGGTCATCGGCGTCTTCGACGAAGCACTCGTCGAACCTTTGGCCAAAGTGCTCGCGAACCTGGGACTTGTCGAAGCGATGGTCGTCCACGGCACCGGCGGGATGGATGAGGTCTCCACGCTCGGGCCGACGACGGTCGGCCACGTCCGCGACGGAAAGGTGGAGATGGAACAACTGGACATCACCCGCTACGGCGTCGCCAAGGCGCGACCCGAGGAGCTTACGGGCGCACCCCCCGCCGAATCGGCACGCATGGTCCACGCCATCCTCAGCGGCACGCCGTCGCCCCGTGCCGACCTGGTCATCGTGAACGCCGCATGCGCCATCCTCGTCGGAGGGAAGGCCGGAGATTACGGAGAAGCGTTGCAGCTCGCCCGCGAAAGCATCGACTCCGGCGCGGCACGTGGGCGGCTCGCCGCCTATATCGCGGCGACCGGTGGAACGCCCACCTGAGGTGCACCATGGACACGAACGAACCGACCCCCAGTCCCATCGTCTCGCGCGTCCGCGGCATCGCCAACACGGTCCTCCTCATCGGCGCCCTCGTCTTCCTCATCGGCTGGGCCGCCCACTTCCCCGTCCGGTTCATGGCGAGCCTCGGGCTCCTCCTGCTCCTCGCGTTCATCGTCTCCTCGGTCACCATCGCCATCGAGAACCGTCGCTACGGGGACGGCAAGGAGGGAGAGGCATGATCGACGACATCCTCGGGCAGATCGTCAAAGACGTGCGTCGCGCCGTGGAAGAAGGCGTCTATTCCCGCTTCGCCGAAGCGAACACGGCACCTGCGGGCAAGGCGCCTTCACTCGTCGAGGCGGTCCGCGGCGCCGCTCCCGAAGCGTTCCTCGCCGAGGTGAAACCGTCCTCCCCTTCAGCGGGTGTCCTGGCCGACGGCGAACCGCTTACGGTCGGCCGCCGGATGCTCCACCTCTACCGCGCCTATGGTGCGACGGGTATATCGGTACTGACCGAACGGGATCGCTTCGGCGGCTCCTTGGAGCTTTTGGCCCACGCCGCCCGGGCAGAACCGCGCCCACCTGTGCTGATGAAGGACTTCCTGCTCTCCGACAGCCAACTGGACGCCGCATCTTCCGCCGGCGCCTCCGCCGTCCTCTACATCCACCACCTCTTCGCCCGCGGCCACACCTCGTGGGAACTCCCCGACGCCATCGCGGCCGCCCATGACCGTGGCCTCGAAGTGCTCCTCGAGGTCGACGGCCACCAATCGCTCGAACATGCGCTCGGCACCGAAGCCGACATCCTGGGGATCAACAACCGCGACCTCCGCACCCTCGAAATGGACCTCGAGCGCACCCCCGACCTGTTGCGCCACCGCATCGAACGGCTCGGCGACCGGCCGGTCCTGGCGCTCTCCGGCATCACCACCCGCGACGACGTCGTCTTGATGCGCCGCGGCGGCGCCGCCGGCGTCCTCGTCGGGTCGAGCCTGATGTCCGCTGCAGACCCAAGGGCCCGATTGCGGGACCTGCGCGGCATCACCCACGTCAAGGTGTGCGGCGCAGGACATCCGGAAGACCCACCGGACGTGTTCGCCGCAATGTCTGGTGCCGACGCCGTCGGCTGTGTCGTTGCCGCCGGCGGAGCCCGACGCGAGCGCAGCGTGGAAGAGGCGAGGCTGCTGTTCTCACGTCTTCCTCAGGACCAGGAACATGTGCTCGTCACCACGGACACCGATCCCTCCCCCTCGGCGGAGCGGGTCGCAGCGAGCGGCGCGAACATGCTGCAACTCCATGCCGAACCGGGTGCAGAAGGTGTCGCCGCGGTGCACGCCGCGCTGCCGGCCGGAGTCGGCCTCATCGCGCTGGTACGCGTCCCTGGTGACCTCGAGACACCGGACGAATCGGGCCGTGTCCCCGACGGCTTCCGCTCGTTCGTCGAAGAGGCCCGCGCGGTCGGACGCCACGCCGACCGGCTGCTGTTGGACGTCGCCCCCAAGCGTGGCGAGGACGCCGGAGGCACAGGACGCACCCTCCCCCGGCATCTGGCGCGCCACCTCGTCGCCTCCCTCGCTCCCCTCCGTGTGGTCATCGCCGGAGGATTGGCACCGGGCAACATCGCGCCGACCCTGCGCGCCGTGCGGCCCTGGGGGATCGATCTTTCGAGCGGCGCCGAGGGGTCCAAGACGGTCGGCCGTAAGGACGCCGCGCGTGTCCGGGACGTCCTTGCCGAAGCACGCAGCATCCCGGGGCTCTTCGACGCGCACGAGACCGGTCGCGCGACCGGCGCACCGGTCGTCTCCAACGTGCAATGGAAAGACCGACGCTTCCCCTCCTCCTCTTGAGGCTCCACCATGCCCACGACCGAACGCACCGGCCGATTGTCCGACCTCCCGCACGACGGCAAGTTCGGCGACTTCGGCGGACGCTTCGTCGCCGAGACGCTCATGCCCGCCCTCGAACAACTGGCGCTCGCCTATCGTGACGCACGACAGGACCCCGAGTTCCAGGCCGCGTTCGACGAAGCGCTCAGCGAGTACGGGGGACGACCGACCCCGCTCTACGAAGCGAAACGGCTCTCTGCCGAGGCGGGCGGCGCGCGCATCTTCCTCAAGCGAGAAGACCTCGTCCATGGCGGTGCGCACAAGTTCAACAACGTCATGGGACAAGCGCTCCTCGCCAAACGGATGGGCAAGACGCGGCTCATCGCCGAGACCGGAGCCGGACAGCACGGCGTCGCCTCCGCGCAGGCCGCGGCGGCGAGCGGATTGCCCTTGGAGGTCTACATGGGCGCCGTCGACGTCGAACGGCAACGCCTCAACGTCTTCCGCATGCAGCTCTTGGGTGCGAAGGTCATCCCCGTCGAGTCCGGGAGCCGGACCTTGAAGGACGCCATCAACGAAGCGCTCCGCGACTGGGTCACCAACGTCCGCGACACCTACTACCTCATCGGGAGCGTCGTCGGACCCGACCCCTATCCGCGCATCGTGCGCGATTTCCAGCGCGTCATCGGGGACGAGATCCGCACGCAGTCCCTTGCCAAGCTCGACCGTCTGCCCGACCTCCTCGTCGCCTGTGTCGGCGGGGGGTCCAACGCCATCGGCACCTTCTACCCGTTCGTCGAAGACACCGAGGTGGGACTCTTGGGCATCGAGGCGGGCGGTGAAGGCATCGAGACCGGCCGTCATGCCGCGACCATCGGCGGCGGCCACAAAGGCATCCTCCACGGCGCCTTGTCCTACCTGATGGCCGATCCCGACGGTCAGGTGACCGAGACGCACAGCGTCTCCGCCGGTCTCGATTATCCGGGTGTCGGACCCGAACACGCCAACCTCGCCGCGGTCGGGCGCGCCCGCTACGAAGCGGCGACCGACGCCGAAGCGCTCGATGCGCTCACGCGGCTCTGCCGCACCGAAGGCATCCTGCCGGCGCTCGAATCGGCGCACGCGGTCGCCGGCGCGATGCGGGAAGCGAAGAAGATGGATCCCGAAGATGTCATCGTCGTCACCTTGTCGGGCCGCGGCGACAAGGACGTCCACACCGTCGCCGAGGCGCTGGGGGTGGACCTTTGACCCCCGACCCGGAACGTTCCGCCATCGGCACCACGATGCCTCCCGGGCTGTTCGGACGCGAACGCATCCAGGCCGCGTTCACGCGGGCGCGGGAAGAGAAGCGGGGCGTGCTGGTGGCCTACCTGATGGGCGGCGACCCCGGCCCGGGTGACGATGTCGCCTATCTGCAGGCGCTCATCGACGGCGGCGTCGATCTCATCGAGGTCGGCATCCCGTTCTCGGACCCCATGGCGGACGGCCCCACGATCCAGAAAGCGGCGACACGCGCGCTCGCTGCCGGGACGCGTCCGAAGGATGTGCTCGCAGGTGTGCGACGCCTGCGTGACGCAGGTGTCGCGGTGCCGATCGTCGTGATGACGTACGCCAACATCCCCTACACGATGACGTGGGCCGGCTACGCGCGCGCCCTGCGCGAAGCGGGTGTCGACGGCACCATCATCCCCGACCTCCCGGTCGACGAATGCGCGCCTCTTTCTGCCGCGATGGCCGACGAAGGACTCGCCAACATCCTCCTTGCCGCCCCGATGACCACCGGCGAGCGCCTGGAACGGGTCGCCAAGACCAGCCAAGGGTTCCTCTACCTGGTCGGTTCGTACGGCACCACCGGAGCACGTGATTCGCTCGCCGAAGAGACGCTCGGCTTGGTGGAAGCCGCCGCACCCGCCGCCCGCCGCGCCGGCATCCCGCTCGCCGTCGGCTTCGGGGTCTCGCAGGCCGAACATGTGCGGTCGCTCATCGAAAGCGGCGCCGACGGTGTCGTCGTCGGAAGCGCACTCGTCCGTCTGGTGGAAGAACGTCGAGGCCCGGAGGAAGTACGGGACGCGGTGGCGCGCCTTGCGCGTGGCCTTCGACCGGATCCCACATCATCATGACGCTCCCGCCCTTGACGTGGACACCCCTTCCCATCCGCCCTCTCCTGCCCTCTCGCCCGCGTTTTTATGGCAAGACCCTCGTCCTGCCGTGCTGACGGTCCCGTGATCGAGAAGAAACACGTCTCTCTGAACCTCAACGTGCGCGGCCTGGCCCAGAGCGCCACGCTCGACATCCAGGACCAGGTGCGTATGCTGCGCGCCGACAGCCGCAAGGTGTGCAACCTCGGACTCGGCCAGTCGCCGTTCCCCGTCCCGACCCCGATGGTGGAATCGCTCAAGTTGAACGCCTCGCAGAAAGACTACCTGCCGGTCGCCGGACTGCCGCAACTGCGCGAGGCGGTCGCCGAGTTCCACCGCAAGAAGGACCAGGTGGAGGTCAACCCCGACGAGGTCCTGATCGGCCCCGGCTCGAAAGAACTGATGTTCCTCCTGCAGCTCACCTTCTACGGGGAGATCATCATCCCGACCCCGTGCTGGGTCTCCTACACGCCCCAGTCGCGCATCGTCGGCCGCAACGTGCGCCTCATCCCGACCCGCATCGGCGACGACTGGAAACTCACACCGGAAGGGATGGTGGACCTGTTCGAGAGCCAACAGGACCCGTTCCGGCCCCGCCTTCTCGTCCTGAACTATCCCTCCAACC
>JAHWKR010000075.1 GCA_019347805.1 Methanobacteriota archaeon
GGGGGTCCGGGGGGAGGGGTGGAACCCCTCCCCCCGGAGGTCTGTAGCGGGAAATGCGGGACGGCACGTCCCGCTACCGGGGATGCGGCGCGAGGCACACGGGTGGTTTAAGAGTGTCGGGGCGGAGGAAGAAGCGGCGCGGCAACGGCCGGCGAAGGTTGGCTGGTGCGCCGGTCCGTGCCCCGCGTCCGCACGACGTGACGTTCCGGCGTGCACGGGTCCACCCTATCGGGGTTTCCGGGGGAAGGCTTCATGGGGAGGGCGCCTCTGCGGGCCTTCCTATGATCACACGCAACGCCACCGCACGCTGGGAAGGAGACCTCCCGAAAGGCAACGGCACGATGAACCTCCCGAACGGCCGGTTCGAGGGCCCCTACACGTTCGCGTCCCGCTTCGAGTCGGGCAAGGGGACGAACCCGGAGGAGCTCATCGGCGCCGCGCACGCCGGCTGCTTCTCGATGGCGCTCGCGAACACCATCGCGAAGGCGGGCAACACCCCGAACCGCATCGAGACCACCGCGACGGTGCACCTCGACAAGGACAAGGGCAAGATCGTCAAGGTCGAGCTCGAGGTCAACGGTGACGTGCCCGGGATCGACGCCGAGGCGTTCCAGAAGTTCGCCGAGGACGCCAAGACGAACTGTCCGGTGTCGAAGTCGATCAACGCCGAGATCGTCGTCAAGGCGAAGATGGCACCGAAGGCCGCCGCGTAGGCGGACCTGCCGCTCTCCTTCTCCCCTGTCTCTTCTTTTTTCTATGGTCCGCTCGCGTAGGAGCACCTGCGTGAAGTGACTCAACACAAAACGGCGGCTTGATCTCAGGCAGCGGGGCTACCGGAAGGGACAAGGCATCCGGATGCCGTTTTCCAACGCGACGACGTGCACGCGAAGCCACTGCCACGTCATCGCCTGATGCCCGTCGTCGTCTGTCACGATGAGCCGGACGAGGTAGGTCCCGCATCCGGTGTACGTATGGGTCGGGTGGCGTTCTGTGCTCGTCGCACCGTCCCCGAAATCCCAGGACCACCGGATGATCGAGCCGTCCGGATCGGAACTCCCGTCTTTGAAATCCACCGGGGACGCCAGCGCGGCCTGCTGCGGCGACCATGAGAAACCGGCTGTCGGCGGGGTGTCGAGTGTGAAGACGTAGGCGGCGCCGGTGTCTTTGGCACCGACATCGGCCCGATGCGCCCCGACCAGCGCCGTCGGACCTTGAAGGGCGACCGCGACGCCGAACCAATCGGAGGACGCCGCCCCGTCGGCGACGAGCATCGCGCCTTCGGTCCAGGTACCTTCGGTGCGTGTGAAAAGGTAGGTGCTGCCCGTCCCCGCCGCGACGGTGTCGTCCCAGTAGGCACCGATGAGGGCCCTGTCGCCGTCGAGCGCGGCAGAGTAGCCGAACCGGTCGTCCTGCGCCCCGTCGCCCGCCATGAGGCGGGTCTCCTGCGTCCAGGTGGTGCCTGTACGCGTGAAGACGTAGGCGGTGCCTGAGCGCTTGTTGTTCCCGTCGTCTCCCAGTGCGGTGACGAGGGCGGTATCGGCCTCGATGGCCACCGACACGCCCAAAGTGTCCCCGGGCGTCGCTCCGCCGGTGAGCGTCGTCTGGTGCGTCCAGCCCCCCTCGTCGCGGACGAAGACGTATCCGGCTCCGGCGCCCTCTCCCGCCGTTGGGTCGTCTGGTGCTCCGATGAGCGCCGTGCCGTTGTCGAGCGCGACCGAGAGGCCGAAGAAGGTCGGTCGGCTCGGGTCGCCCTGGAGCCGTGCCTCCTGGGCCCACCCTTCCGTCTCGGACCTGAAGGCGTAGACAGCGCCGACCGCCTCAGAATGATCATCGAGGACGGGTGCCGAGACGAGGGCCGTGGTGCCGTCCAACGCCACGGAGAGGCCGAAGGCGGCGTAGGCGCTCGGATCGTCCGGGTAGAGTTTCGCCGTCTGGCTCCAGCCCGACCCGGCGCGTTCGAAGACGTAGACCGCACCCGAGAGGGGGCCGTTCGTGTCGTCGCCAGGGGCGCCGACGATCGCGATGTCGCCATCGAGATCGAGGTCTACGCCGAAGAGGTGTCCTGCCCGCGCATCGTCCGGGACGAGGCGGCCCTGGAGCGTCCAGGTCGGCCCTGTTCGGCCGTAGACGTACACGGTTCCAGCGTCTTCGCCAGCGTCGTCGTCTTGGTGCGCGGCGATGAGCGCCGTGTCCCCGTCGAGTGCAATGGCGCGACCATACAGATCCCCTGTCGTGAGCCCCTCGGGCGTGAGCCGCGCCTCATCCAGCCAACCCGAGCCTCCTGAGACCGAGGCGGCCAGGACGAGGATCGTCGCCACGGTGGCCATGTTCGGGAGCTTCATGGTGGATCAGGGCGGGAGCCGTTCCTGGTGGATAAAAGTTTGATGGTGGCCGTGCGAGACCGTTCCGGTCCTACGGGCCACTGGCGTAGTAGCATTGCATGATGTGGCTGCGCTCCAGGTTCCCCGGCTCGAGGGCGAGCGCCTGGTCGGAGTAGGCGCCTTCGCCATGATCGTTCACGGCGGCGACATAGTATGACCAGTGGCCGATGTCCGGCAGGGTGTCGGTGAAGCTCGTGCCGGTGGTTCGGGTGAGGAAGGTCTCGATCTGACCGATGTTGCCGAAAAGCGGCGCCCCGACGCGGGCGACGCACGGGCCACGGTAGATGCTGTAGGCCGTCACCGGTGATGCGCCCTCGTGGGACGGGGCTTGCCAGGTGAGTTCGACCGTGCCACCCGGCAGGTGTTGCGCTTCGAGCTCGCGCGGGGCCGAGGGCAGGGACAGGGTGGAGACCCGCTCGAGGAAGTCGTTGTAGGGGGCGGCGACGTTCCAGTGCGTGTCCAGGTAGCTCCCGGGGGCGGGCGAGGGGTGGAAGTAGTCGTCGTTGTCGCAGTCCCACCAGACGCGGTCGCGGCAGACGCCGGAGGAATAGGATTCCTTGTAGCCGTTGTCGGCGTAGCACATGATGTCGAGGCCGTCGTTGCAGTGCCAGCCTCCGGTCGTGTGCGGAGCGGAGTTTTGCACGGCGCCCATGTTGTGACCGTTCTCGTGCATGAACGTGGTCATCCACTCGCGGGTGAAGGTGACGCCCCAGGCGGGGCCGGCGTTGTTGGCGTTGGACGGCGAGGCGGAGTCGCCACCGGGGATCGTGCCCCAGCCGGAGCAGCCGCCGCAGCTGATGCCGTCCTCGTGCCAGATCCAGTACTTGGCGTTCGACTTGTCGTAGCCTTGGTTGACGAGGTCGTTGACGATGGACCAGAAGTCGTCGTGCCAGCGGCTCGTGGGGAGGGTGACGAAGTCGACACGCGGGACGCCGTCGCCGTCGCAGGCCATGTCGTAGGTGATGGAGACGCCGTGGTTCTCCGCCTCGGCGCGCATGAGTCCGTTGGCGAGATAGAACATGTGGCGGATCGTGTCGAGCCGTTCGGCGTACTTCTCTTGTTTGTCGTACGGGTGCGTGTAGAGGATGAGTCCGTGTTTGTCGACCGCGGGGTCGTCGACGCAGGTGGCGGCGCGGGCGGGGGCGCGCCATGCGGAGCCGCCGCCGACGGGTCCGGCCGCGTCGTCGCCGTGGCCGTCTCCTCCATGGCCGTGACCGCCATGGAGCATGGCGGCGTATTCGGCGTCGGAGGGGAGGTGGTCCGGGCCGTGGGTCTTGAGGATGCGGCCGTCGTCGAGCCGGAAGTACCAGAGGCCACCGTCGAGGCAGGACGGGCCGGTGCCGGGGAGGGTGGCGAAGTGTTCGGCGAGGCTGCAAGGCGCGACATCCAGGGGGACACTGGCCGGGAGCGTGCCCTGTGCGGTCAGGCTGGGCGCGATCAGGGCGAGGATGGCGAATGTGGCGACGAGGAGTTTGAGGGCTGGATGTTGCAGGCGGACCACCGGATCGGCCCCCTGACTGGGGCTTTGGATCACAAGTGGAGCCCTTCTTCATGTACGTTGCCTGTGTTTTCGTCGAGACTTCGGGTGAATCATGGGCCAGGGGGGCGGTCTACTCCTTGTACGTGCACGGGTAGTCGTTCGTGTGGTCGACTCCGAAGCCATGCGCCTTGCCTACAATATGGTACTGGCAGATTCCGGTCGTGAGCGTAACAGGATCCCCTTCAATCTCGATCAGATCCTCCTGGGATGTGAGTGGGATCGGCTCATTGGGGGTCTCGGAAAAAGGTGCGGGACAGGCGGGTGACTCGAATACGACCAAGACCACTGGGAACGTTATCGCGTTGACGTAGGCTTGACAGAACACGAGCCAGGAGTCCGGAATCTGGATGTCTGGGCCTTGGTCGGCCAAAGCCACCGACTGTGTGATGCACTGTTCGATGCATGGTCCATGCTCGAATCCGGTCTCCGGGTGTGGATGACAGAGCCACTCGTTGTCTTGGGCCACATTTTCGCACTGGGAAATCAGGTCACCGGGTGATGGCAACATGTCCATCATCGCGCGGGATATGAGGCCGGCGTCGGGTTGTGGGCAAT
>JAHWKR010000012.1 GCA_019347805.1 Methanobacteriota archaeon
CGCCATCCGGAACCCTTAAACGACTCCCCCATCTGGCCCGGCCCAGGCCCCCTATAAGGGGCCCGGGAGAGATTTCTTTGGGAGCGATCATCGTGACCGGCGTCCCCGGCGTCGGGAAGACCACCGTCATGGAGGCGGCCGCCAAGGAGGCGTCGCTGAAGGTCGTCGTCTACGGCACCGAGATGTTCGAGGTGGCGAAAGCGAAGGGCCTGGTCGAGGACCGCGACGAGATGCGCAGATTGGACCCCGAGGTCCAGAAGGACATCCAGCGCACCGCGGCCGAGAACATCGCCAAGAAGGGGGATGTCATCGTCGACACCCATTGCAGCATCGCCACCGCGAAGGGTTTCCTGCCTGGGCTCCCGGCCTGGGTCCTGGAGTCGCTGATGCCATCGGCCATCGTCCTGGTCGAGGCGAACGCGGAGGAGATCAGTGGTCGCCGTGCCAAGGACGCGACCCGCAAGCGTGACGCCGACGCCCCTGAGGCCATCGCCGCGCACCAGGCCATGAACCGCTCCTTCGCCGCGGCTTATGCCACACTCACGGGCGCGACGGTCGCGGTCGTCGAGAACCATGACGGCAAACTCGATGACGCCATCGCACAGATCCTCCCCGTGGTGGGCGTCCAGGTCGCCCGGTAGGCTTTCCCATGACCGACACGCGTGACGACGAGGAACGGACCGACGACAAGACCGAGGATGTCCGCATCGTCGAATCCGACGACATCGTGGCTCCGCCCGGCAAGGGCGAACCGGGCGACGAGGGCGAGGTGCGGGTCGTTGAGCCGGACGAGATCGAGATCGTCGAGTCGGACCAGGAGCGCCAGGCGCGCGAGAAGCAGGAGAAGGCGCCGCCGCCGAAGAAGTCGAACCTCGGCATGATCATGATCTTCATGGTCGTCATCTTCGTCATGCTGGACCCGAACCTGCGGACGGCGACGGGGAACGCGGTCGGTGTCGTCATGGACCCGCTCATCGGATTCGACCATGAGCTCCCGGTCTTGACCATCCTCTTGGCGGGCCTCATCATGATCACCATCTCCACGGTGGTGCGCCACTTCTTCATGGATTGGACCAAGATGGCGCGTCAGCAGAACATCACGCGTGCGTTCCAGGCGGAGTTCCGCAAGGCGCGCATGGACCGCGACACGAAGCGGATGAACGAGCTGCAGAAGGCGCAGGGGGACCTCATGCAGATGCAGCAGGAACTCACCGGGATGCAGATGAAGCCGATGGCGTTCACCATGCTGGTCATCATCCCGATGTTCGCCTGGATGTTCGACTTCGTGGTGGCTCTCGATTGGCACTGGTTCTCCACCCCCTGGAACCTGAAGGTCGATATGTTCACGACCGAGGGTATCCTGTTCGGGACGAGCATCCTCCCGCACTGGATCTTGCTCTACTCGGTGGTCTCCATCCCGTTCAGTTCGCTCTTGCAGAAGGCGCTCAAGGTGTGGGGCTGGCGCAAGCGCGTCGACCACGTGCTCTCCGACCACCCTGACGTGCATGACGCGTCCGAATGACGAGGACGGGACCATGGTGACGATCACGGTCGGTGGGTTGCCCGGTTCGGGCACGACGACGGCGTGTCGGAAGCTGCGCGAGAAGCTCAACCTGCCCTACATCTATGCCGGCCACATCTTCCGTGGCATGGCGGACGAGGCGGGGATGACCCTGGCCGAGTTCGGGCGGTATTGCGAGGACCATCCGGAGGTCGACAAGGAGCTGGACCGCCGGCAACTGGAGATCCTCAAGCATGGCGATGTCATCGTCGAGGGACGGCTTTCCGGCTGGTTGGCCATCGAGAACGACATTCCGGCCCTCACCGTCTGGTTGTGGGCGCCGGTCGATGTGCGCGCCGGGCGCATCGTCGAGCGCGAGGGCGGCGAGCTCAAGGAGAAGCGCGAGGAGATGCTCGAGCGCGAGTTCTCCGAGGCGAAACGTTATCGCACGTTCTACGGGATGGACCTGCAGGACCAGGAGCGTTACGACGTCGTCCTCGAGACCCACACCCGGACGCCGGACCAGGTGGTCGACGCCATCCTCGTGGCGTTGGAAGAGAAGCGGGATGAATTGTAGGCCCAGGAGCGGGCACCGGAATGCGCCGAACGGCAAGACGATCTTGGCGCGTTCTTTTTCATCAACTTATATACCTGATGGATTTTTGGAGTCTTTTGGCGCGTTTATGGCGCATCTCTCGGCCTGGTCTCGGGCCCCCGTCGATCCTTCCTCACCGGATGCGCCCGGTCGTCATCTCGAGGTGGAGCATCTTGCCGCCGAGCCGGAGGTCGAGCGCGCCGTTGTATCGGCGAGGTGCACCGTCGACGACACCTTCGAGGGTCTTCCGCCACAACACGTCCCCTCCCGCGATGGCGTGTGCGACGAGTACGGTCTGTGTCCGCCTCCGCCCTTCGAGTGCGACGACGAGTCGGTCGTCGTGCAGGGCGAGGGTGGCGACGCGGCCGATGGCGTGGCTCTTCCAGAGGTAGGACCAGACGCGTCGGCCGGTCGTGGCGTCGTGGAGAAGGACGCGCGCTTCGCCGGATGTCTGGATCGCGAGGGCGACGTGGCCGTTCGCCAGTACCGCTTCGGTGGGTGTGCCGGGCGGGACGGCTTGGCTCCACAGGGTGCGTCCGTCCGGGCCGCGGGCGACCAACCGGCCGTCGTGGACACCGAAATCAGCAGACGCCACGAAGGGCGCTGCACGCTCGGGGGTGACGGGCACGGGTGCGGGTGAAGGCACGGGTCCGCCATGCGGCGCCGGTGTGGCCGGTGAATCGTCCAGCGTCGTCCCCGGTCTGGGTGCGTCTCCGCTTTCGGGCCGGTCGATGCGGCGTGGGAAGAAGGTGAAGACGATGATGGCGGCGACGACGACGATCGCGGAGGCGGTCCAGAACGCGGCGGCCATGGCGCTGGCGAACGCCTCTTTGGCGGCTTCGGCGAAGGCGGCCCCTTCCGGGCCCATGCCGCCGGCGACGGCGAGCGCTTTGCCGACCCCTGTCTCGGCGGTCGCTTTCGCGGCGTCGGGCATGCCGGCGGGGAAGACGTCGCGGATCTTGGTGACGTAGACGTCTTTGAGGATGGTGCCGAGGATGGCGATGCCGAACGCGCCACCGACCTCACGCGCGGTGTCGTTCATGGACGAGCCGACGCCGGCTTTGCGCGCGGGGATGCTCGACATGATGACGGTGGTGGCGGGTGCCATGCTGAGCCCCATGCCGAAGCCCATGAGGACGAAGGTGGTGCCGACGCGCCAGTAGGCGTCGCCCGCTTCAAGGAGTGCGAGCGATGCGAGCCCACCGGCGACGAGGACGAGTCCGACGGTGACGACGGGCGCGGCGCCGAGGCGTCGGACGAGCCGGTCGGAGTTGGGCGCGCCGAGCACCATGCCGAGACCGAGGGGGAGGAAACGGATGCCGGCTTCGAGCGGGGAGAAGCCCTGGACGAACTGGATGTACTGGGTGAGGACGAAGAAGGTGGCGAACATGGCGAAGAAGGTGAGGAGGATGACGATGGTGCCGGCGTTGAAGCCGCGTTCGGAGAAGAACTCCATCGGGAGCATCGGGTGGTCGCTGCGGCGTTCCCACCAGACGAAGACTCCAAGTACGAAGAGGGAGGCGAGGCCGGTGCCGAGGATGAGCGGAGACGTCCAGCCTTCGTTGGGTCCCTCGATGATGGCGAAGAGGAGGCCACCGAGGGCGAGGATGCTGAGGGTGCTGCCGACGATGTCGAGCGGTGCCTGGTCGGGGTCGCGCGACGTGGGTATGAGCCACCAGCCGGCGACGAGCGACGCGGTGACGATGGGGACGTTGAGCCAGAAGACGGAGCGCCAGGCGAAATGTTCGAGCAGCCAGCCGGACGAGATGAGTCCGATCATGCCGCCGAGCCCGGCGAAGGCGGCCCAGATGCCGATGGCCTTGCCGCGTTCTTCACGTGGGAAGACGGTGGTCAGGATGGAGAGGGTGGCGGGCATCACAAGCGCGGCGCCGATGCCCATGATGGCGCGGTTGACGATGATGTGGGTGCCGCTTTCGGCGAAGAGGGCGGTGGCGAGCGTCGCGGTGCCGAATATGACGAGGCCGACTTGGAGGGCCCCTTTGCGTCCGAAGCGGTCGCCGAGCGCGCCCATGGTGAGCAGCAGGCCGCCGAAGACGAGGGCGTAGGCGTCGACGATCCATTGCAGTTCGGTGTCGGAGGTGCCGAGCGCGTCGACGAAGGTCGGCATGGCGACGTTGAGGCTGGAGTTGGCCATCACCACCATGACGAGGCTCAGGGTGAGAACCGCAAGGGTCCACCAGCGTCTGCGGTAGTGGGTCTCGGGGATGCCGTCGCGCTCAAGGGCGGCGTGGGGGATGGCGGACATGGACACGCTTCGGACCGATATGGTCCGAACAAGGGCGAGTGAGCGGAGGTCTATACATAAGATTGATGTAACCAGCAGGTGTGAACCAGTGACAGATGCAGGATTCCGTGACGGCACTGAAGACCCTCGGATTGACCGAATGGAGCGCCCGCGCCTATGAGGCGTTGGTCGGCCTGGGGGAGACGTCGGCGACCACTGTCGCAGAGGCGGCGCAGTTGCCGCGCACGAAGGTCTACGCCATCCTCGACGACCTCGTCAAGGACGGTTGGGCCGAAGCGGAGAACACCCGACCGAAGACCTTCCGCGCCGTCGACCCGGGACGCTGCATCGAACGGGGACGTGTCATGCTCCTCGAATCATTGGACCGGGCGCAGCGTGACCTCGAGGCGCTCTATAAACAGGAGGGAGTCCGCTTCGGCGGCCCCATGTGGACCGTCGTCGGCGAAGAGGCGATCCACCGCCGCATGATGACCATGACCAAGGCGGCGCGCGACGACCTCTTCATGGGTCTTCCGTTCGGCATGCCGGATGACGAGGCACTGTTCGCCGAGTTCGAAGAGGCGTCCCGACGCGGCGCCCGGGTGCGCGTCTTGGTGCCGTCGCCCGAAGCCGTTCCCGAAAGGCTACGCGAACGCTCCTTCGCCGAGATCCGCGTCGGGCCGGTACCACTCCGCGCACTCTTCGTCGACGACAAGCAGGCCTTCGTCACGGTCCACAGGACACGGACCGACGGTGCGCCGGATTACCGCGGCATCTGGAACCCGCACCCCGACATGGTCGAACAGCTCAGATGGATCGAGCGGAACATGTGGGAGATGGCGCGGAATGTGGGAAGATCCCCATAGTCGTTCAACTGGACCGCGTTCGAGGTCATTTTTCTGCTACCTATTCCGATGTACCAGAATCTCGCTTGAAATCCATGATCGGTATGGCCATCAATGCTTCAAACGAGGCAAGATCAAGCAGTTCTTGGAGGCTACTCGGCTGATACACTGTCGGAGGGCAGTCCTCGATGATGTCTAAAAGAACCATCGCTTCTAATTGCGAGACTTCTCCGGAATATACCTGCGGTACAAGTTCTTCAAACAATTTGCGCGACTTATCTGCTAATAGTGAAACCAGTAAATGAAAGAAAACCAAGAAGGCAGCTATAGTGAAAAACACGATCAAAGCAAATCCCACGGTGAGATATGGTGTCGTCATGATTACATGTGCATAGGTTTGGTACCAAAAAAACGCCAAGGACAACCACGCGAACCACGGTAAAATCTGAGAAATCTTTTGTTGGAGAGTCAAGTAAACTGCAAAACCACGTGCTATTTTTGGATGTTTTTTTGTTGCTTCTGTCTCTATTCCACGGTGGTAAAGTACCACATCCCAAACCGAAAAAACATCCTCTTGTTGCTCGGCTGTAGATTCGGCCGATGGGGCACGTTCAATCTCACCGAACCAATCGGAATACGATTTTAGATCAGGAATCGAGACACCTTGATTGCGCAGAGTAAAAATTAGCGATTGAATCAAATCCCGGACGAAGATACCAACACGTCGGAGCAGCCGCTTTCCAAACAATAGGAAGCCATACCCGAGAGTTCTTGCCGCGTAATACATTGCTGCCAAAATAAGAAGGGCGAACGTGAGACCACTGCTGTGGATAAGGCCGTAGAGTGCAGCGGTAAGACCTACAGCCATTGCCAAGAACGCCGACAAACCGTGAAATTTCTGTTCTGCTGAGATTCCCTTATGGCGGAAGATCCGCACCCACCCAGCAAAAGCATGAATTCCGGGACTTTTGCGCGCAATCTTTGGACGGGCACTGTCGATTATCTTGCGGGTAATCTTCTCTGCAAATATCCCTATCAGGATGAAGATGACAGCACCAGTCCCAATAAGGAATGGTACGCCATTGCTCGAGTTCAATGTCGGGATTAACCGAAGAAAGAACAGACCCGCCAACACCATGATGCTTGCTGCGGTGAAGAGAAATCTAGAGCGAGCGTCGTACCGTTCTAAGTAACGCTCCAAATATGCAGCGAGCTCACTTGGAGAGGTCACCTTCGACATAAATCACAGAATCCCTCCCACGACACCCGTCTCCTTCGCCAACTTCGCCGCGGCCTGCGGCGTGAGTCCCTTGTCACCCAGGATGGTGTACCGCTCGGGTCGCACTTCGTGCGCGGTGCAGAGGGCCTGGATGATCTTTTTCTTGGGGATGCCCAGCTCTTTGGCGGTGGTCGGCGCGCCGACCTTCTTGAGGGTGTCGCGGATCTTTTGCCAGTCCCCGCCGTGCAGGTACATGGTGAGGATGGTGCCGATGCCGCATTGTTCGCCGTGTAGTGCCCGTCCCGGGGCCAGGCGGTCGAGCTGGTGCGAGAACATGTGTTCGGCGCCGGAGGCGGGCCGTGATGTCCCGGCCACCGACATGGCGACACCTGACGTGATGAGGCTCTTCATGACGAACCAGGACGACTCTTCCAGGCCAGGCTTGATGGCGTCGGCGTTGTTGAGGATGAGTTCGGCGGCGGTCTTGGACAACACGGCGGCGAACGAGGAGTATTCCTCTCCGCGCAGGCGCTCGGCCAGTTGCCAGTCAAGGACGGCGGTGGTGTTGGAGAGGATATCGGCGCAACCGGAGGCGAGGAAGCGATAGGGGGCTTTCTGGATGACCGCGGTGTCGGCGAGGATGCCGAGCGGCGAGGTCGCTTCCATGCTCTTTTTCTCTTCCGCGTCGGAGACGGAGGCACGGCCCGAGGCCAATCCGTCGTGCGCGGGAGACGTCGGCACCGAGACGAACGGCACCTTCAATCGGTAGGCGGCGAGTTTGGCGACATCGACCACGGTCCCCCCTCCGACACCGAAGATCGCTTCGCAGCCCTTGGCTTCGGCCGCCGCGACGGTCTTGTCGACCTCTTTCATGGTCGCTTTTTCGACCGGGGCGTGGTGCACCTTGTAGTCGCCCTTCTCGAGGTGCTTGCCGACCGATTCACCGGCCAGCTTGAACGTCTTGGGGCCGCTTGCGACCAGGACGGTCTCACCCAGTTCAAGGTCCTGCGACAGGGTGGCGACCTCGCTGATCACGCCGTGTCCGATGAGGACGCTGCGGGGGAACACCATCAGCTTGGACTTCTGGAAACTGTCCATGTTGGGAGGGCGGGCGAGGGACCGGCCCCGTATAAATGCTGGGCGCGGGGAAGACGGTTCAGGATACCGGGTGGTATATGACGCGCCGCCCGTCCCGTTCGCGGCGGATGAGCCCGGCCTCTTCGAGACGCTTCGTATGCCAAAGCGCGCCCGCCGGCGTCATGCCAAGTCGATCGGCCAGTTCCTGCTGGGCGACGCCGGGCCGCGCGCTGACTTCTTCAAGCGCGCGTCTCGTCGCGGGGTGACGCAGGAGCGCGAGCGTTCGCGTGTCGTGCTTGCGCACGGTATGGGCAGTGAAGAAATGACGGTTGCGGCCCACCACCTCGCTCTTCAGGAGGCCCGCCTTCTCGAGTGCTGCGGAATGGTGCGTCAGGGTCCCCCACCCGACGTCCAAGCGCTTCAACAACTCTGACGCGGTGATCCCTTCGTCTTCACGGACGACGGAGAGTAGACGTGCGCGCACAGGGTGGTCAGGAAGTGCCGAGGGAAGGACACGGGAATAGGCACGAAGGGCGATGACCTTGAGACTTGGCCAAAGATATACGGACCAGATGAGCACGATGAGCGGCACGGTGACGGCAGCGAACGGCTGGATCTTCGGTGCGTGGAACGTCACGGTGGAAAGGGGCGTCACGGTGGGGACGGACCGGATCCGGCCGACCGCTCCGTCTGGGTAGGCGTCAAGGCCGACCCGCTGCTCGACGATGCGCACCAGGCTGCCGTCTTCTGCATCCAGGACGACATAGGATTCGGCGCGGACGATCTTCGGATCGGTACACGTGCCGTACGTGGAACGCCCGACCACGAGCCGGTCATAGCGTGACTCGATGGGAAGCAGGGCTGTGTCGGGCGGTACGAATTCACAATCGTCGGACCAGACGACAGGAAGATCATGGCCCCAGTGGACGAAATCGGACGAAGCTTCCTGGTGTTCCGGCGCCGCGACACGAGCCCACCGTTCGAACGCGCTCTCCAAGGTGATGAGGTGTTCCGGTTTCGGCCCCGCCCGTTCAAGATCGACGGGCTGTTCCCCTGAATCGGTGACCCACGTCATGCTGCCGTCGCGGGTCCTTTCACTGCTCACCAGGTAGCCGTCGCCCGAGGGGGAGGCGTATAGGAGGCGCCACTGATCGCTCGGACGTTCTCGCCAGTCGTGTTCCCCACGCATCAAGCGGGCGGCGGCGAGTTGTGCATCAGGATGTCCTGCCTTCCAGACACGGAAGAGCGTCGTCTCGGTGGAGGAGTGGACGGTCTCGATCGCGGATTCGATGGAAAAATGGAGAATATCGGAACCACCGGTGGCAGGGTGACCCAGGCCTTCGGGGCCGTGGCGCACGGAAAAGGTGGTATCGGGGGACCCCACCAGCGGTTCGTCGACATAGGGGCCCGAACCACGATCGAACCGCACGAGTGTCATCACGAGGTCCCCGGTCCGCTCGGTCGAGCGGTGGACGACGAGCGTGGGGACGGGCGCGTCCTCGGTGTACCAAGTGGTGCGGAGTCGTTCGCGGCCATCGCAGTCGAGGACTTCGGAGATGCCACGGGCCGGCCTGTCGTCGATGAGGCCCGCCTCGGTCCGGCTTTCTTGTTCGCTTGGGACACACACATCACGATGGACGGAGAGGGTGCTGTTGTCTGCCGACCACCATGTCCGGCTCGGTGCGGACGGACCCCTAGGATCGACCTCGCTCGTGAGGGTGGTACCGGCCATCCGAAGCATGGGCACAAGGGGCTCGCTTGTGGTGTAACGGCCGCGCACCTCTTCGAAGTCGGACCGACGCTGGCCAAGGTCTTGACGGACCGCGATCCCGCTGGACAGGATCCAATCGGTGGCATGCTGTGCGGTGTCCCCGGCGCTGGAGTTGACGACGAGACGGTATCCTTCGTGACGGTCCCCGTCGGCACCGACCACCGCTTCGGCAGCACGGACCTCGAAGTTCAATACCCCGAGCGTCTGAGATTGTTGGAGGAAAGCATAGGCACCTCTGTCGCCCTCGCGCAAGGGAGGCACTTCGATATCGGTCGACCCGCCGACGTCGACGTGGACGGTCGCCGAGACGGCCACGCCTGTGATCAGCAGTACCGCGGAGACTGCGAGAAGGGCCCACTTCTTCCGACCGGTCAGCTTGGCAAGACGCCTCACTGGGTGCCAGGAGTGACAGCTGGCCATAAAGGTCTCTGGAGGGGTCGTTAAATCGGGGGACGGCCGGCGTGAGGGTTTAGCGAAGCCAACAAGGAGCTTAAGGCATGTGACCCCCGTCGCATCATCGGTGACCTGAATGACCGACTCAAGATCGACGGCCATGATCGTACTGCTCGCGATGACCCTTTCCGGCTTGGCCGGCTGCCTGTCCGGCGAGGAGTCCGGGAGCGCCCCCGAGGCGGCTTCGTCTGAGCCCGGCGCCCGAAACGTGTCATTCCAGCCACATCCGGTCGAGGAACCGGATCCTGCGGTGACCGGTCCCATGATCGTCCAGAAGGATTGGGACGGGCGCATCGATGCGGACCCTTGCATCATGGCCCTGCCGGTGCGCACGTGCGGCTTGACGGTGCCGGACAAGTCCGAGGGACACGTGCGCTGGACCGAAGTGACGTTCCCTCATTCACCCCGGGTCGCTGACGTGACCGTGGATTGGTCGCATGACGAGGAGATCAATGGCAGGTCCGCGACAGGAGGACGATCAACGACCGAGGCCCAGATGCGGTTCGGACTGTCGTGTGCGACCCGGAGCAACGGGCCTTGCCCCTCGGAGTTGCCGACCGTGAGTGGTCATCAACCTCCCTATTCGTTCGACGGCGTGGACCTCTCCTGGTTCGAGCCGGCGGATCATCGACTGTGGTTGTCCATCCGAGCCGAGCCGGACCGGGTCGGCGACGTCGAGGTCTACCCCGAGGTGCACGTCACGTTCGAGGTGGCTGCGGTGTTCGAGGTCGAAGCATCGTGAACCGACCGTTCGGGCGTGGTGGGACGATCGTCGTGCTGTGGTGCCTCATCACGTTCCTCGTCGCGGGTTGTGCGGATCAGGACGCCGGTGACGAGGAGCGACGCGACGAAGTGGAACGCCCCTCGCCGGCCGAAGGGCCGGCACGTTGCCTAGATTGTGACACCGACAGCGATCTGGTACCGGTGGAATCGCCGGATTGGTCGGTGGGCGATTGGTGGGAGTGGCGCATCCAAGGTGGAGGATACGACTTTCGGGTGACTACGGTGGTCGCTGGTTCGGAAGCAGGATCGACCCTCATCGGGATCGCTGACCGGCCGTCCGACCTCCTCGCACCCTGGTTCCACGTGCCGCCCGTTGGACGGGTGGATCCGAGCACTCTCGGTTACGAGGCACACGACCTTGACATGCGGCTGTTGGCGTTCCCCCTCTGGGACGGCAAGGAGTGGACAGGGGCGATCGAAGGCGACCCTGTGACCTTCGTCGCGAACAGGACGGATCCGGATGGACCCTTCACGATCGAAGGGGAGTATGACAGCGGGGGCACAGCGGTCCGTCTCGGATATGATCCCGATGCCCGGATGTTGAATGAGATCGCCTTGTACTATGGCGGTTCTTCCGCGTGGTCCGAGGCGACATTGGTCGCGTGGGGATCGGATTCCGAGGAGCCGTGGGTCGTGCCGGACCTGGACGACCTGTTTCTTGGTGGCGCCTGGCTTCCGAGGGACCCGCTCGAGACGACGACCATCGCCGTTGCGGACGATGTCGAACACATCCTCTTCGGTTGTGAGACGGGGGGTTCGATAGGTGCGCACCACGCTGTGCTCCAGGGTCCGGACGGCGGAAGGACGATCTGTCCGGGCGAGGACGCTTGGACCGCCGCGGGGCGGACGACTTTCGTGGTCGCCGTTCCGGCGCAGCCAGGTTCGTGGGCGCTCAGCCTGACGGCGGCCGGAGACGGCTATGTCTCCGTCGAGATGGCCGCCATGGGGTTCATTCCAGTGGTCTGACGGTGCTCGTTGCGGTCCCCTCCCTATCCCGTACCCTTAAAACAGACCCTCTCGTAGGCCGCGGCGTGGCGCCTCCCGAGAAGGACCGTCTGCCTGGCGACGAGGACGACAAGGGCCTGCCGACCACCGATGGTGAGGAGACGATGGTCTCCACCGACGCCCTGACCGACCACTCGGCCGAGGACGCGCTCGACGAGGAGGTCGCCCACGCCGAAGAACGGCGCGAGGCCGAAGACGACGCGGTCCCGGACGTCCCCAAGGAAGCCGAACCGGCCGATGCCCCGGCGGCCGCGCCGGCAGAGCCCGCGGAAGAGGAAGAGGACCCGTTCAAGGACCTCGACCCGGACGCGGTCGTCCGTTCGCGCGACCCGATGACGGGCGTCCCGGCGCGCATCGCCGACCCCGGCGACGTGTCGCTCCTTTGGCCGCTTCTCGTGCTGGTCGTGCCGGTGGCGGTCATCACGCTTGGTGCCATCCTGTTCCGCGACGCGGTCTACTGGGACTTCGTCTTCAAGTATTACTGGGGCCCCATCAAGGCGGACGGCCTCGGCATGCGCACCATCGTCGAGAACGGTGTCGAGGCGTCGGCCGGGTTCAACCTCGTCAACACGGCGTCGTGGGCCATCCTGATGGGTGCGCTCATCTTCCTGATGGACCGGATCGTGAAGAAGATCGAGCAACCGGTCGATTTCCCCCTCGTCTTGGCGACGGTCCCCTACATGATGGCGGGGAGCATCACGCGCGTCGGGACCGATTCGGGTCTCTTCGACCCGCCGCTCATGTTCTTCCTCATCACGCCGATCATCTATGTCATCGTGGTCGCCATCGCGACCGTGTGGATCGTTATCGGCTATCTTTTGCGCAAGCACAGCGAGGATGTGGGTCCGACAAGGGCGCTCTTGGCGCTCGGGGCGTTCCTGCTCGCCGTGTGGGCGGCGTACACCATCTATTCCCTCCAGGGCGACAAGGTCAACGTCTTCGCCAACCCGCTCGTCCTCCTGGTCGCCATGGTGGTCCCGTACGTCTATTTCTGGAACTACACCAAACAGAGTGGCCACTTCTCGCAGGTCGGTGTCATGGCGGTCTTCGGGGTCACCTATCTCCTCTTCGCGGCGGCCTATCTCGTCCTCTGGCACACCGGGACGCAGTGGGGCGGCGGCGCTTCGGCGGAGCCACAATACTGGATCTACGTGGCGATGTTCGTGGCGCCGGCCATCTTCGTGGCCGCCGTCTTCTATGTCGCAAGACACATGACCGTGGGTGGCCGGGCGAGCGCCATCGTCTATCTGCTCCCGCTCAACCTGCTCCTTGTCTTCGCGCAGATGATGGACGCGACGATGACCTCTGTGGGGGTGGACAACCTGACGCCGACCACCTATTCGGAGAAGCATGTCCTGCCGGCGTTCCTCATCGAGGCGGTGGACGGCTCCGGGATCCCGATCTTGTCCGAGTATCCGGCGACGACCGTGATGCTGACGGCGAAGCTCATCGTGTCGCTCCTTGTCGTCTGGGCCATCGACGTCTATGCGCGCAGTGACATGAAGGACTATCCGAACCTGGTGGGGCTCGCCAAGCTCGCCATCATCATGGTCGGACTCGCGCCGGGTACGCGCAATGCGATCCGGATGGCCCTGCAAGTGTAGGGAGGGGGTCTGGGGGAGGGAAGCGCCGCTTCCCTCCCCCAGGGACCGCTCTCCCCGGACGACCGGGACGTTCGACACGGCACGTGCCCGACGCGTGCCGGTCCCTTGACCGTCTCCCTTCCCTCCATCCCCCGTTTTTATCGTTGGACCTTCTCGCTGGCCGTCGATGGCGACCTGGGACCGCCGCCGACCGGACGACGCGGGGCGCGTCGAGGCGGTGGTGCCGGGGCCGCGGGAGCGGCCGTGGCTGTGGTTGCTGCTCGCGGTCGTGGTCTTGGCGGCGTGGACGTTCGTGCGGCCGGAGCCCTTCCGTGACCTGGTCTTGCCGCTTGTCGCGGATGTCTTGGGTCATGATGCCGTCCGGTACAAGGGCGACGAGGTGTCGTCGGAGTACACGTGGGCGGTGAAGGCGCTCATCGCGGCGACGGTGGTCCCGCTGCTCCTTGCGGGTCGGTCGGCCTTCGTCTTGTCACGTTTCAAGAACCTGCGTTGGGCGGCGCGCGTGCGGCTCGATGCGGCGTTCCTCTTGGCGGTGAGTCCCTATCTGGCGCTCTTGCCGCTGTGGGCGGCGTTGGCGGATTCGCTCTTGTTCAAGGTGCCGTGGGCGTTCTGGTTCGTCGAACCTGTGAGCTACCTGTTCCTTCTTCTCGTCCTCTTCGTGTCGTTGGCGCTGGCGTTGTGGGTCGAGCATGGCGGCATGGAGCGCTCCTTGCCCCGCTTCGGCTCGGTGCTCTTGTTCCTCTTCGTCGTCGAGGTGGTGTGGGTGCGGTTCCTGTCGGCGACGACGACGGCGGTGCCGGTCTGGGGTTGGTTGGTGCCGCCGGTCGTGGCGTACGGGGTCTTCTTCGGGGTGACGTTGGGCCATCGGCTCATCAGTCATCGCCGTGTGCTCTTCGCGTTGGCGGCGCACCATCTCGCCTTCTTCGGGATGTTCCTGCTCTTGTGGCTCGTCCAGGGTCCGTGGCCGCCGATGGAGTGGTCGTACCGGGGGGTCGAGGCGGTGCGTTCGGTCGGTGACGCGCGCCCCTGGTTCTCGCTCGCCGTGGTGCTCCCGCCGGTCGCGGTGACGGTGGGACTGTTCACGGTGGGGACCTATCTCCAGGGCTATGTGCGGGCGTTGCGGCCTTGGCGCGACGGTTCCAACGTGGCGATGGTCTTCTCGCAGGTCTTGCACGGGTGGGTGGTGACGATGGCGACGGTGGACCCGTACGGGGCGCTCGAGTCGGCACGACCGCTTCCCAGTAGGGTCGTCGGCTTCCTGGTGCGATCACTCGACGGCTGGGGCTATTTCGCCGCCAAGGCATTCGGCGTGGTCTTCGTGGTCTTCCTCTTGGACACGGTGTTCCGGAACGCGTCATGGCTCGCGGGGGAGCGGCGCAATTTTGTCAAGCTGGTGGTCATTACGGCCGGTCTGGTCCCGGCACTGCGGGTCGCGATCCGGCTCGGCGTCGGACTGTGAGCCCGCCAGCCTCATTCGAGCGGTATGGGCGGAGGCCCGTCGTGCGGTTCGCCCAACCTGGCCTCGGTGATCTCCCACCAGCCGGCGTCGCGGTGCCAGTGGGGTTCGGCGGACACGACCTCGAGGGGGCGTCGGAACCCGGGTCCGTCGGTGACGAGGGTCTCGTATTCGCCGCCTTCGCCGGCGATGTTGAAGCGGAACCGTTCCGCCTGCCGTTCCAGTGTCGTGAGGGCGCGCCGGGTCAACTTCCGGCCGAGCCAGCCGCGGCCGAGTCCGTCGGTGGCGGTGGCGACGATGTGGATGTGGAAGCGGGCGGCTATGAGGCTGTGCACGTAGGCGTGCGGGTCCTTGTGCCAGAGCGGGGCGAAGGTCTTGAGACCGAGCCGGTGTCCGATGCGTTCGATGCGGGTGCGCTGGTATTCGGATGCGATGGCCCCTGAGACGACCGCGTCGGCCTGCGTCTCGTCCCGGGCGCGCCGAAGGAGCGATCCGAGGTCTTCCAGTTCCGTCTCCTGCTCGCCCTCGGTCTTGCCGGTGAAGAGGGGGACCTCGAGGGCTTCGGCGAGGAGTGCGGTCCAGCGTGTGTTGGGCCGGTGGAACATGTGCGAGTCCTCCCCGACGACCTCCAACGTGCAGGCGCCCACCACGTCCCAGCCATGCAGGCGCGCGATGTGGAGCGCGGCGACGCTGTCTTTGCCACCCGAAAGGAGGGCGAGGACCTTCACAGGCTGGCCGACCTGGTGGCGATTCTTGAGGGTTCCGGACGTCCGGCATGGTCGGTACAGTCTGGTGGTTTCCGTGGGGAAAGTGCGGAAGATGATGATATCGTAGCCGGATGTCACGGGAAGTCCTCTTCTTTCCTGTCGTTCTCCCTATGACACGCATTCCCGAACGTGATGGTTGCAAGCAAACAATCCTTTTATGCAAGAAGACAATCGGCAAGAAACAGGTGGAGCCGGGATTGCACTCGAACACGACACCGGAAGAGCGCGTCTCGACGCTCCAATCGTTCGGATTGACGGAGAACCAGGCCAAGGCGTACCTGGCCCTCCTGGAACTCGGCCGTGCGACCGCGAGCGCCCTCAACAAGCTCTCCGGTGTGCCACGGAACAAGGTCTATTCGGTCGTCGAGGAGTTGAACGAGAAAGGGCTCGTCGAGATCGTCCTTGAGGACCCGATCGTCTTCGAGGCGCGTCCGGTCACACGGTACCTCGACCTGCTCGCCTCCGAACTGGAATCGAAACGGAGGGACCTGAAGGCGAGCATGCCACGGCTCGCTGATGAGTTCCAGATCAAGGCCACCCTCTCCGAGGACGACCTTCAGGGCGGCTCGTTCCGGATCTACAAGGGCCGGCGTGCCGTGCTCCAACAGCACAGCCGCATGAACCGGGACGCGAAAGGGAGCGTCAAGGTGGTATGCACCCCGAGCACGCCCGCGCGGATGCTCGCCTCTGACATGCTCGGCGACTACCCGGACCTGGAGGCGGTGCGGTTCGAGATCTTCACACCGCTCACAAAGAAGAACATCCCGGCCGTAAAAAGCCTCTTCGAGCGTCTCGGTCGCGCGATCCGGGTCACCACCGGTTCTCCGCGCAACGTCATCATCAAATTGGTCGACGACAAGCAGGTCTTCTTCACGCATGTCATCCCGGACACGGAGTCCACGACCCAGGGCGACGATGTCGGGGTCTGGACCGACAATCCGGTCTTCCTGCAGCTTGCGACCGAGCTCATCGAGCGCGCCAAGGAGCGCAGCCAGGAGTTCCACACCGCACGGCTCGCGCTCGAGGCGGACCAGCCGTTCCCGGAGATGCGGGTCCTCCAGGACCCGACGGAACATCGCGAGCTCTTGATGCTCGGGCTCATGCAGGCGAAGGAGATCATGGCGGTGACGGACGGGTCGATGCTCCTGCGGGGGATGGCCTCCATGGCCGACCCTTCGTTCCGCGCCAACATGGAGCAGCGTGAGGTCCGCATCCGGCTCGTCACCCGCGTGACACAGGAGATCCTCAAGGCGGTCACAGACCGGCCGAACATCGAGTTGCGTCACCTCGACTCGGTCCCGGGCAACTTCATCGTCTTCGGCGACCGCGTGATCCGCACACACCGGATGGACCCGGGAGCGGAGGACCCGTTCGAGGTCGGCAGCCTGACGTTCTATTCCACGCTCCCCGGCGTCGTCGTCGAGGCCAAGGACCACTTCGAGCGCCTATGGCAGGCCGCCGTCCCGACCGGCGAGCTCGACCCGGCGGAACTGCCGAAGGCGTCGCGTCCGGACCGCGACAAGGGCACGCCGGAAGAGGAAGCCGTCGCCTGATCAACGTTCGCAGGCGTCGAGAAGGTCTTGGACAGAGCGCCGGACGGTATCGCGCAGCACCGGCCGGTGGGGCCTCGCCGCCGCGGTCTCTTCAAGGTCCACCACGACCTCCAGGACATGCGGTGCGTCATACACCCCACGTTCTTTCAGGACACCACGGGGGGACCAGTATTGGTTGCCGCCCCAGAAGACGAGCGATTCCTGGGTGCCGCCGAAGTTGGCGTAGACGAGGGGCAGTGTGCATTCGATGGCGCGCGCGGCGAAGACCGCTTCGAAGAAGCGCCTGGACGTCCCCGGGCTCGCCGAGATATTGACCAGCACGTCCGCCCCTTTGAGGGCGAGCGCCTTGTGCAGTTCGGGGAAGAAGACGTCGTAGCAGATGGACACGCCGAGCCGGCCCCAAGGGGTCTCCATCAGGCCGGAACGGACACCCGGTGTGAAGAAGAGACCGTCGAGGAACGGATCGAACGTGGAGAGTTGGCGTTTGTCGTAATGCTGGACCGACTCGTCGGCACCGACGAGGACGGCCGAGTTGTAGACCAGCCCCGGCCGGGTGGCGTCCGCGCGGGGCATGCCGAAGATCACCCATTTCCCGGTCTCTTCCGCCCACTTTTTGACACGTGACACCGATGGACCGTCGAGGCCCTCAGCAAGCCGGTGCACGCGGTCGAGGACGAGGTAACCGGTGAGCGCCATCTCGGGGAAGACGACGAGGTCGCCCGCCGCCTCACGGACGACCGTCCCCATCTGGTCGAGGTTGGCCTCCTTGTCGCCGAGTCGGGGCCGGATGGACGCGAGCGTGGTGCGCACGGAGGCCGGGAGCGGACGGCGTGTTAAAAGGGCTGTCCGCGACCGTCAGTCTGTCCCTTGGCGCCATCCCCTCCTTTTATGGACCCGGACCCGGTCCCGCGCCCTGCAGATGGGCCTGAACGTCAAGCTCGACACGGAGGCGACCGAACGCACCCTGGTCCGCTTCATCCGCGACTATGTCGAGAGCGCCGGCGCGCGCGGTGTCGTCCTCGGCCTGTCGGGTGGACTCGACTCGGCGGTCGGCGCGACCCTCGCCGTCCGCGCCCTCGGCGCGGAGCGTGTGCATCCGTTCTTCCTGCCGGCGGCGACGAGCAGTGAGGCCGACCGCAAAGACGCGAAGCGGATGGCGGAGCACCTCGGGCTCACCCTCACGGAGCACCCCATCGACCCCATGACCGATGCCACCCATGCCGCCCTCGGCAAAGAGCCTCCACGCCAGGTGGCGCAGAACATCCTCCCGCGTCTTCGCATGGTCCTGCTTTTCGCCGAGGCGCAAGACCGCGGCGCGATCGTCATGGGCACCGGCAACAAGTCCGAGCTCCTCACCGGGTATTTCACGAAATACGGCGACGGCGGTGTCGACCTGCAACCCCTCGGCGACCTCTACAAGACACAGGTGCAGGAACTGGCGGTCCACCTCGGTGTCCCAAGCAAGATCGTCGACAAAACGCCGAGTGCGGGGTTGTGGGAAGGCCAGACCGACGAGGACGAGCTCGGCATGACCTACGACACCCTGGACCAGGTGCTCCTCGGCATCGAGGTCGACCTGCCGTTCGAACGCATCGCCGAAGATGCCGGTGTCCCGCTCGACGAGGTGCATCGCATCGAACGCCTGCGCAGGGCGACACAGCACAAACGCCACATGCCCATCGTTCCCAAACTCGGCATCCGCACGGTCGGCACCGATTGGCGCGACCCGGTGATGGGCGACGGTCCGGAGGCATGAGATGACCGAAACGAACACCGCACCGTCCGGACGTGCCGCACGTCTGCCCCAGTCCCGCGGCGACGCCGCCAAGGTGCTCGTCCTCCTCGTGCTGCTCGAGGCGGCGCTCGCGCTCTTCGTCTGGCTGAGCGTGCACTGGATGGACGAGGTGGGTCCGCTCGGCTATTGGATCGTCGTCGCCTTCGCCGTCGCCACCTCGGCCGCCCTCGCGCTTTTCGCGGTCTCGCTCTTCTTCGACGCCCTGTCTGTCCTCCTCGGCGTCCTGTCGCGGGACAAGGAATGACCGCCGCGGAGCGACACCCATATCCCCCATCGCGCGTTCCCCGGCGCCGGATGGCGCGCATCTACATCGCCGGGCCCCTTTTTACGAAGCAGGACCGGGAGGTCCTTGAGCGCATCGACGCCGCGCTCCGCGAAGCGGGGCACAACCCGTTCCTGCCCCACCGCGACGGGGACGATGTAGGGGCCGCGCGGGGTCCGGACGGCGCCGAGGACGCGGCGGAGCGGCGCACGCGTATCTTCCTCGCCGACATGAAGGGCTTGGAACGTGCCGATGCCTTGGTCTGCCTGCTCGACGGGCCGGACACCGACGCCGGCACCGCGTTCGAGATCGGTTGGGCCTACGCCGAGCGTCGACCGGTCTTCGCCCTGCGCACCGATTTCCGCACGCAAGGCCCCGAGGGTGCGGTGTCGCTCATGCTCCTCGGTGCCGCCGACCGTTTCCTGCCCGCCGACGAGATGGGTTGGGAGGACATCATGAAGGAGATCGTCGATTGGGCGGCCGGCATCAAACCGTTCGGTCAGCGCATGGTGCGCGACGCGGTGCCCCGCATCCTGAAGGAGAAGGGCCACGACCTGCGCTTCCGGCGTGTCGAGAAGGACGAACGGCCGCTGGTCTTGAAGAACAAGATCGAGGAGGTGGGGCGGCGGTTGCGCATGGCCGACCGCACCCGCGAAGAGGAATCGGTGGTGGACCTCCTGGAGGCGACCGAGGCGTTCATCCGCGAGCGGGGTTGGGACAAGAGCACGTTGCAGGCGCTCAAGTCGGGACGATGGAAGACCCGGGGCGGCTACGAGGAAGGCTGGATCGTCGAGGGCGACGGTGCGGAACCCTGATCGGGACCGACAGGAAGCCCCGCGGTCGAACCATGGACCGAAGCGCTTAGATGCAGGAAGAGCGACTCAGGCTTGGGATGCACCAGAGAACGAAAGGGCCCGAGCCGCGCCTCATCGGCTTCGACCTCGACGATGTCCTGTTGGAGTTCTTCCCGGTCTTCGCGTACCGCCTCCTCGAGGCCCATGGCGTCGATGTCCGGCGAGCCAAGCGGACCGATTGGGAGTACGTCCGGTTGCCCGAGATCGTCGCCGCGGGGTTGACCGAGAGCGATGTGCGTCGGGTCGTCCACCAGGCGTGCCATGACCATGGAGCGCACGCCGATGTCGGACCCATCGACCCGGTCATGGTGCAGACGGTGCGCCGGCTTCGCCGCGATGGCCATCGCGTCGTCCTTGCCACCGCGCGCACCCCGTCCTCGGCGGCCGTCGTCGCCACCTGGCTCGACCGGCACGGCCTCGTCTTCGACGAACTGCGCTTCGGCCGCGGTTCCAAGCTCGGGCTGGACATCCTGGTGGAGGATTCTGCGCACCAGGTGTTGCGGGCGGTCGCGACCGGGAGCCAGGTCTTCGTACCGGACCGGCCGTGGAACGACCGGCCCGATGTCCGTGGCCATCCGAACGTCACCGTCTACGATCGGCCCGATGCGCTCTACCCCTTGATGGCGGCGCGCATCCAGGGTGTGAAGGACCTCTATGGCTTCAGTTCGGCGGACCTGCTGATGGAGGACGCGCCGCAGGCGGACACACCGGCCGGTTCGCCGTAGTCAGCGGTAGACGCCGACCGCGTAGCCACCGCGCGCCGTGAGCTCGATATCCAGGGTCCAGCGGCCCGGGAACGGGTCGTCGACCGCGTACCAGTGGTCTTCCTGTTGTTCCTTGTGGCCGTCGAAGTGGGTGGCGGCGACGCTGCGGCCGAGCGGGTCGCGCAAGCGCATGTCCACCTCCCCGTGCAGGTCGAAAAGGAGCGACACGCGGAGCGAATCGGTGCGCGCGGCGACATCGAACGTGCGCCGGGTGTCCTCTTCTCCGTTGAGCAGGTTGTTCCAGCGGGTGTCGGCGTCCCCGTAAGCGGTCTGGACGTCTTCGTCCTCGATGCCCCCCGGGGCGCAGAACCCGTCCCGGTCGTGGGTGTGGGAATGGTCGTGGTCGGACTCGCTGCCGTGATGACGCTCACGATGATCCTCATGGGAGCGGTCGTCGTCATGGTCGGACCAGTCGGCGTCGGAGACGTCCATGCAGCCGGAGAAGAGAAGGGAGGACACAAGAAGGGCCAGGAGTACGGGTCTTGTCGTCATCACGCTACCACACCAGCCATCGATGCAGCGGGGATAAGGCGACTGGCGAGAACGTTGGAACGTCAGGTGGCCGAAGGATCCGGTAAGCCGCCGTACCCACGACACCCGACCGAAAGAGGGTGCCCCCTTCTCACACACGTCAGGCCCCCTCGCCTCCCACCGCAGAGCTTATCCACCCCAGCCGCAGACCCTGGTTCCATCCCCTTCATCGCTCCGCCCGAACCCTTATAAAGAGGACCCTTTCTCGGCGGGCTACGCCCCTTCCAGGGCGACGGGAGGCCCATCCATGGCAGAATTCAAGGTCAACGTCTCGAACGCGGACGGCAAGTCCTATCAGGTCAATGTGAGCGGGCACCACGCCAACTCGCTGGTCGGCAAGCGCATCGGTGAAGAGGTCGACGGGCTCTTCGTGTCGCTCCCCGGCTACAAGCTCAAGATCACCGGCGGTTCCGACAAGGACGGATTCGTCATGCGCCGCGACCTCGACGGCATCCAGCGCAAGCGGATCCTCATCTCGACGTCGACCGGCTTCCGGCCCAAGAAGGCCGGCATGCGCCGCCGCAAGACGGTGCGCGGCAACACCGTCTCCCTCGACGTCCTGCAGATCAACATGGCCGTCACGAAGGCGGGGTCGAAGCCCATCGACGCGATCCTTGCCGAGCAAGAGAAGAAGGAATAGCGCCACAGTAGGTCTCCCGACCCGAATTTCCCGCTCCTCCCCTTTTTCCGGACCCGATCGTTCGGCCGCCCGGCCCCTCCACCGGACCCTTCATAAACGGCGGCCCAATCCGGGAACCCCTCAGGTCCCTAGTGATCTCATGGCGAAGCTCCCGAAGCAACCGGAAGTCAACATCGGCCTTGTCGGCCACGTCGACCACGGGAAGACGACGCTCACGAAGGCGCTCTCCGGCAAGTGGACGGACGAGCACTCGGAGGAGGTCAAGCGCGGCATCTCCATCAAGCTCGGCTACGCCGACACCGCGTTCTACAAGCGACCGGACACCCCGGAACCGGAGTGCTTCACGACGGAGCCGAAGACGGGGAAGGCGAAGAACGAGTTCCTGCGCGCGGTGAGCTTCGTCGACTCGCCCGGCCACGAGACCCTCATGGCCATCATGCTCTCCGGGGCCGCCATCATGGACGGCGCCCTGCTCCTTGTCGCCGCGAACGAGAAGTGTCCACAACCGCAGACCAAGGAGCACCTCATGGCGCTCGACACGGTGGGGGCCAAGAACATCGTCATCGTCCAGAACAAGGTCGACCTCGTGTCGCCCGAGCGGGCGCGCGAGAACCATGACGAAGTGGTCCGCTTCACGGAGGGGACGGTCGCCGAAGGCGCGCCCATCATCCCCATCAGCGCCCATCACACGGTCAACATCGACACGCTCATCGCGGCCATCGAGGACACGATCGCGACACCCGAGCGCGACCCGAAGAAGGACCCGGTCATGTACACGGCGCGCTCCTTCGACATCAACAAGCCGGGTGCCACCCCGAGCGAGATCGAGGGCGGTATCGTGGGCGGTTCGCTCATCCAGGGCGAGTTCCAGGTCGGCGACGAGATCGAGATCGCCCCCGGCCGGATGATCGAGGAGAAGGGCAAGGCGAAGATCGACCCCATCGTCACCACCATCCGCAGCCTCTATTGCGGTTCGCTCCCCGTGAAGAAGGCGGGGCCTGGTGGACTGGTCGCGATCGGTACCGGATTGGACCCGGCGCTCACCAAGACGGACAACCTCACGGGCCGGGTCGTCGGCAAGCCCGGCAAGCTTCCCCCCACCTGGGAGGACTTCACGCTCGACCTCAACCTGCTTGACAAGGTGGTCGGGGTCGGTGGTGATGTCGTCGTCGAACCCGTGAAGACCCGTGAGCCGCTCATGCTCACCGTCGCCACCGCCACCACGGTCGGTATCGTCACCTCGGCGCGCGAACAGGTGGCCGAGATGAACCTCAAGCTGCCGGTGGTCGCGAAGCCCGGACAACGGGTCGCGATCTCGCGGCGTGTCGGTGGTCGCTGGCGCCTCATCGGCAACGGCACCATCAAGGGGTGATGCGCGTGCCGCCGCCCGATGTCGTCATCCTCGACACGAGCGTCGTCTTGTTGCCGTTCGAAAAAGGGCTCGACGTCCAGAAGGAGACCGAGCGACTGCTCCCGGGCGCCCGCTTGGTCGTCCCGTCCCCCGTCGTGAACGAGCTCGCGCATCTGGCCGCAGAAGGCAAGGGCGCCTCGCGCCGCAACGCCAAGGCCGCGCTCGCCTATGTCGTCCGTTTCGACGAATACAAGATCGGGGGCAAAGGCGACGACGCGGTCATCCAGGCGTGCCGGCGCCTCGAGCAGGAAGGCTTCCGGGTCGCGCTCGCCACCGCCGACCAGGCGATGCGCTTCCGCGCCCGCGGCAAGGGCTGGCCGGTCCTGACCATCCGGGGGCACCGCGCGTTCCTGGACGGATACGCGGAATAATCGGGCCGCTCAAGGCTCCGGCAGCACCGCGAACACCCGGCCCACGACGTCACCGGTATGGTTCTCGACATTGGGGATGCGATGCTTCTCGAGCCGTACCGCTTCATCCACGGAAAGGAGCCCTGCGGACAGGAGCGCTTCGAGCGCGGCAGGGACGACGGCGCGGAAGTTGCCGTCGGCGGCCTTGAACGCGAACCCGGTGCCGGTGGCGACGTCGGCGCCGCACCAGAGTCCTTCGGCGCCCGCTTTGGCGATGAGCCGGCCACCGGTCACCTCGGTGAGGTCGGTGTCAGGTCGTTCTTCGCCGCCGATCATGAACGGTCGGGTCATCATGCAGTCGCGGGCACGTCCGAGGGCGGAGACGATGTGGGCATGTTCGTCCGGATGCACGGAGCCCGCGGCGTCGGTCTCGGTGAACCTTTGCGGGTCGGCAAGCAGCCAGAACAGGCGCGCCATCGCCCAGAGCGGCATCCCGATGGTCGGCACGCCGCAGCCGTCGACGCCGATGGCAAGGTTCTCTTCGGGGATGCCGGAGAGCATGGCGGTGAGGACGATGATGCGGCGCTGCACAGGGTGGTCGGGCAAGAGGTAGCCGTCGGGGTCGTGTCCGTGGGCGAGGGCCCAGGCGACCATGGCGGCGTGCTTGCCGGAGCAGTTGTTGTGCAGGACGGTGTGCGCACCAGCGAGCCTTTTCCGGGTCTCTTTGTGGAACGGCGGGTGGCGGCCGCATTGCAGCATCGGCTCGGTGACGCCGGTCTTCGCCATGAGGGAACGGACCGCTTCGACGTGGGTGTCTTGCCCGGAGTGGGAGCCGATGGCGATGGCCACCTCGTCGTCGGTGAGTCCTTTCTCGGCGGCGACCTTGTCGATAAGAAGCGGCAGCACCTGGATGGGTTTGAGCGAGCTGCGCAGATAGGTGACGAACGACGGGTCGCCCCATGAAGCGGAAAGGTGTCCTGCGTCAGGGCCGTCGTCGCCGACCCAGAGCATGCCGTGCACTTCGTGCCGCGATTCGACGAGGGGGCCACGGGTCACTTCGACCCATATGGTGGCGGTCTCGCGGTCCGACCCGGGGAGGACCAGTCCTTGGGTGCGCGGGAGGCTCACGGTGAGGGACACGGGTGGGAGAGAGGGGGAGCGTATCAAGTCTTTTCGGCGGGACAAGGCTGACAAGGGATACCGGGGCAGACAGGAGGACCGCGGAAGGCTGCTGCCCTGACCGCTCATTATTTGTCTTCGCGCCTGGACCCCTTCTCCAGATGTCGAAGGTCCAGATCTACGTCACCCGCTCTTGTTCCTATTGCGTGCGCGCCAAGTCGCTCTTGAAAGACAAGGGCGTCGAATTGGAGGAGATCGATGTCACGCAGGACATGGAGCGCCGGGCGGAGATGGTCGAGCGCGCCGGCGGCCGGATGACGGTGCCCCAGATCTTCATCGGCGACCGCCATGTCGGTGGATATGACGACCTCGCCGACCTGGAACGGAAGGGCGAGCTGGACCCGCTCCTCGCGGTATAGTCCCCTCGGGTGCGCAACTTTTTCCCGTCACCACCGTTCCGCCGCCCATGCGCACCGTCCTTGCGATCGGTGGCCTGGACCCGACCGGCGGCGCCGGGATCACCGCCGACGCCCTCCATCTGGCCGACCTCGGGATCCATTGTCTCCCGGTCGCGACCGCCAGTACGGTCCAGACGCTCGATGCGTTCACCGGCATGGAGGCGGTCGGTGCGCCGACCTTCGGCGCGGCCATCGAGGCGGCGTTCACCACAGGTCCGCCGCGTGTCGTGAAGACGGGCCTCTTCGCCGGCCCGGAGCAGGTCGGCATCGTGGCGCGCGCCTTGGAGCAGTTGCGCGCGGCGGGACATGGATTCCATCTCGTCGTCGACCCGGTGGGGACACCGAGCGCTGCCGGGCCGAACGCGGAGGACCCCCGCGATGCGGTGGTCGCCGCCATCGCCGAGCACCTGGTGCCGTACGCGACCTGCATCACGCCGAACCTGGACGAGCTCTCCACGCTCACCGGCGAAGAGGTCGCGACAGTGGAAGAGGCCGAAGCGGCGGCGCGCACGCTTCTCGAAAGAGGATGCAGGTCGGTCCTCGTGACCGGGGTCCCCGACGGGGACGGGCGCGTCCTGGACCTCTTCCTCAGCGACGGGACCGAGGTGCGTCATCCACATCCGCGCGATGCGCTCGAGGTGCACGGAACCGGCTGCGCCCTGACGTCGCGCCTCGCCGCATATCTTGCGCTCGATGTCGACGTGTCCCGCGCCGTGACCCTCGCCGTGGGCGACCTGGAACGCTTGCGCCGTACCGCCGTCCCGGTCCGTGGCCACCGGTTGTCGGCGTTGCATGCGTTCCCGCTCGCCTCGGACGGCGACGCACCGGAGCCGGCGCGTCACCTCGAAGCGATCCTCCCTGACCTGGTCGCCACCCTCCCGTCGGGTTGGGTGGCGGAGTGCGGCGCGAACGTCGCCTACGCCCCGCGCGGTGCGGAACGCGAATCGGAGGTGGCGGCGCTCGTCGGTCGCATCCGCATCATGGACGGCCGCGTGCACGCGCCCATGGCCGCACGTCTAGGTGCGTCGGGTCATGTCGCCCGCGTCGCCCTCGCCGCGGCGACCGCCACGCGTCGCTCGGCGTGCGCGCTCAACCTGCGCCACCTGCCCGAGGTCTTCCGGGCCGCGGAACAAGCAGGGCTGAAGGTCGGATCGTTCTTGCGCGGTGACGAGCCGGAGGAGGCGCGTTCGAGCGTCGAATGGGGCACGCGCACCGTCATGGACCATGCGCCGGTCGACCTCGTCGCGGACGACGGCGGCCCTGGCAAGGAGCCGATGGTGCGTCTCATCGCCGAAGACCCGAGGGCGCTCCTGGACAGACTCGACCGGCTCGTCCGTGCGGCGGCGCGGACCGAGACGCTCACGATCGATGCGTGAGATCAAGTGAGGAGGAAGAGGAGCACGACGACCAGGAGGACCATCGAGAGGACGACGAGTTCGTGCTCAGCGATGCGGACCCACTGGTCTCGGCGGGCGTCACGTGGCGACATGCCGCTCTCCACATCCCGTTCCGCGTTCCTCGGATTTGGCTTTTTTGTCCCCCGGTGACCGCTCAGGCGGCCTCTTCCACCGTCTTGGTGCGCGGCGCGACACGGGTCAGCCAGGAGGCGTATTCGGGGCGGCGTCCGCGCACGGCGTCGAGGTAGACGGTCTGGATCTCTCGGGTGACCGGTCCCGGCTCTCCGCTCCCGATGGTGCGGTATTCCACTTCGCGGATCGGGGTGACCTCGGCGGCGGTGCCGGTGAAGAACGCCTCGTCGGCACCGAACACGTCGCCCATCACAAGCGTCTTCTCGCGCACTTCGTAGCCGAGGTCGCGTGCGATGGTCATGACCGAGTCGCGGGTGATGCCTTCAAGGATGCTGGAGCCGGTGTGCGGTGTCAATATGACGTTGTCCTTGATGATGAAGATGTTCTCCCCGGAGCCTTCCGACACGTTGCCGTTGTGGTCCAAAAAGAGCGCTTCGTGGAAGCCGTTCTTCTTGACGCTCATCGTGCCGAGGATACTGGAAAGGTATTGTCCGCACGCCTTGGCGGAGACCGGAAGCGCGTCCGGCGGGATGCGGCGCCACGGCGAGAGCGCGACGCGGACGCCTTTTTCCAGCGCTTCGTCACCCAGATAGGAACCCCACTCCCAGGCACCCACGGCGACCTCGATGGGCAGCCCCGACGGGTGCACGCCGAGGCGGCCATAGCCGTAGTAGGCGATGGGACGGATGTAGGCCGAGGCGAGGCCGTTCTCGCGCACGACCGCCTTGCACGCCTCGCTGAGCTCTTCCCGCGTGTGCGGGTATTCCATACCGTAGACCTTGCCGGAGAGCAGGAAGCGTTCCATGTGGTCGTCGAGCCGGAAGATGGCGGGGCCGTCCTCTGTGGCGTAGGCGCGGATGCCCTCGAAGACGCCGGAGCCGTAATGGAGCGCGTGGGTGAGCACATGCACCTTGGCGTCGGCCCACGGGATGATCTTGCCGTTCATCCACATCTTGGCGTTGGCGAGGTCATCGCCGGTGGGAAAGCCCATCAGATACGACTCAGACGGGGTGGGGATTTGAGGATGTCGACCCAGGGGGGACAGGTGGAGGCGGGAAGCCCCGGGAAAACGACAAAAGCCGGGAAAGGGGCGACCGACCGTTCTCCCCTTCCATGCCACCACGACCCGTTTGGCCCCGCAAGCCTGAAATGGGACGGGCCGGCATCGGCGCCCGTGGCGAACACCCCTGCGGCGCGTCCCGACACCCCGCCCATCAAGCCGCGGCGCCCGGGCCTGCATGTGCCCCGCCCCGTCCTCGAGGGGCCGAGACAGGTGCACCTGCCGCCCGCCGTGGTCGTCGAGGTGCTCGATGCGCTCGATTCGGGTCTCCTCGTCGACAAGGAGTCGTTGCACCGGTTCAAGATCCGGCTCGCCCGTCAGCACCGCCTTTCCAAGGTGCCGAGCGATGCCGACCTGCTCGCCGCCCTCCCTGAGGACGCGCGCCTGCGCCATCGTGATCTCCTGCGCAAGAAGGCGACCCGGACGCTCTCGGGTGTCGCCATCGTCACCATCCAGTCGAGCCCCGAGTCGTGTCCCCACGGCACCTGCGTCTTCTGCCCCGGCGGCCCCGATGTCGGGAGCGCCCAATCCTATACGGGGGAGGAACCGGCCGCCCTGCGCGCCCGCGCCCACGCGTTCGATCCTTATGCACAGACGGCGTCACGGCTCGATGCGCTCAAGGCGACCGGACACGACATCGACAAGGTCGACCTCATCATCCAGGGCGGCACGTTCACGGCGCGCGACCTCGATTACCAGGAATGGTTCGTCAAACGCGCCATGGACGCCATGAACGACGCAGCGCTCGGCTGGGACCCGACCATCGGCGCACGCCCCGGACCGCTCACCCTCGACGAGACGAAACAGCGCAACGAGACCGCGCCCGCACGGTGCATCGGCCTCACCGTCGAGACGAAACCCGATTGGTGGAAAGAGGAGCACATCGACATCGCGCTCAATTATGGCGCGACGCGCGTCGAGCTCGGCATCCAGACCGTCGACGACGAGATCCTGCGGCGCACCAACCGCGGCCACGACACGCAGGAATCGAAGGACAGCACCCGCCGCGCCAAGGACGCCGGCTTCAAGGTGTGCCACCACCTCATGCCGGGCCTACCCGGTTCCGACCCGGAGAAGGACGTCGCCTCGGGCCACGCGCTGTTTTCCGACCCCGAATACCGGCCGGACATGCTCAAGGTCTACCCGACGCTTGTGATGCCGGGGACGCCGCTTGCCGTCATGCACGACGCGGGGCGCTACCAAGCACTCGGGACCGACGAGGCGGCGCGTGTCATCGCCCGCATCAAGATGGCGCTCCCGCCCTATGTGCGCGTGCAACGGGTCGACCGCGACATCCCCACCACGCTCATCCAGGGTGGTGTGGACAAGTCGAACGTGCGTCAACTGGCCCACAAGGTGCTCGAAGAGATGGGGGAGCATTGTCGTTGCGTCCGCTGTCGTGAGGTCGGCCACCTGCGACGTGACGCGGGTCCGCACCATGCCATGGTCAAGGACGCCTACCAGGCGGGCCGGCTCGTCCTGCGCGACCTCCGCTATGAGGCCTCGGGCGGCGAGGAGCGGTTCCTCTCGGTCGAGGACGAGGCCGACGACGCCATCTTCGGCTATCTGCGCCTGCGCCGGTTGCACGCGCCGCACCGCCCCGAGCTGCGACCGGGCGATGCCATGGTGCGCGAGGTCAAGGTCCCCGGCCAAGTGGTCCCCGTGGGGACGGAAGCGGGCCGCGCCCAGCACCGCGGCCTCGGTACCCGGCTCTGCATCGAGGCGGCGCGCATCACCCACGAGGAGTGGGGCACGGAACGGCTTTTCGTCATCGCCGGGATCGGTGTCAAACCCTACTACCGGCGCCTTGGTTTCACCGACGACGGCGTCTACCTGCGCGCCACCACCGACGGCTCACCGCACCATGGGCTCACCCCGCTCGGCCCCCTCCCCGATGTCCCCTACGAGGGCACGACCGACCTCTGAGTCCATGTTCTATGGGTTCCCCGTTCGGTCCTCTTATGGACCCCTTGCTCTTGCCGGGCGCTGTGCGTCGCACCAAGATCGTCGCCACGCTCGGCCCCGCGAGCTCCGACCCCGAGACCATCCGCAGGCTCATCGAGGCCGGAACGGACGGTTTCCGGCTCAACTTCAGCCATGGAACGCACGAGGAGCACGAGAAGGCGTTCCGCATGGTGCGCGCGGCAGAGAAGGAGACCGGTCGTGTCGTCGCGGTGGTGCAGGACCTCCAGGGCACGAAGATCCGCGTCGGACGTCTCCCCGACGGCAAGGTGGAACTGAAGGCGGGGCGGGAGTTGCGCCTGGACGCGCATGGCGGGACCGGAAGCGCCGAGCGCCTCCCAGTGGACGACGAACGACTCGTCCAGCACGCCAAGGTCGACACCCAGGCGACGCTCGGTGACGGCGACGTCCTTCTGCGCATCGTCCGCCGTGAGGAAGACGCCCTTGTCGCGGTGGTCGAATCCGGCGGCACCGTGCGGCAAGGCGCGGGCATCACCGCCTCACGATTGCCGCTTCCGGGCGGGCTGACCGACAAGGACCGCAACGACCTCGCGTTCGGTGTCGGGCTCGGCGTCGACGCGGTCGCGTTGTCGTTCGTGCGCTCGGGCGACGAGGTCATCGCGGCAAGAGGCGCGCTGGAAGAACTCGGTTCCTCCGCCTTCGTCTACGCCAAAGTGGAGCGCGACGAGGCGTTGTCGGACCTCACCGCCATCGTCGAGGCGTCGGACGGCGTGCTGGTCGCGCGCGGCGACCTCGGCATCGCCCTCCCCCCCGAGAAGGTCCCCATCGCGCAGAAGGAGATCCTGAACACCTGCACCCACATCGGCAAGGTCGGCATGACGGCGACCCAGATGCTCGAATCGATGGTGCACAACCCGCGCCCGACACGCGCCGAGGCGTCCGATGTGGCGAACGCCATCCTTGACGGCACGCAGAGTGTGCTGCTCTCCGGCGAGACCGCCATCGGGCACGACCCGGTCGCGGTGGTCAAGATGATGGCACGCATCATCACCGAGACCGAAGAGGCGCTCGCCTCCGGCCGACTCGAGGCGCACGAGCACCGCGCCCGCATGGAAGGGAGCGTGGCGGACGCCATCGCGCTCGCTTGCGCGGTGACCGCGGAAGAGTTGGAGGCGCGCTGCATCATCGCCTTCACCCGCTCGGGCCTCACCGCCATGCGTGTCGCCAAGCATCGCCCGCACGTGCCGATCATCGGCGCATCACCGCACATCGACGTCCTGCGCCGGCTCGCCCTCGTCTGGGGCGTCACCCCACTGCTGGTCGCCGAGGCCGAATCACTCGAGGACATGACCCGGGTGGCGAACCGGTCGGCCATCGAGAAAGGACTCATCGCGAGCGGCGACCTCGTCGTCCTCACCGGGGGTGACATCGGCGTCTCCGGTTCCACCAACCTGATGCGGGTCGTCGAGGCGCAGGATTGACCCTGCCACAGGACGGCGGAACACCGGGGCAAGCCGAAGAAAGGCCTGTCTTGCGACGATTCTAATCCACCACAAGAACCGGTTTATAGCGAAGGGTGCACCCAAGGGTCGTCACGCAAGTGGCACACCCGGGACCCGCCCCTCTGCGGTCCTTCACACGCGTCCACACCTCACCTCACACGCGCTACACCAGCATACCTCCGCGGCCTCGGGGGATGCGGGACCCGGGTCTTCTTCTCCACCCACACGGCCTCCGTAGGGTCCAAATAGCAGCCGGCTCTAGTCGCGTCCGGAATGGGTCTCGCCGCGTTCATCGGAACCACTTTGGGCAAGGTCGTCCTTGGTGCCGTCCTCCTCGTCGGCACGGTCGGCCTGGTCGGCGGAGGTCTCTTCCTCGGCGATTTCGGCGTCGAGGCGACCGTCATCGACAAGGAATGCCGAGCCGCCGGCGACTCGACGGTGACGGTCGAGACCAACCTCTTCGGCATCGAGACCCAGCAGCCGATCTCGTTCACGGAGTGCACCACGGTACAAGAGGGCAACTTCGTCATCTACAACATCCGCAGCGAACGTCTGCGGCTCTTCGAGAGCGAAGGCGGCTGCTTGTTGTATGATTCGGCGGGACAACCGCCGACCTGCGGGTCGTCCGGAGGCGGGGGCTATGGCGGCGGCCTCTCGCCGTTGTTCTAGACGTGCACCGACGTCTCCCACCTGCGTCGCCGACCCGCCGGACCGGCCGCAAGCCCCCGGACGCCCCTCACCAACCGCACTGAACCTTTAAGTACCCCATCCGGGCTGAGCGCGCCTTGCCCTCCATCCCCGGCGCCCATCGGCGCGTATCGCCCTCCGTTCGGAGCGGGGTGGGAGCAGGTGAACCAAATGGCAGAGACCATCGAAGTACTCGTTGACGGCGGCAAGGCATCGGCCGGACCGCCCCTTGGCCCCGCGCTCGGACCGACCGGCATCAACATCATGTCCGTCGTCACCGAGATCAACCAGAAGACGAAGGATTTCGCCGGGATGAAGGTCCCGGTGAAGGTCATCATCGATCCGAAGACGAAGAGCTTCGAGATCACGGTCGGCACCCCGCCCGCCTCCGCGCTCCTCAAGGACATCGCGAAGGTGCAGAAGGGCTCCGGCAGCTCGCTTCTCGAGAAGGTCGCGGACCTCAAGATCGAGGACATCGCCAAAGTCGCCCGAATGAAGGGCGGCGACCTCGCGGGCAAAGGTGTCCGCCAGCGCGTCAAGGAGGTCGCGGGGACCTGTGTCTCGATGGGCATCACCATCGAGGGAAAGGACCCGCGTGACGTCCAGAAAGAGGTCGACTCGGGCCTCTACGACGACCGCATCAAGGAATAGTCCCTTTCAATCGTTCTCCTTCTTCTTCTTCATCCCTTGTCCCAGGTGCAACATGATCGGAACGCCGAAGGGAGAACAGGATGTGCCGCGCGCGGTGACCCTCGGGTCCGCGGAGGACCGGCTCGTCGAGACGGCGTTCAGCCTCAGTTCGCCCCGCCGGGCGGCGCTCCTCAAGGAGCTCATGGCGGCGACGGGACCGCTCACCGTCGACGAACTGTCCGAGCGTGTCGGGACACCGGAATCGGACCTGGTGAAGCATCTTGAGGCGCTCTGCGCTGCGGGGCTCGCCGAGGAGGGCCGAAAGGGTCTCAGGCGCAAGCGTGTCTACCACACGACCCTTTCGGAGGTGGAGATCCGGTTCTTCGGTAGTGACAAACCGGAGGCGAGTCGCGAGCGCACGAACCGCATCGTCGAGCGCGGGGCGCGCGAGCAGACGCGTCGGAAGCGGCGCCTGGAGAAGCGCGAGGCGCAGATCGAGCGCCGGCGAGCGAAGCTCGATGACGACGGCTAGTTGAAACGTAGTGCTGTATTCATGACAGCGACTCCTTGTTGGCAAATAAGTAGTTCTTTCTACGATATAGAACTCTGTCTAGACGCGTCTTTTCCGACCACCGTCTTTCTGTAATGGCTCATAGTCGAAGCCATTCCATAATGCACCCGGGCGGAAAATTTGGTATTGGTTCTTGCCTTCCTGGTAAGTTCGTCCATTCTGCGTCCCCCCCTTTCCGGCTGTTGGGAACCTGCCAACGGCACCGCGAACATAATCTTCAACCAACTCAGCGCAGAGCCATTTACGGTTGAGTCGGTGACTCACCTCACCGGTCACACAGCTTCCTGCAAACGGATCAAGAACAAAGTCGCCAACATCTGTGAGCATCCGGATGAACATTTCAGGAAGGTCGGCCGGAAACCGAGCCGGATGTGGTTCAATTCCTTGTTCCTTGCAATACCGTAAATATGAGCTGTTGCTCTCAGTATTCGCCAGAGCAATCAAGTTAGGTGGAATCGAAGCGCCATTGTCGCGGTCGAATTTGGTACTGATTTCATGACCGGAAGGACGCTTCATCGACTTGTAACCGTTTTCGAGGAGGTCTTTCATGCTTTGGCTGTAAGGTTGAAGGACCCGTCTGTTGTCTGAACGGGGCCACGGCGATGGAGAAAGCCACCATACGCAGTTCACCGCATCCTTTACACGCACCCGGCGGATATTGACCCACTCAGCCGGCGTGGGAAGTTTCGACGGGTTCCACCAATAGAACTCCTGTGCAAGATGGAATCCAAACTCCTCACAGAGCATGATAAGAAGTTTGAAGTGGTACAGACTACGGGTTGGTTGACCTGGAATCCAAGAACCACCGATATCGATGACTAGACTCCCTTGGTCATCGAGTACCCGGCGAAACTCTTTCGCGAAGGGGCGGAACCAGTCCAGATATTCCTCAGCCGGCGGATTCCCGTATTCCTTTTTGCGGACAAGCCCAAACGGTGGACTCGTCATGATCAGGTTAACGCTCTTGTCTTTGACCCGGGTTCGGAGCACATCGAGAGAATCGCCGACGTAGATTCGGCCCGATTTTGTTCGATGGTACATTCGGGGCCTCGTCAGGCGAGCTTGAGTCATCCCTTGTCCTCCTTCATTTGGAGCGCTTTCAGTTTAGATGCGTGTATTGCTTCCCTATGAAAAGCGTCGACAATCGTGGCAGGAGAATCTTTGATGCGTTCAAGGTCTGCACCATTGAGCATAACGATACAAAGATTGGTGTCCCCCATGACCTTATTGGCGAACTTCTTGGCCTCCGGACCAATTTCCCCTGTTGTAACCATAACTATCACGTTGCTCTTCAGGGAATGCGTCAGTCCGACTTCTTTGGCTACGTCATCGAGACTAACCTTCGCTGTGTTCTTGCACTGGATCTGCCACCGTGAAAAGACGAGTCTTTCTGCTTCGAAAATCAAATCTACTTCAGCGCCACCTGTTTCGGCCCCCCGCAGACGGGTTGCCACATAATTCATATCAAGCAGCCGCATCAACTTGAACGCCAACGCCTCAAGCGCCAGACCTCCTTTGTGGTGATCTTTGGACTTCAACTCACGCAGAATTTCGCTCAGCGGCCTCCTGAGCAAACGGCGTAAACCAGGTGCCACCTGCTTCTCGATCTGGTCGAGGATAGGTAGAACGACATCCTTCTCCAATTTCCGCGTACGGCTTACAAGGAATGGTTTGGCACCACGTCCGGCCTGTCTCGTACCACGTTCTAGTTCAATATAACCGATCTTTTCCAAAGGATATAGGATGTCTTTGGGTAGGTTCTTCTCATTGAAGACCACGCCGTATGTTGCAGATGCCAATCTTTCGATTTCGTTCGACGGGAACGGGCCTTCTTCACCTATGTTGACCAACGTCTTCACGTACGCGATCTGTTCGCTCGTCAATTCCGCCAGCGCTTCCAGTTCCACTTCCGTAATGCCGGCCAGTTTCTCAAAGCGCTCAATGTCGACTTGCCACTCGGAGGAGAAGACACCAGCTTTTTGAAGCCACAACTTCATGATGCTAGGGTGCTTCCCCCCTCTGGGGAAATGTATTCCACGTTCGTCGAGCCAAATCCGGAGCTTTTGGAGCGTGACAGTCTCACCCGCTACCTGCATATCGAGCACACACTGGACAAGATTCACACCATGTAGGTGATGCAAGATGTGCTGTGCCAATCGCTCATGCAGACGATTCTTCTCCTCGCGGAGTTCGTAAAGCTCTCTGCCGAGCTTGGTCAGGTGTCCTTCCTTGTCGATCAAGCCATAGGCTTGCATCCCAAGTTTGGTGTTGTTGGCGAGTTTGCGTTGATTTCTAACGCTGGTTTTGTGGCTCTCAAAATACTCGGTTCGCACGGCGTCCTCGAATGCCCGCCAGTCGCCGTCGTGTTGGGCGGCCAGCTCAAGGACTTTTTGAAGATCCACTTGAGAGGGTGAGAATTCGCTTCCGAATGGCAGAGTGCTCTTTGGCATGATTTACCTGGGCAAGTTTCGATCTGGCGTTGCTACATGCAGCCGATTTTAGCGAGTCCCCCATTGTCAGGCACTCGTAGACCGGGCAGCGTCGCTTGGCATCTCCATCCTCAAAACGCGGCACAGCAGATACAGTATTTAAGCAGCCCGGGGGGATGGGCGAAAGTACTCGCGAGCTTCTATCCCCGAGGAGAGCCCGACCAAAAATCATGGGTCCCACAACGACTTAGACGCCCCCCTCTTTCGCCCCGCCGTGGCCCTTCCCGAGCCGTTCGACCGCGTCCGCCGCACGATCCCCGCGGCGCATCGCCACACCTATCTGAACACGGCGGCGACGAGCCCGCTTCCGGACGCGGTGCGGGAAGCGGTCGCGGCGAGCATGCAGCGCCGGGCGTGGGACGGGGACCTGGTCTTCGATGACGCCTGCGCCGACGTGGACGCGACACGTGCCCTCGTCGGACAGCATCTCGGTGTCGAAGCGGACGGCATCGCCTTCATGAAGAACACGGGCGAGGGCATCAATCATGTCGCGAGGAGCCTGGACTATCTCGAAGGCGCGAACGTCGTCACCACATCCCTCGAGTTCCCTTCCAACCTCCTGCCGTGGACCGCGCTCAGGAAACAAGGTGTCGAGGTGCGCGTCGTCGAACCCGACGACGACGGACTCGGCGTGACACCGGAGCGGATGGCGGAGCATGTCGACCGCGACACGACGCTGGTGGCGGTCTCCTGGGTCACTTTCCAGACCGGCTATCGGCATGATGTCGACGCCTTTGGCCGCATCGCGCACGACCATGGCGCGCTGATGCTGGTGGACGGCATCCAAGGCCTGGGTGCTCTCTGTCCTCCGCGCATGGACCACATCGATTTCTTCGCGAACGGGGGCCACAAATGGTTGATGGCCCCGTTCGGGGTCGGCTTCCTCTATGTCCGGCCGGAGCTCGCCCGCACACTGGTCCCGGACCATGTGGGTTGGTGGAGCCTGGCGGACACCGACACCTACGACCCTGACAACGTCACCCTCGCAGGCTCTGCGCGCCGCTTCGAGATCGGCAACCTGAACTTCCCGGTCATCGCGGGCCTCGACGCGGCGTTCCGCATCATGCCGGACATCGAGGACGTCGAGCGGCGCATCCTCTACCTCACGACGCGCCTCATGCGGGGGCTCGTCCGCCACGGCCGGCTCGCGTCGCCGGTGGCGCTCGAAAAACGTTCCGGGATCGTCAACCTCGCCACACCGGACGCAAAGGCGCTCCACGCACGGCTCGCCAAAGACGGCATCATCGCAAGCCTGCGCGGCGGGGGCGTGCGCTTCTCACCGCACTATTGGAACACGGAAGAAGAGCTCGAGAAGGTCCTCGCGCTCTTCGAGGGCACCCTCCAGGCGTCGTAGGGACGGAGCGACAAGGCTTTGGGCGGCCTCCGGGAGTGACGCCTCATGCAGATCGGGGTACCGCTCGTCTCGGGGACCGACCCGGTCCCGCTCGCGTTCCTGGACCGTCTCGCCGCCCAGGCGTCGGCCGAGTTCGCATTGCGGGGCGACCCGCGCCAGGTGCGCATCGTGCGGCTTGCCGCCGAGCCCGACGCCGTACGGCTCTGGGGCGGCGCCCGTGTACGACCCGATGCGCTCTACCGCGAGCGCCCCGGGCTCGATGTCCTGGTGGCGATCGGGCCGCCGGAACCTGGAGCCACCGACCCGCGGGACGAGGAAGCGGTCCTCGCCTACATCAAGGCGTCCCGCAACGACCTGCAACATCTGGTCGCGACCGGTGCCGGCGTCGCGTGGCTGCTTGAGGCGGGCCTCGCGGTCGGTCGTCGTGTCGTGGTCAACCATCTGCCACCCGCCGTACGCGCCCGCTATGACGCGGCACTCTCGGCGCACACGGACCCGGCCCGCGACGGAGATCTGTGGACGGCGAGCGACCCACCGCGTTTTCTCTTGCTCCTTCTCGAGGTGCTGCGCATGCTGGGGGGCCTGGAACTTCAGGAGCATGTCGAGATGCGCGTGCCGTGGGTCGGGACGCTGCGCCGTGCCCTGGAACCGGAGGCGCGTGGCGATGCGGACGACGAGGAGGAGGGGCTCGCGGTCGAGGAGGACGCGTGAGCCGCGCGTCCTGGGTGCCGGGCGTCTGGGTCTTCGAATGGTCGGATGCGGTGACGTCGACGAACGACGTCGCCAAGGAGCGGGCGCGCAGCGACGCCCCGTCGGGGCTGGTCGTCGGTGCACGTCGTCAGACCGGCGGTCGCGGCCGCGGTGGTCACACCTGGACCAGCCCGGAGGGGGGCCTCTATTGTTCCATCGTCCTGCGCGACATACCCCCTGAGGTCGCTCCGCTCTTGCCGCTCGCCACCACCGTGGCGCTCGCCGAGGCCATCGACCGGTTCGCCCTCCTGCTCCGTGTCTGGGTCAAGTGGCCGAACGACCTCCTCGTCGGCGCGGTGGACGCCGAACGGCCGGAAGGGAAGGCGGCCGGGGTGCTCGTCGAGTCGGCCTCGGAAGGTGCCCGGGTGACCTGGGCGGTGGTCGGTCTCGGGCTCGACCTGGCGGTCCCGGAAGTGGCGCTCCCGGCCACAGAACCCCCGGCACGGAGCCTTGTGCAGTATGACCCGGACGTCCCGCATACGGAACAGTTCATGGCGACGTTCCTGGACCGCTTCGGTGCGATGCTCGATGTCGCGGCGCTGGACCCGCAGGCCATCATACGCTTGGCCGAGAGGCGGCTCGCCTACCGTGGCGAACCGGTCGTCGTGGTCGTGGAGGCGTCCGAGAACAAGCCCGCGCGGTTTGTCGAAGGGACACTGGATGGGCTCGAGCCGGACGGCCGTCTCCGCCTCGACACCCCTGCCGGTCCCGTCCGTTTTGCGGCCTGGGAGGCCTCGGCCCTTCGCCCTTCGGCGCCGTGAGCCGCCGGTCCTGTCTGTCCGTCTGTCTTACCAATAACGTTAAGCATGTGCTGGGTTCAGTCCAGTCGGTCCCGAGTCCACCCCCTGGTCACCTTCCAGGACGGTCTGCGGGTGTCGCCTGGTGGATCCAATGAAGTCGCTCCGCGTCCTTGTCATCCTGCTCGCCCTTCTGGCCGTTCCGCTCTCGGGTTGCCTGACACAACTCTTCGACGACGGGCCGGTGACCCAGAGCGTCCTTGCGCGCAAGGTCTCCATCGTCCTCGACGAGAACACCTTCGACGACATGGACACGAGGTTCGAGGATGTCGTCCGCACCCGCTTCGAGTACACCCATCCTGGCGGCGACACGTCGGTCGTGGGCCTGCAGGTGCGTTACACCGATGACACAGGGACGGACCGCGTGCGACCGCTTTCCGAGTTCACCGCCAAGTCCACGCTCACGGAGGGCGATGTGGTCACCATCGACCGGGTCAACATCACGAGCGACCTCGTCATCGAACAGGACGGCGCGGTGCTCGCGGAACGGCTCGGTCTGCGCCGGGCCTGGCTCGAGATCGATGGTACCCCGATCCCGCTCCACACTTCAGAGACCGGCACGGCGGTCTGGTCGCTCACCGGCACGTCGGGCTTCAAGTTCGATGTCAAGGATGTCGACTTGGGCGAGTCCGGCCGCGTCGAGTACGCCAAGGGCGATTTCTCGGGCACGTCCGACGGCACGTTCAGCGCCGCGACGACCAGAAGCGGCAGCAGCACGGACATCAACTACGAGACCAAGATCAAGGGTCTGTTCGATGCGTTCGCCGACAGCCGCATCCATTCCGATGGCGAGACGATCGAGACCGGTTTCGACATCGACGCCGAGAGCCGCCTCGACGGCACCTGGCTGATGGGCTTCCGCGATCGGGCGCTCTCCCGCACGGGTGGCGGCGGCTCCGTCTTCGCCGACGGCACGGTCCACGTCTGGGACCCGGAACATCCGAAGAGCATGGGCTGGGAACCAGAGGACGTCGAGCACCCGTTCATCGACGAGAAGGAGCCGTTCCGGGAGGAATCGTATGAGACCGATCCCTACATGGAGGCCGACCAGGAGTACCTCGCCTTCATGGAGCGCCTCTGGGGCATGACCCTCGATGTCGGTGACGACTTCCGCTTCACCGCGTCCTACGACGACGCCGGCACGGGCTTCCTCTTCGAGGTCGTCATCCAGGTGACGGAACGCGTCGCCCGCAACGTCGGCTTCGGCAATGTCGACACGTTCCGCGTCCACGAGACGATGCGGTTCGAGGCGAGCGGGTCGTCCTACGGCTCCGGCTCCTATGACCTCGCCAGTTTCACCACCTGGCTCGACACCCGTACCTATCTGCCGGTCCACGCGCAGGTCGCCTACACGACGACCTACGACGAGGAACAGATCCGTGCCTTCTACGGCGCGTTCGAGGATGACCTTCCCTACGACCTGCCGGAGGACCTCCTCTTGGCCATCAACAGCGAGGCGGTGCTACGGCTCGAGGAATATTCGGGTGACCTCGCCGTCTCACCGCTCTTGGGCATCACCGGTCTCTCCGGCCCGCTGATGATGATGGGCGCCGGGATGGGCATGGGGATGATGGGCGGCCCGTACGGGGACGAGACCTATTACGAAGACGAGGCGTACGTCCACGACGACGAGTGGGAAGAGGGACCGTCCGATTGCTATTGGGACGAGAACGGCGACTACGTCTGTCCCTAGGTCCTATGCGCCCCGCATCCCGTCGAGGATGTTGAGCCGCGACAGGCGCCGTCCGGTCGCCCACACGGAGGCGACCGACGCCAACGCCACCGCCACACCGACGAGGAGGAAGGCGAGCGGGCGCACCGCCCAGGGGATGGTGAGCCGTGCTTCGGTAGTCATCACCGGGATGGGTGGTGCAAGGAGCCCCAGAAGCCCGGTGACGAGCCCGGCGGCGAGCGCGCCTGCGAGGACGCAGCCGACAAGGAGGAGTGTGTATGCGGCGACCACGGTACGGACCGGGATGCCGATCGCGCGCAGCGACGAGACGATGGGTCCGTCACCGCGCACAAGGACGCCGGTCTCGTGGACGAGCCAGACCAGGAGCACCGCAAGGAAGACGGCGAGCGTCAGGGCGCCGGCGGCATAGGCCAAGACGAGCACGCCGCCGATGTAGTCGAAGGCGAACGCTTCCGAGGTGCGGGTCTCGGTCTCGGGGTCCAATCGGTGGGCGACGGCGGCCGCGCGTTCGATGTCGCCGCCGGAGACGACGAAGGTGTTCGCGACCGCGTCCTTCTCGTTGTGGCCAAGGAGCAGGCGAGCGGCCTCGATGGGGACGAAGGCGGTGAACTTGTCCAGAGGCTCAAGACCTGTGTCGAAGACGCCGACGACGACCACCTGCAACGTGATGGGCAACGAGCCGGGGCCGCTCTGGAGGTGTCCGCTTGTGAGGGTGAGCGGGTCACTGAAGACCGGCGATTCGTCCTGGGGGAGGGTGAGGTTGAGCCGCCCGACGGTCGGCTTGCCGATGAGGATCGGGGTGTAGGCCCGCCCCGTGTCGGGGGCGAAGACCTCCCGACCCGAGAGCCGCTCGCCCCATTCCATGTATCGCTCGATGCGACCCGCCTCTTCCGGGTCCTGGGGATCGATCCCGACCAGGAGGCCCGCGGAGTTGTCGGCGAAGCTCTCGCCGCGCACGGTGATGAAGGTCGATTCGAGGCGCACGGAGACGGTCCCGCCGGCACCGCGAAGTTCTTGCGCCACCGCTTTCGGATCGTCCCAGCTTTTTCCGGCGCCGAGATCCGCCGTGCCGCGGGTGACACGCAGGTCGCCCGAGACGGTCGCCGCAAGGGGCGCGGTGATGGCCTCCCGTGTGCCTTCGACGACGGAGACGAGACCGAAGAAGCCGAACAGGCCGATGGCGAAGACCGTGGCAAGGAGCAGGTAGCGCCTGCTGCGGGCCCGGAACTGGCCGCGCGCAAGGAGCCGGACGACCACGGGGGCGGGACCGGGCGGTGCCATAAAGTATCTCTTGAAGGCCCCCGCTCGGGGCGGCCATGGGACCGGTCTGTGTGCTCCAAGGCGTCCGCCGTCCGTTCCGCATCGGCGACCGGCGCGTCGCCGCGCTGGACGGGGTCGACCTCGTGGTGCAGGAGGGGGCCCAGGTGGTGGTGACCGGCCCATCCGGTGCCGGAAAGAGCACGCTCCTGCATGTCCTCGGACTCGTGGACGCCGATTTCGAGGGCACCTACCGGTTCATGGGGCAGGACGTCCGTCAGACGACCGAAGCGGAGCGCGGCCGTTGGCGCCTCGGCCGCATCGGCTTCGCCTTCCAGGACCTGCATCTCGTGCCGACCCTGACCGCGATGGAGAACCTGCTCATCCCGCTCCTTGCCGCCGGGACGTCGCGTGCCGCGGCCGACGACCGCGCACGGGACCTCCTGCTCCAGGCGGGCCTCGGGGACCGCATGGACCACCTGCCGACCGAGCTTTCGGGCGGGGAACGGCGCCGGGTGGCGTTCGCGCGTGCCCTCGTCAACAAGCCCCGACTTCTTCTCCTGGACGAGCCGACGGCCGAGCTCGACGAGGTGTCGGTGCAAGGGGTCCGGGCATTGTTGGAACGGGCGTCGGCGGAGGGCGCGGCGGTCGTGGCGGTGACCCATGATGCCCGCCTGGTGGTCGATTTCGCCGAACGCTACCAGATGACCTCAGGCCGCTTGGAGCGCCTTGATATGGCGACCCCTCCGTCCCCTTACGGCTAGCCCGCCGTCCCCGTCTCGCTTCACTTGGGTGCTTTCTGGAAGGCCGACGTCGCCGCCCCCGCCCGACATACGAGCCGAACGTTTTTACTCCATCCCGGTGTGGCCGCCGCCGTGCCACCTTCGTGGACACTCGATGACGCAGAGGATCTCTACGGGACCGGACGCTGGGGCGAGGGTTACTTCCGCGTCGGGAACGACGGCCGCCTGCATGTCACTCCGACCCGGGACGCCAAGCTTTCGACCTCCATCACCTCCATCATCGAGAGCCTTGTGGCACGGGGGTACGACACCCCCATCTCGCTGCGTTTCCCCCAGATCCTCGAGGACCGCATCCGCAACATGCACGAGACGTTCCGCGCCTCGATGCAGGAATACGGCTACCAGGGCGACCTGCGACTCGTCTATCCGATGAAGGTCAACCAGCGCCGCGAGCTGGTCCTCGAGCTTCTCGATGTCGGGGCCAAGTACCATTATGGTCTCGAGGCGGGCAGCAAGCCAGAGATCCTCGCTGCCATGGCGTGCGACACCGACCCGAAGTCGCTCCTTGTCATCAACGGCTTCAAGGACGAGGAGTTCATCGAACTGGCGGTCGCCGCCGTAGAACTGGGCAAGACGGTCATCGTCGTCATGGACAAGGTCGACGAGGCGGAGCTTCTCGTCCGCGTCCTGAAGGACGTCGAGCACAAGCCGTTCATCGGGGTCCGTGTCAAGCTCCTTGCCAAGGGCGGCGGCAAATGGATCGAGTCGAGCGGCGAGCGCGCCAAGTTCGGCCTCACGGTCCCAGAGGTCGTCCACGCCATGGAAGTGCTCAAAGCGGGCGGGCTCGCCGACCGCATGAAGATGGTCCACTTCCACATCGGCTCGCAGATCACCGACATCAAGCGCGTCCATGCCGGCGTCGTGGAGGCGGGTCGCATCTACGCCAGTCTCCGGAAGATGGGCTTCCCGGTCGACACCATCGACACGGGTGGCGGCCTGGGCGTCGACTACGACGGCTCCGGCACCGCGTCGCAGGCGTCGCGCAACTACGACCTGCGCGAATACACCAACACGATCGTCTATTCGCTGCGCGAGGTCGCCGACGAGGCCGGCGTCCCCCATCCCACGATCGTCACCGAATCGGGCCGCGCCGTCGCCGCCTACCAGGGCCTCCTCGCCATGGAGCTCCTCAAGCGCATGCCCGAGGAGCGGCCGCTCAGTGAAGCGGAACCCGCCCCTGGCGACCACAAGATCGTCCACGACATGCGCGCCACGTTGGACAACATCACCATCAAGAACTATCCGGAGGCGTACCACGATGCCATCGCGCTCAAGGACGAGCTCACGCAGCGGTTCAATTTCGGCATGGTGACCCTCGGCGACCGCGGCAAGGCGGAGATCATGTTCCGCCACATCGCCCGCAAGGTGCTGCACTTCGCCGAGCGCGACGACAACCTCCTGGACGAGTTCCTCGAGCTCAAGAAACTCCTGCAACAGAAATACATCGGCAATTTTTCGCTCTTCCAGAGCACCCCGGACATCTGGGGCGTCAAGCAGCTTTTCCCCATCATGCCGCTCGACCGGCTGAAGGAACGGCCCACCGAGTTCGGCACCATCGTCGACATCACCTGCGACAGTGACGGCGAGATCCGCAAGTTCATCGATGTCATGGACGTCAAGGACACGCTCGAGCTGCACGAACTGGACGAGCGGCCCTACTACGTCGGGGTCTTCCTGACCGGTGCCTACCAGGACACGTTGGGCGATTTCCACAACCTCTTCGGCCGCGTCCACGAGGCCTACGTGCGGGTCACCGAGGACGGTGGCCACACGCTCGACAAGTTCGTCGAGGGCGACTCCGTCGAGGAGGTCCTCTGGCTCGTCAACTGGCAGGAAGGGGAGCTCTACGAGCGCATGTGCGACGTCATCGAGAAGAAGGTCGTCGACGGCCGCATCGCGGCGGACCGGGCCTCCGAGGTCAAGGAGACGTTCAAGGCGGCGCTCGAAGGCTACACCTACCTCGAGAAGGAGGCGGTCGGGGCGCAGGCCCGGTTGCACGAGCGCATGTTGCCGCCGCGTGGGGCGGAGAGCCGATAGGAGCCCCGGCCCGGCAGCATCGTCCACCGGCATCCGCCCAACCCTTATACCGCACGAGCGGTTCGGCCTCGCTTGTCCCGTCCCCCTTGGGGTGGCGGTCCCTTCGAGGGAACCTTGATGGCGGAACTGGAGAGCGAGCAGTCGAAGTCGGTGCCTGTGAAGAAGTCCGAGGACTTCATGGGTTGGTACAACGAGATCGTCGAGCGTGCGGACCTCGCCGACAAACGCTATCCCATCAAGGGCATGAACATCTGGCGGCCCTACGGCTGGTCGATCATGATGCGCGTCGACGGCCTGACCCGCGCCGAGATGGAACGGACGGGGCATGACGAGGTGCAGTTCCCGCTGCTCATCCCGGAGCATCTTTTCAACAAGGAGGCGGACCACATCAAGGGGTTCGGCGGCGAGGTGTTCTGGGTCACCCATGCCGGCCACAACAAGCTCGACGAGCGCTGGTTGCTGCGGCCGACCTCGGAGACGGCGATGTACGAGATCTTCGGGCTCTGGGTGCGCAGCCATGCCGACCTGCCGCTTCGGGTCTTCCAGATCTGCAACACGTTCCGCTACGAGACGAAGCAGACGCGGGCCTTCATGCGGGTGCGCGAGATCCATTTCTTCGAGGACCATTCCTGTTTCGCGACCTATGAGGAGGCGGAGGCGCACGTCGAGGAGGACCTCGCCATCGCGACCAACATCTTCAAGCGCCTCGGCCTGCCGGTGCTGATGTCCAAGCGCCCCGAGTGGGACAAGTTCGCGGGCGCCCACTATTCGGTCGGCCTCGATGTCATCATGCCGTCCGGCCGGACGCTGCAACTCGGCTCGGTGCACCAGTACCGCACCAATTTCAGCATCCCCTATGAAATCACCTACGAGAAGGAGGACGGCACGCACGAGCATGTCCACCAGACCACCTACGGCATGAGCGAACGGGTGGTCGGTGCGGTCATCGGTGCCCATGGCGACGACCGCGGCATCGTCCTGCCTCCCGCCGTCGCACCGGTCCAGGTGGTCGTCGTGCCCATCCCGTTCAAGGGCAAGGAGGAGCTCGTGCTCGAGGCGGCCCAGGCGGTCACCGAGCGCCTGCGAGAAGCGGGCGTGCGGGTCAAGCTCGACGACGCCGAGGAGACGCCGGGCTCGAAATACTTCAAATGGGAACTGAAGGGCGTGCCACTGCGCGTCGAGATCGGCCCGCGCGACATCGACGGCGGGCACGTCATGGTCGCCCTGCGCCACCTCGAGAAGGTCAAGGAGAAGGTGCCGCTCGGGGAACTCGAAGGCGGCGTCATCGGCCTCTTGGACCGCGTCGAGACGGAACTGATGGAACGCCAGCAGGCGTTCGCCGAGGAGCGGACGATCGAGATCGGCGACATCGCCGAAGGCAAGGACAAGGCGGGCGTGCTGGTCGGCGCCTGGTGTGGGCAAGACGCCTGCGCCACCGAGGTCGAGACGACACTGAACGTGAAGACGCTCGGCGTGCCGGTCGATTCGGAGCCGGACGCGTCCGAGGATTCCTGTGTCACCTGCGGCGGGCCGGCCAAGCATTGGGTGCGCTGGGCAGCCACCTACTGATGGCGTCGCTCGATCCTAAGACTTGATCGCGCAACCGTTGCAGGCGTAGGCGTAGCTCCCGTCGTAGAGCCGGACGACGCGCGCCACGTCAGTGGTGTGTCCGCAATAGGTGCAGGACCGCTCGGGGTCGAGGTGCACTTCGTCGCCTTCGAGCAGGGCGGGGGGTACGGGATCACTGAGGACGACGCGTCCTTCTGTATCGGTCGTCGCTTCCATATGCCGACGATACGCGTTCCGGGTTATTGGACCCTTCTCTGGACCGGGCTTGACAGACCGACCCGCCTTATATCGGACCAGACCCCAATGCTCTTGTGCCGCCTTCTTCTCGCCGCCGTCCGTGGCAGCACCACGGGTCGTCCTCGTCGACCCTCTCTATGAAGGAAACGTCGGGCAGGTCGCCCGGTCGATGATGAACTTCGGCTGCAGCGAACTCGCCATCGTGAAGGGCACGCACATCACGGACGTCGCCCGCGACCGGGCGGTGCACGCCCAGGTCATACTGGACAACGCGATGCGGGTGCAGACGTTCGACGAGGCGACCCAGGGTTGCGACCTGGTGGTCGGCTTCACCGCGCGATTGACCGGCCTGGAGCGCAAGTATCGGCGCAACCCGGTCGACCTGCGCGACTGGGCGCCGGAAGCGGTCACCCATCCAGGCCATATCGCCCTCGTCTTCGGCCGCGAGGACCGGGGCCTCACGAACGAACAGGCGGACCGCTGCCACGTGCTCGCTTCGATCCCGACCGACGAGGCGTACCGCTCGATGAACCTGGCGCACGCCGTCACGGTGGCGCTTTGGACGCTCTATGCCGAGCGGCGCGAGGAACGGGTCAAGGAGTACACCCCCGCCACCTTGGAGCAGATCGAGCGTGCCAACGAGATGTTCGGCGAGATGCTCGCGCACGGTGCCTATCCGGCGCACAAGATCGAGGCGACGCGGACGATGTTCCGCCGGCTCTTGGGCCGTGCCCGGCCGACGACCTGGGAGGCGTCGACCTTGATGGGGGTCTTCAAGCGGGTGCTCTGGTCGCTCGGCGTGCGCCGGACACGGGGGCCCATGGAGTTGCCGCCGGAGGAACGTGGGGACCTGGAGCCGTTCCCGAGGAAAGTCGAGGACGAGCCGGACCGAAGTCCGCTCGACCCGGAGGCGTGAACATGTCGTCGGCGGTCATCCATCTCACCATTCCCGCCTTGCTCATCATGGCGACGGGGATGTTCCCGCGCAAGGATGTCTTGAAATGGTTGCCGTTCGCCGTCCTCTCGGATCTCGATTTCATCTTCAATTTCTTTGGCTATTATGTCTTGGGGAGCGACCTGTTGCTGCATCGTGCCGTTGGGCACACCGCGTTCATCGGCCTCCCGACGGCGATCCTCTGGTTCGTCCTCTGGCGCCGGATGATGAAGCGCGACCCGGAGTTGCATTGGGCGAGCTTCCGTGACAAGTGGTCGGCGTTCGGCCATGTCCGCTGGGGCTACCCCGCGGTCCTGATGACGCTCTATCTTGAGAGCCACGTCGTCCTCGACATGTTCCAGGGCGGCGTGACGTTGCTGTGGCCGCTTCTCAACGTCTATGTCTATCCGCGCATCATCGTCTGGTTCAACACCGAGACCGGCGCGTTCCTTCTGGAGCCCGAGGTGCAGACCGGCTCGGGGGCCCCCGCGCTCTCGCCGCTTTACCCGGCCATCACGCCGGAAGAGGTGGGCATCGTCCTCTTGTCGCTCATCGCCGCCCTCGCCGCGCTCTATTTCGAGTACCGCGCCGGGCGGGAACCGGAACCGCTCGTGATGCGGCTCGAAGACGAAGAGTGAGACCAAGGCCCCACACCCGCTGAGCGCCGCTCATCCGACGGAACCCGCCCCCGTCGTGGACGGTGTCGCCACCCCGTCACCGAATGGTTTTTCATCGGCCCTGGGGTCCGGCCCGCGTGGCCGACCGACCGCCGAAGAAGGGCATCCGCAGATTGAGCCCCGTCGGCAAGCCCCCGCGGCCCGGCCGCAAGGAAGCGCCTCCACCGCGCGGCCGTCCCGCTGAGGAACGCCCGAAGGCCGAGCAGACGGCTCCGAAGCGCTCCGAAGCACCACGCAAAAGTGGCGGCGGAGCCCCCTATGGCAAAGGCCCCGGCGGCAAGCGCGGCAAGGGCGGAAAAGGGGGCGGCCGTGGCCCTCCGCGCGATTTCGACGCGGTCGCGGAGACGATGCCACCGGAGCCGCTCCCGATCCTCGCGCCCAAGGAGCGGCGCATGCGTGTCTTCCGCAGTGCGCGCACCGACGACGCCTACGGCAAGGCGCCGGAGGACCGCACCGTCGAGGAGCTCATGCGTTTCGGCGTCATCATCCTCGACAAGACGCAGGGCCCGACGAGCCACCAGGTGGTCGCCTGGGTCCGTGACGCGCTTGGCATCGAGAAGATCGGCCACGGCGGGACCTTGGACCCGAAGGTCTCCGGTGTCCTCCCGACCCTTTTGGGGGAGGCCACGAAAGTGGTGAAACCGCTCCAAGGTGTGGGGAAGGAATACATCGCCGTCATGCGGCTGCATGGCGATGCGCCCGAGGAGAAGATCCGTGCCGAGGCGCGGCGCTTCATCGGCAAGGTGCGCCAGGTGCCCCCGGTGCGAAGCGCGGTCGCCAGACGACAACGTGTCCGCCGCATCTACGACCTCGAGGTGCTGCAGATCGACGGCCGCGACGTCCTCTTGCGGGTCACCTGCGAAGGCGGGACCTACATCCGCAACCTCTGTGTCGACCTCGGAAAGGCCATCGGGGTCCGGGGCCACATGGCCGAACTGCGCCGCACCCGGACCGGTCTTTTCAATGAGGACGAGGCGATCTCCCTGCATGACCTCATCGACGCATTGCAGTTCTGGCGTGAGGACAACGACCAGACACCCATCCGCTCCTGCATCCTCCCCTACGAACGTGCCATCGCCCATCTGCCCCGCGTCATCGTGCGCGACTCGGCGGTCGACGCGGTCTGCCATGGCGCCGAACTGGCCGCACCCGGGATCGTCGCCATGGAGGAGGGCATTCAGAAAGGCGACGGGGTCGCCCTCTACACGCTGAAAGGCGAGGCGCTGGCCCTCGGGGACGCCGTCATGGCCACCGGGGACGCGGAACGCGCCGAATCGGGGATCGTCATCAAGCCGAGCCGGGTCCTTCTGCCCGCCGGCACCTATCCATCGGTGTGGAAGGGACGCATGGCCGTGGGTGGGTAATCGATCCACGGGATGTCGAGGTCGGGATGGCTCGGCTCCTCGTCCTCGTCCGCTTCCGCGTCAGGGCTGCAGCGCAGGCAGAGTCCGTACATGACGCGCTGGTGCCGGCTGCACATCGGGTCGCCACAGCGCAGACAGGTCGCTTCCGATGGCCGGGCGCACGACTTGCAGGGGTCGCGCCCGGCGACGCCGAGCTGGCCGTCCTCATGGCCCTCACCCGTGGCCGTCTGTTCACTGGCCCATTCTTCGAGGTCGCGGTTCATCGGACGCGGGTCGGGCAGGTCGAGGAGCTCGAGGACATCGACGCCCATGGTCACCACGGGACCTCTTTCAGGCCGAGCCAGTAGCCGATGACGTTCACGAGCCAATGGAGGAGGGGAGTGACCACGATCAGGGTCGGTGGGATCCACCACATGTGGACGAACCAGGTCTCGGCCCACTGGAACGACGGGTCGATGGCGCCAAGGAGGAGACCTGTGAGGAAAGCGAAGAGAAGGCCTCCCACGACGAAGTCGAGCTGGTCGGGACCGATCCACGGGGCACCACGTGGCCGTCCGCTCTTTCGCTTGAAGTATGATTTCACCGCGTCGCCGACGAGCGCTCCGAGGCCGAACATGAAGCCGATCGCGAGCGGGGCGAGGATCGAGCCCCAGGAGGCGCGACCGAAATCGGTGACCAGGTCCCACGGCCGGAAGGATTGCAGGAGCGCGACCAACGCGGCCACCACCGCGCCACCGATGAGGCCCCGCCAGGTCTTGCCGTCACCGAGGAGACGGGTGCCGTCGCCCCGTGCACGTCCGCCGTCGATCGGGGCGTCCCACTTCGGGAAGATCTTCGCCAGGAAGACCGGGGCCATGTTGGCGACATAGGCAGGCAGGAAGAGCCACAACGCCTGGACCACGAAGTAGGGAGAGAACACGCTGGGCCTCGGGAGGTGGGGGGGTGTGAAAAACCTAGGGGGAGGGGAGTGCGAGGGGAGGGGCCAAGCCCCCTCCCCTCGCGTATGATGGTGCGTCGACGTCGACGATGAAAATACCCATTCTAACTTTTCGCGAGTCCCTTCTCACCCTCCTCGACTGACCATTCCGTCCGACCACTGGTGACTGGCCGGTCCGGTCGGCCTTTGTATCCCTGCTACAAGCGTTCTAATACTGGGCCCAAAGACAGTCGGTGTTCGCTTGCCTTGGGCTCGGCCACGCCGGGTCCGGGGGAGGCGATGCACCATGCGACCAATATTGGGGACCGCCCTGAACGTCTTCCTTCCACCCGCCCTCGACCGCTCGGGAAGCCCGAGCGGACTTGGGGCACGGGTCCATGGAGGGAACAAGGCCCTCGGGCCAGCAGCGGCAGGCCCTAATAAACCGTCACGCGACATGGTCAAAATGGGGTAACCGTAATGAAAGCCAACCAAAAATTCGTCATGGATGAAGAAGCCGTTTCGCCGGTCATCGCCGTGATCCTCATGGTCGCGATCACCGTCGTTCTGGCCGCGACCGTCTTCGTACTCGTCTCCGACCTCGGAGGCGACGTCGGTCAGAGCTCGCCCAAGCTGCAGCTCGTGCAGGACTCGACGAGCTCGGCCACGAACGTCATCATCAAGGTCAGTGACGCGACGCGGTCTGCCGCGCTCGTTGATTACCAAATCATTCACACGACGCCCGACGATGGTATCGTCGTCTACAGTATCACGACGGACGATAATTTCAAGCTCGACGGAACACACAAGGAGACGCTCTACTCGGCAGATTTGACGGGTAAAGCCGATGGTGACCGAACGGGGAGCCAAGCGGCGGACCCCGGCGCTGGTCCGACCCTCCCACCGGTCGCCTACAAGCTCACGTTCATGGACGTCAACGACGATGACCAGTGGAACGTTCTCGACACGTTGACCCTCAAGTGGGACGGCGCCACCGACAGTGCGGCCTACGACGACGCTCTCCCGAAGGGCAACCACAAGCTCGAGTTCCGCCACGTGCCGACCGGCTCCATCTCCGGGACCCTGTCGATCAACGCCTAGGTCGACGATCGGGCTGAACCCCGCGACGACACAGGTGTCCGTTACGGGCCCCTCTCTTTCCTTCTTCTCCACTTTCTTCTCTCTTCGCTCTTGTTCTCGTTTTTGTGTCCCTGTCTTTCTGCCACTGGGCCTTCGGCCACCGCCCTTCTGGGCATCGGTATAAGAAGGGGGGCGACCAAAGTCGTCTCGTTCAGCCATGCCGTCACCGAGAGCGACATGCAGGGGGCGTTTCGCAAAGGCTGACGATGCTGTCTCGCCGGTCATCGCCACTGTTCTCATGGTGGCGATCACGGTGGTCATCGCGGGAACCGTTTTCTTCCTTGTCTCCGATATCGGCGAGGACGTCGACGCGAACCCTCCGAAGATGCAATTGATCAGTGATTCTTCAACGCGGTCCAACAAATGGGTGCTGAAGGTGTCGGCAGCGGTGCCCGCCGCTCCCATCATCGATTTCCAGATCATCCATTCCACGCCCGACAGAGGAATCGTGGTCTATGATATCCCGTCTGATGCTGCTTTCAAGGGGAACACGCACAAAGAGACCCTCTACTCTGTCGATCTCGCAGGGGTGACGCTGGATACAAGGTCGGGGAGCCAGACCACAGACCCCGGCGCAGGACCGACGGTCGCGGCCATCGCGTATCGCGTCGGCTTCATGGACGTCAACGATGACGATGTCTTCAACAGTATCGACACCTTCACCATCGAGGTGGATACCGACGCGACCGCGGCCGCGTACGATGACAGGTTCCCGAAGGGCAACCACAAGATCGAGCTGCGCCACATCCCGACGGCTGCCAGTGCAGGGTCGATCACCGGGACTTTCTGAAGCATCAGGAAGGGATCGCCACTTCGGACGGCCTTTCCGACCTCCGTTCCCGCGTCCCATCGTCCTTCTACCCCGCTCCCATCCACGACACCCTTAAAGCGCCCTTCGGGACAGACCCAGGGAAGATGAGCGTGTCGACCGACCGTGCCCTCCCAGGGCGCTGGACCGCGCGACTTCTGACCTTCGCTGTGATCGCGGCCCTCGTGAGCGTGCCGACCGTCCAGGCCGGTACGAACGATTGGATGTCGTTCCAGAAGGACACGCTCCATCTCGCCAAGGCGGACGGGGCTGATCTCGAGACGCCGCTCAAACTCGGGTGGCGCAAAGCCCTGGAAGGCGAGATCCGGGCGAGCCCGGTCATCTCGGGCGACACGCTCTACATCGGGACCATGGACGGCATGTTCTATGCCCTCGACAAGGATTCGTCCCGCACCCGCTGGTCCTTCGACGCCGGCGCTCCCATCCGTGGGACGGCGACCATCGAGAGCGACCGCATCTATTTCGCGACCTTCGACATCTCGTCTACGCCTTCGAAGGGCCAGCTTTATGTCCTGCAGCGCAAGGACGGCAGCATCATCGCCCAGAAGGAGCTCGATGGCGCTTCTTGGGGCGGTCCGGTCGTGCAGGCGGGCAAGGTGTTCGTCGGTACGGAATCAGGATCGCTCATCGCTTACGAGACGGAGGGTTTCTCGCAACTTTGGACCTTCTCGACGTCACAGTTCGGCATCGCCAAGGGCGAGGTGCGGACGGTGCCGATGCTCTATGAGAACAAGGTCTATTTCGGTTCCTTCAACCATTTCTTCTTCGCCGTGGACGCGGGCGGCAAGGCCGGTACCACGACCACGACGGTGAGTTGGATGGACAAGGTCGGCGACATCGTCTATTCGAGCGGCGTCATCGACCCGAACACGATGGGCGGGACCGCGTTCCTCGGGAGCTATGACGGTCAACTCTACGCCTTCGCGAGCGGTGCCAAGTCGAACACGACCGGTTGTCCGCACCAGGACGGCCGCAAGGACCATCCGGCGAACGCTCCGTGCTCGGCGGCGATCCGCTATCGCTATGACGCCGGGGCGAGCATCGCGGTCGCGCCGACGGTGGCGAACGACCGCGTCTTCTTTGGTGACCTCGACGGCAAGTTCCATTCCATCCAGGCACGCTACGGCAGGACCAATTGGATCCACGACGTCGGCGCGCCGATCCGTTCCTCCCCCGCGGTGGTGAACCACACCATCGTCTTCGGTGCCGATGACGGCAAGCTCCATGTCCTCAAGGAGGCCCCGAACGGGCTGACCCTCGTGTCGACCTCCACGTTCGACCTCGGCGGCAAGGTCCATTCCAGTCCCGCCATCTCGGCCGGCACGGTCTATATCGCCACCCAGGACGGCGTGCTCTACGCGGTCCTGGACGCCAAAAAGGCGCCTCCGGAGGTCAAGCCGGACCCGAAACCGGACCTCATGGTGGACAAGGTGGTCTCCGAGCCGGACCCGCCGGTCGCCGGCGATCCGCTCAAGCTCAATGTCACCTACAAGAACCTCGGAGAGGCACGCGCCGGCACCGTGACGCTTCGCCTCTACGCGGACGATGTCCTCGTGGACGAGACCAACGTCACCATGACCGCGCTCTCGACCATGACCCATGTCTTCGAGGTGGCCTCCTTCCCGGGCGAGGCGACCTATCGCATCGTCATCGACGAAGGCGGCTTCCTGGACGACGCCGACAGCTCGAACCACGACCTCGAAGTGACGCTCGCGGACCCGTTCGGCGCGACCGTGGGTGGAGGCTCCGGTCAGGACGACCAGGCGCCGACGGTGAACGACGCGTCGTCCGAGAAGAAGGAGGACGAGGACATCCCGGCGCCCGGCGTCGTGACGATCCTCGGCGTCCTCGCCGCCGCGCTCGTCGCCCTGCGCCGCCGCCGCTGAACGGCCATCCACGCCCTTGCGGCAAGTGCGGCCGGGCGCGACCAAAAGACCAAAGGCGAGGATGCAGAATCGCCACCCGTGTCCAGCCCAGCCTCCGGTCGGAAAGGGATCCACCGGATCGCCCTGATGCTCGTCGCTCTCCTGTTCCTGGTGACGGCAGCGAGTCCTGCCCTGGCAGCGGAACGACAGGTCGAGACCGACACGAGCACGATCACGACGCGCACGGTGGTCGTCCCCGCACCGGCCGTGGCGGAACTTCCGGATGGCACGCTGCGTGGCGTGACGTCCGTGCTCGAGGTGACGGTCCGCAACGGCACGGGGGACGTCTTCATGGACACGCGTCCTCTCGCCCAGCTCGATATGCAGGGTTCGGCGCGCCTTGCAGCGGCCACAGCCGCCTCCATCGCGGGTGTCCCGTTCGACCAGCACGACCATTTCGTCACGATGCGCGCGGCCGCCCCCATCGTCGGCGGGCCGAGCGCGGGCGGCACGATGGCGGTGGCCTTCACTGCGCTCCTTGCAGGGTGGCCCCTACGGGACGACGTCCTCATGACCGGGATGATCAACCCGGACGGTACCATCGGACCGGTCGGCGGCATCCTGGAGAAGGCCGAGGCGGCGCACGAGGCAGGCGCCTCCCTCTTCCTCGTCCCCGAAGGGCAGGCGATCGTCGTCCGGCAAGTGCATGAGGTCCACGAGGAGGGGGGGTTCCAGGAGGTGCGGACACGCCAGGAGGAGGTCGACGTCAGGCAGTACGCCGCCGACAAGTGGGACCTCGAGGTGCGGGAGGTGGCGGACGTGCAGGCTGCCGTGGAGAACTTCACCGGTGTGCGCATCGTGCGCGAGACGCCGAAGGGGGACCTCGACCATCCGCTTTTCGAGGAAGTGATGGGGGAAGCGAGCCGCGACCAATTGAGGGACGCCCGCGCGGAACTGGCGCGTGTCGAGACGGAACTCGATGCGGCAGGTCTTGCCGAGGCGGGACGCCCCCAGACGGAGGAGTCGCTGAGGGGACTCCTGGACCGGGTGCGCACACGTCTCGATCGCGCCGACGCCGCCGTGGGGGAGAAGGGCTTCTACACCGCGTCGAGCCTGGTCTTCCAGTCGCGCATCGACCTGCGCAAGGCGGACATCGTCCTGCGGGCGTTCGCGGCCGACGACCAGTCGACGTTCCTCATCGGGTTCAGGGACACCCTTGAGGCGGAGTTGGAAGAGGCAAGGAAGGAAGCGGCGGACACCACACCGCAAACGGTGACCGGCCTTGAGGCGGTGGGCGCCGCCCAGGTGCGGGTCATGGAGGCGAAAGACCTCCTGGCGGCGGCCGACGGCGCGCTCGAAGCAGGCGACGTCCCGGACGCCATCGACCGTTTGGCGTTCGCCGAGGAGCGGCGGCGTTCCGTCGTCTGGTGGTTGGGCCTCGCTGAGGAACTGGACGAGATCGGCGCGGGCGCCACCCTTGAAGCGCCACCGGATCGGCTTGCGCGCGACACGCTCACGGCGGCGCTCCAGGCGGTCGGATACGCGGAGGTGCTGATCGGCCAGACCGGCGCGGGGACGCTTTCCTCGGCGCTCCTTGCCGAGGCGGGGCAGGATCTCGAGAGCGCGCTCGAGGCGGGTCGTCTTGGCCTCCAGGTGGGTTCGATGTATCTCTCCTTGGAGGCCCAGGTGGGGGCCCACGCGGCGCTCTCGCTGGTCGGCAGTGACGCGCTTCTTGCGGACCGCGTCGAACGCTCACGGGACCGGGCGCTCCTCGAGATCGAGCGCAGCCGCGGTGCCGGGGTCGAACCGGTGCTCGCCGTCTCCTATGTCGATTTCGCGTCGAGCCTTGTCGACTCCTCCCCCGTCGACGCTCTTGTCCTCTACGGCTTCGCGGCGACAGTGGCGCGCACGAGCACCCTCCTCACCGGTGTCGGGCCGTGCGGCCTGAGCGGCGATTGCGGTGCACAGGTGGTCTTGCCGGAGAATGAGCCGGAGCCGCTCTGGTCAGGCCCTGAGGCCGCGGTCGTGGCGGTGGGGATGATCGCTTTCGTCGGTGGCGCGACGGCCGGCGTGCTGGCGGTGCGCGGTCGCGACGCGGATCGCACCACGCAACACGACAGCCACAGCGCCACCGGCCCGGTCGTCCGCCCGCTCCGGCCCCGCCGCATGGTGGCCCTCCCGGAGGGTCGCCACCACAACGGAGCGGCCACCCAGCGGACACATCAAGGCGCCATACTCGCGGGCCGTCGGGCGCGACCATAACCGTCTTGTCCGGAGCCCTCCTGGTGGGGGTGATGGCGCGACGGGTCGCTCCCGATGAGGACAAGAGCGACCTGGAGGACCGGCCTCATGACCCGTTCGACCGGGTCGAGGAGCGCACCGAGGTGGTGTGGGACAAGGCGGTCGACCGCTTCGCCCATGTCGCCCGGCTGGAAGGCCACGAGGCGTGGGCCCGTTTCCTTCTGCCGCTCGTCGCCATCGCGCTCGGGGCGCTCTTTTTGATCCTGTTCCATCCGCAGGACCCGCTCCGGATGTGGACCTTCATAACGGTCTATTTCGCGCCGGGGGGCATCGAGTTCGGCATCCCGGCGGGCCTGGCGTTGGGCCTTGACCCGCTCTGGATGGTGGCCGTCGTCCTCTATGTCGACCTGTTCGGGCCGCTCTGGTTGGTGTGGAACCTCGACCTCGTCTATCGGGTGCCCAAGGTGGGCAAGTGGTTCCTGAAACTCGAGACGAAAGCCGAGCGGAGTTGGTCGAAGCGGCGGCGCTTGCGCGACCTTGGCGTCGTCGGGTTGGGCATCTATGTCATGTTGCCGATCAGCGCGAGCGGTGTGATCCCGAGCGTCATCCTGGGCCGCATCCTCGGCTTCCCGAAGGGCTTGGTGTGGCTCGCGGTCTTCGTCGGGAGCGCGGTGCGCGTCATCCTCTACGCATTCCTGGCGGAGCAGATCTTCGACCGGTTCTTCTGACTACCAGCCGAAGAGGTCGATGCTGGCGAAGTACTGGTCGACGATCTCCACCTTGATGGCGAGCACCAGGAGCACGATGAGGATGATGGGTACCACGGTGCGCGTCATGGCGATCGTGATCCGCCCGACGCCGCGGATGCCGCCGCGGTCCAGTTCGTCGATGGCGTCCTTCATCACGTAGCCCACGAAGATCGAGATGAGGAGCGCCCCCAGGATGAGGATGGCGTCGGTCCAGCTGCCGGACATGAAGCCCATGATCTCGCCGTCGACGGCGGCGATGATGCCGCCCGAGTAGGCGATGAGGCCCATGAGGAGGGCGGCCTTCTTGCGCGGGACGTTCCACTGGTCGACGACGAACGACACCGAGACCTCGAGGAGGCTGATGGCGCTCGTGAAGGCGGCGAAAAAGAGCGAGACGAAGAAGGCGGTGCCGACGAAGTAGCCGGCGATGCCCATGTTGCTGAAGGCGTTGGCGAGCCCGATGAAGAGGGCCCCGGCGCCGCCCTGTGCGTTCTCGCCGGTGAGCAGACCGAAGGCGGCGAGGGCAGGGAGCACCATGAGGCCACCAAGGATGGCGACCCCCGTGTCGGCGATGCTGATGATGGTGCCGTTCGTGGTCAGGCTCTCCTTCTTGTCCAGGTAGGACGCGTAGGTGAGGATGGCGCCTTGTCCAAGGCTGAGCGAGAAAAGCGCTTGTCCGGCGGCGGAGCGTACCGTGCTGCCGTCGACCTCGCTGAAGTCGGGGGCGAACATGAACGAATAGCCTTCACCGGAACCGGAGAGGAAACCGACATAGACCGCGATGAAGACCGCGAGGGTGAAGAGGATCGGCATCATGATCGTGGCGACGCGTTCGATGCCTTTCGAGACGCCGATGGCGAGCGCAGAGGCGGTCAACACCATGACGACGATGTGGTAGCCGAGCGCGTCCATCCCCGTCTGCACGTCGGTGAAATAGCCCGCGGGGTCGTCGAAATAGCTGCCCACGACGGATCCGAAGGCGTAGCGCATCACCCAGCCGGCGATGACGCTGTACCAGGAGATGATGAAGAGCGAGACGCCGACGAAGAGGACGCCGGCACCGACCCAGAGGCGGTTGCCTTCGGTCAGCTTGCGGAACGAGCCGATCGGGTTGAGCCGCGCCTTGCGGCCGATGGCGAGCTCCGCGAACATGATGGGCAGGCCGATGAGGAGCAGGAGGACGAGGTAGATGAAGATGAAAGCCGCACCGCCGCCTTCGGCCGCGCTGAACGGGAAGCGCCAGATGTTTCCGAGGCCGACGGCGGAACCGACCGCCGCGAGGATGAAACCGGTCCGGCTGGACCAGGCACCGCGCTCGCCTTCAGGTGTCCCCATCGCCGCTTGTGTCTTCACCATTCAGATCACTCCTATGCCGCACCTGAGATGGGACCGGTCTCGAGCCGGGCCTGGCCGTGATAGTGGGTCGCGGTGCCGCTCACGCTGATGGCGAAGGTCTCTTCGTTGGGGACCGTTCCCGGGTTGGAGATCTGGACGGTGACGCGCCAGATGCCGGTCGCGGTCCGGTTCGTGAACTCGCCAGCGGCCCACGTCTCGGCCTCTTCGGCGGTCAGATTGCGTGTGTCGACGGAGTCCGGGAGTCCGGCGAGGTATTGCTGCGCGATGTCGAAGTCCACGCTTTTTGCGCCCGATTCGGTCGAGGCCCATGTGATCGTCTTGCGGCCCACTTCCGACCCGGCGGGGTCCTTGACGATGATAACGGCATTGGCGGGATTGGCGCGGACAGGCGGGCTGTTGCTCGGGCTCATCGTGACGGTGAGCTCCAGTGCGGTCACGTTGGGCATGGGCACCGGGACGTCGACCGTATCGGAGATGGTGCTCCCCGAGACGCTCCCGCTTTCTTCGGACGCGACATCGTGCTCCTCTTCTGTGAAGGTGACGACGAAGTCCTTGGGACTCGCGGGGGGATCGTACAGGAAGGCACCCGCGGCGCTCCCGACGACGGCGATGACGGCGAAAACGATGATGAGCGTGTCGACGGTCTCCATGAGCAGGCCACCTATCAGGGATAAGGCGAGGCCGTCGAGCGGGTGCTCTTTTTTATGGTTTGTGAATCCCGGGCGGGCATGTCAGGGTCCCGAAAAACGGGTCGAACGACAAAACCGGGCACCTTGGGGGACGACCGCTCGCGTAAGCCACATCCGGACCTTCGTCGGGCTCAGGAGGCGACCATCGGCGTCTCGAGCTCGTCGTCGTCCTCGTCGCTGTCGTCCCCGGCGCGCACGGCGAGCCAGATGCCGGCCAGGAGGAGGGTCGCCACCACCGGGGCGGTGCCGACGGGACGCGCCAGGAGGGCGACGGCGACGGTGGCGAGGAGGATGACGCTGACGATGGCCCAGCGTCGGGCGCGCACCTTCGGCATCCGCATCTCTCCGGTCTCGGCGGCATGCTTGAGGGCTTGGCGGAAGGCGAGGAGGGCGACGAACCATTGCGCAAGGAGAAGGGGGAGTCCGAAAGCGGCGGCGAGGGCGGTGGCGACATAAGGCCCTGGTGTGTTGCCGCTGAAATAGAGGAGGACCACGGCGCCGGCGAACCAGAGCGCCTGGACGCCGAACAGGAGCAGGTCGGTGTCGCGTTGGCTGCGCGAGCGGGACAACACCTCCATGGCGAGCAGCCAGAAGGCGAGCGGCAGGAGGAAGGCGGCCATCCAGGCCACCGCTTCGCTGTCGGCCCAGCCGAAGCTGTCGACGACACCCCGCATCATGGCATAGACCGACAGGAGGAGGAGGGCGCCCGCTCCGAACGGGTGCGTCCGCGACAGGTCGATGCCGGCGATGCCGGCGAAGAGCGCCACGAGCATGAGCCCCTCCGCCGCGAACATATGTCAACAGCTCTCTCTCAAGGCCAGAAAAGGTTTGCTGGGCCGGGCGGAGGGAAAACAGGCCCCGGCCCCCCCGGTTTTTATCAACCTGCCAGTCTTGCGGCCACTCTATGGTCGAGCCGTCGGAATCCGCGCGCCGCATCGAATCGACGTTCAGCCGCTTCGGCGTGAGCATGGACGGGAAGCTCGAACAGGCGGATATCCTCATCCAGAAGAAGGCCCTTGGCATGGCCATCCCTCCGTTCGTCGAGAAGGTCCGCGCCGAACTGGACCAGGCGGATCTCCCCGCTTCCACGGGTCGGATGCTGAAACTGCGCCTCAAACACCTGGAGGACGCGGCCTCGGGTCTCGCCGCCTTGCCACCGGCGGACCGTTTCGAGGACGACGAGTTGGCGATCTTCGCTTCCCTGATCGACATCGTGGTCACCCTGCTCGGATTGTCCTTGGAAAAAGAGTACCGCGCCCAGTTGCCGTAGACACGGGGCCCGCTCCCCTTATGGACAAGGGGCGCGTCCCGAGGGCGATGGCGGCGCTCCTTGCGGGACACGCGACCCCGGATGGCACCCGACGTCTTGCCGAGCGCCATGCCGCGATCCGCGACCATGGCGGCTACCGGGACCACGCCGGCCACCACCTCAGTACGGTCGGCATCGGGACCTATCTTGGTGAGACCGACCGGGAGACCCAGGAGCGCTACGCCCGCGCCATCGCCACCGGGCTCGCAAGCGGCATCAATGTCGTCGACACGGCCATCAACTATCGCCACACGCTGAGCGAGCGCGCCGTTCGGGACGCGGTCACCGCGGGCGTGGAGGAAGGCGCCATCGCCCGCGACGAGGTCTTCGTCTCCACCAAGGGCGGCTATCTCGCCTATGATGCCACCGTCGCCGACCCGCGCGAAGCGCTCCAGGAGATGTACTTCCGCAGTGGGATCCTCACGCCGCAGAACTTCGTCGCCAATTGCCACAGCCTCGACCCTGCCTATCTCGCCTCGGAACTCGACCGCAGCCGGCGCCACCTCGGCCTCGAGACGGTCGACCTCTACTACCTGCACAACCCGGGCACACAGGCCGCCGCGGTCGACCGTGAGGTGCTCCTCGGTCGCATCCAGGCCGCCTTCCGTATGCTCGAGGACGCCGCCGCCGACGGCAAGATCGTCTCCTACGGCCTGGCCACCTGGAACGAGTTGCGCGTTCCACCGGACGCCGACGACCACATCCCGCTCCAGACCGTCGTCGCCCTCGCCGAGGCGGCCGCCGAGGACGCCGGCCACGACGCCCATCGCTTCCGCGCCGTGCAGGCGCCCCTCAACCTCGCCATGGCGGAGGCGATGCGGACACCCACGCAAGCGGTCGATGGAGGACCGGTGACGCTCCTTGAGGCGTGCCGACGCCTCGGGCTCGGCTTCTTCTCGTCGGCGAGCATCCTGCAGGGCCGCCTCGCCAAGGGTCTGCCCGGCGAGGTGCGGACGAAGGTGCCGGGCATCGAGGACCCGGCCATGGTCGCGCTGCAGGCGACACGCTCCGCGCCCGGACTCACCACTGCCCTTGTTGGGATGTCGCGAATCGGACATGTCGAGTCGGCCATCGGCCTCCTCCGGGAGCATCGACCTGACGCCGACGCGGTCTGGTCGTGAGCCGCGGCCGTTCGCTATATGGCAATGGGTGCTGTCCCCGGGCGTGTCCTTCGCGGTGAGGTCGTAAGGGAACGGATGGAACAAGATGCGCTGGCTTGTCTATGCCGCACTCGCCACCGGCATGATCCTCTTCGGCAGTGCCACACCCATCGCCCGCTTCGTCACACAGGACCTCCCACCGCTCGTCGCATCGGCCCTGCGGGTGCTCCTTGCCGCGGTACTCCTCTATCCGCTCGCCGTGCGACACGGCTTCCGCTGGAGACAGATGGACCGCGGCGACATGGTGCGCGCCGGGATCCTCGCCGCGGTCGGGATCTACGGTTTCACGGTGATGCTCGCCTACGGCATGCAACGGGTGCCGGGGGTGAGCGGCAGCATCGTCATGGGCACCACGCCGGCCGTCACCGCCATCGCGGCGGTCTGGTTCCTCGGGGAGCGGTCGACGTGGCGACGTTGGGCCGCCATCGTCTTCGCCGTCGCCGGGGTGGTCCTCATGCGCATCACAGGGACACGAGCCCATTTCGATCTCTTGGGGGTCTCTCTCGTCTTCGGTGCTGTGATGGCGGAAGCGACCTACACGTTGGTCGGCAAGCGTCTGATGGAGAGGTTCGACCCGCTCATGACGACGGCCGTCGCGACGGTCCTCTCCGTTCCGCTCTTCCTCGCGACCGCCGCCTTCCCCGCCATCGGTGTGGACTGGTCCGGCGTATCGTCCTCGGTGTGGCTCGCCGTCGCGGCGTGGGGCGCGGGGACCCTCGCACTCGGCTCCTACATCTGGTATCGGGGTGTCGACCAGGTGCCGGGCCACGTCGCCGCGCCCTTCATGGGCCTCATGCCGGTGAGCGCCCTCGTCATCTCCTACTGGCTCCTCGGCGAGGACCCGGCGTGGTGGCATGCCGTCGGGATGGGGCTCATCCTCATCGGCATCGCCCTCGTCGTCTGGGACCACCGCAAGCAGCACGGGTAAGACTCCGTTCCCCCCGTTCCCCGTACGCTATATCTGGGAGGCCCCGCTTGACCCCCTCGTGCGACCTGTCCGCCCGGTCCCACCCCCACCCGGCACGCGGCGCGTCTGGGGCGCCTGTCCCCACGACTGTCCGGACACGTGCGCCATCGTCACCGATGTCAAGGACACCCCGAACGGTCCGGTGGCGGTGCGCATCGGCGGCGACCCGGCGCACCCGGTGACCCGCGGTGCGCTCTGCGTCAAGGTCAACAAGTATCTCGACCGCACCTATTCCGACGAGCGCGTGCTGCATCCGATGCGCCGCGTGGGGAAGAAGGGTGAAGGCCGCTTCGAGCCGATCACGTGGGACGAAGCGTTGGGGACGGTCGCGAAGCGACTCAAGGAGACCATCGAGACGCATGGCGCCCAAAGCGTCCTGCCTTATTCCTACGCCGGCACGATGGGACTCTTGCAATACGGCTCGATGGACCGCCGCTTCTTCCACAGGCTCGGAGCGAGCCGTCTCGACCGGACGATCTGCGCGACCGCGGGCGGCGACGCCTGGAAGATGGTGCTCGGTGCGACCGTCGGCACCGACCCGGAGGCGTTCCAGGACGCCGAGGTCATCCTGCTCTGGGGCACGAACACGATCACCTCGAACGTGCACCTCTGGCCGTTCGTCAAGGAGGCGCAAAAGAAAGGGGCCACGGTGGTCGCCATCGACCCGCGGCGGACGCACACCGCGGAACATTGTGACGAGCATGTCGCGCCGCACCCGGGCACCGACGCCGCCTTGGCCATCGGGATGATGCACGTGCTCTTCCGCGACGGGCTCGCCGACCTCGCCTACCTGGAGCGCGCGACGGTCGGATGGGAGACGCTGCGTGACCGCTGTCAAGCGTATCCACCGGAGCGGGTCGATACCATCTGTGGTCTCCCCACGGGAACCACAGAACGGCTCGCCCGGCTCTGGGGATCCACAAAGAGGGCGGTCGTCCGACTCAACTACGGCCTGCAACGTCACCATGGCGGCGGCAATGCGGTGCGCGCCATCACCTGCCTCCCCGCGGTGTCGGGGGCCTACCAGGAGCATAGTGGCGGAGCGCTCTTGTCGACGAGCGGCGCGTTCCACAATGGTCTGCGCGAGGACCTGTTGGAGCGCGAGGCGTTGGTCGACCCGAAAACGCGCATCGTCAACATGAGCCGCTTGGGCGAGGCGCTCCTCGACCTCGTTGACCCGCCCGTCAAGGCCATCGTCGTCTACAACTCCAATCCCGCCGCCGTCGCCCCCGACCAGGAACGCGTCACAGAGGGACTCCTGCGCGAAGACCTCTTCACAGTCGTGTTGGAGCAGTTCCCCACCGACACCACCGACTACGCCGACATCGTCCTTCCTGCGACCACGCAACTGGAACACGCCGACCTGCACACCGCTTATGGCCACTACTACCTCACATGGAACGAACCCGCCATCCCGCGACGGGGAGAGGCGAAGCCGAACACCGAGATCTTCCGGCTGCTCGCAGCAAGCATGGGCCTCGACGACCCGGCCCACAAGATGAGCGACGAGGAGATGGTCGAAGAGGTGCTCGGGACCGACCATCCGTTCTTCCGAGGCATCACGCTCCAGCGGTTGAAGGAAGAGCATTGGGTGCGCCTCGCCGTCCCGGAAAAATGGGTCCCCTACAAGGATGGAAGCCCATGGAACCCGGACGGGAAGATCCACATCGCGTCCGAGAAGGCACGCGCACTCGGCCTCGACCCGGTCCCCGACTACACCCCGCCGGTGGAGATCCCCGACGGTGAAGGCCGGACGAGCCCTGAGCCGAGAAGCGGCATGTCCGATACACGCAGACCAGAAAATGGCCACTGGCCCCTCCGCTTCATCTCACCGCCCGCCCACCACTTCCTCAACACGACCTTCATGAACGTGCTCGCCCGGCACGAACCGACCGAACCGTGGCTCGAGATCCACCCGTACGACGCCGATGCGCGTGACATCACCGACGGCGACCGCGTGCGCGTCCACAACCATCGCGGCAATCTCCTCCTCGTCGCCCGCGTCACCGACATCGCACGACCCGGTACCGTCGTCGCCCCCTCGGTCTGGTGGCGGAAAAAGAGCCTCGACGGAAAGAACGCCAACATCCTCACCAGCGAACGGTTGACCGACATCGGACGCGGGGCGACCTTCTATGATTGTGGGGTGGAAGTCGAGCTGGCGCGCTAGACCCTTTGGATCTGTTCTGCCGGCACGCCGATCCGGACGAAGTCCTTGACGTTCGCGGTCCAAAGAGAATCACCTGGACGCACGTGGCCTGCGATGAACGCATCTCGAGAGTGGGCGTTCCATACATCCTGCTCAATAAGGGCCCCGGTGTAACGGAGGGCTTCTTCCCTACCTAACGGTTCGACTTTCCAACCCAGCATCCTCACGCGGTCCAGGAACAAATCCACATCCTGGTCTCTGGCTCGGATTTGACGGACCCGTTCTGCCAGAACGATCGAGGGGAGAACGACTTCGAGCGGTCGAGCGAGGAGCGCGCTCATCGCCTCCGGGTTCCAAAGGACGTTCGTGTCCAGGACGATCCGGTTCATTTGAACCGCGTCTTGGCCCCATCACCGGGGATGTAGGCCATGTCGATCAGCACTTGGCCGTAGCGCTGGTTCTTCACGAGTCGGTCGACCATCCGAATGCCGGCCCGAATGATCTCTGATTCCGACAGGCCGAGCCATTCAGCGGCCTCGGTGACCATGGCGTCCAGTTCCGCATTGGAGCGGAACCGTTTGGTCGTGTCGTATGGCCCATCAGCCTCAGGTTCGCTGAGCCAACGGACCGGGATCCGTTTGCGCCGTTCGCTCGCCGCGCGGGCTGCCGGTTTACTTGTGGCCACAAATCTTGATTCTTGTAGCTACAATTTGAAGCTTTCGGTCTAGCGCACTCCACCTCTTCGGCCTACTTCGTCACGACCGCCACATGCGCCGGTGTCGCGAACGCGACCCCGTCGTCACGGACGTGCCGCGAGAGCCATGTCTGTGCCGCTTCCTGCAAGCGCGCGTATTGGGCGTCGTCGATCAGCTCGGCCAGTGTCCAGCCCTTGATGTCCGTCTCGACCCACCGTTCGAGGGACGGGAAGCGTGCGACACCGGGTACGGTCTGGATCTCGATGTTCTGTGCGCCGCCGCTGCGCAGGACCTGTCCGAAGCGATGGCGGTCGCCAAGCACGAAGGGCGCTCGCAGGGCGTCCGCGATCTCCTTGCCGAAGAGCTCGTCGAGCAGGCGGACCATGTCGTCGTATCCCGGTGACGAGGCAAGCCCGTCCCAGACGGAGACGACGAGCCGCCCGCCAGGTTTCAGTACGCGCACCATCTCCGCGATCGCCTTCGCTTGGTCTGGGAAGAACATCAGTCCGAACTGGCACGTCACCGCATCGAACTCACCCGCCCGGTAGGGCAACCTTTCGACGTCACCTTCTCGCCAGACGATGTTGTCGCTCTTCGTGCGGGCGATGTTTAACATGCCAGGATTGATGTCCAGCCCGACGACGCGACCGGACGGTCCGACCCGCCGCAGCAACTCGAGCGCCACGACACCGGTCCCGCAGGCGGCATCGAGGACCTGGTTTCCGGGACGCACCCGGGCGACGTCCGCGACGGGCACCGCGAACTGTTGGAACAAGGCGGGGAGGAAGAACTCGTCGTAGACCTGGGCAGCACTGGCGACGACCTGCCCCTTAGTCGCTTCGTCCATGCCGCACGTCATGCCTAGGTCTGTATTTAGCCCGTTCGTGCGCGACGAATGGCCGACGGACGAGCTCGGGTTGCCATGTGTCGTAAGGGACGGGGCGCGCCGTCGACCTTGGAGCCGAAGGTTCATTCGGTGGCGGGATCGCCCGCCTCCAGCGCCGTGTGCAGTTCCGATACAGCATCATGGACCGCCGGGAGCTCTTGTTCCACCACGTTCCAGACGATGTTCAGGTCGACGCCGGCGTAGTCATGGATCAGCTTGTCCCGCATCCCGGCCATGTCGGACCATGGAAGAGCGGGATGTTGGGCGCGGGCTGCGTGGGATAGTCCTTTCGTCGCCTCCCCAATGATCTCCAAGTTGCGGATCACGGCGTCCTGAGTCTTGCGGTCATTCTTGAACGAATCCTCGCCTTCTGAAGTGAATTCGGAGATCCGTTCGATCGCGTCGAGGACATCACGCAGGAGAAGACGGTCGTCACTCAAAACGACACGGCCTCATCGAGGATGCGATCTCTTGCCCACGATTTGAGACCCGCCTCGGAAATGACCTGGACCTTCTGGCCGAGCATCTCCTGCAAGTCCCGTTCGAGAGCGATGAGGTCGAACAATGTGGCATCCGGTTCCATCCGGACGACGAGGTCGATGTCGCTTCGAGGGCCTGCCTCTCCGCGGGCGACCGATCCGAAGACGCGGACGTTGCGGGCCTTATGGCGGGCGGCCACCTTCAGGATGTCGTCCCTCCGTTCACGCAAGATGTCGGCGTTCATCCTAGGCAGGCATGACTGGCCATGCAGCTTTATAAAAACTGCTGGACCAGGACAGCCACGACCGTTCCTACGCCGTCTTCGCCGCCCTTTCCTCGTAGAGGTCCTTGATCTCCTTGGGGACGTCCGGGTCGGCGAGGGTCGTGGTGTCGCCGAGGTCGCGGCCTTCGCAGATGTCGACCAGGAGCCGGCGCATGATCTTCCCGCTCCGTGTCTTGGGCAGGTCGGGAACGACCACGATCTCGCGCGGCTTGGCGATGGGGCCGATCTCTTCGGTGATGTGCTGGTTGAGCGTCTTCCTCAGATCGGCACCGTCCTTGCTGCCCGATTCGAGGATGACGAACGCGACCGGTGCCTGCCCCTTGTCCGGGTCGGAGGCACCGACGACGGCCGCCTCGGCGACACTGCCATGCCCGACCAATGCGGATTCGATCTCCATGGTCGACAACCGGTGCCCGGACACGTTCAAGACGTCGTCGATGCGGCCGAGGATCCAGAAGTTGCCCTTCTTGTCCTTGCGCGCGCCGTCACCGGCGAAATAGGTCTTCTTGTCCCACTTCGACCAGTAGGTCTCGATGAAGCGCTCGTCCTCGCCCCACAATGTGCGCAGCATGGAAGGCCATGGTTTGCGGATGGCGAGGAAGCCGCCCTTGCCCGCACCGACCTCGTCGCCGTTCTCGTCCAGGATCGCGGCATCGATCCCTGGGAACGGTTTGGTGGCGCTGCCGGGGACCGTGGTGGTGACCCCAGGGAGCGGTGTGATCATGTGCATCCCGGTCTCGGTCTGCCACCAGGTGTCGACGATGGGACAGTTCGTCCCGCCGATCTTTTCGTGGTACCACATCCACGCCTCGGGGTTGATGGGCTCGCCCACGGTGCCGAGGAGCCGCAACGAACTCAGGTCGTGCTTCTCGGGATGTTCACCGCCGAACTTCATGAAGCCCCGGATGGCCGTCGGGGCGGTGTAGAGGACGTTGACCTTGTAGCGTTCGGCGATGGCCCAGGCGCGGTCCTTGTCGGGATACATCGGGGCGCCTTCGTACATCACCTGCGTGAGGCCGTTCGTGAGCGGACCGTAGACGATGTAGGAATGGCCGGTGATCCAGCCGATGTCCGCCATGCACCAATAGACATCTTCCTCCTTCGTGTCGAAGACCCAGCGCGTCGTCGCGAAGGTCCCAGTGAGATAGCCGCCTGTCGTGTGGACGATCCCTTTCGGTTTCCCGGTCGTCCCGGAGGTGTACATGAGGAAGAGCATGTCCTCGGCGTCCATCGCTTCCGCTTCGATGTCGTCCGGTTTGCCCTCGACAAGGTCATGCCACCAGACGTCGCGGCCTTCTTGGAGCTTCGCCTCGCCGTCCAGACGCTTCACGACCACCATCTTGTCGAACGCGTCCACGGCCGCTGCCGCCTCGTCGGCGCGGCCCTTCTGTTCGATGGTCTTGCCGCCACGATAATAACCGTCGCAAGTGACGAGCACACGGCTTTCGCAGTCGTTCATCCGCTCACCGACCGACTTGGGGCTGAACCCGCCGAAGACGACGTTGTGCGCCGCACCGATCCTGGCGCACGCCAGCATGGCGATCGGGAGCTCGAGGACCATCGGGAGATACATCGTCACACGGTCGCCCTTCTTCACACCCAGTCCCTTGAGACCGGCGGCGAAACGGCACACCTCGCGCTTGAGCTCCGAATAGGTGAGCGTCCGCGTGTCCCCCGGTTCGCCCTCCCAATGGAACGCCACCTTGTCGCCACGCCCTTCCCGGATGTGACGGTCGAGACAGTTCACCGACGCGTTGATCTTGCCGCCCACGAACCATTTGGCGAACGGCGGGTCGGTCCAATCCAGGACCCGCTCCCACTTCTTCGACCACTCCAACTGCTCGGCCCACCATGCCCAATACCCCTCCGGGTCCTTGCGCGCCCGCTCATAGACCCCCTCGTCGGACACGTTCGCCTGCTGACGGAACGCCTCCGGAGGCTCGAACGTACGCGCTTCCTTGAGATGGGCCTCGATGGTCGCGGAAGAGTCGGGCATAGGCGAATCGGCGCCGGAGACGGGGTGGAGGGACTAAAGGGTTTCTTGAGCGGGTTGAGAACCCTCCGCCTTTGGTCGGCTTACATGTGGGCCCTTAGACGTGTTCGCATCACTCCCGTTAAGCCATGGAAGTCAGCTCCATAAGGGCCTTCAGTCCACCAATCTGACCTGGGATCTCGACCAGCCGTGTTTGAGTGGTCAGTCGTCCTGAGTGATCGACCACCTCCATCGTGAGCACATGCGGTCCCGGGGTCTCCTCTGTCGCGTCCCACTGAAGTGCATATACCCCGTCGGGCCGTTGCTCAGCCGTTCCGATCTGCTCGCCGTCGAGAAGGAACCTGACCTCATCAACCTGACTCGTGGCGTCATCGGCCAATCCTTCGAGGACTATGTGGCCACCGACAACGGTCTTTCCTTCTGCATGTGGAACGCTCACGTTCGCCACCAGAGTGACGTGGCCCTCTTTCGGCGTGAGGATCATGCCGTTCGGGTTGTCCAGGTCGACCGGCACGAGCGCGGAACGGGTCCTCTCGACACGACCGTCTGAAAGTGTGCTCCAGTAGTCGATCTCGTGGATGCCCGACTGGTTCAGCAGCACTGGACCGCTGTAGGTCTGCAGCTGCCCAGCATTGACTGCGAGGTGCGTCGTCGTGTAGTTGAAACCGCTTCCGTCGAAGGCGCCCAAGGACATGTTCATAGCCTTTGAAAACCATCCATGATCATTGGCGCTGACATCGAATGTGTGACCGGTCCTTGGCGCGGTTACCTTGGCAACGCTGACATTGTCGACGATCTCGGTTGCGTTGAGGCGGATGTCGAATGGGACGGCGCGTACATGGTATCGATCCTGTGCCGGATGACGATCTGTCTTCAACACGACGGCATGGACACCCACCGTACCGTTCTTGATCTCATGTTGTGTCAACAAGAGTCCCGGACCAATCTCATCATCGTACAATT
>JAHWKR010000076.1 GCA_019347805.1 Methanobacteriota archaeon
GGGGCGCTCGCCTATGCGATCCGGTTGGAGATCCTCGACAAGGTGCGCCTTCCGCACGCCCTCTCAGAGATCCGTGTGGCGCCGCTTCGTCGCACCAGCGGGTCGAAGGCCGGGACCGCGAGCCGTCAAGCCGTGAAGCACCACTTGGACAGGCTCATCGAAGCGGATCTCGTGCGCTTGGACCCTGATGCGGGAGAAGACCGTCCGCGCTATGTCGTCCACCCGCAGCGCCTCTACGCCTTGACGGAGGAACTGCGCAGCCTGTCGGTGAACCGGGTGCGGTACCGGACCCGGAAAGACGTCACCGAGACGCTCCGCTCCGGCGCCCGCACGCCAAGGGTGGAAGGTCCGCGTCTCGTCCTGGTCCACGGCGTCTATGAAGGTCAGATGTATTCCCTTGCAGACGAAGGTGGCACCAAGGAGCGTTGGACCATCGGCCGCAGCGAGGAAGCGGACGTGCGGCTCACCTACGACCCGTTCGCGAGCATGATGAACACCTACGTCCTGAGACATGGGGACGAGCATCTCGTCATGGATAGCGGGCTGAGCAAGAACGGCACACAGCTCGACTGGGAACCGCTCCAGCCCAACGAGGCATACCCGCTCCGCCCCGGTCATGTGATCGGCGTCGGGCGATCGCTACTGTGCTTCGCGGACGACTGAGTCGCAGGAAGGCCGGCATACGTCGCCTTCTCCCATTCCCTGGCCATCACCTCGGCATCATGGAACCGTCGCGATGGGCGTGGGTCGAGTGCGCGATCGAACCATGAGCGCCAGGAGTCCGGGAGGGCCGTGTCGTGTGGGAGCGTAGGCCCGCGGGCGACCCGTGTCTGCAGGTCCCAGGCGGTCTCCCCTTCCTCCAACGCGTTCAACGGTCCTCCCGTGGCCGCCTCGTAGAGGATGAGCGCCGCCGAATAGAGGTCGCTCGTCGCGGTGACCTTCTGTCCGCGTGCCTGTTCGGGGCTCATGTAGACCAAGGTGCCGGGTGCCCGCGTCCCGGCGGTCTCCTGGACATCCGGAGCCAGCGCCACGCCCAGGTCGGCGATCTTGAACGTGCCCGTCCGCGTCACGAGGATGTTCACCGGTTTCAGGTCGCGGTGCACGATGCCCACCGAGTGCAACGCGTCGAGACCCGAAAGAAGGTCCCGGGCGAGCGCTGCGACCTCTTGACGAGGCAGGGGCCCGGTGGCGAACCGTTCCTTCAGGGTGCCGCCGTCGACGTACTCCATGACGAGGAACGCCTCCTCTCCGTCGCGTGTCACCTCGCGGTACCGCACCACGTTCGGATGGTCCACGGCGGCGAGCGCCCGCGCCTCCTTCTCGACCTGTCGTGCGGCGCCCGCGCCGGCATGGAACACCTTGATGACCACCCGCTCACCGGCCGTCGCGTCCGCGGCAAGGAACGTGCGCGCGAAAGCCCCGGAACCCAGCAGACCTTGGACACGGTATCGCTCAAGGACGCGACTTCCCGGTGACCAATCGATGGAGCCCCGTCGGTCGGACGCCACCGCCGCAAGGAGCCAGACGTGTTCCCGTGGACTGATCCCGAGGTCCTGACGCAAGCGCGCCAAAAGACGCTCCTGGGAGGCGTCGACCACCCCATCCCGCGCGGCCTCCTGGAGCGCTGCACGGTACACCTCGAACCGGCGCAGGTCCCGGTACGCCCGGGTGTCCGTGACACCGGGCAATACGCGTTCGGAGAAGGGTCCGGCCAGACGCCACGCCGGGTAGACCAAGAGCGCGGCCGCACCGGCGGCGAGGAGGCTCGCCACCATGCCCTCGACAGGGAGGAGGGACTCGATGACATCGTCGGCCATGACGAACGCGACGCCGACCACCGCGAACACCGTGGCGCGTCTCATCACCCATTTGACCTTCAGGTCGAGGTCGAACACCTGATGCTTGAGGAGCGCATAGGCGAGGACGCTGGCGAACACGATGATGATGAGCGGCGGGATGAGCGGTCCGTCGTGGAGCGCGACCCGCGGTGGGAACCGGAAGACGACCGAGAGGAAGACGAGGGCCAGGCCGACATCGCGGATGCCGAAAGCCACGGCGAACCCGCCGGCGCGACGTCTTGCGACAGAGCCCTCCGGAGCGCGGCGCCACGCATCGACCGCAACGGCCAACCCGAAGAGAAAGACCAATGTCGTGGCCTGAGCGGCGAGATAGTAGGCGCTCGCCGGGACGACGGAATAGGGCGCGTACGCAGGTCGTACGAGCGGCCCCAGGAACCACTCGGTGAAGACGACGAGGAGCGACACAGCCGTCATCGCGCCGGTCACGAGGAGCACCCGGCCGACGTCCGACCTCAGGGGTCGCACGAGGGGCGAACCCAGGGTGGAGACGAGCGCCAGATAGGCGAACACCAATGCGAACCACGCCGCAAAACTCGTGGTCACGGCCGCATGGGCCAAGCCTGGTTCCGTGACGCTCAAAGAGACGCCGAACATGAGGAAGTTGACGGCCGCCTCAAGGAAGAGGACGAGCGCGGCAAGACGGTTCTGGAACCGATGCGAAGCCCCGAGATAGACCAGGACAGACAGGACGATCAGGGCCAGCCCGGCCGCGAAGCCCGGTATGGCGGTCGGATTCCAGACAAGCGTTTTCGTCACACCCCCTTGCCGAGCCTTGTGCCCCTTCGGTGGCAGGCAGGTCCGGCCAAGCTAAAACGGTGACCCACCCATGGGGTCCCGGCGGGGTGAAGGGGGACGGCGACTCGTGCACCAGGCCCGCGTCGTGGCTGTCCGATTCCGTCAGCACCGCCGGCGCAACCTTGGTCATTTTCGGAGTCCCTACAGGCATGGAAGTGACCCCATGACGACGGTCCAACAACTCATCGCCGAAGCCCGCCCGCAGATCGAAGGCCTGGACGTCGCCGCAATGGCGGCAGAGCTCAAACGACCCGGCGTCGTCCTCGTCGACGTCCGCGAACCCGATGAACGCGCCCAGCACGGCACCATCCCCGGCGCGATGGCCGCGCCACGCGGAATGCTCGAGTTCTACGCCGACCCTTCGACGCCCTACCACAAGAAGGAACTCGACCCCAAGGCGCGCATCCTCCTGTTCTGCGCCGCCGGCAGCCGATCCGCCCTGGCCGGGGCGACCCTGCACCGCATGGGCTTCGAGAACGTCGCCCACCTCGAGGGCGGATTCAAGGCATGGGCGGAGGCCGGCCACGAGGTCGCCCCCGTTCAGCGCTGAGGACCGCGCGCGACCTGCTCCGAGATGGCAAGGCAAAACTCATCCCCTTATCGTCCATCACACTCCCATGGACGGCGTCGATGTCGCCATCATCCGCGCCATGGGGACGCGGCCGGCCGGCCGCCGACCCAAACCACTCCAGACCCTGCAGCCGGCCCACATCGCCCAGGTGACCGGGCTTGCCGTGAACACCGTCAAGGAACGCCTGTCACGTCTCGACAAGGAAGGCGTCATCGCGGGCTACACCGCGGTCCCCAACCTCCGCCACCTTGGTCTGTACGCCGCGGCGCTCTACCTCGAATTCGACGACGAGAGATCCAAAGAGGCCGCCGTAGAGGAAGCCCGAGCCATGGACGGGATCCTCGAGCTGAACGACTTCATGGGCCACGGCCTCTGCGCCGACCTCGCCTTCTGCGACGACGCCGACCGCGCGGACAAGATTGCGCGATTGCGTCGCCACACGACGGGCGAGCTGCAGGAGTTCTACGCCTGGGACGCGCCGTCCGTCCCACGTCCCTTGACCGCACTCGATTGGCGCATCATCCAAGCGCTTCGGGCCCACCCCCGCGCCGGCGCCCCCCAGCTTGCCGCGCGTGTCGGGGTCAGCAGCCGCACCGTCAAGCGCCGTCTCGCCCGGATGGCCGACGAAGGCAGCATCTTTTTGGCGCCCGTCATGGACCCGAGCAAAGCCAATGGCCTGTTCATCTTCGCCATGCTCGTCTACCTCCGCCCCGGCTCCGGTCCCGGACCCATGGACGCACTGCGTCGCGAGTTCGCTGACGAACTCGTCTACGATTTCATCCCCACATCCGCCGAGCTTGGCCATTTCGACCTCTTGCTCTTCGCACGGACGAGCGCCGAGGTCGAATCGATGCGGAAACGTGCCCAGGCTGTCGACGGCGTCGAACACGCCGAGGCCTGGTTGTTCCGTGCCTTCGAGGGTGTCGGGCCGTGGCTGGATGATGCGATCGACCGAGCGGCAGGTCAGGTATGAGCCGTTTCAGACGGCGATGGCGATGTCGCGGGCACCCACCGGGTCCGGGAACGTCTGGGTGTGCAGCATCGTCGGGGCCGAGCCCAGACGGATCACGTAGAGCGTGTCGTGGACGATCGCCGCGGCGACATCGCCCTGCGCGACCATGGCGCGTTTCTTGTTCGTCTCCCTTGACGCGAGCCTCATCGGCG
>JAHWKR010000013.1:0-1342 GCA_019347805.1 Methanobacteriota archaeon
TCGCCGTCGTCCGCGTCCTGCACGCGGTCGGTGCGGGGACCAGCGCGGACATCATCAAGGGGATCGAGTGGGTCAAGAACAACCAGAACAACGTGAACCCACCCATCCGTGTCGCCACCATGTCCATCGGTTTCCTCGACCCCGGCTGCGGTGACGGTACGGGTCCCGAGGCGGACGCGGCGAACGCGCTCGTCGCAAGCGGCGTCCCGTTCACGATCGCGGCCGGCAACTCGGGCCACAAGGAATGCACGATCGACGGCGCGTCGGCGGCCAAGGACGTCATCACGGTCGCCGCGGTCGACGACCAGGGCACCGTGACGCAGGACGACGACGTCATCGCCGACTTCTCGAGCGGTGGCGGGGACAAGCTCGCCAAGCCGGACGTCTCGTTCCCGGGCGTCGACATCACCTCGGCCTACATCGGTGCCGGTGTGCTCATCGCGACGCTCTCCGGGACCTCGATGGCGACCCCGCACGCAGCGGGAGTCGCGGCGCTTGTGCGCCAGAGTGAGCCTGGCCTTTCAGCACAACAGGTCAAGGACCGGATCACCGGGACCGCGGTCAAGACCTCGAACACAGGGAACTCCTGGAACTCGGTCTATGGCCACGGCCTCGGGAACGCCTGTACGGCGCTCCAGCTTTCGGGTTGCGGTTCCACCGGGGGCGGCGGCAATTCGGCGCCCATCGCCGCGTTCACCTACACCTGCACCGATCTCGCCTGTAATTTCGACGGCACCGGTTCGTCCGACAAGGACGGCACGATCGCGTCCTACGCATGGGACTTCGGCGACGGGTCCACCGGTTCCGGTGCCACGGTCTCCCACTCCTATGGGGCCGAGGGGACCTACACCGTCACCCTTACGGTGACGGATGATGGCGGAGCGAGCGACACCGAGTCGAAGGCGGTCGACGTCGTCGACACGGGCGGGAGCGGCATCTCGCTCTCGGCGAACGGCTTCAAGGTGAAGGGCGGCCACCACGTGGACCTCACCTGGAGTGGCGCCACCTCGACGAACGTCGATGTCTACCGTGACGGCAGCGTCATCGCCACGACCGCGAACGACGGCGCCTACACGGACGCGATCGGCGCCAAGGGCGGCGGATCCTACACGCACAAGGTGTGCGAGGCGGGCACGTCGACCTGCTCGAACAGCGTCACGACGACGTTCTAGGCCGAGAATCCCTCCTCTTTTCTCTTCCCATTTCCATTTTTTTGATATTGAACGATGAAGAGCCACGGCACCGCTCGGTGAAGGAAGCGCGAGACGCGTCGCTCGCGCGTCGAAGTGGTCCTGCCGGGATGCGCGAGAGAGCGCAGCGAATGAGCGCTCTGCCCGCAGGA
>JAHWKR010000013.1:1442-30529 GCA_019347805.1 Methanobacteriota archaeon
GGGAGGATGGTCCTGCCGGGATGCGCGAGAGAGCGCAGCGAATGAGCGCTCTGCCCGCAGGAGCAGCCGACCGCTCCGCCGCAGCGAAGTTCGGCGAAGGGAGGATGGTCCTGCCGGGATGCGCGAGAGAGCGCAGCGAATGAGCGCTCTGCCGGACGGACCATCTTTCCGCCCGCGCAGCAGCATGTCTGCCGCGCAAGGGAAGCATGGTCCTGCCGGGATTCGAACCCGGGTCGAAGCCTCGAGAGGGCCTCATGATTGGCCGGACTACACTACAGGACCGGATAAGCTCGCACCCTTCCGGCGGGGGGCGCAGGTCCGCGTGAGATAAGGCTCGTATTTAATCGTTCCGCGCTTGGCGACCTGGACTATGCGTTGCCGAACCAGCGATCGTCGACGAGCTTGAGCGCGGGGACGCCGACCGGTGCGGCCTGTCCGCCGAAGCGGGCCTGTTGCGGGTGCAGCGAGACGGCTTCGCGAGCGCGGCGGCGGTCCGCGATGATGCCTTTGTCGGAGAGGCGGGCAGGGAGCCGCAGGCGGTGGCGGATGCGGCGGACGACGATCGGGGGGATGCCAAGGTGTTCGGCGACCTCTCCGTCTGTGAAACCGTATTCATGGAGGAGCCGGATCGTCTGGATGTCCTTGTTCGTGTAATGGTCCTTCATGTGAGACGAGGAGGGGCTCCGGTGGCTCATATAGGCCATCGTGGGAGTGGACCGAAAGTAGTCTCCTGTGGACAGGAGTGGGCCGACCGGATGCGTTTAGGCGGGGTGGACCTGCCGCACATGGCGGGCGATGGCGGCGGTGTGTTCGGGTCTTGTGCCGCAGCAGCCGCCGACGAGGCGCGCACCGAGACGGAGCCATTCGTCGGCATGACGTTGGTAGGTGGCGACGTCGGCCCCCTCCGCGGCTTCCCAGCCCTTGATCGGGTCGGCCTTGCCGGTATTGGCGTACGCCCCCCACGGACCCTCCCAGTGATCCCTTAGGACCCGGACCGCTCGCGTGGTGGTCTCGACATCGGCGCAGTTGAGGAGGATGCCGTCGGGGCGGAGCGACGCCACGCGGGCGATGACCTCCTCGAGCGGTTCACCGGACAGGATCGTCTTGTCGTCGGAGGCGACGAAGGAGACAAGCACGGGCAGGCCGGTCTCGCGGGCGGCCTTGGTAGCGGCTTCCGCCTCGCGCCCGGAGTTCATGGTCTCGACAAGGAGCAGGTCGACCCCGGCGTCATGCAGGTCTTCGGCGTGGAGCGCATGTTCGCCCACGAGGGCGTCGCTGTCGGGGACCAGATCAGGGCGGTAGCAATCCTCGACGGGTGCCAGGCTGCCCGCCAACCAGGTCTCTCGGGGGGCGTCCCTCGGTGGGTCTTCCAGGGCTTGACGGGCGATGCGTACGGCGCTCTCGACGAAGCGGCGGCCTTCGGCCTTCACACCGGCGCGTTCCAACGTGCGTGGGTTGGTGCGGAACGTGTTGGCGGTGTGCACCTCGGCACCGGCGAGGAGGTGGTCGCGGTGGATTTTTTTGAGTACGTCGGGAGCGTCCATGATGGCACGCGCGCTCCAGAGCGGGAGTGTGGTGTCGACGCCGCGACGTTCCAGTTCGGTCCCGGTAGGACCGTCGAGGACGAGAGGCGGTCCATGCCGGAGGCGTTCCAGGATCGTTCCGCTTCCCGCCATCTGGTCCTCACTGTGCTGCTTGGACGTGTTCGACCTTCGCCGTGCCGCCTTGGTCCACCCGGTCCTGTTTCCGGGTCGTGGTCTTCTTCGCCTGTTTGGTGGGCGTCGTCTTCTGGGGTGGCGCGGATGCTCCGTCCGCTCCCGTACCGGCTTCCCGGATGAGCCGCAGGGCCGTCTTGACCACGCTCATGCCCGAGGGGGACATGCCGCCCTTCCACCAGAAGAGGGGCCATTCCCAGACCGGCACGCGCACCTTGCCACCAGCGGCGTTGGGGTGCCCTCCGCCACCATAGGCTTGGCCGACCAGGTGGGCGACGTCGGTGCCAGGGGCGCTCCTGATGCTGAAGCGGCCGTCGGGCTTGAGGTTGATCTCCATCCGTGTGCCGTGGTGCTCACGGATGCGGTGCAGGGTGATGTTCTTGGGGACCTCGCCGTAGACGACCGCCAGTTCGCCGTCGTCGCCGTAGATGTCGGCAGCGAGGATGGCGGTCTCCACTTCCGCTTCGCTCTCGACGCGGGCCGCGTCCGCGGCGGCCTTGATCCAGGCGGCGTCACAGTCGCGCGTGGCGAGGAAATTCGTGACGAACCGGTCGGTGCCGAGGTGGCGCACGGCGGCCTCGTAGTCGGCGCTCCGTGGGTCCTTGTTGATCCAGATGTCGCGGTCGCGGACGATGGCGGCAAGTTCCTTGGCGAGCGGGTCGTTCGGGAGAAGGTCCTGTTGGCAGAGGCTCGCGCCGCATTCCTTCTTCTCGGTGTCGAGCCGGAAGTGGTCGAGGTGTTTCTCGATGCGCGCGAGGTCGACGTCCTCCCATTGTTTGTGGTGGTGGTCGCGCCAGGTGACTTTCCAACCTTGGGCGTCGAGGAGTCCGAGGGCACGGATGATCGCCTTGGTGTGGTCGAGTTGGAAAGACAGGTCGTTGATCGACAAGGTGCGCCCCTTGCCGGCATGTCCCGCGACCTGTTCAAGGATCTCATGGACATCGTCCGGGTAGGCGTAGACGACGGGGGGCGTACTGTCGCTCGCGAGGGCATGGATCAGGTAGCTGCCGACGCCGTCGAGGCAGTTCTTGTGCGAGACGACGAGGACGTCACGCGTCTCCGCGACGGCCTTCGCCACGGTCTCTTCTCGTCGTCTCTCCTTGACGGTATCGGGTGTGAAGAAATCGGGGCTGGGGAGACGGCGCATGACCAATAGGCATGGGGGCAGTGGACTTGAGTCCTTCGGCGGACCTGTGGGTCAAGGTCGCACGGTGGTGGCCGGCGATATGACCGGTGGACCTATGCGACGTGGCGGCCGCCGTCGACGGGCAGCACCGCCCCGGTCGTGTAGGTGGCCGCGGCGAGGTGCACCACGGCACGGGCGACGTCTTCGGGTCCGCCCCAGCGCTCGAGGAGCGTCGCTTTGGCTGCGCGCTCTTTCTCCGCATCGTCATAGTCGTCGGGCGGCAGGACCGGCCCGGGGGCGACGCCGTTGACCCGGATGCGCGGGGCGAGCGCCTTCGCCAGTCCCACGGTGAGGGCCTCGAGGGCGGCCTTGGAGGCACAGTAGGGAAGGTAGCTCGGCCATGGTCGGTGTGTCGAGACGTCCAGGAGGTTGACGACTGAAGGGTCCGTACCGCTCTCGAGGTGCGGGACGGCGGACTGGGTCAGGAAGAAGGGCGCCTTGGCGTTGAGGGTGAACAGGTCGTCCCAATCGGCGGGGGTGACGGAGCCGAGGGGGCTGCGGTGGAAGACGCTCGCGCTGTTGACGAGGAGGTCGAGACGGCCGAGCCGCCGCACCACCTCCGTTGGCAGGGCCCGTGTCGCGCCGAGGTCGGTGAAGTCGACCTTCGTCTCGATGGCCTCCGCACCGCGCGCCCGCAGATCCTCGACGGTGCGTTCCGCTTCCTCTCCGCTCGTGCGGTAAGTGATGGCGATGTCGTAACCGGCGTCCGCGAGGGCCAGCGCGATGCTGCGTCCGACGCGGATGGCGCCTCCGGTGACGAGCGCGACCTTTCGGGCCATGATCCCTCAGGCGCGCGGCTCACGGCCGAGACGGCCGAAGAACTCGGCCCGCCATTCCTGGTCGCTGAACCAGCCTCTTGTCGCGGTCGTCTCGACGTGACCTTTGGAGCGGAAGCCGCCCAGTTCCATGCAGAGCTGGCGGGCGGTGAGGTGCACCATGACGCCGCGCGGGTCGATGGCCTTGGTGATGAAGGTGGCGACCTGTTCGCCGAGCCGTTCCTGGATCTGGGGCCGGCGCGCGAAGTGGTCGAGGACGCGTGCAGGGGTGCCGACGCCGACCAGGTGCTCCCCGGGGATATAGGCGATATCGGCATGGCCAAAAAACGGTGTGAAGTGGTGGGCGCAGGTGGAGGAGAACGGGATGCCGCGGATGATGATCATGTCCTCCTGGTCGCCCGAGGTCGGCAGGACCCGCAGTTCGGGCGCCGAGCCCTGCTCGACGCCGGAGAACCGCTCGGCCCAGAAGCGGGCGATGCGGTCGGGGGTGCCCTGGAGCTCAGGGTCCTGTTCGGCGTCGAGCCCGTAGAGCCGCAGGATGGCGGCGAGATGGTCGACGATGTCGTCGTGGTTCGGGTGGACGCGCGCCACGACGCGGCGGACCGGAGGGATTGGTTTAAGGGTTGCCGGTGGGCCGACGCGTTCCGCGGGTCGACCTGTTCGACCGTGTCTCCCCCTGGAAGAGACTGGAAAACGTTTTGTACCTCCCGCCAGTCGAACCGGTCCGTGGAGGCATGCCTCCAGGGGACGAACCATGGCGCAGACGACGACGAAGACCGATGGCAGGATGGCCGAGGCGCCGCACGCGCTCGACGGGACACCCCTTGTGGGCCGCGACATCGAGACTCTCCAGCGGATCGCCGTGCGCCTGCGCCGGGACATCCTGGAGATGACCTTCCGCGCCGGCTCGGGGCACCCCGGTGGCTCGCTCTCTGAGCTCGAGACGCTCTTGGCGCTCTACCACGGCGGCGTCATGCGGTCCGCCCCGACCGAACCCGACCACCCCGGTCGTGACCATTTCATCCTCTCGAAGGGCCACGCCTGCCCCGGCCTCTATGCGGTCCTCGCCGACCTCGGGTTCTTCCCCCGCGAGGAGCTGTGGGGCTTCCGCTACATCGACCGTCTCCTGCAGGGCCACGTCGACCGCAAGGTGCCCGGGGTCGAGATGTCGTCCGGTTCGCTCGGGATGGGCCTCGGCTACGGCAACGGGATCGCGCTCGCCAACCGCCTGAAAGGCCACGACGGTCAGGTCTTCGTCATGATCGGCGACGGCGAGTGCCAGGAGGGCATGGTGTGGGAGTCGGCCATGACGGCGGCGCACCGCAAGCTCGACACGGTCACCTGCATCCTCGACCACAACAGGATCCAGATCGACGGTTTCGTCGAGGACGTGAAGGGTCTCGAACCCCTCGCCGACAAGTGGCGCAGTTTCGGCTGGCATGTCATCGGCGCCGACGGTCACGACCTGGCGTCGCTTTTTGCGGCGTTCGACGAGGCGCGCTCGACCAAGGGCAAACCGTCCATCATCATCGCCGGCACGGTCAAAGGCAAGGGGATCTCCTTCATGGAGGATGTCGCCGAGTTCCATGGCCGGGCGCTGAAAGCCGAGGAGATGGAACGCGCCATGCAGGAGTTGGGCGCGGTCTGGAGTCCCGATGTCATCGGCTGGAAGGAGGTCGGCGCATGAGCGTCGTCCAGACGGTACGCAAGGAGGCGGTGCGCGACGGCTACGGCCGTGGCCTTGTCGCCTTGGGGCGGGAACACGAGGAGGTCGTGGCGCTCGACGCCGACCTCGCCGATTCGACACGGAGCGCGTGGTTCGGCAAGGAGTTCCCGGAGCGGTTCTTCCAGATGGGGATCGCCGAGCAGGACATGCTCGTCACCGCGGCAGGACTCGCCCATGCCGGCATGGTGCCGTTCGCCTCGAGCTTCGCCATCTTCGTCCAGCGTGGCTGGGAGCAGATGCGCAACAGTGTCGCGCGGCAGAACCTGCCGGTCAAGCTGGTCGGCAGCCATGGTGGTCTCATGACCGGACAGGACGGCTCCTCGGCGCATGCCCTGGAGGATGTCGGCATCTTCCGCAACCTCCCGAACATGGCGGTCTTCGTGCCGGCCGACTCGGTCGAGGCGGAGAAGGCGGTGCAGGCGCTCTACGACCACAAGGGCCCCGCCTATATGCGGACGACCCGTGCCTCGGTGCCGGTCATCCATGGCGACGACCACACCGTGGAGTTGGGCCGTTTCCGGACGGAACGTGACGGCGACGATGTCGCCCTCTTCGCCTGCGGGCCGATGGTGGCGAACGCCAACATCGCCGCGGACATGCTCGAAAAAGAGGGCGTGTCGGTGCGGGTGGTGAACGCCTCCAGCATCCGGCCGCTCGACCATGCCACGGTCGAGAAGGCGGCACGCGACTGCGGGGCCATCGTCACCGCGGAGGACCACTTCATCACCGGTGCCCTTGGCTCGGCGGTCGCGGAATCGTTGGCTGAGCACCACCCCGCGGTCCTGGAACGCATCGGCGTGCGCGACATCTTCACGACGAGCGGGACCCCTGAGGAGCTCTACGAGCGCTTCGGGCTCAACCCGCACCACGTCGTCGAGGCCGCCCAGCGTGCGATGCGGCGCAAGTGAACACCATATATCTGTGATACAGCTTATCACGGAAATGTCCGATGCACCTTCCCAGGTCGGACGGCCCTCGGACAGAAGGGGCGATACCGGCCGCCATCCGTGCTACGGCCTAGGGTGACCCGTCCACCTTGAACAAAACCTTGAAGAGCGGCGGCACACGAATGCTATCTGGGGACATGTTTCCCCGGGATGTTGCACTCATGATGAAGAATATCCGACGTACGTTCCATGTCGTCCCCGAAAGGGGCCGGGGTTGGACCATCAAGATGGAAGGGGTACGGCTGTCCATCGCCACCTATCCGACCAAGGATGAGACCCTTGAGGTGGCCCGGAGTCTGGCCAGGGCGAACCAGAAGGCCCAGCTCGTGCTCCACCATGGCGACGGCACTGTCGACTCCAGGGTCGACTATGCCAGTCAGGACGCCATTCACGCGACCTGACGATCTGTCTCATTCCTTCTCTGTCTCGCCTGTCCTCTTTTCTCGACGTGACAAGAACGGGTATATAATGACACCCGGGTCCTGCTGCCATGCGCATCGGCTTGGCCCTGGTTCTGCTCCTGTTGATCACCGGCTTGTCGTCCACGCCGGTCGCGGCGGCACCGACGACGACGTTCAGCGCTGCCGAGCATGATCTGAGATGGTTGCTTCCCGATGTCGCTTATGTCGGGCACCCGCTGCATGCGGCCTATGCCATCGTGGCGGATAAGGAACCGTTGCGGCTCGTGCCCCATGTCGATGTACCGGTCTCGATCTTCCTGGACGACACGTTGCTCTTCCGGAGCACGAGCGTGCATGAACACGACGGCTTCCATGGCATCAAACTGACGGCACCTGGCGAGGGCATCCTCCGGTTCGTCGCGGGCGGCACAGGGGACGGGCATGACCATGGCGATGGGGGCGCAGGCGCCGTCGTGGTCGGAGAAGTTCCGGTCATCGCGGGCAACACCAGCGGCTACGAGCGGATGCGTCTCTCTATGGAGGGGATTTCATTCACCTATGACGAGGTCGACGGCGTCTACGATTCCCGGTCGGCCGTCCGACTCCACCACGCCAACCTCGCCTGGACGTTCGATGTGCGTGACACGTCCGGACGCCTCGTCGTCGCTTATGACGGCATCCACCCGCGTGGAGAACCGTTCTTCAGCGTCACCCACCCGGAAGGGATGACCTTGCGCTCATACTTTGGACCGAACCCGTTCGACGACAGGTCCTATCCGGGCGTGCTGATCGATGGACCGGAGGCGCCGGCCGTGGAACATCCCCCTGTCGGTGGGTCGGTCTGGCCGACCGCCGTGAGCCCGTGCTCTGAACCGTTCGTCACGGACCCGGACAGCCTGGTCGATGGCCGACTCGTCTGGCAGGAGGCGACCGACATCCGGGTCGCACGCGTCGACCTTGATGCGCCCGCGGAGCGTTTCCCTTCGGTCAGTTACCGGATCTGGGACGGCGACATGCTCAGGGTCCCGGGATCGGCGACCTTCGGCATCTGGGGCACAGATCCGTTCTCCCAGATCGCTTTCGCGGCTCCGGGGCCAGGGCGTTGGGTGCTGTTCGGCGACAACTGCGATCTTGAGTTCGAGATCCTTCCCAACCCGGAAGCCCGCGGCAAGCAGGGCGTCCTTGCCACCTCGCTTCAAACAGGCGGAGGGAACGCCACGGTGACGTTCACACCCGTCCATCCGGAAACCGCAGAGCCGATCCCCCATTACGAGTTCGACACCCGTGTCTTCCAGGTGAACCCGGAAGCCCGTTTGGTCTGGAAAGCCAAACTGCACGGCCACGCCGGGCCGGCGTCCTTCTCGTTGCACGGTCTGCCGGCGGGGGATTACGAGGTCCACACCTATCCAAGTCCGCAGGACCGGGACGCGGTGCCGCTCGCGACCGACGATCCGCGCGGTTTCGTGACCACGTTCCACGTCAACGGTGGCAAGAACGCCACTGCACACCTTGATTCTGATTCCGATGTGGTCACGCTGCCTTCCGTCGATGGACTCTTGACGACGTTGGCGCTGACGTTGGTCTTCGGCGTGCTCCGCCGCCGCCCTTAGACCGTCTCCGTACGACAGTTCCCGCCGCCGCCTGTGGCATGGCCAGCCGCTTGGTCCCACCACATGTCGGTCTTGACCATGTTCGTGACGCACGAGGTATAGGTGCCGGCGCCGATGTTGGACCAGGTCAGTTCCACGGTGCCGTCTGCCTTGGTGTCACCGGAGAGGGTCGTGCAGCCGCCGCCCTCCTTGCACATCTCGACCGTCACCGTGACCGTCGTCTCGGGGCCCTCGGCATAATCATAGGCGGTGACCGTGGCCCGAGCGTGTTGGCCGGTGAGGCGGTGGCTGATCTCGTGGGTATGCACGAAGTCGGTGTAGATCCGGACCTGCTGCTCTTGCCAGCCCGTTCCGCCTTGACCATCGGTGACGGTGAGGTTGACGCTGTAGGTGCCCGCTATGGCATAGGTGTGGGAATCGGTCACGCCTGTTCCGGTCCCGGACTCGCCGTAGGCCCAGGTATAGCTCAAGGGGTCTCCGTTCGCGTCCGTCGACCCGGATGCGTCGACATCGATGGCGAGGGGGCGCGTCGTGTAGGCGAACGAGGCGACCGGTGGGAAGTTCGGGCCTTTCATGTAGGGCCGGATGAGATCCGAGACGCCGGTCGGGGCCGTGACCTGGAGGTGGTGGGTACCGGCGCCGAGATTGACCTCGTTCAAAGTGACGCGCACCACTTCGCCGGTCCGCCACGCCTGGTCCGCGGCTCCCAGTTCGACCACGCTCCGGTCGGTGATGACGTTCCCGTCGACGACGACCGTAAGGAGCGCGGGTCGGAGCACCTCGGAACCGGTGTTGAGGACATAGAGGACGAGGGGGTCGTTCGGGACGCTACCGGGGTCGTTGATGATGCGGAGCCCGGTGCGCAATTTCGCCGCTTCGGCCGCGCCCTCATCGAGGACACCGCCCGCGAGGTGCTCCACCGTGCCGGTGTTCGCCTGCACGAACGCGGCCGTGATCATGAGCGCTCCGATGAAGAGCATCACTTCCGCGGCCGGCAACGAGAAACCCATGGTGGCTCCGCTCGCTCAGCGGTGGATTCGCCCCCAGGAGCTATATAAACAACCCGCGGGCGGTCGGCGTCCGTCCCGCCCGCTTCGGCCCTGGGCCGCCCGCTCCGGACCGTGGCTTTTCGCTTCACGCCGGTCGTGAGCGGAGGACCTCGGGCGTGGCGATGGCGAGGAGCCCCGGAAGATAGCGTTCCGGTACCGGGATCGTCGTCTCGTCCGCATAGTCGTATCCGACCTGCACCGTCCGCGCGACCGCGAACAGGCGCCCGTCCTTCGCGTCGCTCATGCGGTAGGCGAAGTCCCACGACTTGTCACCGATGCGGGGCACCCACATCTCGACCCGGACGGTGTCGCCCATCGTGGCCGCTCCGCGGAAGTCGATCTCGGCGCGGGCGAGGATGAAGGGCATGTCGTCCAGGTCTTTCAGGGCCTTGTGAGCGGCGAGGAAACGGGTTCGGCAGACCTCTGTGTAGGTGAGGTATTTGGCATTGTTGACGTGGCGCATGCCGTCGACGTCGGCGAACCGCACTTCGACATCGGTCGTGAACGGGGCCGTCCCTTCGGGTACGACGGTCTCTTCGCGCGCTTCCGCCATCAGGGCGGCGGGATGGCGGTGCGCGCTATGTAGTCGTCGGCTCGCGCTGGCGACGGATCGCTTCAAGTCCCCAGCCTTTTTCTTTGTCGTCATCGCCGGTCGGGACGTTCCAACCGGGACCTGGAGTGATGTTGATGTTGTTGTTGACGACGACCGGCGGGTACGGATATGGGGCCGGCGGTGCGGCCGATGCGGGGACAGGGGGAGCGAAGGGTACCGGATGAGATGGAGGGGCCTGTGCGGCCTGACGCACATGGTCGAAGGTGGAACTGCGCCGGGGCGGACCGGTGGGCGTGAACGCCAACGGTTCCTCGCGGGGAAGCCCTTTCCGCACTTCTTTTCGCATCTCTTTGCGGGCGCGCTTCTCCGCTTGGCGCGCATGGCGGTTGTCTTTCCATCCGGTGATGAGCTGGTACGAGAGGCCGATCGCGAAGAGGAGCAATGTGAGGGGGATGAACACTTCGGGGTCGGGGAAGCCGGACCAGGTCTCGCCGACGAGGAGCAGGATGCCGTTCGCAAAGAGGGCAGCGCCGACGGCGGCGGCATAGACGGAGCGGCCGAAGAGGAACAGGAGGAGCAACGCGGCCCCACCGACGATGCCGAAGACGAACCGCTCGGGGCCGGGTTCGAAGAAAGGGCCTCCCATGTCGAGGACGGCGACCATCCATCCGGCCATGAACCCGACGACGAAGACGAGGACGCGCTCCATGGTGAGCGCCAGCACCAGGCCGACCATGCCGGCGACGATGCAGGAGAACGCGACCAATCCGGCGTGGAACGAGGTGTCGGTGGTCTGGGCGATGCCCATCGCGATGGGGACCCCGAAGGGGAACGCGGTCGCGAAGCCCATCAGTCCCACGACGAGTCCATGCAGCTTCCGGCCGGCAAAAAGCAGGATCGCGCCGAAGGCGAGCGTCAGGATCGGGATGACGACGGCCCAGGAGCCGTTGATGTCGCTGAAGGGTTCAGGATGCATGGCCACGCCTTGGCCCCGGAACGTTTTCGGACGATAATTAAGACTATTGGCGGGGCGATGGAAATGTCGCACCATTCGACGGGCTCGGAACCCCTAAGAGCCGTCACCGGCTCCCCTCATCGATGACGACCGAGCCGGCCCCTGGAGCCCCCGCTGTCGAGGCACCCACAGGCACGCGCAAAGCCTCCGCTCCGGTCGCGCTCGTTCTCGTCCTGGTCCTCTTCGTCGTCGCGCTCATCGCCCTTATCCAGGTCGTCAGCCTCTTCGGTCCGACGACGGTGGCGGCGGTGTTGTTCCCGTTCCATCTCGCCTTCTTCGTGTTCCCGGCCTGGGTGCTGCTCCGCCTCTTGCCGCGCGGGGTCGTTCCCGAGTGGCTCTGGCCGCATCCGATGCGTGCCTTGGCGGTGGGTGTGTTGCTCCTTTTCGTCGTGGTCCCCTTTTCCATCGAAGGGTACAACATGGTCCACCAGACCGAGCAATGGAGACCGAACATGACGTTTCTCTTCGCCGCTCCGCTCACGATCCTGGGCACCGGGGCGTTCCTCTTCACGGTGACACGGGCCCGTCATGCCAGCGATGCCGATCCGGTCCTTTCCGAGAGCGTTCTTCTGCGGGCCTTGCTCCGGTTCTTCTTCGGGCTCTTCGGGGGAGTAGGGGTCCTGCTCTTGACGGTCACCGCCATCAGCTTCCTTGGCCGACCGATCACGTCGGAGATCGCTGTCGATCCAGAGGCGGCGGCGTGGTTCGTAGTGGGGGGTCTTTTATCCGTGGCGACGGCATACACGCTCGCGTGGACGTGGGGACATCTCTATTCGGGGATCGTGCGTTATGGTCATGCGCGGGCACGGAACCGACGTCTCACGGATTGCAAGGCATTGAAGGGGCGGCTGGACGACCATTATTCTTTGAGACGGGTGGGTGAGCCGACGTTCCGTGGCCTCCGTGACAGCCTCGACCAGGAGATCGATGGTCTTGTACCCGGTGAGGAACGGTTCTTGCGCTCCCGGGAGGGGATCGTGCGTGTCGCCATGCTCGCGTTGTTCCTTGTCGCCGCCGGCTTCGTCGTCCTCTCGTTGTCGCTGATGAGCGGGTCGGTCGCCGCAGGTGAAGAACAGGCCCGCGGATCGGTGAGCGACCGGGAGTACGGCTCATGCCAGTGGTGCACGTCGGAAGACGATTGGGAACGCTACCTCGCCTATCCGCGGGCTGCGGAAGTGATCTTCCTCCCCGTCATGGTCGCCACCTTCCTCCTCGCGGCGCACTCTGCCGTCCTGGTCCCCCTCCTCGTCGGCGAGATGCGGCATGCCCGGACGGAGATGAAGACCTTCTGGGATGAGCGGCGTCTTCTGGAGGAGCGCATGCTGGAAGAGGTGCGGGCATCGTCCGCTTGACCGGAAAAGTTTTTGAGCTGGGGTATGGCTCGACCGGAAGGTGCCACTCCTGCGTGCTTCTCCACACTCGGTGACCGGTCTGGTCTTCGTCCTCCTCCTGTCCGGTCCGGCCATCTCCCTCGCCCCTGCCGAGACGCCCCCTTGTCCCGGCTTCACCGTCGTCGAGGCGCAAGGCCCGTCCTGTCCCGTCGATGGAGGATGGGAGGTGCTGCTCCCGGACGGCTCCCGCTTCTCCACGCACGGTCCCGACGCCATCCCGGTCGACCTCGCCCTCGACAGTGACACTTCGCTGGAAACGCCGCTCACGGCGCGTGACCCGGTCTGTGTCGAGCTCCCGACGGAGCCGCACATCCAGGTCCTCTATGCCTATCAGATCAGGACGCCCGACCGCTCCGCCGAACGTCTTCCGATGATCCAGGACCTCGTCCGGAAAGCCAACGGCATCTTCCATGACGAAGGCGTGCGCACGGGTGGCGACATGGACCTGCGTGTCCGTTGCTCGGACGGCGAGGTGCACATCGAGACGGTCCCGTTGGCGGTGCGCGAGATCGACTTCACACAGATCACGACAGAACTCAGGGCCCACGGATACACGTTGCGCGACGCCAAGTATTGGGTCTGGGTCGAGGGACGCCACCCCACGTGGGGCGGCCAGGGCTCGACGACGCGGGACACGCGGCCGATCGCGGGCAACGCCGCCAATGGCGGGCCCATGTACGCGCTCACGTACGGCTATGACTCGACACGCATCTGGCTCCACGAGCTCGGGCACAACCTCGGTGCCGTCCAGACCATCACCCCGAACAGCACCGGCGCGGGGCACTGCAACGACGGCTGGGACATCATGTGCTATGACGACTCCGGGCCCAAAGCGGACTTCCGGTGGGTCTGCACGGACCGCCAGTGGTGGGACTGCAACCATGACGACTATTTCCATTCCCGGCCCGCAGAAGGCGCATATCTGTGGGACCATTGGAACACGGGTTCCGGGCTGAACCGGTTCGTGGAACATCACTCAGGAGGTTGCCTGCCCATCCAGGGAGACCCGGGTCTCAAGACCGACCACATGGAGGCCGGCTCCGTCGTCGCCTCGGTCGACATCCCCGCGCCCTGCACAGACCGGCACTTCACGCTGCAGGGGGCAGGCCTCTCCGATTACGACATCTGCTGGTACGCAGGGACCACCGGCCTCTCCTGTCACGAGGCGCGCGGCCCGGACAAGGGGAAGGTCCCGAGCACGGCGGACCGAGCCGAGATCGTTCTCAAGGACGGCTTCGCCGGATTCTTCACGTTGTCGATGAACTGAACCAGGCCCGGGGACAACATCCGACGCTCGGTCTATGGCCGTGACCCGTCGCTCATCGTCCCGCCGGACTGATCAGGCGCCCGGGCTGCAGGCGCAGGGTGTTCCGGACAGACCTTGTTCCATCCGCCTGTGACCGGCCTATTGGGCCGAAGCGGTGACGCCGGAGGCCGATTCACCGCGGGATCCCTGACCCTCGGCAGCGGTGGCGCCCTTGTCCTTGCCGCTTTCTTCGGAGCCGGACTCCCCGGATGTCGTCGCGGGAGCGCCCTCTTTCTCGCCACCCTCTTCGTGGGTGTGGTCGTGCGCGGTCTTGTATTCCTCGACGAAGCGGACGGTCTCCATGTCGGTGTAGTGTCCGACGTCGTGGGCGACGCGGAATTTGGCGACGGCCCATTGTTGGTCGTATTTCGCCTCGTCGGGAACGAGCACGCGGGCCGCCTTGTCCTCGATGGTGACCTCGAAGTCGAGCCCGCGGCGGTAATTGAGTTCGATGAGCGCCTCGACCTTCGCGTCGGGCGATTCGACCACTTCTTCCACCTTGAACGTGTAGGTGACCTTGCGGCCGGCGAGGGGGCTGTTGGTGTCGAGCCAGACACGGCCGCCGGCAGTGCGGGTGATGGTGGCGGGCTGGTTCTTGTACATGACCCGGTTGCCGACCTTCGGTTCCACCTTGGCGGCTTTGAGCCGCTGCATGGGGACCATCTCGATCTTCTTGGGGTCGCGCTCACCGTAGGCCTCGGACGGCTCCAGGTCCACCTTGACCTCTTCGCCCACCTCGCCCTTCTCCTGGATGGCCTTCTCGAGGCCGGGGACGAGCCGGCCGCCGCCGACGATGGCGACGATGGGCCCGTAGGCCTGCTTCGGGGAGTAGATCCCGGACTCACTGGCCCGGTCACGGTCGGTCGTGTCGAACAGACCGTCCACGTTCTCGAGCCACATGTCGTATGAGAGTCGGATGATGGTGCCCTGTTCCAAGAAGGAGCCTCCGCTCGGACGGCCACTTGGGTCCGGTAGAAAGAGGTTTCGTAGTGCGGGGGGCGTCATGGATAGGCGTCATCGCCCGGAAAACGTTCTTATCGCCTCGCAGGCTCGCCCGGACCCCGTGCGGGTGACCCCATGGCGGACGTGAAGACGATCTTCGGGCGCTACGGCGACCATGCAGGTGACGCCGGCAAACAGGACCGGCTCTGGCAGGATCTCGTCTGGGAGGTCTTCTCCAAGGAAGCGGTCACGTTCGAGGAGCAGCTTTCCCTGTTCCACCGGGTCTACGAGGGTCGGCCGGAGGAGGCGGGGCCGCCGTTCGTCTATTGGCCGACCAAGGAGCGCGTGGAGCGGTCCAATGTCTGGCGCGAGATGCGCCGCAAGGGGATCGAGGAATACCGTGCCTTCCACAAATGGTCGCGGACGGAACGCGCGGCGTTCTGGGCGCGCACCATCGACGCCCTCGGCATCCGCTTCCGCACCCCGCCCGACCGGATCCTGGACGACGCCAAGGGTACCGAGGACCCGGTCTGGCTTCCCGGGGCGCGTCTCAACATCGTCGAGTCGTGCTTCAAGGCCGAGGAGGACGCCATCGCCGTGGTCTACGGGGATGAGCGCTCTGACAAGCTCGAGGAGGTGACCTACAAAGAGCTCCGACGCCGCGTCGATCGTTTCACCAACGGCCTCCAGGAGACCGGCATGGAGGCGGGTGCGGCCGTAGCGCTCTACATGCCGATGGACCTCCATTGTGTCGTCGCCTACTTGGGTTGCATCCAGGCGGGCTACCGGGTCATCAGCATCGCCGACAGCTTCTCGCCGCCGGAGATCAAAAGCCGCCTCGAGATCGGTGGTGCGGATGCCATCGTGACGGTCGATACGTTCTTGCGCGGGGGCAAGGAGGTCGCTTTGTACGACAAGGTCAAGGAGGCGGGCGCACCGCGCGCCATCATCATCCCCGCCGACCCCGCCACACCTCCGGCGCTGCGCGAAGGTGACATCCTGTGGGACGACTTCCTGTCCGATGGCGACACGGCGGAGGCGGTGGCGTGCGGTCCGTACGATGTCACCAATGTGCTTTTTTCGTCCGGAACGACCGGCACCCCGAAGGCGATCCCATGGACCCATCTGACACCCATCAAGGCGGCCATGGACGGCTGGCTCCATCAGGACATCCAAGCGGGCGATCGGGTGGCATGGCCGACCAACATCGGCTGGATGATGGGGCCGTGGCTCATCTACGCGGCGCTCATCAACAAAGCCACCATGGCCATCTACGGGGGTGTCCCGACATCGGAGGGCTTCTGCCGCTTCGTCGAACGCGCCGGTGTCACCATGCTCGGCGTCGTACCCGCCATCGTCCGCGTCTGGCGCAATGAGGGACGCGCCGAAGGCTGTGACTGGTCGAAGGTCAAGGTCTACAGTTCCACCGGCGAGAGCTCCGAGCGGGAGGATTACCTCTGGCTCATGTCGCGCTCACGCTACCAGGCGCCCATCATCGAGTATTGCGGCGGCACCGAGATCGGCGGCGGCCACATCACGGGCACCGTCGTCCAACCCGCCTCGCCGGCGACCTTCAGCACACCCGCGTTGGGTCTCGACCTCGTCATCCTCGACGAGGCGGGGAACGAGGTACCGGAAGGCGGCATGGGGGAGATCTTCCTCGTCCCGCCCGCGATCGGACTGTCGCAGCGGCTCCTCAACCGGGACCACCACGAGGAATACTACAAGGATTGTCCACGGGGGCCGAAGGGGGAGGTGTTGCGTCGCCATGGCGACGAGATGCGCCGGCTCCACCGGGGCTTCTACCAAGCGGAAGGCCGCGCCGATGACACCATGAACCTCGGCGGCATCAAGGTCTCGAGTCTGGAACTGGAGCGCGTGATGGACCATCATGAAGCGGTCTTCGCATCCGCCGCGGTGGCCGTCCGTCCCGAGGGTGGCGGCTCCGATCGGCTCGTCGTCTTCGTGGTGCCGGCAGAGGAGGCCGAGCCCGATAAGGACGCGCTCAAGAAGGAGCTCCAGGCGATGGTGCGCAAGGAGTTGAATCCACTCTACAAGATCAGCGACCTGGAAGTGGTCGAGGGTCTGCCACGGACAGCGTCGAACAAGATCATGCGGCGCAAGCTGCGGGACCGTTACCAAGAGGAGCACGCCGCGGCGACGCCCGGTCAGTGAGCGGGGCCTTTCCAATCGGGGTTCGCCTTGAGCATCTCATCCCGCTGGGCGGCCAGGTTGGGTGGCATCTCGGCGTAGACGTCGTCGAAGAGCGTCTCGGGCGTCGGCCAGTCGGCGGCCTCGGCGCGTTTCGACGCTTCGTTGATGCGCTTGGCGGCCTCATTGCGCACCTCCTTGGCACCGGAGGCGTCCAGGAGCCCCTCGGTGGCGAGCCATGCCTCGTAGCGCTTGATGGGGTCTTTCGCTTCCCATTCGGCAAGGAGCGCCGCGTCACGATAGCGGGTCGGGTCGTCGGACGAGGAGTGGCCGCCCATGCGGAAGGTGACCGTCTCGATGAGGGTCGGTCCGCCACCCGCGCGTGCCTTGTCGGCCGCCTCCTTGGCCGCGGAGTAGACGGCGAGGACGTCGTTGCCGTCGACGCGGACGCCTTCGAACCCGTATGCGACCGCCTTTTGCGCGAACGACGCGGAGCCGGTCTGCAGCCTCGTCGGGACGGAGATGGCCCACTGGTTGTTCTGGACCACGAAGACGTTGGGGAGCTTGTGGACCCCGGCGAGGTTCAAGGCGGCATGGAAGTCCGATTCCGAGGTGCCGCCGTCGCCGACGAAGCCCATGAAGACCCGGTCGTGCCCTTTCACCTTGGCCGCGTAGGCTGCGCCGGCGGCGTGGAGCAGTTGGGTCGCCATGCTGCTCGACCAGGAGACCTGGTGGACGCTTCTGGCAGAATAGTGGCACGGCATCTGGCGGCCTTTCATGACGTCGAGGGCGTTGCCGAAATTGGCGGCCACATACTGGTCGAGCGGGAAGCCGCGCATCAGCATGATGATGCCCTCGCGGAGCGCCGGGAAGACCCAGTCGTCGTCACGCAGCGCCATGCCGCAGCCGACCGCGCCCGCTTCCTGTCCGCGCACCTCGCCGTAGAACCCGATGCGGCCGGCCCGCTGCAGGGCCATCATCTTGTCGTCGAAGACGCGCGAGAAGACCATCCAGCGGTGCATCTCGAGGAGCGCAGTCTCATCCAGCTCTTCGGGGACCGGTCGGACGACCTGGCCGTCCGGGTCGAGGTGGCGCCGGAGTCCGGTGGCGGGGTCCTCACTGGGGGTCTGGACGGTGCGGGGCACAAGGCGGGGTGAGGTGTGCGTCCGACTTGAAGGTAACCCTGTTCAGGCGGCGGAGAGGCCCCAGGTGGTGATGACGGCGACCGTGCCAATGGCGGATAGGGCACCCAGGAGGGCGACGGTGACGGTCCCGGTGAAGGCGTTGTCGGTGACAGAGGGCGGGGCGTAGGCACCGCCACGGGACGGATGCGAGCGGGCATGACGGGCGGCCGTCCATGCGGTCGCGATGACGACTGCGGAGGTGAGGCTGGAGAGGACCAGCCGGATGCCGAGCGTCTGGATGGAGCCGGGGAGGACGTGCAACCAAAGGAGATGAGTGAGTCCTGCGACGGCGGGAAGGACGAGGAGCAGGAAGGCGGCACGTGCCCGGGCGACGAGGAACGGCAGCAGGGCGATGACGAGAAAGAGATAGTAGCCGAAGTGGATCTTCGGGTAGAGCAGGAAAAAAACGACGTGGACCGCGGCGTAGCCGGCGAGCGGATGCATCCATCGGCGCGCGACCAGCCACCAGAGCACCACCGAGACAACGGCGAGGAGCGCGATGAGGGCGGCCTCGGCGATACCGCCGTTGAGGTCGGCGAGGAAGCGCCAGAACGAGATACCGGAGGGGGTGTCGCGGTCGGGGCGGACGCCGCCGCCATAGAAGCGTGTCACGTAGGCCATGTATTCGGGGGCGAGGAGGAGGAACGGCAGGCCCAGCACCAGGGCGGGGAGGATCCCGGCGACGAAGACACGGCTCTTTCCGATCAAGCCCTTCGCTGCCAGGACGACGATGGGTGCGCCGATGATCGTCCACGCCTTGGTGAGGACGCCAACACCGGTCCAGGCGGCGGCCGAACCAAGACGCATCCGGACCAGGCCGACGAGGACGAGCGCGAAGACAGGCGCAAGGAGCACCTCGTCCTGCGCCATCAAGGTGGAGGTGGCCCAAGCGGTCGGGTGCGTGACGGTGAGGAGCGCCGCGCCGACGGCGAAGCGTGACTGGGACGCGTGGAGACCGAGGTAGAGGATGCCGGCGGCGAGGAGCGGGAAGAACGACAGATAGGTGCCGTAGGCGTCGATCGTGCCGCCCATGAGGTACGCGGGTACGAGCAGGTAGTTGACGAGCGGTGGCGTGTCGGCGGGGAGGATCCGGGTCGTCTGCATGGCGAAGTCGCCGGAAAGGATGGCGGCCGCCCGTTCGTTGAAGATGTGCACGTCACTCGTCGGGGCGCGGTCGAGGGGCAGGAAGTGCGTCGTGACAAAAAGCAGCGGGACGACGAGCACCAGGTGGAGGAGGACCAGGAGGGCGAGGAAGCGGGCCGGTGGAAGGGAGACGAGGAAAAACCCAGTGTGGCCCAGGCGCTCCCGCACGGCCTGGAGAAGACGTGTCCCGGGTGCGGCCTCATCCGGAGCATGGTGCGTCCGGGTGTACCGTCGTGCGGGGCGCTCGGGGTGCGTGGACCTGTGCGACGCATCCTCTGCATACCGCCCCATACGGGGGCGCGAGCATCAGTGCGACATATAACCGCACGGTCGCGGCAAGGACAGCGGTCCTGCGGCTCGACCGTCAGCATGTTCAGGTCTTGCTGCCGAACTCGAGGCCTTCCTTCTCCAGGAGGCATCCTGTACCGGTTTCGACGCGACCGATGACCCGGGGCGCCTCGCCCTGGTTGAGCGCCACAAGCCGGGGCCTTTCCGCGGTGGACGACTCCCGCAGCACCCGCACCGCATCGTCGGCATCGTCGGCAGCGACGACGGCCGTGAACCCCATGCCCATGTTGAACGTGCGGTACATCTCGCGGGTCTCGACACCACCGGCCTCCTGCAACCAGTCGAAGACCGGTTGCGGCTTGAGCGGGTCGGACACGACGAAGCGGTGGCCTTTGGCGATGCGCGGGAGGTTCATCAGACCGCCTCCGGTGACATGGGCGAAGCCGTGCACGTCGAGTTCGCTCGAAAGGAGCGCCCTGATGGTGCGCACATAGATGCGGGTCGGCTCGAGGAGCACCTCGCCGAGCGTGTGCGCGTCGAGGCCATGGCCGGGGAAGGGGTCGGTGTAGGCGAGTCTTTCCTCTTCGACGATGCGGCGCACGAGCGTGTAGCCGTTCGAATGGATGCCGAAGCTCGGGAGCCCGATGAGGGTGTCCCCTTCCTGGACCTTGGTGCCGTCGAGGATGCGGTCCTGGGCGACCCAGCCGAGGCAAGTGCCGGCGAGGTCGAAGCCCTTGACGATGCCGGGCAGCGTCGCGGTCTCGCCGCCGACGATCGTGACGTCGGCCATCTCCGCGGCGGCGGCCAACCCGGAGCCGACCTGTTCCATGAAGCCGGTGTCGTGCTGTTCGACGGCCAGGTAGTCGACGAACGCGATGGGTTCGGCGCCGACGCAGAGGGCGTCGTTGACGTTCATCGCCATGCAATCGATCCCGACCGTGTCGTAGCGGCCGAGGGCGCGCGCGATCTCCACCTTGCTGCCGACGCCGTCCGTGCACAGGACGAGGGCGTTCTCGCCGAAGCGGACGAGTCCGGCGTAGCCGCCGGGCATGGCGATGGGGGCACCGGTCTCACTGGTACGGGCGTAGCCGAGGGCGCCCACGAGCTTCTTGATGTGGGCCTCCTCGACCTCGACGTCGACGCCGCTCTCGGCGTACGTGAGGCGCTTCTTCGGCGGGTCCTCGGCGGGCACGGGGGCGCCGGAAGGAGCGGCGGCGGATAAGCCTTGGGAGGTCCGCGGGGGCAGGCCGGACCAGGTTCTTTCAGGGCGACCCGGGCGAGGCCGCAGGGTCGGGCGTCGGCTGATGTTCGGGATGATGGCGGGAGGTCCCGAGGAGCCGCCATGCGACCCAGAGCAGGGCAGCATCGACGATGAGCATCGCGGCGATGTGCGTGGGGACCGTAAAGGGACCGAGGACGACCATCCGGCGCCAGATGTAGTGGGCGACGAGGAGCGCGGCGGTGGCGATGAGGTAGACGCGGAACGCGAAGCCACGCGGCGCGAGATGATGTGCCATGAGCGCGAGCGGCAGGAGATAGTAGCCGAGGTGGGTCTTGGGGTAGAGGACGAGGAACACGGCGAACGCCGCGCCGACGGCATCGAGGACGGGCAGCCGCTTGCGACGGGCACGGACGGCGACGAGGAGCACCGCGGCCATGGCGAGCACCGAGAGAAGGGTCTCGGAGAGGGGGAGCCCGGCGTGCTGGATGGCGGTCCAGAGCGAGAGGCCCGTCTCGATGCTGTGCTCCGGACGATGCCCGCCGGCATAGAAGGAGACCAGATGCTGAAGATACTCCGGCGCGAGGATGAGGTAGGGCACGATGAAAAGGAGCGCAGGGACGGCCGCACCGACGAGCAGACGGATGCTGTCTGGGCCTTTCGAGCGCAGCAGGAGCACCAGTGCCGCGATGACCGGCCACGCCTTGACGAGGACACCGAGCGCCGTCCAGACGCCGGCCGCGGCCGGACGTGCGGCCGCCATGGCGATGACGGCGAGCACAACGAACAGGGGGACGAGGGTCTCGTCCTGGACGATGCTGTAGGCGGTGAGCCAGGTGATGGGGTGCAGATTGTAGAAGTACGCGGCCGCTCCGCCCGCTCCCGGTCTCACAGCATCGATGAGGCGCCAGATCGCCAGGCCGGTCACGACGTTGGCGAGGCCGAAGAGGACCTGATATGCGAACACAGTGCCGCCGGCAAGGTGCGGGAAGATGAAGAAGAGGTTGATGAGCGGGGGGACGTCGTTGACCAGGAACGTGGTCCGGTAGGTGATGTCTCCAGAAAGAAGCGCACGTGCGCGGTCGTCGAAGACGGGGACGTCTCCCCCTCCGACGAGGCTTCCACCGAGGAGGATGTCGAGGATGCGCACGAGCGCGAGAATCACCAGTTGGACGGTTGTGAGGCGGAGAACGCGACGGCCCCAGATGTGCGCCCGCGGTTCGTCCGTCCCGTCGATGGACGCTCCACCGGTCCCCATCCTTGTCACGGTCTCACAAGACAGGAGGGTCCTGCTTAACGTTTCGGCCCACCTCGAGTGGGTCGTCGTGGTCGTCGGCAATAGTGGATCGCATTGACCACTCAACGACTTGCCCGAACGGCTCCAAAGCGATGCCGATCTGCGATCTCGGTCCCCTTCGCCACCAAACACCTAAGTGGGATGCGCACGACTTCCCGCGCCGGAGGCTGATGTGATGGTCACAGATCCCAAAAGATTCATTCGGATTTCAAAGGCGCTCTTGCCAGCGCTCTTGCTCTTGTCGACGGCAGGCTGCACGATGACCGGCGACGATGTCGGCGAGGCGACGAAGACAGGCGATGGGACGCTCGTATCGGCAAGCGGTGCCGGACTCGCGGCGACCGACGCCACGCGAGCGCTCGCCGCCGCCGGTTATTCCGATCCCTACCTGGGTGTCGAGCCGACGGGTGAGTTGCACGAGTTCGAGTTCTGGGTCGACGAGGAGTTCGTCCATGAGCCCTACGAAGGGATGCAGCTGTGGGGCTTCGCGTTCACCACGGACCCGGACGAACCGGGAACCGTTCCCGGCCCGGAGATCCGCGTCACCCAAGGAGACACGGTGCGGGTCACCCTGCACGACCGCGCAGGTCTCTTCCCGGGCCACACGATCCATTGGCACGGCGTGGACGTCCCGTGGAAGTCCGACGGCGTCCCCTTCGTCACGCAGGACGTCACGCCGAAGGACCAGGACGGCACATACACCTACGAGTTCGTCGCCAGGCAGGCGGGCACCTATTGGTATCACTGCGTCATGGAGTTCCCGGCCCACATCGACGCCGGCATGTTCGGTATGCTCATCGTCGAACCCCAGGATGTGGAAGAGGACCTGCCGTTCGACCGCGAGGAGACGTTGGTCTTCCATGAGATGGACAGTCAGTTGTTGTTGGCGGCCGGCTGGGCGGCGAACGGCAACATGGATCCGGACACGAGACATCTTTCGAGCAACCCGTTCGATGCGGCTGAAGGGCTGCAGCGGCAGGCGCGCATCGCCGCCGATGTCGCCGGGTCGGTGACCGGGGACGCGACCGGCGTCTACGGCACGTCCGAGGGCCCGCGGGATTACTTCCCCATGTGGAGTGCCCGCTACCGTCCCGAGTACGACACGTTCATGATCGACGGCAAGAGCTATCCGGACACCGAACCGGTGGTGATCAAGGAAGGGGAGACGCTGCGCCTCCGCATGCTCAACGCTGGCATCCTGCACAAGAGCATCCACCTGCACGGGCATCACATGCTGGTCACGCACATCGACGGTTATCCGCTCGACCACCCGCACTGGGAGGACACGTTGAACCTGGCGCCCGGGGAACGCAAGGACGTCTACATCCAGGGCACCAACGCCGGTATGTGGAGCCTCCACGACCACAGCGGATCGTCCGGGATGGGTCCGGCCGTCACCAACGACTACGCGTTCCCGGGCGGCATGGAGACCATGCTTGTCTACGAAGGCTTCGACCCGGAGGGGGCGATCCCGCCGCCTGAGGGGAACGTGACGGCGGGCGACCTTGCCGTCTATTCACCCCGATATGTGGACCGCTGACTTCCTCAGTCGATGAGCCGTCGCTTCATCCAGCCCACGGCGAGGCCGCAGAAGACGAACGCGGCGACGACAAGGTAGACGAAGGCGAAGAGCTCAAGACCGGTGGTGGTCCCGAGTGACGCCGAGCGCACCAAGATGACCGCGTTGGTGAGCGGGAGTGCCAAGGCGGCGTGCTCGATGGGATCGGGCAGTTGTTCGAGCGGGAAGAAGGTCCCGGAGAAGAGGAACTGGGGCGTGATGAAGAGGTAGAAGACATAGCTGAACGAGTCGATGGCGGGCACTTTCGCGCTCGCCATGAGGCCCAAGCCAGCGAAGACCATGCCGACGAGGAAAGCGATGGGGATGATGAGGAGCGCAGACGGGAAAGACAAGAGGCCGAAGAGGGCGACGACCGTCGCCATGATCGTGCTGTAGATGACGGAGCGGACCCCGGCCCACAACAGTTCGGCGACCATGATGTCCTCGATGGTGAGCGGGGTCGCCACGACGGCATCCCAGGTCTTCTGGAAGAACATGCGCACGTACGAAGAATAGGTGGTCTCGAAGAAGGCGCTCTGCATCATGGTGATGGTGATGAGCGCGGGCGCGATGAAGACGACGTAGGGCATCCCGTTCACCTCCTCGATGAGGGCGCCGAGGCCGTAGCCGAGGGCGAGGAGGTAGAGGACCGGTTCGACGATGGGCGGGATGAAGTTGACCTTCCAGGTCTTGAGGAAAACGTCGCGGTTGCGGCCGAACATGGCGAACATGGGCCTGGCCCGCACATCGTAGGGTCTGTCCCAGTCGCTTTTCGGTTCAGTCACGGAGCGCCCTCCCGGTGAGGCGGAGGAAGACGTCTTCGAGCGTCGCGCGGCGCTCGATGGTCTCGGTGAGTCCATGTTTGGTACGCAGTTCGTTCTCGATCTCGTTCAGGTTCGGCCCGAAAGCGAGCAGGCGGTCGCTGAGTCGTTCATAGGTGACGCCGCGGGCATCAAGATCGGCGGCGAGCGCGTCGAGTGTCTCGGGGCGTTCGGCGCCGGCGACGAGTTCCATGGCTTGGCCGCCGACATGTTTTCGGATGAGTTCGCGGGGCGCTCCTTCTTCGAGGATGCGGCCTTTGTCGATGATGACGAGCCGGTCGCACAGCATCTCGGCCTCGTCCATGTAGTGCGTGGTGAGGAGTACGGTCTTGCCTTCGCGTTTGAGCGCCCGGATCTTGTCCCAGATGGTGTGCCGCGCCTGCGGGTCGAGCCCGGTCGTCGGTTCGTCGAGGATGAGGAGTTGTGGGTCGTTGACGAGCGAGCGGGCGACGACGAGGCGGCGCTTCATCCCACCGGACAATTGTTGGATGTGCGCGTCACGCTTTTCCTGGAGCTGCACGAAGTGGAGGAGCCGGTCCGCCCGCTCATGGGCGGTGCGGCGCGGGATCCGGAAGAAGCGGGCGTAGGTGGTGAGGTTCTTGAAGACGGTGAAATCGGGGTCGAGGTTGTCCTCTTGTGGAACGAGACCGAGGAGTCGCTTGATGTGCCGGCGCTCGGTCCGCGTGTCCATACCAAGAACGTGCAGCGTGCCTTCCGTGAGGGGCGAGACGCATTGGATGGTCTTGATGGCGGTGGTCTTGCCGGCGCCGTTGGGGCCGAGGAGCCCGAAGCAGGTGCCGCGTTGGATCGTGAGGTCGATGCCGTCGACCGCCACGAAGTCGCCGTAGCGCTTGGTGAGGCCACGGGCGACGACGACGGCATCGCGCGCATCGGTGGGGCGGTTCGACGTGTCGGCTCGAGCGGTCGCATCGGGGGCCAAGCGGCCGCGGCAGGTCGGGCCGGTTTATGATGTTCACGTTACGCTCGGAGGTCCTGCGGGTCTCACCTTGCCCACTTGGAGGGGCAGGCCCTCGGTCGAGCGACGCACCACGTCCTCTGCGCGTCAGACCAGCTTCAGGAACGCCTCGTGCACCCGGGTGTCGGCCGTCAGCTCAGGGTGGAACGACAGAGCGATGCGGCGGCCTTCCTGTGCACCGACCACCCGGTCCTCGGTATGGGCGATGGCGCGAGCGTCCCCCCAGGTCCGGGTCACGGCCGGGGCGCGGATGAACACGGCCGGGACCGGTCGCTCGGGGGCCTCAAGGCCCACCAGGTCGAGCGAGATGTCCCGTTCGAAGCTTTCGCGTTGACGTCCGAAGGCGTTGCGGTCGACGGCGATGTCCATGACGCCGATGAGTTCGGTGCGTGTCCGCGCGGCCTGTTCGCCCCCGTCGCGGGCAAGGAGGACCATGCCGGCGCAGGTGCCGAGGATGGGGTAGTTCTCGTCCGCGACGCGTGTCCGGATGCGCTCCATGAGGTCGAACCGCACAAGGAGCTTGGAGATCGTGGTCGATTCGCCACCGGGCAGGACGAGGGCGTCGGTGGCCTCGAAGTCGGCCTTGGAGCGTACAGGGAAGACCTGGACGTGGAGGCCGGTGCGGTCGGCGGCGTTGCGCAGGGCATCGGCGTGTTCGGAGACCGCGCCTTGGAGGGCGGCGACGCCGATGCGGAGGGGTCGGGTCGTGATGTGGCGTTCGAGTCGGCCAAGGCTCATGAACGTTGTGGCGGACCCGGATGTCCGGAGGGGCGGTCAGTCGTCTCCCACGGTGCCCATGAGGCGCGTCTGGATGCGGTTCGACTCGTAGATGAGGCCGACCGCACCCTTGGAAGACGGCGCGTGCGGGACACCTGCAGGGATGCGAAGGCCCTCCTGTGGTCCGAGGGTCACGACGCCGTCCGGCAGGCGCATCTCGATGGTGCCTTCGAGACAAAGGAGGAACTCGTCCGCGTCATGGGTGTGCTCAGGATAGTCACCCTCATATCGCACCACGAGGGCCTGATGGCCGTCCACCTGGGCCACCGGTTCCGGCTCATAGGCGCGTGCCATCCGCTCAAGGGCGGCTCCGATGGACACCTTCTCGGCCATGCCCCGGACTCCGCATGTCCCCTACTTGCCCCTTTTGCTCCCGTGCCTCGACCCGTCATGGAGCCGAAACCTCTTACACGCACCCCTCCTCCGGCCGTCTATGCTCAAAGTGGCCCCCTCCATCCTGTCGGCCGATTTCGCGCGCCTCGGCGATGAGCTGAAGGCCATCGAGACCGCGGGGGCGGACATGGTCCATGTCGACGTGATGGACGGGCGGTTCGTCCCGAACATCACCCTCGGGCCGGTCATCGTGAAGGACGTCAAGCGCGCCACGGGACTTCCGTTGGATTGCCACCTCATGATCGTCGAGCCGGAGCGTTATATCGACGATTTCGCCAAGGCCGGTGCGGACGGCATCACGGTGCACCAGGAGGCGTGTCCGCACCTGCACCGGACCATCCAGCAGATCAAGGCGGCCGGTTGCCGGGCGGGCGTCGCCATCAACCCCGGGACGCCGGTCAGCGCGTTGGAGGAGGTCATCATGGACCTCGACCTGGTGCTTGTGATGACCGTGAACCCCGGTTTCGGCGGGCAGAGCTTCATCGAGTCGTGCGTGCCCAAGATCAAGCAGGTGGTGGAGCTCGCCAAGAGGCGACGTGGCGAAGATGCCGAGCCGCTCGAGGTCGAGGTGGACGGCGGCATCAACGCGGAGACCGCGCGGGTCGTGGAACGTGCCGGAGCGACCCTGGCGGTCGCGGGCAGCGCCGTCTTCAAGGCGGATGATTACGCCCAGGTCATCCGCGGCATCCGGGGTTCGCAGAAGCGGCTCACCGCGCAAAGGTGATGATGAGATGCGTCCCATTGCGTCCGCCGAAGCGTCCGAGCCGGCTGTGCCGGTCGCGAAGGCGAACTGGTTCCTGCGCTGGTTCGGTCTGATGAAGGTCCCGCTCATCGGCTACGTGCGGGCGCAGATCGTGGAATCGAGTTCGGAGCGGACGGTGGTCAAGGTCCCGCTTTCGCGCCGGACGAAAAACCACCTCGGATCGATGTATTTCGGGGCGCTCGCCATCGGTGCCGACCTCTCGGCCGGCGCGACCGCCATGTTCCTCATCGAGCGCGTGCGACGCGCGTCGGGGACGAAAGTGTCGTTGGTGTTCAAGGACGTGAAAGGGACGTTCTTGCGGCGCCCGGATGGGGATGTTTTGTTCGAGTGCGTAGACGTTCCAGGCGTCAAGGCGCTCGTCGACGAGGCGGTGCGGACGGGGGAGCGTGTCGAGCGGGCGGTGCCGGTCACCTGTCGGTGCCCCACGATGGAAGGGGATGGACCGGTCGCCGAGTTCGTCCTGACGTTGTCGTTGAAGCGTCGAGATTGAATCGGAAGTCGATCGTTCCGACCATTTTGAGCAGGTGTATCGGCCCGCTGAAATCCGATGAACTTGGGCCACGCAGCGTGGGATCGTCTCGAGAACCCGCCCACGCCACGAAGGTTGGTCGACCTGCGCCTTCACCCCTCACTCTGTCGCGGTGAATCGGTCCGATGAAATCCGACGAACACGGTCCGTTGCGGACACCCAAAGCTTCCAATCCCATCCGTCCGCTGTATCGCCCCGACGTCCCCCGAGGAAATCCGATGATGGTGTTCCGCCCCGAAAACGTAGCGGACCTATGGTCCGGTGGAAAGGGTTCATATATGCACAGGCGGTTCTGAAGCTTCCTGCGACGACCTTGCTTGGTCGTCGTGGGAAGGCCGCATGCAAGTCGGCCAAGTCGACCTGGGGAGGTTGATCACACGCAGACACACTACGTATGGGTACGCCTGGTCACCGACGACTGGGAGTACACCGAGAAAGTGGCGCGCTGAGCGCCTTTTGTCTTGAGCCGGTGCCATCGGCTCTTCTCTTCCTCCACTTTCATCCCTTTAGGTCCTTTTTCGGAAACGTCGTGACTTGGCCCGGTCTGCGCACCCGCGATGAGGTTCCTCCGCTGGTCGGTCATGAACAAGTATCAGCACATCCAGGCACATCTCGAGGGTCTCTTGGGGGGCAGGGAATCCCATCTGGTCCGGCGATTGCGACGCCGGGTGAAGGCGGCGCTCCGCCTTTACTATGCGCGGATCGTCATGTACGTCTTCCTGATCCTTCCGGCCTATGCGACGATCATCGTGGGCATCCTGGAGGCCGCCGGGGTGCGTCCCATGACCGGGAGTGCGATCCTTTGGCTGGCGAACGTCTCGCTGGCCCTTGGGACATTGGCGGTCATCGCGCTCTTCGTCATCCAACGGACGCTCGGCATCCTGGAGGCAGACATCTACATGTTCTCGATGATGGCGATCACGCGAAAGGAGCTGGCCACAGGGCAAGCAGCGGAGCCGGCCGACGTGGCGGATACAGAGTGATCATCATCGGATTTTCATCGGGACGACGCGGTGCGACGATTCCTTGTTCATCGGATTGAGTCGGACCGACATAATCCGCCATAGGCATGAGAAACACCCAACAAATCGCCGAAACTTTTAGCCCCATATTAGGATATATAAGCTATTCGTTCTGGCGCTCAATTTTCGCGTCTATGTCGGTCTACCGACGTAGACAGGAATGAGTGGGAAAGAGGGGGGTCTTCGTCAAGTGTCCCGGAGGCTCAGGTGAAGGACACCGTCAACCGGCCTATGGTCGAACCACATGCGCCCCCGGTGCCTGCCTTGAGGCCGATCATGTGGACCGTTACAATCTCGAAGCCCTCGATGGTGAACGAACCGCAGACGGACTGGCAGACGCCACTGACGC
>JAHWKR010000013.1:30629-66681 GCA_019347805.1 Methanobacteriota archaeon
CCGGGACAGCCCCCGCCAGGAACGTGATGAGGACCAGGCCGATCGTGATTTTCGTCACGTTCTGTACGGACATGAGGGAACCGGCTCTCCGAATGCCGGTCAAGTAGAAAAACGGCATCATTCGTCGGATTTTGTCGGGCCGACACAATCCGCTGAATCGCGGGGTTGAAACCGAGGATCGGGCGGCACACGCCCGCCCACCCTCAGAACGCCAGATGCGTGAGTGATACCTGTGGACCGGACCGCGGCCACCGCCCGCCGCCCGCCGCCCGCCGCCCTTCAAGCACCCCAGCGCACCCCCACCGTTCTCGTCGGATTTCATCGGCCCGACCAACTGCGATATCGTGTGGCTTACAGAACGAGCCAGGCGACTGCCATGATTGGTGGGCGCCCCACTGACCGCTCTGAAGTCGTCGGATCTGGTCGGCCCGACTCGGTACGTCGAAGAGGGGGACGAGCGACCACATCGGAATCGTCGGATTTCGTCGCACCGTCGAAACCCCTGGACGCCGTGTTCGCGCCCCTCACCGGTCCATTCCCTTTATACCGCCAAGCCTTGCCCGACAACCGTCGCCATGGCAAGCCCGATGAAGACCGCCCTCAAGGCCGCAGCCAGCACCATCTGGGTCTATTCCTACGTCACGCTCGGCGCCATGATGGCCCTCGCCGCCATCCCCTCCTGGTTCCTCGCCGCCTGGGGGTGGCGCGTCGACATCACCTGGGGGAGCCATGCGGCGCCCGCCATCGACGCCTTCGTCGGCCTCTACTTCAGCATCCTGGCGTTCTTCCTCTTCGGCATCGTCCTCATGTTCGTCCTGCCGCTCATGAAGTTCGTCTTCCGCTGGAAGCCGATGGTCGGCGCCATCCCGATCCACTCGTTCAAGATCTGGAGCTGGTACAACTACAACGGCATGCTCTTCATGTTCAACACCGTCTATGGACGCTTCGCGCGCCTGACGTCGATCTATCCCATCTATCTCCGCATGATGGGCGCGAAGATCGGCAAGGACGTCGTCTTCAACACGCAGCACGTCTATGACCTCGACATCCTCGAGGTCGGCGACCGGGTCGTGATCGGCGCGAACGCGAGCATCCTGGGGCACGTCGGGGAGCGCGGAAAACTGGTCCGCCAACCGATCCGCATCGGCCACCATTGCACGATCGGACAATACACGAACATCTTCCCGGGTGTGACGCTGGGCGACAACTGTCATGTCGGTGCGATGAGCCTTGTCCCGAAAGGCGCGAAGCTCGACGGCAACGCCATCTACGGAGGCGTCCCGGTCAAGAAACTGCGCGACCTCAAGCCTGACGAACGGGCCACCGCGGACGACGTCAGCGCCACCACCCATGGCGACCACGAACGCAAGACACCCCCGGTGCCGGCCGAATGAGCCCAGTGGGTCTTCCCTCGACCTTGCTCCACGTCCGCTATGTCGCCGACGGTGAAGGACGGGACCCGGGCCCGCTCGAACTCCTCAAGGACGCCTATGGAGACCCCCTGGGTCTCGCCGCGCTCGCCAGCATCCTCATCGGTTTGGCCGTCGTCGCGGTCGTCCTGCCACGCCTGAAGACGTGGGACGCCTGGCGTCTGGCCCTGACCGCCACGATGGAGGATTACCGTCCCTTTCTTCCGTGGATCCTGCGGCTTTCGGCCGGGATCGCGCTCGTGGCGGCCGGCGTCACCCGCACCTGGTTCGTGCCGCACCTCGACCACGGGTCGCGCGTCGTCGCGATCCTCTTCCTCGCCACCGGCTTCGGCATCCTGGTCGGGGTGCTCGTGCGTCCCCTTGCGCTCCTTGCCATCGCGCTCTGGGGTTTCGCGTTCGCGTTCTTGGGGACCGACCTCCTCTATGCCGCCGAGACGGTGGCGGCCCTTGTCGCGCTCACGGCGCTCTCCGCCGGCAGTCCGAGCGTCGACGACATCATGGCGCGCACCATGCAGGGCGCTCCGGGGCCGCTCAGTCGCTTGGCGCGTCTCAGCCGTTTCCTGGGACCGGAACGGGACGCCGATCTCAGCGATGCATACCAGGATTGGATGCCGTTCGTCCTTCGGGTCGGCCTCGGTGTCTCGCTCCTTGCCGCGGGTCTGGGCGAGAAGCTCCTCTCACCCGCCGCCGCGTTCTGGACCGTGGACCACTACGGTCTCGCCTTCGGCCCCGTCACGCCCGCCCTCTGGGTCGCTTCCGCCGGATTCGTCGAGGCGCTCATCGGCCTCCTCCTCCTTGTCGGCCTCGGCACGCGCCCCATCGCCGTCGCCGCGTTCCTCGTCCTCACCGTGACGCTCTTCGCGCTTCCGGACGACCCGGTCGCCGCCCACGTCCCGCTCTGGGGGGTGGCGAGCGCGGTCATCGTCCTCGGCCCCGGTGGCTGGTCGCTCGACGCCCGGGCCCGCCGGGCCGCCGCTTCCTGAACGGGTCGCATCGACGACGAGCGGCTCCAGCCGCAACGGCGCGTTGTCCAGGTCTTTTTTCCGCGCCCTGCGGTAGCGTTCCACTTGCGCCTTGTTGAACGTCTCGACCGGCAGGACCGCGGCATGCCCGTTGGCCCAGACATGGTCCTCCCAATGCAGGTAGCCGCAATAGACGGGGTTGGAGACGATGTTGTGGATGGTCTGTTGGGTCCAACGGCCGCCGCGTTTGGTCGGGGCTCCGCCTTCGGTGAGCTCATCGGCGATGCGCTTGTAGGAGACCTTCTGGAGGAAGCGGTCGAAGATGTAGCGCACCGTCTGCGTCTCCTCCTCGTCCGGGACCAGGGTGCCGTCCACGTAGGTGTATCCGTAGGGGGGTTGCGAGCCGAGGGAGCCGTTGCCTTCGCGTGCTTTCTGTTCCATGCCCCAATAGACCCGTTCGCCGATCTGTTCCGATTCCAGTTGGGCGATGCGCTGGATGATGTCCATGACGAAGCGGCCCATCGCGGTCGACGTGTCGAGCGATTCGCTCATCGAGATGAACTCTTTGCCGTTCGCGTTGAGGTGGTCCATCATCTCCATGAAGTTCTTGGAGTTGCGATGGATGCGGTCCATCTTGATGACCAGGAGGACGTCCCAGCGGTCTCGCTCCTCGAGCATGCGTTGGTAGGCGGGCCGGTTCGTGCTCCGTCCGGAGTGGCCGTCGTCGACGTATTCGGCGACGATGGTCCAACCGCGCGCCGTGCAATAGCTGGCGAGCCGTTCGCGTTGGGAATTGAGCGAGAAACCCTCTTTGGCCTGGTCTTCGGTGGAGACCCGGGTGTAGACGGCCACGCGTTTCTCCTCTTCGACCATGAGGCTCCGCGATAGACCTGGATGCGGCGGAGAAAAGGATGTCGGAAGGTCGTGCCCTCCGGAGCCTAGATCGCGTTACCGCCCATGTAGTAGGTGCTGACCACGAAGGCAGCGACGAGGACCAGGCTGGTGGCGGGGTCGCGGCGCAGGACGTCGGCGAGACCGCCGAGGAAGGAACGCCAGATGGGGGACATGATGGGACCTTCGTCGGCGGGGGAGATAGGTGTTCATGAACGGCTCTTGACCGGTGCCCGCTGTCTTGCGACCAGTCCTATGACGACTCTTTTCGGGCCGACCCGCCATCCGTCCAGACGGTCTACGCCCCGTCGAGCCGCTCTCTGGACCAGAAGAGGACCAGGGTGACCCCACCGCATGATGTCGGATTCATCGGATTTCGTCGGGACCTATCGGAACGGATAAAAGCGCCCTTGCGCGGTCCTCCTTCATGCACAAGGTGACCATCGAGGCGAACGGCGACGGCATGGTCCAGGTGGACGTGTTCGAAGGGCCCGAGCTCGAGTTCCGGGCCATGCGCCGCGGCGGCATCCGGGAGGGCATCCGCATGGTGGAGACCTTCGTCACCGAGGGACCCGAAGGCTTCGTCCCCAAACTGCGGGGCGCCTCCTACATGGAGATCGCCCAGGCCCTCGTGCGTGTCCCCCACGGGGAGCGCTTCACGAGCCACAAGGTCACTGACCTCGTCCACGAAGAGGGCGTCCACGACCGCTCGTTGGTCTTGAAGAACGTCTCGAGCGCGCTCACCAAGCTCAGGAAACGCAGCGTCCCCTACCTCGTCGCGGCCGGCAAGCAAGGCAAATCGGTGCTCTACGAACTTGGGGAAGAGCCGAGCGTGGCAAGCGTCGTCGGGGATCTGCAGGACTGAACCTGATCAAGTCGAGGAGTCACCTTCTCGGCCTCACCGGTCTTGGCCATATCGATCGACGCTTGTCGCCTCACAACTCGCTTCCCATAATCGTCGAGCCATGGCATCATCACGCGCGGCTCGACTCGGTGTCCGCGGTTTCCAGCGGATGAAGTATCGTCCGCTCACGTCCTGCACTTCGGGCGATGTGGCCAGATAGAGACTTGTCCGCGCTCCCGTTTCCGGCGTGATGAGGAAGAGCTTGACGACCGGCTCGAGGAACCCCGGCAGGGAGCGGAACAGGTCGGTCGCGACGACGCCGGGGTGGAGACAGTTCGCGGTCACACCTGTTCCTTCCAGACGTTTCGCGAGTTCTCTCGTGAAGAGGACGTTCATGAGTTTCGACCGTTGGTACTGGCGCCAGTCGCTGCCGCTATGCTGCGCGAGCGGGTCGTCTGGATCGAGGGATACATGGCGATGTGCCTGGGAGGCCACGTTCACCACCCGCGCGGGTGCCGAGGTCTTGAGAAGCGGCAACAGCTGGTGGGTGAGGAGGAAGGGTGCCAGATGGTTCACAGCGATGGTCTGCTCGAACCCGTCCACCGTGTGCTCTTTCTCGCGACGCCAGACGCCGGCATTGTGGATGAGGCCGTCGAGACGGTCGATCTGAGCAACAAGCCCCGCGGCCGCCGAACGGATCTCGTCCTGCACCGCGAGGTCGCAGACGAAGGTGTGTACATCCTTGTTACCCGTCGCGTCGATGATCTTGTTCCGTGCCGCCTCCGCCTTCTCTTCGTTCCGTGCGTGGACGAAGACCCGCGCCCCGGCCTGCGCAAGGCCCTGAGCGGTCGCCAGCCCGATCCCGGTGTTGGCACCTGTCACGAGGTGGGTCCTGCCGGTCTGGTCGGGGATGTGGAGGCGCGCCACATTTCGGAGACCTGGGGCTCCTGTATCAAGGTGGCGACAGGAGGAGAAGCCGATGGCCCACCCGCACAACCTCACGATATCTGGCCAAATTTGATATAGCGCGACGTCCCTCGCAGCCCGATGCGGGACGTGGTGGTCATCCGGGCCCTTGTGCTCATTTTCATGTTCCTTCTGGTCGGCCTCCCGACCGGCTTCGGCCTGCATGACCCCGCGGACGATTGTGCCGATCCTGACGCCTGCGACGCCGTTCCCGGTGACGACGGGCCGTTCCCGCCGCTTCTTGTCACCGGACATACGGTCTATGCCGCATGGTCCGGCGAACTGGGCGTGGTGCGTGCGCCGCCGCTCGCGACCCTCGACACAGACGCAGTCGATGGGCCCGGACCAGGGGCCGCCGTCGCTGTCGATATTCCCCGAACGCTGGTCCAGGGCGAGTGCGTTGTCTGGTTGAGCGGCGATCAACTGGATTGGCGGCCGCGCTACGACCCCGGCGACAATTATCCGTCTGACGCCGACGAGCCCCAAGGTGACGGCTCCGGCGAGGACCACGACCCCGACGTGGAGGACGCAACCTGCGAAGATACAGGCGTTCGCGATCCTTCGCTTCCGGCCGATGCCTTCGCAGGGCATGCGACCGACTTCGCCGCCCTCACAGGGATGTTCACTCCAACGGCCGGCGGCACCGCTGCCTTTGCGGCCGCCACAGAGGCCGGGGATTGCGCGCCCGGTGAGGGTACCGAGATCCGCTTCCGAGGTCACCTGGATTTCATCAGTCCGAACGGGATCTATCACGAGGTGATGGAGTTCGACCATATCTGCAAAGAGAAGCTCGAATTCATTGATGACGTCGACCACCAACTGGTGCACGACGACCGGCAGCCGGCTCGTGACCGTGTCCGCGAGCGTTTTTGGCTCACCCGGACGCACGCCCCCGCCTATGATCCGACGATCGATCGCTACTATACCTTCGCGCTCGTCGTCGATACGTGCGCCGGGCAGAACGTGCACGAGGGCGACGTTGAGGTCGATGGGGCGGTCGGGCAGGCTGCAGGTGCTGCGCGCTCGGCACAAGCCCTGCTCCTCGACCACCTAGGCCCTTCCAGTCAAACCGTGGACCGGTGCACAGACGGCTCGTCGTGGAGTTTCGATGACACGCCCCGGCAGACCGTGGAACATACTGGGCCGCCGACGGACGGCGGGTACGAGCAGTCTGTGATGCGGGGCGACTCTTTCAATCTGGATCGGACATCTGTGACCTTCGGGCTTCATCGGGAGTCGTGTCGATCTCCGGACCTTGTCTGGCCTTACAACAACGACTGGCCCATGTACGGCGATTGCTATGCCGAGGATCATCTGGGGGCTGCGGTCGACCTGCACATGTTCCAGGAAGACCCGACCGGCGGGTCCTGGGCAGCGTACTCCAATAGCGCCAACGAGATCAACGTCCCGCCCTGTATTACCGATGGAACGCACTCACAAACGGATGTCGACTGCGACGGGCTGGGGGACGGGGACGAGATCACGAGGTACGGTACCGAACCGGCCGATCCCGACACGGACGACGACGGGCTCGATGACGGGGAAGAAGTGCACACGTACGGTACCGATCCGACCGATTTCGACTCCGATGGCGACCGACTCGGCGACGGCGATGAGGTGGACGTCTACGGCACCGACCCCACCGGCACCGACACGGACATGGACGGGATCCATGACGGGGATGAGGTCTACACACACGGAACGGATCCTACCGATATGGATACGGATGACGATCGGCTCGACGATGGAGAGGAAGTGTATCGATACGGCAGCGATCCGAACCGGGTCGATTCGGACGGCGACAGGATCGATGATGGGGACGAAGTGCACACACATGGTACAGACCCGACCGATACGGATACGGATAACGATCGGCTCAGCGATGGACAGGAAGTGGATCGATACGGCACAGACCCGAAGCGGGTGGATTCGGACGGCGACGGACTTCGTGACGGGGACGAAGTGCATATGCACGACACAGATCCTACAGATGTCGACACGGACGACGACGGGTCGGCGGATGGGGACGACCCTTACCCGACCATGCCCGCGCACCCGATCAGCATCACGGCAGCCAAAGAACACTCGTGCGCCTTGTTGGAAGACGGTACCGTCAAGTGCTGGGGGCAAAACGTCGTGGACGAATTCGTTGACGACCTTACCAACGTCATCAGCATCGATGCGGGCTACTACCATACCTGCGCTCTTGTCCAGGACGCGACCGTCAAGTGCTGGGGACGGAATCACTACGGCGGGCTTGGCGACGGCACGACCATAGCCCGTGATAAGCCCCTCGCCGTCGAGGGCCTCACCGACGTTGTCGCGATCAGCTTAGGTGCGTACCATACCTGTGCACGTCTCGCGGACGGCACAGCCGAGTGTTGGGGTCGCAACGACCAGGGCCAACTTGGCGACGGGACGACCACGGACCGCACCACCCCTGGGGCGGTCCAGGGCCTCTCCGGCACTGCCCGCATAGACGCCGGCACTTTCCATACGTGCGCTGTCCTCGTCAGTGGCACCGCCCAATGCTGGGGAGACAACGAGCATGGTCAACTGGGCGATGGAACGGCTACAGACCGCAACACGCCCGTCACGGTGGTCGGCCTCTCTGATGTCCGCCGGATCGGCGCGGGGTCTTTCCATACGTGCGCGGTCCTCGTGGACGGCACCGCCGAATGCTGGGGCGCCAACTACGATTGGGTGCTGGGCAACAGAGGGATGACGGGTCACCTGACCCCCGCTCCGGTGGACGGACTCACGAACGCGGTCGAGCTTACCGTCGGTACAGCGCATACATGCACATTGCTCGCGAACGGCACAGCCAGATGCTGGGGCCAAAACGCGAGTGGCCAGCTCGGAGACGGTACGAATTCACAGCGCGCCACGCCCGTGGAGGTCTTCGGGTTCATCGAGGGCACGACGATCCACACCTCGTACACCCACACATGCGCCGTGCGCGAGGGTGGCGCCGCATACTGTTGGGGCTCCAATGTTTCAGGCCAGCTCGGGGATGGCACGACCACGTCACGGACGGTGCCCGTCCTGGCCCGCCTTCGGTAGAGGATCCGATCGTTCGCCGCGTCGAAGGGCACCGATCAGCGCGAAGAAGCAGGACCCATACGGTTCACGCGATAACTTGACAAAAATTAAAGAACCGGGGTGGTCTTCGGAACGTATGCGGTGCGTGGTCCGGCGTCGGCCCATAGTGGTCTTGATCCTCATCCTCATTCTATTGGCGCAGACGGTCCTCGGGGCAGACCCCCTCTCGGACGACTGTCGGGACCGCTCGACCTGTGACGCGGTCCCCGAAGACGACGGGCCGTTCCCCCCCCTGCTTGTCACCGGACACACGGTGTATGCGGCCTGGACCGGCGTCCATGGTGTCGTCCGTACCGGTCCGGGGGCCACGGCACACGGCGATCCTGACCCAGAAGCGCCTGGCGGGCTTCCCACGAGGATCCCTGACGGCCGTTTGGCTCAGGCGGAGTGCATCGTCTGGGTGACCGGCGAGAGGCTTTCGTTCCATCCCGCAGAACACGAGGCGGCTCTCTTGGCAGAAGACGGATCCGTGAAGCCCATCATCGCGAACGACCACCCATCGGATGCGGACGAGGATGATCCTCGGTTCCAGGAGCGCTTCCGGGACCATGACCCGGACCATGAGGGAGTAGGCTGTGACGCCGACCTCGCGGATCCTGCCCCGCCGGGGCTCGTCGACTGGGGCTTGCCGACCGATTTCGCGGCGCTCTCAGGACTGTTCACGCCGACCGACGGTAGGACCACGCGTTTCGCTGCCGCCGTCGAAGCGGGTGATTGCGCACCAGGCGAGGGGTCGTCTTTGCGCTTCCGGGCCCACCTCGACTTCATCGACCCCTGGGGCGTCCCGCATGAGGTGGTGGAGTTCGACCATGTCTGTCCGCCGGCCCTGGAGGTCGCGGATGACGCGCTGCATGACACCTTCCCGGACGCGAGCGACCGCTATGGACAGGAGGGCTGCAAGGTCCGGGAGCCCACGGTCACCGAAGACGCTGTCTACACCGATCTCGGCGGGCACTGCGCCGCGCTCGTCAGCGACCGGACGCGTGAGCGCTTCTGGCTCACCGCCACGCACGCACCGGTATACGAGCCGACAATCGGCCGCTACTATTCCTTCGCGCTCGTGGTCGACACCTGCGCCGCGGTGAACGACCAGGACCTAGAGGGCCGTGACGGTCGCTACGACGTGGATGGTACGTTCGAGCGCGTGCGTCGGAGCCAGGCGACGGTTCTCGGTGCGGGCGGTGTCGACCAAAGGCCGGTGGACCGGTGCACGGACGGGTCGTCGCTCAGCTTCGACGACACGCTGCGACGGCGGGTGGAACACCTGCGCCCACCTGCGGAATGGGACGAGGTGCTGCGCGGGAACGCCTTAAACACAAATCTCCAATCGTTGGATTGGGGGACGCACCGTCCTTCCTGCCGTTCACCCGACCTGGTCTGGCCCCACAACGAGGCGCCGTACGCTTCCAGCGACTGCTATGCTGAAGACCACATGGCGGCAGCGGTCGACCTGCATCTCTTCGAAGAGGACCCGACCGGGCTTTGGAACTGGATCACGAAAGAGCTCCGGTAAGGCCCGGACCCGCTCGTCCTACTTCATCGCCTCGACGAGCGCACGGACGTCCCTCGGCTTCACGTCATGCACCGGGTTCACACCGGCGTGAAGCGTCGGGTCCTGTTCGCCGTAGGTGAGCTTGCCGGTCTCTTCGTAGAAGACGCCGTAGCCGATGCGGTCCTGTCCCGGGAACGACAGCGCGAAGCCGCGTGCCCGGTCGGAGGGGTCGTGCGGTTCGATGTCCATGTCCTTGGGCGGCTCGTTGACGTTGTAGATGGTCTGCTTGTACCACTTGAACGTATTGAGCTTGTTGAAGGTCACGCAGGGGCTGAAGACGTCCACCAGGGCGAAACCCTTGTGCTGGATGGCGCGCTTGACGAGCGCCTGCAGATGTTTCGGGTCACCGGAGAAGCCGCGGGCGACGAACGTGGCGCCCTCTGCGAGCGCGACCCCGATCGGGTTGAACGGGGGTTCGATGTTGCCGCCGGGGGTGCTCTTGGTGGTGTGGCCTTCGCCGGAGGTCGGCGAGGTCTGGCCGGTGGTGAGCCCGTAGATCTGGTTGTTCATGACGATGTAGGTCATGTCGACGTTGCGCCGGCAGGCGTGCGCGAAGTGGCCTGCCCCGATGGCGTAGCCGTCGCCGTCCCCGCCGGTGCCGATGACCGTGAGTTCGGGGTTGGCGAGCTTGACGCCCATGGCGACCGGGAGCAACCGACCATGGATGGTGTGCATGCCGTACGGGGTCATGAAGTGGGGCAGGTTGCTGGAGCAGCCGATCCCCGAGATGACCGCCGTGTCGTGGGGCTGGATGTTCAGCTCGGCGAGCGCGGTCTGGAGCGCCCGGACGACACCGAAGTCGCCACAGCCGGGGCACCAGGTCGGTTTCGTGTCCGAGATGAGGTCTTTGACGGTGAGTTCGGTCTCGGCCATTAGGCGACCACCTCCTGGACAAGGGGGGCGAAGTGCGTGGTGATGTAGCCGGGGGTGAAGGGTTCGCCGTCGTAGCGTCGGACATTGCCGGTGGCCCAGAGGCCGGTGCGCATGCGGATGTAGTCCTCGAGCTGTCCGGAGGAGGATGCCTCGATGACGTAGAAGGTCTCACCTTCGAGCATCTCACGCACGGCGTCTGTGTGGAAGGGGAGGATCCAACGCAGGGTCAACTGGCGGGTCTCGACGCCGTCCTTGGCCATCTGACGGCGCGCTTCGCGCAGGATGGGCGCGGTGCTGCCCCAGCTGATGAGGATGGGGCCGGTCTCGCCCTCGATCTCGGGCGCCGGGAGTTCCTTGAGGAGGGTGTCGAGCTTGCGGGCGCGCTTGTCGACCTGGTCGATGCGCACCTTGAGGCTGTTCGGGAGACCGGCGAGGACGTCCGAGATGAGGGTGGCGTCCTCGTCGTGCTCGTCGCTCGCGGCGATGAACATGAGTTCGGGGGTCCCGGGGATGCTGCGCGGGGAGACACCGGTGTCGGTGATCTTGTAGCGCAGGAAGTCGCCCTCCTTCTTCTCGACGACGGCACCGCGGTCGATGGCGTCGACCGGGGGCAGTTCCTTGTCGAGGGTCATGGAGGTCTCGCTGAGGTAGAAGTCGCTCGCCACGAAGACGGGCATCTGGTAGCGGTCGGCGATCTCGGTCGCCTCGATGCCGGCGAGGTAGGCGTCGTGCGGGTCCTGGGGGGCGACGAGCGCCTTGGGGTAGTCGCCTTGTCCGGCGCCGAGCATCTGCCACAGGTCGGCCTGCTCGGTCTTGGTGGGAAGACCCGTCGAGGGGCCGCCGCGCATCGAGTTGACGATGACGAGACCGACCTCGGCCATGCCGGCAAAGCCGATCGCTTCGGTCATGAGGGCGAGTCCGCCGCCGGAGGTGCCGCACATGGCGCGGGCACCGGCCCAGGCGGCGCCGATCGTGGCGTTCACGACACCGATCTCGTCCTCCATCTGTTTGACGACGACGCCGTTGTCGGGTCCGACCTGCGCAAGGTAGTGCAGGATGGTGGAGGCGGGGGTCATGGGATAGGCGGCGTAGAATGTGAGTCCGGCGGCCATGGCGCCGAGGGCGATGCCCTCGTTGCCGGGGATGAGGGCGCGCTGGGGGCCGACGCGGCCATGCTTGCGGATGGGTTCGACCTGGGAGGCGAACTCGTAACCCTTGTCGAGGGCCTGGTAGTTCATCTCGACCATCTTCTCGCCCTTGCGGCCGAACTGCGCCTGGATGACATCACGGACGCTTTCCGGGTCGAGGCCGACGGCATGGGCGACGGCGCCCACGGCGACCACGTTGGCAAGGAGCGGGGAACCGATCTCTTTCGCCGCTTCGAGGGCGGTGATGCCGATGTCGGCGGCGCCCTTGGGAAGCTTGATGTCGGAAAGATCGACCTTGCTCGCTTCGTGCACCACGACGCCACCCTCTGCGACGAGGGGGGCATGGACCTCGGCGGTCTGGTGGTCGATGCAGAGCAGGACGTCGATGCGGTCGCCGATGCTCTCGACCGGCTCCTCGGAGACGCGGATGTTGTACCAGACGTGGCCGCCACGGATGACAGACTGGTAGCTGTTGTACGCGTTCACGTGATAGCCGAGCCGGCTGAAGGCACGGGCTAGGATCTGGCCTGTCGAGGCGACGCCGTCACCGGCTGAGCCACCTACGCGGATGATCGTGTCCATTTTGGGCACCTCCAGACCCTTCCGGGCCAGGGACGTGGCCGCGCATTCTGGATAGGATATATATCAGATGTTGCTCGGAACACTGCCTTCGGGCCCTTATATGCGCCAGTCTTTGGCATGGAAGCGGCCGGAATGGCCCCTGCCGCCGCCGTGACCGACACCGCGGCGGGTCGACCGCACAGCCTCACTTGTTCATCGCGTGGATGGCATGGCCTTCCGCCGCTTCGGCGGCTTCGTGGATGGCCTCGGCGAGGGTCGGGTGGGTGTGGATGGTGAGGCCGATGTCATCGGTGTAGGCGCCCATCTCGATGCCGAGGGTCGGCTCGGCGATGAGGTCCGAGGCGTCCGGGCCGATGATCTGGACACCGAGCACCTCGCCGGTATCTTCGTCGGCGACGATCTTAACGAAGCCTTCCGCTTCCGCGGCGCCGAGGGCGCGGCCGTTCGCGCCGAACATGAACTTGCCCACCTTGACCTTCCGGCCTTCTTTCTTGGCCTGTTTCTCGTCCAGACCCACGTACGCGATCTCGGGGTCGGTGAAGACGGCGGCGGGGACGACCTTGTGGTCAAGCGAGGCGCCTTTCTTGCCGGCGATGACCTCGGCGGCGACGGTGCCTTCCTTGGAGGCCTTGTGGGCGAGCGCCATGCCGGGGACGATGTCGCCGATGGCGAAGATGTGCTGGACGTTGGACCGCGCCTTGTCGTCGATCTTGATGAGCCCCTTGTCGTTCGTCTTGACGCCGGCCCTGTCGAGTCCGAGCTCTTCGGTGTTGGGTCGGCGGCCGACGGCGACGAGGACGTGGTCGCCCTTGATCTCCTTCTTCTTGCCGTCCTTCCCTTCGACCGTGACGGTCACGCCGTCCTTGCCTTTCTTGATCCCGGCGGCCTTGTGCTCCAGGTGGATGTCCATGCCTTTCTTCTTGAGCAGACGGTGGAGGGTCTTGACGACCTCTTCATCGGTCCCGGGGAGCAGCTGGTCCATCATCTCGACGACGGTCACTTCCGTGCCGAGGTTGTTGTACATGCAGCCGATCTCGAGGCCGATGTAGCCGCCGCCGATGATGACGAGCTTCTTGGGGACCTTGGTGAGCGCGAGGGCGCCGGTCGAGGAGAGGACCTGTTTCTCGTCGAACTCGAAGCCGTGGATCTGGATGGGTCGGGAGCCGGTGGCGATGATGGCGTGTTTGAACTCGACGGACTCCTTGCCGTCCTTGGTCTTGACCTCGAGCGTGTTCTTGCCTGTGAATCGCGCGGTGCCTTCCATGAGCTCGACGCCGTTGCCCTTGAGGAGTTGCTTGACGCCTCCGGTGAGCTTCTTGACCACGCCCTCCTTGAACTCCTGCATCTTCTTGGCGTCGACCTTGGCGCCCTGGACCGAGATGCCGAACGTGTCGGCGGTCTGGATCTTCTTGTAGGTCTTGGCCGCCGTGATGAGCGCTTTGGAGGGGATGCAGCCGACGTTCAGGCAGACCCCGCCGTAGTACTCCTTCTCGATGATGAGGGTCTTCACACCGAGTTGGCCGAGACGGATGGCGGCGACGTATCCTCCGGGTCCGGCTCCGATGACGACTGTGTCGGTCTTCTTGGGCATGGTGGGGTCGCGCCGCCTATCAGGGTGTTCTTGAAGAGCGTGTCGGGGGGGTGGCGTGAAAGGGTGGCACGATGCGAGAGCGCGGCCGATTCCTCGATTGCACGAAGAGTGGCCGAAATCAGGTCACCGCTCGACGTGGTGCTCGATCCCGCATCTCCGCTCGACCATGCGGCCTGGCTTCGTCAGACCGGTCCATGAGCCCCTCGCCCGCTCATTCCTCGGGCACCGGCACCTCGAAGTAGACCTCGGCGCCCCGCTCCACGCTCGGGAGCTTCAGGACCGAGCCCAGGTCGTGACCGAGTTCGAGGAGGACCGGGCTCGGGGGCAGGGAAGGCAGGCGGTCGGCGTCGGCGTAGACCCAGACGCGCAGGACGAGCTCGTTGCCCGCCCGGACGACCCCGTCCATCGGTTGCACCTCCATCTTGGCGACGATGGTCTCCCCCGCGACGACTTCCTTCCGTTCCGTCCCGCCGTCGGCGAAGGCGAGGTTCATCGAGGTCCAACCGAGCCGCGTTAGTTGCCCGTCGGCGTCCCGCTCGTAGAGATAGGCCGCCATGGAACTGCCCGGGCCGAGCGGGGTCACCGCGACATGCACCTTGGGGAGACCCACGACGAGAAGATCATCCGCGACAGGTCCGTATGAAAGGTCGATCCATTCCCCGGTCTCCTCCGGCGGGTACGGGAACCAGCCTTCTTGCACCGCGGGGCGGAGGAGCACGCTCTTCTCACCGGAGGCGGTCTCCTCCAATCCATCCGGGGTGAGGTGCAGCGTCGTCCATGCTGTGTCGTGCGGCGGATAGTGCGCCTCGTTGCGCCAGCGGCCGAGGTTGTCGCGCACCTGGACCGGTGCACCCGTGTCCACTACCTTGCCTTTCAGTTCCTGGTCGAGCCAGCGCAGGAGGATCTCGTTGTGGTCCGCGCGGAAGTCCTCGGCGCGTTCGCCCTTCTCGCCGATCGAGTCGGGCCAGGCGTGCGCCCATTGTCCGAGGAGCTGCTTGGTGCGGATGCCGGAGCGCTCGAGTTCGTCGACCCACGGGACGACCTGGCTCGGGTCGACGTTCCAGTCCTGGAGACCCTGGACGCTGAACACCGATCCCTTGTAGTTGGCCATGACGTCCGGTTTGCGATCACGTTCTTTCCAGAAGCCCTCCGGGTCGTGCGCTCCGGTCAAGCCGGTATAGACGGACCAGCCGATGCCCTTCATCGCCTCGGGACAGACCACCCGTTCGGCCATCTGGGTCGGCGTCGCCGTGCCGGCCACGATGTTGCCGCCGTAGTAGAGGGCGTTCAAGACGACCGGCCCACGGGACTCGGAGGTGCCGTTGCGATACATGAGGCCGTACATGTCGGGGACGCCCGAGATCGGGATGATGGTCTTGAGGTGCGGGTTCCCGGTCGACGCGACGGCCCACGGGGTCGAGCCGTCGTAGCTCACACCGGTCATGGCGATATTGCCGTTGGACCAATCCTGTGTGCCGAGCCACGTGACCGCCTGGTCGAGGTCGGCTGTCTCCTCGGGACCCATGAGGTCGTTGCAGCCACCCGCGCCACCGGTGCCCCGGATGGCGAGCCCGACCACCGCATAGCCGTGCGGGACGAAGTTCTCCACCAGGTTGCCGAAGGCGCCGAGGCGGTGCGTGACGTCGTTCGTGCCCCCGATGAAGCCGAAATAGGGGCTTGCAAAGAGGAGCACCGGGACCGGCTCGTCTGTCTTCGGCCGGTGCACGCCCATGAGGATGTCGGCCCCGTCGAGGGCGGACGGGACGACGATCCGCTCGCCGGGGAGGATGTCCAGCGTGCCGGCTTCGAGGACGCGGCTGTAGCGGCCTTCGAAATCGTATTCACCCGGGAACACGGAGGTGACGGTCTCACCCGGAGCGCCGCCGAGGTTGCCAAGTAGACCCGAATCCGCTCCGAGGTCAAGGGGATCGGTCGCTTGCAGGCAGCCGCTCAGGAAGACAAGCGCGACGAGGACGCTGAGGGCGGGGACACGCACCATGCCACAGGGATGCAGGGCCGCTTTGATACGCTTTGTGGCGGTCCGTTCGGACCGATCACCAGGGCAGGGCGAGGAGGTCCGCCAGGACGGCGGAGGCGGTCTCGGTGCCGCCCGCACCATGACCGGAGAGCGCGATGGGTCCCGCGTAGGCGGTGTGGAGCCGCATGACGTTGAGGGTGCCCTGCACGTTCAAGGGGGAGGCGAGCGGGACGAGTCGGGGCGCGACCGTCGCCGGGCCTTCCAGTCCGACGGCACCGACGAGCCGCAGCGCGTACCCTTGTTTGCGCGCAAGCTGCACCGCTTCGCCGGTGACCGCACGGATGCCGGTCACTTGGACGTCCTTGAGCGAGAGCGGTCGGCCGAGGACGTGGTTGGCGAGGATGACCACCTTGGCGGCGGCGTCCCAGCCGTCGACGTCGGCGGCCGGGTCCGCCTCGGCATAGCCGAGGGATTGCGCTTCGAAGAGCGCCTCGTCGAATCCGAGCCCTTCTTCACCCATGCGGGTCAGGATGTAGTTGCAGGTACCGTTCAGGACGCCCTCGATGCGGGTCACAGGATTGCCGCGGAGACAGAAATCGGCGAGGCTCATGATGGGGATCGCGGCGCCCGCCGTCGCCTCGAAGCGCAACTCGACGCCGTTCTTGGCCGCCCGCTCCTTGAGCCCTGGGAGATCGAGCACCACGGGTCCTTTGTTGGCGGTGACGACGTGCAATCCTTTGTCGATGGCCGTGCGGATGTTCTCGAGCGCCGCGCCACCGGTCTCGAGGTCGGTCGGTGTGAGTTCGACGAGGACGTCCGCCTCGACCTCGCGCAGGACGTCCGAGACGCTCATGTCGCGCCTTTCGTCCAGCGCGAGCGGCCGCGGTTCCATGCCGGACTCGGTGACCCAGGCGCCCTGGGAGCGGCAGACCGCGACAACGTCGACGGAGACGCCGTGCTTCGCCTCGATCGTTGCCTTGTTCTTGGCGAGGATGGTGTGGAAGGCGCGGCCGACCGTGCCGTAGCCGGCGAGGATGACGCGCACATGGCGCGGCGCCTGGCGCACCGTCTCCGTGCTCTGACGCGTGGCATCGGCCATCTACGCCACCTCCGGGAGGCCGCGCACGAGGAGGATCCCTCGTTCCGAAGAGAGTCGTTCGAGGGTCTCGACGGCGCGGCCGACCGCGGCGTCGTCGTCACCGGTGATGTCGATGAAGACCGCGCTCGGCGCCGATTTCCCGGTCACCTCGGCCTGGACGCGGTGCACACGGCAGCCGCTCTCGTAGAGCCCTTCCAGGTAGTCGTCGATGTGGGAGTCGAAGACATGGCCGACGAGGAGGAACGCCATCGGGTGGCCTTTCTTCTCGCCCGATGCGGAAAGGACGCGTACGCGTTCCTTGAGCGCCTCGACGAGCCGGTGCGCCCGCATGGGGGCGACCTCGAAGACGATGCGCACAGGGACCCATTCGCCGCGGGCGTCTTGTCTGTGATGCACGACGCTCTCGATGTTGCCGCCATGCTCGGTGACCCGGTCGAGGACGAAGCTGAGCTGGCCGGGGACATCACGCAGTTCCACGTCGAGTTCCATCTTCATGGGGGCGCCGGCGTCGACCATGGGCTCCGGGTTTATGACCATGCCTCCAAAGTGGCGCGGACATGGCGCGGGTCCGGCTCCACTTCGATGACGGCGCCCTCGGATGTCCGCAAGACGGCGTCGGGGTCTTTGAGACCGTTGCCGGTGGTGATGCAGACGACGCGCTCACGCGCATCCACTTCTCGGACATGCACCAGTTTGCGCAGCCCGGCGAGGGAAGCGGCCGATGCCGGTTCGACGAAGATGCCTTCGAGCGAGGCGAGGGCGCGTTGGGCGGCGAGGATCTCCTCGTCGGTCACGGTGGTGACGGTGCCGCCGGTCTCCATCACGGCTGCGCGCGCCTTGGGCCACGACACAGGGTGGCCGATGCGGATGGCGGTGGCGACGGTCTCGGGGCGCGGCTCGGATGTCAACGTGTCGGCGCCGGAGGCCATCATGCGTGCGAACGGCGCGGCGCCTTCCGCCTGGACACCGGTGAGTCGTGGCATGCGGGGCAGCATCCCCATCCGGTCGCGCTCGACGAGTGCCTTGTGGGCGGCGGAGATGTTGCCGGCGTTGCCGACCGGATAGACCACGCGGTCGGGGACCTCGTCGAGTTGATCGAGCACTTCCCAGACCAACGTCTTCTGTCCTTCGAGCCTGAGCGGGTTGATCGAGTTGAGGAGATAGAGCGAACCTTCTTCGGCCAAAAGACCGATGGTCTCGAGCGCCTGGTCGAAGTTGCCCTTCACCGCGAGGACGCGTGCGCCGTGCACGATGGACTGTGCGAGTTTGCCGAGCGCGATCTTTCCGGCGGGGACGACGACCACGGCGGTCAGGCCGGCGCGGGCGGCGTAGGCGGCGAGCGAGGCGGCGGTGTTGCCGGTCGAGGCGCAGCCGACCACCGAGTGTCCCATCGCTTTGGCCATGGTGACGCCGACGGTCATGCCGCGGTCCTTGAACGACCCGGTGGGGTTCTCGCCCTCGTTCTTGATGTGCAGCTCGTCGATGCCGCACCATTGGGCCATGCGGTCGGCGCGGTGGAGCCCGGTGCCCCCTTCACCGAGTGTCACCGGGACCATGCCGTCGATGTGGGGCAGCATCTCGCGGTAACGCCAGACGCCGAGCGGTCGGTCGCGCCAGGTGTCGTGGTCGGCTTTCCAGTCGGCGCGCACCTCCATCAGTCCGCCGCAGCCGCAGCGCATGCGGTTGGTGTCAAGAGGGTAGGTGAGGTCGCAGGCGATGCAATAGTTGAGCATGGGGTCACCGGAGGATCTGGTCGAAGACACGGGTGCGTTCCGCCTTGCAGGCGAGGGGGAACGCTTCGCGGCCATGCTCAGCGACGGCGTCCGCCATCGCCTCGGCGAAGACCTTGGCCTGTTTGGCGTCGTCGGTGACGGTGAACATGGCGGGGCCGGAACCGCTGATGGCGCAACCGATGGCGCCGGCGTCGGTCGCCGCCTTTACGACATCGTCATGGAACGGCAGGTGCTGCTTGCGGCCGGGGGCGGCGATGCGGTCAGTGAGCGAGTGGGCGATCATGTCGATGTCGCCACGGTGCATGGCGTCGACCAGGAAGGCGACGTTGGCGAGGTTCGACACAGCGTCCGGGACGGCGACGGTCTTTCCGACCGCTTCGCGCATGAGGCGGGTCTCGAGGCTGAATCGAGGGACGCAGATGGCGAGGTGGAGCGATGCGGGCGGCTGGACGCGGCCGACGCGGCCCTTGGCGACGATGGAGAGGCCACCCATGATGGCGGCGGCGACATCGTCCCCGTGCGCCCCGGCGACGCGCGCTTCGCCATAGGTGGCGGCCTCAACGACCGCCTCTGGGGTCCACACGGTGACCTCGGGGTAGAGCTTGGCGAAGGCCAGGGCGCCGGCCGCCGACGACGAGGCGGACGAGCCGAGCCCGGAGCCGGGATGGACGCCCTTTGTGATGTGGAGATTATGTTTGTCGGACACACCGTGGCGGTCACGCAGGAACGTGAAGGCCGCGGAGCAGCAGTTGTCGGCCCAAGCGGTCGGGACCTGTTCCGCACCGGCACCCTCGAGCGTGATGTGGTCCTCATCGGCGACAGTGACCCGCACCGTGTCGCCACCCCAGGCGATGGCCAGGCTCGTCGCGTCGAAACCGGGGCCGAAATTGCCGACCGTGGAGGGGGTGCGGACCGTGGTGTGGGCCACGGAGCGGGACGCCGGGGAGGTGGGGATAAGGGTGTCGCCAAGGGAGGCACGGGCCGTCGACCCGCGACACCCGGAACGGCTATCAGTCGTGAGGCGATGCGCGACCGTTCCCCATGGCAGAGCTTGTGAGCGGCGACCTGGCACGGCGCGCGAAGGAGATCCTGGACGGGCTCGGTGTCCCGCAAGAGGCCGAAGGCGTCTGTTCCGGACCCGGCACCTGGTCGGGTTCGGGTGCGACGCTCGATGTCACGACACCCATCGACGGTTCGGTGATCGGCACGGTCAAGACCGCCACCCGCGAGGATTACGACCGGGTGGTCGCGCAGGCGGTGAAGACGTTCGAGGAGTGGCGCATGGAGCCCGCGCCGAAGCGTGGCGAGGTCGTGCGCCTCATCGGCGACGCGCTGCGCCGCAACAAGGACCAGCTCGGTGCGCTCGTCACCCTCGAGATGGGCAAGATCCTTGAGGAAGGCAAGGGCGAGGTGCAGGAGGCCATCGACATCGCCGATTTCGCGACCGGCCTTTCCCGCCAACTCTACGGCAAGACGATGCACAGCGAGCGGGAGCACCACCGCATGTACGAGCAGTGGCACCCTGCGGGGCCGGTGGGGGTCATCACCGCGTTCAACTTCCCCATCGCGGTGTGGGCGTGGAACGCGATGATCGCGCTCGTCTGTGGCGACCCTGTGGTGTGGAAGCCGTCGCCGAACGTGCCCTTGACAGCGGTCGCGGCGACGCAGGTATGCAACGAGGTGCTCGAAGAGCAGGGATGGACCGGGCTCACGAACCTCGTCGTGGGTGAGGCCGACCCGGTCGGGGAGGCGATGACCACGGACAAGCGGTTGCCGGTCGTGAGCGCCACAGGTTCGACCCGGATGGGCAAGACCGTCGGTCCGAAGGTGCTCGCGCGGATGGGCAAGCCGATCCTCGAGCTCGGCGGCAACAACGCCATCATCGTCTCCGACAAGGCGGACCTCGACCTCGCGGTGCCCGCAATCGCCTTCGGTGCCGTGGGGACAGCCGGACAACGCTGTACCTCGACGCGGCGTGTCTATGTACAGAAGAAGGTCGCAAAGGCCTTGACGGACCGGTTGGTGAACGCCTATCGGCAGGTCAAGATCGGCAACCCGCTCGAGTCGGGTACCTTGATGGGCCCCCTCATCGACGAGAACGGCCTCCGCAATGTCGTGTCGGCCATCCGACAGGTCGAGGACTCGGAGGGCTGCGAGATCCTGGTCGGCGGGCAGACGCTGCCGGAACTCGGTCCGACCTACATCGAGCCGACCATCGCGAAGGTCCCCCATTCGTTCCCGCTCCTCCAGGAGGAGACGTTCGGGCCGCTCTTGTACATCATCGAGTACGACACACTCGAGCAGGCGATCCGTTGGCAGAACGACGTTCCCCAGGGGCTGTCGTCGTCCATCTTCACGCTCGACATGCGCGAGGCGGAGACCTTCCTGTCGCATGCCGGGTCGGATTGCGGGATCGCCAATGTCAACATCGGCACCTCGGGCGCCGAGATCGGCGGGGCGTTCGGTGGCGAGAAGGAGACCGGCGGCGGTCGGGAGGCCGGGTCGGATTCGTGGAAGCAGTACATGCGCAGGCAGACCAACACGATCAATTGGTCGAAGGAGTTGCCATTGGCGCAGGGGATCAAGTTCGACCTCGGGGAATGAGCGACCGGAATGAATGGGCCATGCGTCTTCCGTGGGAGGCGGCGGCGACAGAACGCAATCCCTATGCAGGTCCGACGTTTCGCCTGGCCCGATGGCGCGTCGCTATTGGCTCATGAAGTCGGAGCCGGGGACCTATTCGATCGAGGATCTTGAAGAGGATGGGGAGACCCACTGGGACGGTGTTCGCAACTATCAGGCACGCAATCTGATGCGGGACGACATGCAGGTCGGCGACGGGGTGTTGTTCTATCATTCGAACGCCGACCCGCCGGGTGTGGCCGGCGTGGCGAAGGTCGTGTCGAAGCCTTATCCGGACCCGACCCAGTTCGACCCGAAGAGCAAGTACCATGATCCCAAGGCGGACCCGGCGGAGCCGCGCTGGTGGCTCGTCGATATCGCGTTCGAGGAACGGTTCGGCAATGTCGTGGCGCTTCCGGAACTCAAGGACGACACGCGCTTCGACGACATGATGGTCACCCAGCGCGGTTCAAGGCTTTCGGTGCAACCGGTCGCGAAGAAGCATTTCGACGCGGTCGTGAAGCTCGGGCGAAAACGACGCTGAGCCGCGTCATCCTTCAACCGGAGCATCCCTGGCTCGCTACGCGGGACCCTCAGCGGGTCGTGGTGCGTTCCATATGGGCGTGCGTCCGCTTCGGTCTCGCCCGCTCGACCAACTGGTAGGGGTTGCCCCACGGGTCGACGAAGACCGCTTCGACGCCCCACGGCACGTCGTTCGGCTCTCCCATGAACTCGACATCATGCTCTTTCAGCACCTTCGCGTCACCCCGGCAATCATCGGTGTCGAGGGTCACGATGGGCGCGGTGCCGACGCTCTGTTCCTGTTTCGGCATGGGCACATGCAGAACGAGGTCGGTCTCGGCGCCGGGTGGCGCGACGGTGACCCAGCGATGTCCTTGGATGGTGGGTGTGTCATTGCGCACCTCCATGCCAAGGACATGGGTGTACCATTCGATGGCTTCGTCGTAATCGTGGACGATCCTTTCGATATAGGTGATGCTCTGGATCATGGCGAAGTCTCAAGGGAAGTTCGACGTCCAGGATTGAAGTACCTGTCCCTGTACGGGCCGGACATGGTCACGCCGTTGATGTGTCAGGGTTCTTCCTTGATCGTCTCGAAGCTCGTCACGGTCATGGAGCGGCCGACGCCGGGCATCTCGCGCAATCGGTCGAGGATGAGCCGGCCCATCCCTTCGAGACTCTCGGCGCGCACCTTGACGAGTATGTCCCATTCTCCCGAGATGACGAACACCTCGGAGACGCCGGGCAGTTGCGCGACCTGGTTGGCGAGGGTCCGTTGGTCGGTGTAGCCCGAGGCGAAGGACATGAAGATGAAGGCGGTGACGGGGCGGCCAAGCTTGGCGTGGTCGACGAGGATGGTGTGCCGCCGGATGACCCCTTCTTCCTGGAGCCGCACGATGCGTTCATGGACGGTGGTGCGCGGGAGGGCGAGCCGTTTGGCGAGGCGGGTGGTGGATTGCCCGGCGTCTTCACGGAGCGCCTTGAGGATGAGGCGGTCCTTGTCATCCAGTTCCGGAGACATGTCGTCATAATGACGGCACTAACTCCATATAGTTGCCGGAAAGTGGCGTTCTGTCGGGAGTTTCGTCAGAATGTTTATCGCCGTTGGAAGCCATGCTGCTGGTATGCGCACTCCTCCGGCACGGGACGGGACCCCACGGCCCGCCTCCGCGACGGCCCCTACCCGTGCGGTCACCTCCGACCTCTTGCAGCTGCCCCAGGCCTCCTGGCGCCACGTCCGGACCGAGCGCATGCAGCACATCCTGAAGGTCCAGGCCGCCATTTCGCGCGCGGTCCGGGAACACCTCGACGGCGCCGGCTTCACGGAGCTCGTTCCGCCCATCCTCGGACCGGTCACCGACCCCGGGATCCGCGGCGCCAAGCAGGCGAGCGTCGACTACTATGGCCATGAATACAAGATCATGTCGAGCGCCATCCTCTACAAACAGATGATGGCGACCGCCATGGGCAAGGTCTATTTCTTCAGTCCCAACGTGCGCTTCGAACCGCTCGAGACCGCCACGACAGGGCGCCATCTCGTCGAGTTCATCCAGGTCGACCTCGAGATCCCCCATGGCACGTACCACGACGCCATGGACACCGCGGAAGGTCTCCTGCAACATGTCACGAAGCGCGTCCCCGAGACAGCCGGAGCCCACCTGGAAGCGTTGGGGGTCGACCTTGCGGACCTCACCGATGTCACCTTCCCTCGGCTCACGCACGCCGAAGCGGTCGACACGTTGCAGGCCCTCGGACACGCGGCGAGCCCCTCGGCGGAGATCTCCTGGGCCCACGAGAAGATCCTCTCCGACCACCTCGGGACCCCCTTCTTCATCCACGACTACCCGAAAGGCAGCCGCGGCTTCTACGACATGGAGGACCCGGAACGACCCGGCATCCTGCGCGATTTCGACATGCTCTACGATGGCGGCTTCGGCGAAGCGGTCTCCGGGGCCGAGCGGGAGCACACCTACGCCAAGGTCGTCGCCCGCATGCGCGAGACCGGCGAGGACCCGGCGAAATATGGCTGGTACCTCGACATGCTGCGCGAAGGCATCGCCCCCTCGGCAGGGTTCGGCATCGGCCTGGAACGGCTGACGCGCTACGTCTGCAAGCTTGAGAGCATCCTCGAGGCGCGACCCTATCCGAAAATCGCCGGCGTCGTCTCCCCTTAGGTGAAACACATGGCCACGCCGTCCCCCTCCGACCCGTTCTCAGCCGCCGACAAGGCGCTCCGCGGACGGGACGCGCTGTTTCCGTTCGGCGGTACGACCGCGTTCGGCAAGACGGCTGTCGGAGGGGACCGGCTCGGGCCGCTCGGCTATCCCGGGCTTGAGTCGCTCCTGGTCGCCCCCCCGCTATTCACACCACTGCGCATGGAACGCATGCTCGAGCTCGGTCGGGAACCGGTCCACACCGACGTCGACACCCGGGTCCATCTCGGCGGTTTCGTCGCCAGCATGCCGGTCACCGTCGGGGCGATGGGGTCCACCGATATCGCCAACCGCCATGGCTGCGACATCGCGCGCGCCGCAGGACACGCAGGCATCGTCATGTCGATCGGGGAGAACGTGGCGACGATGCGCGGCTACGACCGACGCATCAAGCCCGACGAACCGAGCCTCAAGGAACGCATGCTCGCCTATCTTGAGGCGTGCCCGGACGGCGAAGGCGGACTCCTCCTGCAGCAGTCGGTGGAGGATGCGGACGCCGAGCTATGGAACCGCGTCTATGCCGACCCCGCTTTCGCCCCCTATTTGGACCAGGGGATGGTCGGGTTCGAGATCAAGGCAGGGCAAGGTGCGAAACCTGGTCTCGGCGGCGAGGTGCGCGTCTCCCGCGACGAGGCGAGGCGGTTGAAAGGGCGTTTCAAGTTCCCCGAGGACCCCGACCGGACCGACCTGCCGCATTACGACCGGCATTGTGCGCCTGGAACGTTTTCGGCCGACATCCTGGCCAACCAGCTCCGGCTCATCAAGAACAACTTCCCCAAAGCGCGCCTCTGGCTCAAGCTCGGTGGCTACCGTGACCTTGCCCAGATCATCCGTGTCGCCGAGTCTGCCGGTGTCGACGCCGTCACTCTTGACGGACACGCCGCCGGCACAGGGATGGCCCCCACGGTCGCGCTGCGTCACCTGGGGGTTCCGACGCTCGCTTGTCTGGGTCTCGCCGCCGCGCATCGCCGCTCCGGCTCGCGGCTTACGATGCTTGTCTCCGGCGGGTTGTCTGACGGCGCCGACGCGATGAAGGCGGTCGCATGCGGCGCAAGCGGGATCGCGCTCGGCAGGCCCTTCCTCGAGGCCGCGGCCGCCGCCGGAGAAGAGGGTGTCCAGCGCTTCCTCGCCGTCGTCAAGGAAGAGGTGCAACTGCTCGCATCCGCGGTCGGTAAATACCACATGGAGGACCTCACCCCCGAGGACCTGGTGGCGACCGATCCCCATGTGGGGGCGGCGCTCGGCGTCCCCGACATGTACGGCGTGCCGGCACAAGATGCGGTTCCAGCGCATTCCGGGGCGAAGACGAAGAGCGCGTCACGGGACGGGGAATCGGTCGCGACCTGAACGGGAGGAACCCGCGCCACAGACACGACATCACCGCACGTCGCGTACCGAATATACCACTCCGTGCGGTAGCTCTTGTGCTGCACTCGAAGGACCCGCTGCATCTCAGCCGTAAGGTCAGCCCAGGCGGCCCGGCCCCGGTCCGTCGAGCGCGGAACGGCATCCTGGTCCCGGAAGTAGCCAAACAACCGAAGAGCCTCCTGGGCCTGCTCCACCTGCGAGGGCTCGTTCTCGCGACCCACTCGACCAGGTATCGTTTCACCACCAGAGGGTCAAGAGGATCCCGGTCCGCGGGTGCACGGGCCAGGAGTCGCTCGACCCAGCCGACCACATGCGACACTCGCCGTTCGGAGACCGCCCGCCGATCTAGCAGAAAAGCCGCGAACGCCGGTCGCCAATCGTCCATACACCATGGTTCGACCGCGGCAAGATAATCGTTCGGAATGAAGATCAAAAACGACCGCGATAATCCAACAGGATCGCCAGCGCCACGCCAACCGGGTTCGTTTAAAACCCGAAGGCCTTCTTCCACACGGTTCGGCGGAAAACCGCTGACTAAGAAGTTAGCTGCTCTCGATGATTAACCGCATTGCCTTAGGGCCCTTTTTGAGGACTGCTTCTTTGTAAGCCTTGGCTCCCCTCCGCACGCTTCTCGGATCCATCCCAAGGATTACTGCTGCCTCACGAAAGCTCAGTCGAGGGCCAGCGTCGTCGAGAGTAAAGTAGAATGCCAAACGACGGGAGATTCCTTGTCCCTCCAATGGGCGCAAGTCGTCCCAGGAGAGCGGTTTGCGATTCACAAGAGGGGCCAATGCGTTAGCAAACTTCGTAATCTGTTCGCACCTCTTCCCAGCCATGGAAGGCAAGGGTAAGCCTTTGTCAATTCCCAGGAGCGCGTTTGGCAAGTAGTCGTTCACTGTTCTTTGAACGCTTATCAAGCAATTGACCCGAGAAAGCGGTCCGATCCACGAAGTATGGTCGTCGAGTACCATTGCAAGATATGCCCACTTCGCTGGCACATCATGCTCTTGCGTCAACGCTCTTTGCCAAACAGTGCCTGTGGCCAACCCGACATGGTGTGCGAGCAACATTTCGAGCCGATAAGGCTCTTGCCAAAACCCGGGTGGAAATCGCACGCTCTCATGAGAGAGCCGCAGTTGACCTTGAATGACCCAGTATTCAGGATGGCCGTCGACGCCTAGCACCTTGACCCGATCGCCCGTACGTTCCAGGTACAAGCTGTACGGCCTGCAGCGTTCCAACGGCGAGCCACCGACTCTAAAAAAGAGCTCGGTTCCGCGATCCCCCAGCCCCTTGCTCAATTCGGCCAAGAAAGTACGGACGGCTCCTACCTGAAGGTCCGACGATCCCAGTGATTGCTCCAGATTCCAGAAGGCACGGACCAACTCCGCAGGCTGGGATATGATTGCGGTGCGCAACTCTCACGCCCTCTTGTCTATATAAAGGTCGGACATTTTGTGCACTTAGGATGTGGTTCCTTGCCGCCTGATAAGCTATTGGATAGTGCCCAACCAAGTCTGGCGCGGTCAAGGATGAGACCCAATGACCGCACCACGACGAGGTCGCGCGTATCCGAATTCGAAGGAGGTGACAACATAGCAAACAAAATGACCGCCAGTGCGGCGGGTCGAATCCAAAGCGCGGGAGCTAAGGCCGGAAGCACCGGCAAGGGATCCTTCGCGGCCCGAGCACAAAGCGCGGCGGCCAGGAACAAATAGATCTCCATCCTCGTTCTCTTCCCTTCTCAACCCTGGAATGTAATCTGGCAAGCAGTTCCGGTAAGGCCAAATCAGAACGTGTCTTATCCCGTCGAGCAGCTAACAAATCGCTCCACCCGACCGCCTTCGGCGGCGGGTGAACTCGACCGTTAGGGGTCTATCATGACGCAAGAAAAATCCAGCCATCTCGCACTCGAAGCCTACCGAACTCACCAAAGGCAAAGGATTGGCCTGATCGCCACGGCGCTCGTCACGTCAGCACTCTTCGCGATCGCGTATGCCTCTTGGCCAGCTGCACAAAACAAGAATTTCGCAGAGCCGGTCGGCCTCGCGATGACCGTAGTTTCGCTCGTTTTCATCATGGCGGACACACAAATCTCGGTCAATATCGCACGCATATCAAAACGATTTGCTGAGTCAAGTGCACCGAGCGCGCCGGACCCAGATTTCCTTCTACTACGAGAGCCCGCGCTGAGCATTCCTGGCGTCATCTTCGGGATCCTCGCAATGCTGTGGAGCTACCTGGCCTCAGTGGCTTCCGGCGGAGCCGAGCTATGGGGCATGATAATCTCAGGCTCTGCAGCGCTCCTCCTTTGGCTTCTTGGAGCCTGGCGCATCAGAAGAGCACAAACGCCATGAAATGGTGGGTCTTGCAGACCCCTAACAACTCGTTCCAGCCGACCCTTCGCGCCTGTGGCACTCGGGCGGCTGAACTCGGGCGTTAGGTGGCGGAGACTCTCCTTGAGGTCACCCACATTTTGAAGAAACGTGGGCAAATCTTCTTATATGTGGGCCATCAATGTTTGGAATGATGAGTGGCACGACCAGCCTGGATGACCGCGGCCGTATCACGATTGATCGCGAGCTCCGGGCGCGGCTTGGCAAACGAGTGGTCCAGGTGCTGACTCCCCACGGTGTCCTCCTTCGACCCGTGCCAGACACGTTGTCGCCAAAGGGCCGCCGACCCAGAGCGGCCACGGCATCAGGTGAATCGGCGGCGGCCAAAGAGGCCGGCCGATGAGCGACACCGCCGATCTGAATCTGGTCCTTGGACGGATTCTCCCGGACGACGCGCTTCATCAGCGGGCCAAACGGCACACAGCAAAATCAGGGTCCCTCCTGGTGCCGTTCTCGGTCGGCCTAGAATTGCTGTTCGTGGCCCACCGCTTCGACTTTACGTGCGTCGAAGCCCTCGGAGCGGCTGAAGCCCATTTTGAGATCGAATCGGCCAAGGTTCTGTACTCGGCTGCGGAGGCCCTGGATTCCAAGGAGATCCCGACCGTGTTCGATGCTGTCCACCTGGCCGACGCCCTGCATCGAGGCGGTCGGCTCCACACGGCAGACAACAAATTATTGGCCAGCCAGTACCCGACTCACGAGTTCTGAAGTGTAGCGAAAGAATGAAACCGATACCGCCACCTAACATATCGTTCGAGCCGACCGCTCGGCTTCACCTCGCGGCGGCTCAACTCCACCGTTAGGTGGCGAAAGGAAGGCGGTCCATGCAACGCAAGACTTTGGCATTTTTAGTACTCATCACTCTTGCCGCTTTCGCACTCTTTTGGTTTCACGCCGGTCTCGAAGATTTATGGTTGAACCTGGGTACGGAAATGGTCGGAATTATGGTGACGGTTCTCTTGGTCGAACGAGGGGTCCGAAAGGCGCAGGAGGCGCAACGCCAGCGCATAGCTCGCCTGGGACTCGCGGAGCTCAAGGTGCCGTTGCGAACCCATTTTGGACTCCTTGCCAGCATGGCGAAAGCCGCCTCAACCGAGATTACCCCGAAGAACCGGACACGTGGCGATGTGTTCGACCTTTTCCAAACAGTGGCGAGATTCTTTGACTTCGATGGACCAGCACCAGTTTTTCCCGAGGAGTCCTGGTTCGAGTACATCGAAGAACCAATGCTCGAGATTCGACAAGCCATCGACGCCACGATTGGCAAATATGCTTCGGTCCTGTCAGAGGATGAACTGATTGCACTTGAGGACTTGCGACGATCAAACCTCATCGATTTCCTCCAGAATGCTGCTAAGATTCCGCGAGTTGCCAGCATGAAGGAGATCGATTACCCAAGGAACCTTCTGGCGCACGAATCATGGAAACCGATGATCAAAGAGCATTGCCGGGCGTTGGACCGGGCGCTCGCGCTGTTCGAACGGCTCGAAATCGAGACGTTCAGATTCCCAGATGTCCTGTTGACTGAGAAAATTAGCCCTAAATGGGCAAGCTCGCGGCGCAATCCTGATGAGGACCCATGGCCCCTCGAAACCTCAGAAGGACCGTCTGAGACATACGCCACCTAACAAATCGTTCGGGCCGACCGCTCGCCTGCGGGCTCGCGGCGGCTCAACTCTACCGTTATGCCGAGGAGACCAAAACATGAAGGCAGCTGCTTATGAATCGACGATCTTTGCGGACCTATCCGAGCAAGAGCTCCTGGACCTCATCCACATAGCCACTAAGGATGTCATTCACGATGCCCCGAATCTTCGTGTGGAACACGAATCGAGCTCCCAGACTACCCTTAGATGTGGCATTAATCTTTGGTCGTGGGGAGAACGAATAATCTTAACACCCGAACAACGATCAATTCGCATCGTATCGCAATGCAGATTCCCATTGCAATTCATCGATTGGGGGAAAAACCGCAAAAATGTCGAGATCATACGCGCAGCTGTCCAGCGAAGGATAAAAAATGAGGTAACTCGGACTACCTCGGCATAACAAATCGCGTTCGAGCCGACCGCTCGCACTTCGGGCTCGCGGCGGCTCAACTCCACCGTTAGGCATCCACACCCAAGAGCGGCCGTAGACCGATTCGAACGAACTTCCGCATCCCTGCCCAAAAAAATCGGCATATGACGATACCGAAGGCAGATGGCGGAGGATGGACGGGCGAGGATCTCAGCCCTGCCGTCCACCGGATTCGCCTCGTGGTGCACGTACCAAGCCAGTGAGAACGGGGGCGATGTCGGGACTCTCCAGGACCCCGTCCACCGGGCCCGCCCGGATGGCCGCAGTGGGCATCCCGCCCCACTCTGCGGTCTGGGGACGCTCCACGAGCACCACCCCCCCGTTCTTTTTCACAATGACCGTCCCGGCAGCGCCATCCGAGCCCATGCCGCTGAGGACGACGGCCACTACGGACGGCCCTGCGGCGACGGCGGCGGTCTTGAACAGAAAGTCGACGCTCTCTGGCGGACCAGGTACGCGCGGGCGGAAGGCGATCGTTCGGTCGGCCGCCACACCCATCTCGACATCGCTTGGACAAGTCAGCGCCACGCCGGCGTCCAAGATGTCCCCCTCGACGGCCTCGCGAACCGACAACGCGCTTCCACGGGTGAGGATCTCGGCGAGGTAAGAACGAACGTCGCTCGGAAAATGCTGGGTGATCAAGATCGCCCACGAGAAGTCGGACGACAACCCACTGAAGACGGCTTGCAGAGAACGGAGTCCGCCGGCGCTCGAGCCGAAGCAGACGACGCCCACATGGGGACGATCGGTCGTCACGTCGGATCCCCCCCACCGACTGCCGGCACCGTATCCGGCGCTGGGCCTCTCTCACGCACGGCTCGAGCCCTCACACCTTATGGCCGTCCCCTCCTCCGGATTCGGGATCGACGGGCTCTCCTACGAACAGGCCGCGGGACGAGAATCCGAAGCTGCGGACCCGCGTAGAATGCGGGGTGCCCCGGGCTTTGAGAACAGTGACCGACCGCGCGCGTTCGTCCCCCTCTTCGATGTTCCTAAGCAAGATGATGTCGTCCACAAAACTCGCGAAAGGCGTGTTCTGCTCTTCCAGGTTCTCTTCACGCGCAAGGAGCGTGCAGGCGACGGTGGCCCCGCGCGCCTTGATGAGGCTCAGCAGCCGGATGATGGTCTCCCGGACGTCTTCAGGTTCACCGAGCGCCATGAGCGGGGTGAGGGGGTCGATGACCACGAGCTCTGGGCGGAACTCCTCGATCTGGTCCAGGATGAACACGAGATGGTCCTCCAGACCCTCGACGCTACGCAGCGGGGGGATCATTCGCAACAGGCCACGCTCCGTCCACTTGGTGAGGTCAAGCCCGATGGCGCCCATGTTCCGGACGATCTGCGCGCGCGGTTCCTCCATGCCCACGAAGAGACACCTCTCATCGCGGAGACAGGACGCCACCGCGGCGGAGACGGTGACGCTCGTCTTGCCTGACCCTGCGGAGCCAGAGATGAAGAGCGTGTCGCCCCGAAAGACCCCGCCACGGAGCATCTTGTCGAGGCCAGGGATGCCGAGGGAGATGCGTTCCGAGGAGGAAGGCATGTCGAGGGCGTCGTCGATTATCGGCGTCACGACGACCCCCTTATCGGTGATCACGAACGGATAGGCGTTCAATCGGTGGTCCGACCCGCGGTATTTGACGACTCTGAGCCTCCGGGTCGCGATGCCTTTCACCATCTCGGTGCGCAGCTGGACGACGCAATCCGCCAGGAATTCCTCGGACCGGAACGTCGCTGCCTTGCTCACCTCGACGGTGATGATCGTCGTCACACCCCGCCTCTTGAGCGCGTCGAGCAGTCTGCGGATCTCGGCGCGCGATGTGGCAGTATTCGCGATTGTCTGGGATAGGACGTTGATCGCATCGATGACCACCAGCGTGGCGCCAATGCGCTCGACGGCCTGCTCGAGTCGCACGAAGACGCTGTCCGGTGCGAGGCCGCCAGCAGCGGCCAACTCTTCTGGGTCGAGATGAACAGAGTCGAGAACCAGTCGCCCGTTTGTCTCCAGCCCTGCCAGGTCCAAGCCGAACGAGCGCCCGTTCTCGCGGATCTCGGCGATGCTCTCACTGAACGAGAGGTAGACGCCGGGGGCCCCGCCTTGGACCGCATTGGCGATGGATTGCAGCGAGAAGACCGTTTTTCCCGTTCCGGTGGTGCCGTAGATCACCGTCGCGCGATCGCTCGGGAGCCCGCCCTCGGTGATCGCGTCGAAGCCGGCGATGCCGGTCCGTGTCTTCGGGACGTGTTGTCGCGGAATGGTGATGTCGGTGCGCCTCCTTTGGGCAAACCCCTACGCATATGGAGAGAACATGTTGGCCACGCGCGTAGCGCGACCTCTTCTGGATCGAGCAGGCGATGCCGGAAGAGAAGGTAGCATAAAGCGGCCTCGGTGCGACACGCGGTGCAAGCAGGGCGAAGCCATTGCTCCTAGATACAGCTTGTGCCGGTTGTGGTCGCGGGGGATTTCGTGCCCCGCCGAATGGCCGTCCCTCGCCCGTGCACAAGCCCCCTTAGCTTGGCCGTCGTCTTCCGCATGGCCCCGGGGATGAAGTGCTCCGAGGTCGGCCGGCCACGGGGACTGGTGGTATTGTCTGCTCCCGGGCTGACGCACGAGGGGGATTCCTGTGCTGGAACCAAGGTGCGACGATTGACCGTCGAACCCGGTTGGTATGAGTTGTCCGGTTGTTCATGGCGCCCGCCTCTGCAGGGCACACGATTCTTAGAATTCCCCCCTAGTACGTCGAACATGTCGTTCCACCCGACCGCCGCTTCGCGAACGCGGGCGGCGGGTAAAATCCACGGTTCGACGGGTATTTTTGAGGTAGGGCCTTAGCCCCCTTGTGGCACAACCCTGCGTCAGTGCGGCATGGCCAGCAAGGCGAGCGATGCACGGTGGACCTCGTGTGGAGCCGATCTGCCTATGCACGTTCCCAAACGACGGCCTGGATCCCTCATCCTTGGTACGATCCGCGACCTCAAGGGGATGGGCGTCGCATTGCCGGAGCCGACCGCCGTCGAGCGAAAACTGGCCGCCAAGTTTGGGCCCACCCCTAGCGAGGAAGACATCGTATGGGCCTTGTTCAACACAGCTGCCACGAAGGCTCCCAGAGAGACGATGGTCCATTTCAGCATGGCTCGATTTCTTTACGAGGAAGGGCGCGACTGGACGGAAAAAATGGCCCGTTGCTGGAAGATTCAGGAGGCAGACAACAGTAGTAGCTTCGACAAATACATGGTACACGCGGGCACCGCCTGCTGTGTCGCCTGCGCCAAACACGACGGCCGAGTAGTGCCGTATGCGAGCGGCCCACCTACGCCTCTATGGAGCGGCTGCACCAATCTGCGCAACAAGTCAGGCCGTGGCTGGTGCACTTGCTATACAAGCCCGGTGATCCACGAATCCGCTTCTCCATAGTTCGGACGGAGGATCTGGAAAACGTAAGCGGGGTCTGTTCCGTCGTAGAGCCGCCTACGAAAAGCAAAGGAGCATTTGACTCGATGCCTAACAAATCGCTCCACCCGACCGCTCGCTCCGCTCGCGGCGCGTGAGCTCTATCGTTCGGCGTCAAACCGATCAGTCCTGAAACCAGAGCAGACCTTGAAACGCGGGCGTTCCTGAATCGAACAAGGAGAGCTTGAGGCAGCAAGACATTTACGAAAACGGGTCTTTCCTCTCGCGGGTGTCTGCTTGAACCGGAAGATCTGGGCCGGGCCCCTCGTGGTGCTGGTTATCACCGTATCCGCGCTCGCCATGCCGGTGCATGCAGATGGTCCCGGCTCGTTCTTGGAGGGCGAGGGGACCATCGAGTTCGCCGATCATTGGGCGAGCATTTATTGCCCGCACGCGTCGGCGCTCTTGACCGTGGATGCGGTGGCGCGCGTGGCGACCTATACGGTGACATTCCCCCACGGCTGTGAGCTTGCTCAGGCCTGGTACCTCCAGGCGGTGGGGACTCAGGGCCTGGTTTTTGCACTTGTATGGGGTTCCTGGGACGAGGGATTCACCGGCACTTCCGGTGTGCACGCGCTGACCATTCTCCCCCCTGACAACGACGGATCCGTGGTCGTCTGGGGCACCTACTTTTGGCCAATTGCGGAGCCGTTCTTTGCTGGTGGGCGCGTCCAAGCATCGTCATTGGGCTGACCGTTCCCGGTGCGGGACCAGCCGGATGCAAATCTCCTCAATCCCCAGGGGCCGCATCGACGTCCCAATCGGTCGTGAGCCGATCTCAGGCTGTGGGGAGTGGGATATGGGGCTGCTCGAGCGTGCCTCGGTGCCAGATTCCTACTTACCCACTGTATACCAAGGCCCATCTCCGATCGCCGAGACCGGCTGACGACCTACTCTGTGGTGTAGAAGAAACGTAGCCTATAGCTTTCTCACGTCGTTCCGCGATGTATGCGCGTGAAACCCGGCCCCGCAATAGCCCTCGTGACCACCATTCTCCTATCCGGATGCGCCTCGCCTGCGACGGACCCCGAGGTGAGCGTTCCGCACCCGCTGGAGGAGCCTGCTGAGGGCCGATTGGACGGTCGGCTGTGGTTCCCTCTGAGCGTGCCGTTGCTGGAGGAACCGACTCTTGCCGTCGACATCCCTGTCGAGGAAAACGGGACGCGCCTTGAAGCGCTCCTACGCAAAGGGGTAACCCCGCACGTCGGTCTCGATCGGTCACTCTCTAGCGCCATGGTCAGGCTCGTCTCACCTGATGGGGACGTTCTACGGGAAGTCATGTTGTCATGGGACGGCGCCGAAGAAGCGATGATGGAGGCCGAAAACCTCCCGAGCGGCGACTATCTTCTGGCGGCTACCTTGTACGGTGCGAGTGCCGGCGACCAGATCGGCCACTACCTGGATTACGAGGTCGCATGGCTCGTCGACGGCAAGGAGATATGAAGGAACTGGATGGAGGAAGCTAGGATGTCTGAAACGTTCACCCCTATGCAGGCGGCCAAGACCTTCGCAGAAGCACGCCGCTGGGAGGACAGTCTGGTCCGGCGAACGGAGGGGCTCACCTGGATGGTGTGGGGGATGGTCACCGCGGGGATATTCGGGACGCTTGGTCTGCTGGTCTTCCTTGAGATCCCCCCGGTGCTCGTGGTCGCCGGTTGGTCCGTGTGGGCCATGGCGGGCTTGGCGTTGACTTTTGTGATTTGGCGGACCGCAGCGCTTCTAGGTCGCAATGAGTTCCGGCCGATCGGCTGGAAGGTCTATGTCACAAAGGTGTTGGTCCTCGCATCAGTGGTCCTCTTCCTCCACTTTGTTGTGCGGCCCGAGTCGATCATCGTCCCCATGCTCCTCGTGGGCATCATTTGGGGCACTGTGGCACTCTTCGGGAGACGGCTTTCGCTTGCGGGTCGGATTGTTTCCCTGGTGAGTTCGTTGGTCATTCTGGGAATGGCCATCGCGTTGGACTCGGTCGTCCTACCGATGACGCAAGCCATGTTCGTGGGCGTGTCTCTCATGGCTGGCATCCCATTCCTGGCAGGGTTGTACCAAGCACTACGAGGGTGAGGTCCTGCTCGATCCAGCGATCCATCAGGAGACGAGATTACGCATAATCGCGATGCTCCATCGGAACCGCGAGGAGAGTTTCAACCATATCCGGGATACCCTTGGGCTGAGCGATGGCAACCTAGGGAGCCATGTGAAAAGACTGATGGATTCTGGGTACGTCTGCCAGCGCTACCGGTTGGTCGGGACGCGTTTCGAGCCGTGTTATGCTCTTACGAACGCAGGCATCAAGGCCCTCATGGAGTATCTGGACCAGTTGAAGGAACTCCTTCCCCTCGATGTCGAGAACGCAGGCCCCTAGGTCCTGCAATCGCTTCTGGCCCCAGCCAACCATCATCGCAGCCCACACGGTTTCCGACGGCACCATCCTTCACGCGTCAGAAGCCAACATCATCCCTGAACCGACTGCTGCCCAACAAATCGTTCCAGCGGACCGCCTCCGGGCGGCCGCTGAGCCCGACCGTTCACCCGTCCCCCTCCAAACCGAACCCCCACCTAACCCAGGTAGCCCCACGCCAGCAACCTGTCACCGTCTCCGTCGATCCATCGCTGTCCGATGTCGCTACGGTAGTACATGTTGGGGATGATG
>JAHWKR010000077.1 GCA_019347805.1 Methanobacteriota archaeon
GTCGTCAAGCCCAACGCGGCACCCACGGCTTCGTTCACGAGCACCACAGACGGCCTCAAGGCGACCCTCGACGCATCGGGCTCCACCGATGCCGACGGCGACACCCTGACCTATTCGTGGGACCTCGGCGACGGCACGAGCGCAACAGGTCTCCTCGCGGACCACGTCTACGCCGAGAGCGGCACCTACACGGTGACCCTCACGGTCGATGACGGCAATGCGACCGCGACCTCGCAAAAAGACGTCACCGTCGTCAAGCCCAACGCGGCACCCACGGCTTCGTTCACGAGCACCACAGACGGCCACACGGCGACACTGGACGCATCGGGTTCCACCGATGCCGACGGCGACGCCCTGACCTATTCATGGGACCTCGGGGATGGGACGACCAAGACCGGAGTGGCCATCGGTCACACCTATGCCGGTGACGGGAGCTACACGGTGACCTTGACCGTCGACGACGGCCAGGCGACGAACACCGCGCAGCGGACGGTCTCTGTCGCCGCCCCGGCACCGTCGCAGCAATATAGCGCCGACTTCCGCGTCTCACCCAACGTCAACGAGTGGTGGGTCGAGGTGACCGTCCAGGCCACCAGTGAGCCTGCGAAGGTCGAGGTCAGCGTGGACGGCGGCTCATGGATCGCCCTCGATAAGACCAGCTGGGGTACTTGGGCCAAGAGCACCTACACCCCGGTCGGATCGAGCGTCGTGTTCCGCGCCATGGATGCCTCCGGCCAGACCGCGACTTCGTCCACATACACCTGGATGACGACGGAGCCCGAGCCCGATCCGTTCACGGCCACGTTCCGGCCGAAGACCCAAAGCAATCCTTGGTGGGTCGAGGTGGTCGTGACCGCTTCCGAGGAGGTCGTGCGGGTCCAAGCGTGTATCGGCGCGACGTGCACGGACCTGTCGAAGACCGAATGGGACTCGTGGGCGAAGAAGATGCGCGTCAAGAAGGGTACGGAGGTGGTCTTCGTCGCGACCTCGATCTCTGGTGCGACCGCGACGAGTCAGGCCTTCGTCTGGGGTTGAACGATCACCCACGGACCTCTCTTCCCACCGCTTTCCCCCTTGATGTTCCTGGACTTGGACATGTGTATGGTCTGGAGACCTACTGATCCACACGGACCTCTTTTCCCCTCTTTTCCCCCTCCGACCGATCAACACGGACCTCTTTTCCCCTCTTTTCCCCCTCCGACCGATCAACACGGACCTCTTTTCCCCTCTCTTCCCTTTCTCCCCCTCCGCTCTTTTTTCGTCATGATACCCGGCCCCCCACGCCCTTTCCGGCACAGGCGTCCGTCCCTGAACCGTTACTTCACGCGACATCCATAACGGATGTTCGATGCATATCGCTCTTGTATCCCCATATGACCCGCGGCCTCCGCATGTCCCGCCAGACGAGGCGATCGTGGGGGGTGTCGAACGCGTCTTCGATGAGGTGTCGAAGCGTCTTGCACGACGTGGACATGAGGTGTCGTTGCTCTGCTCCTCACCGACCGATACGCCGGTCCGGTACGAGGACGGGGTGCGGTTCATCCGGGTGCGCCGTAAGGGCACGTTGTTGCGTGCACCGATCGCCGGGATCAGCGAACATCTTCCGCACGACGCCGACCTCGTGCATGTGGCGGCCACCTACCCGTTCACCACCCCTTCGGTCCTGCGCCAGGCGCGCGACATGGGCATCCCTTCGATCCTCGATTTCCATTTCGAACCTTCCCTTGATTCGACATTCGGCAAGATCGCCTCCGGGATGTACCGCTATGTCGGTCCGACCGCCTATCCGCTCGCCGAGACGGTGCTTTTGCGTTCGACCGCTTATGGTCGGCGTGCGAAGAGCCTGCAATCGGTCCCGGAATCGCGCTGGCGCATCGTCCCCAACGGCATCGACCCGGAACGTTTCAATGCCAATGTACCGTTCGACGAAGAAGGATATCTCTTGTTCGTCGGCCGCCTTGTCCCGTACAAGGGGTTGGAGGTGCTGCTGCATGCGCTCGCGAGATCCTACCTCGGCCATCCGCTCGTCATCGCCGGTGACGGACCTTTGCGCGGTCGGCTCGAGGCGCTCGCCAAACACTTGCGTGTGGACGTGACGTTCCTGGGACATGTCTCCGATGACGATCTCCCGTCGCTCTATCGCGGCGCCAGCCTGACGGTGCTGCCGAGCGTGAACGGCCAGGAAGCCTTCGGCATCTCGCTCATCGAGAGCATGGCGTGCGGGACCCCGGTCGTCGCCTCGGGTCTGCCGGGTGTCGCCGAGGTGGCGCAGAACGGTGGCTACACCGCGACTCCCGGGGACCCGGACGCGCTCGCCATCGCGCTTCGACGTGCCCTTGAACCGGGCCGTCTCCCCCGTGGGGCGGGGCTGGCTTCGAAGATCCACGACCGCTACTCATGGGACGCCGTCACGGACCGTCTCGTCGACGTCTACGACGAGGTCTTGTCGGGTGCGGCCCGCGGCCGCTCGAACCCTCCGAACATCGCCAAGAGGACCTCCCGTGCGCATACTCGCGACGACGCCGTATTATGAGCCGGAAGGCGGTGGCCTCGAGCGCTATGCCCACGCGGTGCTGCGACGGTTGGCCGCCCGGGGACATACGGTGGAGGTCATCGCTTTCACGAAGGGCGAAGAGGGGGACGAGGTCCTGGATGGGGTCCCGGTGCATCGGGTCCGCACGCGCCTCCGACTCGGCAACACACCGCTCGACCCCGGCTTCTTCACCAAAGTGCGCCGGCGGATCCGCGCCTTCGGGCCTGACCTGATGGTGGCCCACACGCCGGTGCCGTTCCCTGCCGAGATGGCCTATCTCGCGGCGCGCAAGGAGGGGATACCGTTCGTCACCACCTACCATGCCGGGCGGCTCTTGGGGAGCGCCCCCCATCTTCAGGCGTTCGCGGCGCTGGACCGCGTGACCTTCGAGCGGGCGATGCTCGGCGGTAGCGCGGGCATCGTGGCGGTGAGTCCCTTCGTGCGCGACAACGCCTTGGCGGCGCACAAGGAGCGGACGTGCATCGTACCGCCTGGTGTCGACCGTTCGGTCTTCTCACCGGGCGGGCGTTCGGACGGCAGGACGATCCTCTTCGCAGGTCCGTTGTCCCGTTCCTATTCCTGGAAGGGACTCGATGTCCTTCTGGAGGCGTTCCGGATCGTCAAGGTGCGCATGCCGGACGCGCGCCTCATGCTCGTCGGTGAGGGCGATCGTATGCAGGAGCTCGAGCGGTTCGCCGAGGAGGTCGGTGATGTCTCGTTGCCGGGTCGGCTGCCTGAACAGGGTCTCGTCGAGGCCTATCGGGGGTCGGCGGTCACGGTCCTGCCGAGCACGAGTGATGCAGAGTCGTTCGGCATGGTGCTTGCGGAGGCGAACGCTTGTGGCCGGCCGGTCGTGGGATCACGGATCGGCGGGATCCCGTATCTTGTCCGCCATGGCGACAACGGCCTTCTCGCGGCGCCGGGTGACCCGGTCGATCTCGCTGAGCGCATCCTTGAGGTGTTGTCCGACCCGGAAGAGGCGACGCGGATGGGGGCGCGCGGTCGCCATCGCATCGCCGCGGACCACGATTGGGACCGGTTGACGTCGGCGACCGAAGAGGTCCTGGAAGACGCGGTGCGTGCATAAGTCAGCGCCTGGGTCGATATCGGGACGCGAGGAAGACGAGCGCAACAAGCGTCACGATCAGCGCTGGTCCGGGGAGCGCGGACGGCGTCTCCGGTCCGTCTTCACCGTCTCCCCCTACTTCGCCTTCCGGGGAGATCGTTGATGCGAGATCCTGCGGGGGTTCCGGCACTTCGAGCCGGTAGATGGTGGTCCAATCCGAGTAGTAGACCGCTTCGCCGTCGGTCTCAAGGTCGTTGATGCGGTGTCCGGGCTTGTACACGATCTGGTCATGCCAGTCCCCGTTCCTGTCCTCGACCATGCGGTGGATCTCGCCGTGGTTCCAGGACGCCCAATAGAGGTGGCCGTGCAGGATGATGGCGCCGGTGGGCGCCACGGTGCCGTCCGGGTAGAACTCGCCGATGGGGAGGGTGATGTCGGGGTCGTCGCATGGTTCGTCGGTGGGCTCGACGCGGTCGAAGTCGTAGCGCACGGTGCCCTCGCAGATGGGCCAGCCATAATTGCCACCGGCGGTGATCAGGTTGACCTCGTCGCGTTCGGCGTTGTTGTTCTCGGTGGCGAAGAGCCGCTCTGTGGCGGGGTCGTAGGCGAGGCCGTAGACGTTGCGGTGTCCGATGGAATAGACGTGGCCTTCGATGTTGTCTTCGGCGGGGGTGCCGTCGGGATGGAGG
>JAHWKR010000014.1:0-15405 GCA_019347805.1 Methanobacteriota archaeon
CTTCTCCATCTACCCGACCAAGGGGCTTCTCCCCGGCATCAATGCGTTCTACGCCGCCGTCGTCGGTGTCATAGGGAACATCTACGGTGCTTTCCTCGGTGGCTTCCTCATCGGCTTGGCCGAGAACGTAGGCGGCGCCTTCATCGCCACGGTGTTCCGGGACGCCATCGCGTTCTTCCTGCTCGTGTTCTTCCTGGTGTTCCGGCCGACCGGCATCCTCGGCGCCAAGGGATCGGAGGTGCGGCGCAAATGATCCTCGGACTTGCGACCGACCAACTCCTGGAACTGTTGTGGGTGATGGGTATTTTCTCCATCCTGTCGCTGTCGCTCAACCTCGTCGTCGGCCAGGCGGGCCTCTTCCAATTGGGACACGTCGGTTTCTTCGCCATCGGCGGCATAATGACGGTGTACGGGACGCATGCCGACCACCTGGGGCTCGACCTCCTCGCGGGCATCCTGCTCGGCATGGCCGTGTCCGCACTCTGCGCTGTTGTCATCGGCCTGCCCACGCTACGCCTGCGCGGCGACTACTTCGCCATCGCCACCCTAGGTTTCGCCATCATCGTACGCGTCATCCTCGAAGGATACTATATCCAAGGCGTCTACAACATCCCGCCGCTCAACCCGTTCGGGCACCCGATCCCCTTCCAGACCACCGTGATCGGCGTGACGGTGGGTTGGCGCGTCATCGAACTGCTCTTCGTCCTCGGCCTCCTGGCCGTGGTCTACCTCTTCCTGGTGCGCCTCGATCGGGCCCCGTTCGGCCGGGCCCTCCGTGCCATCCGTGAAGACGAGGTCGCCGCGCAGGCGCTCGGGAAGAACGTCATGGCGTTCAAGCTCAAGGCGTTCGTCGTATCCGCTATGCTGGCGGCGCTCGCCGGATCACTCTACGTGCACCACCTCAGGGTCTTCGACCCGAGCGCCTACGATTTCAACCTCACGATACTCATCCTCGTCATGGTCATCCTCGGTGGCCTGGGCAGTCATCAAGGTGCGGTGTTGGGCGCCGTCCTCGTCACGATCCTGAACGAGGTGGCGAAGCAGCTCTCGGGTGGTGTCGGCCACGACATCGACGCCGCCGCGCTCAACAACCTACTCTACTCGGGGCTCCTCGTGCTCCTCATGGTGGTCCGACCACAGGGAATACTTGGCGATCGCGATCTGCGCCTCATGGACCGGCTGTTCGGTCGTTTCCGTCGCCGACCGGGGGAGGACGGATGAGCACCATCCTCGAGGTCAAGGGACTCGGGGTGGCCTTTGGCGGGGTGCGTGCCGTCGATGGCGTGAGCTTCGATGTCCGGGAAGGGAGCATCACCGGCCTCATCGGCCCGAACGGCGCCGGCAAGACCACGGTCTTCGACATCGCGACCGGCTTCACACGACCGCAACATGGCGAAGTGCGCTTCCGGGGACGTCGCATCGACGGCCTCCCGCCCCACGTCATCGCCCGCCGCGGCATCGGCCGCACCTTCCAGGTCATCCGTCTCATGCCCCGCCTCGATGCCACCAACAACCTCCTCGTCGCCCAACGCGACCAGGTCGGCGAGCGCATCGCAGGGGCCCTCTTCGGGGACTGGCGGCGACAGGAGGCCGAGAACCGCCGCACCGCCCAAGGCATCCTGGAGCGTGTCGACCTCACGCACCGCAAGGACGTCGCCGCCGGCTCCTTGTCGTACGGTCAACAGAAACTCATCGAGATCGGACGCACACTCAGCCTCGACGTCGACCTCATTCTCCTCGACGAACCCATGGCCGGCGTCAACCCCGCCATGCGCGGTCAGATCCTCGACCTCATCCACCGCCTGAACGAAGAGCACGGCAAGACCTTCATCATCATCGAACACGATATCCAGATGATCATGGGCCACTCCGACGATGTCATCGTCCTCGACCACGGCAAAGAGATCGCCCAAGGTCCTCCACAGGACATCCAGAACGATCCACGTGTAATCGAGGCCTACCTCGGTGTCGGACACGATGAGGAGGGCAAGCCGTGAGCGCCCTCCTCGAGATCGACGCCATCGATACATACTACGGCTCCGTCCAGATCCTGCACGGCCTCGAGCTCAAGGTCCCTGAAGGGAAGATCGTCGCCATCATCGGCCCCAATGGCGCCGGGAAGTCAACGGCGCTCCGCTCCATCTTCGGACTCGTCCCGGTCAAGGCAGGCCGCATCCGGTTCGCCGGCGAGGACATCACGGACCATAAGCCCGCCGATCTCGTGCGACGTGGCATCTCGTATGTTCCACAAGGCCGCGCCGTTTTCCCCTCCCTCACTGTTTCCGAGAACCTCGACATGGGCGGGTTCATCCTCCGGGACGACAAGAAGGTCAAGGAGGCAAGGGAAAGCATCTACGACCTTTTTCCCATCCTCCGGGAACGCCGCCGACAAGTCGCGACAACGCTCTCCGGCGGCGAGCAACAATTATTGGCGATGGGCCGCGCCCTTATGGTCCGCCCCCGCCTGCTCCTCCTGGACGAGCCTTCCATCGGCCTGGCCCCCAAGGTCGTCGAGGAAGTGCTCGGCCGCGTGCGGGAGATCAACCAGCAAGGCACGACCATCTGCATGGTGGAACAGAACGCCGCCCGCGCACTCGCGATGAGCGACCACGCGTATGTCCTCGTGGTGGGCCGCACGCGACTGCAAGGCCCCGGACCGGATTTGCTCAACGACCCCAAGGTGCGCGCCATCTATTTGGGCATGGACACATCGACGACCGCGGACGCCGAATGAATGTCATCCAGGATGGTCGGCAACGACGCCGACAAGATCAAGGAGTGGATGGAGAACAACGCCGTCGGCGGCCGCGTCACGACAGACACCATCCGCTTCAATTCCAACGGCGACCTCACCACCGATGGCTACTCGCTGTGGGAAGTGGCATACAGTGACGGCGAAGGCACGTTCGTCCCCTATTCCGGTTAGATTCGCTCAAGGACCTTAAGTTTTCCTCATACGATGTAGTTGGCCGCTCACATCAGTGGATTGCAATGGCTGGGTCAGCATTGTGTCGTGACGGATCGCTAGTCATCATTAAGTACACATAAGGACCGCCTCTCGTTCCACCACGCAGCCAAAAACGAGTAAGAAAAATCAAAAAAAGAAATTTTGACGCATAGATTCGAGTCTTATTGATGGCTTTGAAAACGGTATCCAAACGGCCATGCTGCGTTGAACCAACTCGTCAGCAGAGTTGAGTTAAAAGTCGGAGCGCTGGCTCAGAAGTCGGCTCGAAATTCAGAACACTAATATTTGCATTGACGGCGGGTTGGGGTGAACGGACATACATCACCCGCGCCTGATACAGCGCCTACTACCAAAAGTTAAAACTGCGATTCCCAGAACAAAAAATCCGAACAGGGAAGATCCACTCGCCTCTTTTTGCTCAGCAGTCTCCACAGGAGGTTCTGCAGTCACAACTGGAGCCGTACGGAACGCCACATCGGACTCTGGAGTCGCCATATTGTAATTTTGTTTGTGTGTAATGGTCACAAAAACACGAAACACATAATCCGTATCGGGACGCAATCGATCCGCATCAATGATACCGCTAATGCTAAAGGAATGTGAATCAAAACCGCAATCCTCGTAAATCATATCGAATCCTACGTCGCTCAAAAATGCCCCTGTTGGTGTATAGACATCCACGGTTACTTTGTTCAACTTATAGTCGTAGTCGCAGGTTACTTTCCCATTCAATTTTACGTGCTCTCCGAGTTCAACAAGAAATGGGAAATCATGGGAAACAGATACCGCAGCATTGCCGGGAACCGAAACGGCCAAACAAGTTACTGCGACACCCAGTAGAATCCACCGCATGCCGATTACCATTGACCCCTTATATTTGAGCCTTCGCTTTTCTTTCGATGCCATTCATTTTATTTTCACGAAAGAGCTCCTGCCAGGCCAACCCCCAGGTCGACGGCCGCGTGACCACCGACACCATCCGGTTCAATTCCAACGGCGATGTCACGACCGGGGGCTACTCCCTGTGGCAAGTGGAATATAGTGACGGGGAAGGCACGTTCGTCCCCTATTCCGGCTAGCCCACCGTCTTCCCGTCTCTTCTCCACCCTTCTCTTTTAAGCGCGCTTGTCGACCACCCGACGTATCCTCCCCCAAGGGTCGACATTCGCACCGACTCACCGTGAGACCGACCTGTACTTTTTATACGCCACAATGCGATTGGAACCATGAGGTCTTGCCGAATGTCCAGTCCACCCTGTCTTCTCGTACGCCACGACCCGACGCACCCACAAGCGGCCATCGACGAGGTGAGGCGCATCATGGCCCAGATCGGCGAACCCGGCGCCATGGTACGCCCGACCAACGTCCCCGGCACCCTCAAGGTCGTCCCGGAAGGCAGCGTCCATGAAGCGCAACGGGCCATACGCACACTCACCACGGCACACCCCGATGTGTTCCAGCGTACCACCCGCTGGACCGTCGTCGACCAATGGGTCCCGTCAGATCTCAAGGCGATCAAGCGCGCCGTCGCTCCGCTGACCCGACAGATCGGCGCGAGCGACTCCTGGCGCGTACAGGTACGGCCGTGCGGGAGCGCGTTGCACAAGCAGAACGTCATCGACGCCGTGGCGCCGCTTGTCCACAACTCCCCGGTCGACCTGAACAACCCGGCCAAAGAGATCCGCATCGACATACTCGGCGACGAGACCGGCGTCGGGTTCCTCGACCGCGACGAAGCGGTCCATATCCATCACCCCCGCCGGCCCTGAGGCCGGCCACGCAAGATCCCGGGTCCGGGGCACGAGCAAGACCGCGTCCCGGCCCATCCGCTCACCATGGCAGCACGTCGACGCGATGACCTTTTTCGAGCCGCGTGACGTCCTCCGGGACGACGAAATAGCCGAACGACCGCGACAGGCTCGTCGTCGCCCCCGATTCATCGAACACAGAGCGCACCGAACCATTGACATCGAGCGCGACCGGAACGAACTGCGTGAATCCCTGTTTCGACGACACGGCGTGGCCAAGCGGCGCCGAGAAGACCGCCCGCGGTGTCGGCCGCACACCGGATAGGCGCTCGATGAGCGGACCGAGGAAAAGGTGCGCCGTCAACAGACAGCTGGCGGGATAGCCCGGCAGACCCAATACGGTCTTCCCGTCGATGCGCGCACACAAGACCGGTTTCCCGGGCCGGATGCGGATGCCGTGGAAGACGACCTCGCCGAGCTCCGCGAGGACGTCGCCCAAAAGATCGCGCTCACCTGCCGAGGTCCCGCCGGTGAAGACCACGAGATCGGCCTCGGCGAGGGCGGAGCGGACGGCATCGCGCAACGCGGCATCTGTATCTCCCACGATGGGCACCGGCTGCGCCTCGGCACCGAGCCTTGTTACCAGCGCCGTGATCCCGGGGCCATTGGAATCATGCACCTGGCCCGGCCCGAGTGGCCGGCCCACCGGAACGATCTCCTCTCCGCTCGGCACCACCGCCACCCGGGGCCTGCGCCGAACGCGCACCTGGTCGACACCGACGGCGGCGAGCGTCGCCACATGCGTCTCCAGAAGCCGCGAACCGCTCGGCAACACCTCGCTGCCCGCTTGGACATCCGACCCGCGCAGCGCGACGTTCTTCCCCGCTGTGTGCGGCACGAGGACCTCGATGACGTCCCGCTCCGCTTCGCGTGTACGCTCGACCATGACGACCGTGTCGGCACCCGGTGGCAACGGGGAACCGGTCGCGACCTGCAAGCAGGTGCCGATCTCGACCTTCACGCCCTCCTGGACACCGGCATGGTGGCGGCCGATGAGGCGAAGACGGCGCGGACTGAGCGGCCCGGCGCCATAGGTGTCCTCCGCGCGCATCGCATAGCCGTCCATCGCGCTGCGGTCGAACGCCGGCACGTCCACCGCGGCGACGACCGGGTCGACAAGAACACGTCCCACCGCATCCTCGAGCCCTACTTCTTCCGACCCGTCGAGCGGCGTGACCCCCTGAAGGAGGCGTCTGAGCGTCTCGTCGTACGGCACCAGGTCGGTGAGCGGCCGCATGGTGTGGTGCGTCCGCCTCGGCGCTTCGACACCATGGAACGCCAATAACCCTTCCCCCAGTAGGCTGTCGAGAGGCAGCGTCTCCTGTTCGAGATAACGCCCGACGAGCGCATCGAGGCCCTGCTGCTCCTCGTAGTCCGGGTCCTTGAGGTCCGAGACGTCCAACCCGTGCGCCGCACCCAGGACGGCATCCAGATAGTAGTGCCGCATCTCCTCCGCATCGACACCGGGGCGGCCGGCCGCAGACCGGATGTCGAGCGGCGGCAACCGCTTCTCGGGCAGCACGCACAAGACCCCCCAGCGATGGACGAGGCCGTCGTGGTCGGGCAGCCGCACCGGCCACGGTAGATATCCGGTGGTGAGTGCAGCCTCATCGACCTCGATCCCTTCGGCGCGATACCGCTCGTGCAAGGCCCGCACGTATCCGTCCGGTCCCGCACGCTCCAGGATCTCCCCCAGGAGGTCGCCGATCGGACGGCCCGTCGATCCGCTCTCGTCTAGCAGGAGCCGGCCCATCGCCGGCGGGAACTCCTCGCGTTTGTCGAACCACAGCCAATCCTTCCGGTCGACCACGAGGCCGAGCGCCTCGAACGAAGGCCCTGTCACCGGGACGTCCGGCTGCGCCCCGACGACAGATATGTCAAGGAATGCGGGGAGATGGCGCACCGCGATCACTTCATGGCCGTCGAGATAGGCGTCCATGACCATCTTCCGGCCGCCCCGGATGGCGTTGCTGAATCCGCGACGGCCCAGAAGGCGCACCGCCCACGCATCGCGCACCTTGGGGACGCTGCCCTCGCGCGTGATGCCCTTCTTGCTGAGCAGGCTCCCGAAGCCGATCAGGAACTCCGTCTCCTGGGCAGACGATCCAGTGGGTCCACGCTCCCTGCTCATGGCTCTTCCTCGTCGTCGCTCCACCGCTCCGACAGGTCCGTCCCCCGGTTCGCCTGGGAGAAGAAATGCCCCGCCTCAGGAAGGATGAGCTCGGTGATGGCCAGTTCGCAGGCGTCCGGGCTCCCCGGCAGTTGATAAAGGATCTTGACGGCATCGGGTGCCGGAAGCGTCGCCGCGCGCGCCCGCCCCAGATAGGCGGCCGTGCCGATGGATTCGTAGGAGAACATGCGGAACAGTTCCCCGAAACCGGGAAGGACCTTCCCCACCAAGGCATCGAGCGCCTCGATGGTGACATCCCGGGCGCTCGCCCCCGTCCCGCCGTTCGTGATGATCCCGTCGACCTCCGGGTCGCGCGACAGCATCTCCACCGTACCGCGGATCTCCTCCATGTCGTCCGGGACGACCAGGTGCTCCAAGACGTCGTGCCCCATCGCCTCGAGCCGTTCCACCAGGAGGCGACCCGAATCATCGTCCGCCTCGGTGCGCGAATCCGACACCGTAACGATCGCCCACCGCAACCGTTCGGGTGCAAGGTGCTTGTGATGTCCCACCGTGTCCACATTGTGACCCTGTGCGGTCATCACGCCGCCCCCTTCGTCTTCTCGACGACACGCACGTCCTCAAGACGTGCATCGGGATATCCACCGGTGTCGTCCTTCTCCAAGGGCTTCACCATGTCCCACACACAGAGAAGACCGGCGACCGTCCCCGTCAACGCCTCCATCTCGACACCGGTCCGGTAGTGCGCGCCCACCGTCACCTCGAGCACGATGCCGTCGGCCTCGAGGACAAAGTCCGTTTCGGCCGAAGTGACCGGTATGGAATGGCACAAGGGCAACCACTCGGGTGTACGCTTCACACCCTGCAACGCCGCGACGCGCGCCGTCGCGATGACATCACCCTTGTCGACACGACCGGTCTTCACGGCTTCGACGGTCGATGGACGAAGACGAAGCCGGCCCCGTGCACGCGCCGTCCGCGCGACCATCGGCTTCGTGGCGACATCGACGATGCGGGCGCACATGGACCCGGCCAGGGGGGGTGGGGGAAAAAGGGTGACGGTGGTCCGATAAGGCGCATTTCCCCGGGAAAACAAGGGGTTCCGGACAATCCGGCACACGATCGTGCCGGACCCGCAGGGAGGCCATCGAGGCCGCTCCGGAGTATGGGAGACACTGTTTGGAACGTACCGCGACAGGCCGTCCATGGGCGTCGTGACGGGTCGTCCGACATGATGTTTTAATCCGAGTATAAGCCGCCCTATAAGCCCGTGCGATCGTGCACTTCGAACGTGCGAACGTGCACCGTACGAGTCCCCGAGTCAACAACTACAAAAAGAATGACAAAGCATGACGTGAGCATGAGTCCGCCTGCTGCGGCCAAGAAACCGGCCAGACGCACAAGCAAGAAAGCGGCTCGCAAGGTTGCGAAGAAGGGCGCCAAGAAGGCGACCCGGAAGACGGCCGCCAAGAGGGCGACTAAGCGCAAGGCTCCGGCCAAGCGCAAGACCGCCACCAAGCGCAAGGCACCCGCGAAGCGCAAGACGGCCACGAAGCGTAAGGCACCCGCACGGAAGACCACCGCGCGGAAGACCACCAAGCGCAAGGCACCTGCGAAGCGGAAGACCGCCACGAAACGCAAGGCACCCGCAAAGCGCAAGACGGCCAAGAAGACGGCCAAGCGCAAGGCACCCGCCAAGCGGAAGACGACCAAGCGGAAGAGCGCCAAGCGCAAGACCGCTCGGAAGGCGACCACCGCCAAGAGCGCGTCGCCGTCGCCGAAGCGCGCCAAGCGGAAGACCACCAAGCGCAAGACCGCCAAGAAGTCGGCCAAGCGCAAGGCACCGGCCAAGCGCAAGACCGCCAAGAAGGCGGCCAAGCGCAAGGCACCCGCGAAGCGCAAGACCGCGAAGCGGAAGACCACGAAGCGCAAGACCGCCAAGAAGGCCGCCACGAAGCGCAAGGCACCCGCCAAGCGCCGCACGGCCAAGAAGGGCGGGAAGCGCAAGACGGCCAAGCGCAAGACCGCCAAGAAGGGCGGGAAGCGCAAGACGGCCAAGCGCAAGACGGCCAAGCGCAAGACGGCCAAGCGCAAGACCGCCAAGAAGGCGACCAAGCGCAAGTCTCCCGCCAAGCGGAAGACGGCCAAGAAGTCGACGCGGAAACGCGCCGCAAAGAAGTCGTCCTGATCGGAACCGGTTCTCGGCTCCGACCTTCCCCCGTCTTCTCCCGCTCTGTTCCTTTTTCAACCGACCGAGCGGCGGCCCTCGACCCACCGCCGGCCGCCCGCGTCACCATGTTCCCGCTTCCAGAGCGGCACCCGTTCCTTGATGCGGTCCATCACCCAGGCCGCCGCCTCGAAGGCCGCCTGGCGATGACGTGCCGCGGCCGCGACCAGCACGATCTCCTCGCCGACCTTGAGGCGACCCGTGCGGTGGACGACGACGAGTCCGGAAAGCGCGAAGCGCTCGATGGCCTCGGCACGTATGCGTCCCAACTCCGCCTCCGCCATCTCTGGGAAACACTCGAACTCAATCTCCGTCACCGCCTCGACACCGCTTGAGCCGGGCAACCGGTCGGCACGCACAACACCCGCGAACGAGACCACCGCACCGACAGCCCCCGCCCCACCTGAAGCGAGACGGCGGACCGCCGCCGTGGTGTCGATGCCTTCGGTCGTCACACGGACCCCATCAAGATCGTCGCGACCGCGCTCGGGCATCGTGCACGCAACAGACCGCGTGGCCATCATGACCGTTGCGGCAGACCCTGCACCCCACCCGACCGCTCCCGGCGCAACCCTTATTGAGGGTGCAGGAGAATCGGAGACCATGTGCATCTGGAACGATCAATCGCCTCCCTGTTCCCGATGCCCCTCCTGTGGCAAGATCACCAGCCACGGCCACGGCGGCCCCTGCCCCAAATGCGGACACATCGCCTAGCGCCCCCCGAAGGACGCCAGCGCCCCTTTTTTCGCGACATCCAGGCAAAAACCCATTTAAAGGAGACCCTGTCCTCCCACCGATCGTCATGACCGACACACGGCAGACGGAAGCGACGGCCGGCCTCATCGCCCATGTGCTCTTCGGTGCGACCGTGGCTATATTGTTCCTCGTCGGCGCCCTCGCGCTCGACCTGATCCCCTTCTTCGACGGCAAGCCCCTGCAGAGCGCAATCCATGACGGCCAAGCGCTCCCGGTCTACTTCTTCGGCTTCCTCGTGCTGCTCGCCGTCTTCAGCCTCATCACCACCTGGGAGATGGGCCGCAGCAGCGCACGCACCGGGAACCCCATCCGGTCGCAGGCCGCCCTCACGGTCCTCTTCGGCGCCTTCGTCGCCTGGGTCAACATCGTCGTCTCGATGCTGTTCGTCTCCACGCTCGTCTCCACCGGACGCTTCGACGCCACCGTCGACCTCGCCCTCGAAAGCTTCGTCTTCCTCGTCATCGGTGCCATCCCGGTGACCGGCCTCGGCATCTTCACCGCGTCCTTCTCTCGCGACCACTACCTGCGCCTCGACGGTGCGGTGCCGGACCCTGTGGTCGCGCGCTTCGCCCCGGCGACCCCGTATGCCGCGGCCGCACCGTCTGACGATGCACCGATCGCTCATCCCTCGGGCGGGAACGGCGGCGGTCTCGTGCGGACGCCCGACACCCCTCCCCTCTACGGCGGCGGGGGACAAGCCACCGTCATGGCGAACCGCATCGAACAGTTCCCCATCGATTGCCCCGGCTGTTCCGAGCAGTTCCTCGCCGAAGGCGAGCGCCCCTTGCGCATCGAGTGTCCCTCGTGCGGCAAGAGCGGAACGATCCGCTGAGACCGACGACGTGTTCGCCGCCTGACGCAGCGTGCCGTCAGGGGCCAGTGGGCGGCGGTCACACCATCGTACTTTGCGATGCTCGCGGCGCCGGGCGGCTTCGCAGCCTGGCGCAGCGCTCACTAAGTGACCAAGTAGCGGCGGCTGAGCCGCGCTACTTGGTCGCTATATTCGGCTCGCGCGGTCGCAAGCTCCCTCGCTCGCCTCATGTAGCTACTTCGTAGCGATCCAGTCGCCAGCCTCGAAGACATCCGCCAAGACCTCGGTGTCCTCCTTCGAGGGCAGGTTCCGGACGAGATATTCCTGGTAATCCGACTTCGACTCGATGGGAGCCCCATGGATGTCGTACATCTCGCCCTTGTAGCGCCCGATGCCGCGGTTGAAGCGCATGTCGGGGATGACAAGCTGGGGCTGGTCGCCCTGGATGTTGCGGTTCAACAACTCCTGCGCCTTCTGGATCTCGTCGTGATACTGGCGACGGGCACGGTCGTTGAGGTCGTCTTTGTCGACCGGTTCATCGGTCTCACCTTCGTCGAAGCGCCCCTTGAGGCCCCAGACGTAGGCCCAGTGGGCCGACGACGAGTTGTCGGTGCCGAAGAGGTCGTGCGCGGTGGGGATCCACTTGTTGTAGTACTTCTGCAGGATGTCGGTCGGGACCTTGCCCGACTGCAGGACGCGCTTGATGCCCGAGTTGCCTGTCCCGAGGTGGAACGCCTCCTCCTTGAGCATCGGTCCCATCGACGAGGCGAGAGGCTTGAAGGCGGACCGGGAGAGCATCTTGAGCTGGTACTTGCCGTCGCGGTCGACGAACTGCGTGAAGACGAAGAAATCGACCCAGTTGTCGACCGGTTCGTTGAACGAACCGAGGAGCCGCTCCTTGTCCCACGAACGCCGCTCCAGAAGGCGCTTGGCCTCCTCGCAGCCCTGCTCACCGAAGTGGTGGGTCAAGAGGTGGCACATCTGCCAGCCGTGGCGCTGCTCCTCGGCCATGACGCGGAGCGCGGCCTTGCGGTCGTACTCGGTCGGCGCGTTCTCGAGCAGGTGGCGCTGTTGTTCGACGGAGGCGAACTCGGTGTCGCCCTGGTAGACGATGAGGTTCAGGAGGGCGTCGCGGATGTTCTGGTGCGGTACCGAGAGCAGGCGCTTCCACTTCGGTTGACCCTCGAAATCCCCGAACTCGATGGTGTCGGAGACGTCCTCGTCCGCGTATTTGGCCTCGAAGGTGAAGTCACCGAGCAGGTTGGTGGGGAAACCGATGTCTTCCTGCCACTCGTGGAAGGCACCCACCCAGTCCTCGAACGTATGGATCGTCTCAGGCATAGGACCGACGAGGCTCCTTGAGAGCCATCGGGTACAAAAGCGTGGTCCCGGCGATGGTGTCTTTTTCTCCTGTTGGAGCGGTCGTCGTGCGGCTCCCGTCCGCCCGCCGTTTATGAGGCGCCCGCCCGAGCTGCCCGGTCGGGGGTTTTATTGCTCCACGTCCCGTCGTCGCCTCGTCGATGGCCCTCCACTGGCAGGTCCTGTCGTACGCCGCGGTGGCCATCATCGCCATCCTCGTGTACGAGGCGATCCGTGCGGCGGTCAAGGCGCGCCTCAAGCGACGCTTCCGTCGCGACCTGCAGCGGTTCCTCTCGACCCGCGACCTCTACTCCCAGAGCTTCAAGTTCACCAACAAGGATGTCGTACGCCAACTCCTTGTCACCGACCCCGAAGTGGAACGGAAGGTGCTCGAATACGCTGAACGGGAAGGCGAGGACCTCGCCACGGTGCGGGACAAGGCCGACGGCTACATCGATGAGATCGTCCCCGAGTTCAACATCCTGTCCTACTTCAAGGTGGGCTACACGGTGGCGCGTGCCTTCATCCACAGCCTCTACGACCCCGTCGTCGACCGCCAACGGCGACGGCTCCTCGATACCCTTCCCCCCGACGCGAGCCCGGTCTACGTGATGAACCACCGCTCCAACGTCGACTTCGTCCTCCTCTCCTACGTCCTCGCCGGCAAGGTCTCCATCTCCTACGCCGTCGGCGAGTGGGCGCGCGTCTGGCCCCTCGAACGGCTCTTCAAATCGTTCGGCAGCTATTTCGTCCGACGCGGCCACAAGGAGGACCTCTATCACAAGGTGCTCGAACGCTACGTGCAACTGCTCTCCAAGCACGGCGTCGTCCAGGCGGTCTTCCCCGAAGGCGGGTTGACACGCGACGGGAGGCTCCTTCCGCCCAAGCTCGGCCTCGTCACCTGGCTCTCACGCGTCGAACTCGAACCTGATTTCGACCGCAAGCTGGTCTTCGTGCCGGTCGGTGTCAACTACGACTGGGTCATCGAGGACAAGAACCTCGTCAAGGAGGCCCAAGGCGTCCGACGGAACACTGGCATCTGGAAGAAAGCCTACGTCGTCCTCGTCGGGCCGTTCGTCTCCCTTGGGTTGCTTGTCGTGAACGCCACCCGGTTCCTTCTCGGTCGTCTGAAGCTGCATGGTTACGCCAGCCTCAGTTTCGGGGAACCGCTCGTCCTCCGCGACTGGCTCGAAGCCAAAGGCGTCGCGCCGGACAGACTCGATCAAGAGACGCTCGGAGCGCACATGGAAACACTCGGAGATGCACTCATGGAACGTATCGGAGCCGCGGTGCCCGCGACTCCGGTCCCCTTTGTCGCCGCCACGATCCTGCTCCACCCACAGGAACGATATCCGTTCCGGCAACTGGTCCAGCAGACCGGGACGACCGTCGCCACCTTGCGTGAGCACGGAGTCCCCCTCGTCGTCGGCGAAGCGTTCCGCAAGTTCCGCCGTGACCTCGCCGGACTCGCGGAGGAAGAAGAGAGACTGAAGACGAAAGACCGACCGAGCGAACTCGACGATGTCACCCGCGGTCTCGTCCACCAGGAAGAGACCGAAGCGCTCGTCCGCTACGGCACCGAGATCCTTGTGCGCAACAAGATCCTCAGACGCGACGGCACCGACTATATCGTACGGCCAGAAGCCGAGGCACGGCTCCGCTACTACGCCAACAGCCTCGGCCACCACCTCGACAAGGCATGGCCCATCCGCATGGGACCCGACGGGTCGGGCATGGCGGTCGGTGCCCCTACACCAAGGGAAGAGACCCTCGCGTGACGAACGTTTTTGAACAATCTGGACCGTTCTACGTCATCTATATAGCCCTAGCTTCCGATGCCGCGCCCTATGCGTGCGATGGTCGTGGCCTTCGGGATCCTCATGGCGTTACCGCTGCTTTCCGCCTACGTGCCGACGGCCGAGGCGGCGACGGTGGACGTCAGTGTCTACAACTTCGGCTTCAACCCCTCCATGGTGTCGATCGCCCCAGGCGACAGCGTACGATGGACGTGGAACAGTGGAGGGACCCCTCACACGGTGGTGGAGGGTACACCCGGATCGGCCGGGGCGACATGGTGCGGTTACAGCACCTCACCGAACACGTGCACGAAGACGTTCTCGACGGTCGGCACCTATGACTACTTCTGTAGCGTGCACCCGAGCGCCATGCGTGGATCGGTCCGCGTCCTCGCCGCGCCCCCGACCCTCACCATCGACAGCCCCGCCGACGGCGCCACGGTCTCCGGCACGTTCGCCGTCTCTGGCACCGCATCCTCTGATGCCGGCATCGCCAAGGTCGAAGTGCGGATCGCCGGAGGCATATGGCAGACGGCGAGCGGTACCACCGCGTGGAGCCATGGCATCGACTCCACCGTGCTCTCGAACGGCGACAAGACGATCGAAGCGCGGGCCACCGCGGGGGATGGACAGACCGCGACCGCCACCATCACCGTCACCGTCGCCAACCCGGAAGTCATCGACCTCTGGTTGCGCGGCCTCCAGGGACAGACCTCGTTGACCGGCCGTCCCACGATCGCCGCGCAGGTGCAGAACCAGGGCAATGTCGACCTCGTGACGAGCGTGCTCTTCGAGTACGAATACAAAGGCGAATGGAAGACGATCCGTTCCGAGGGGATCAACGTGCCGGCGTTCACCATCGAGGTCGTCTCGTTCACCTGGAGCGACATCTGGCTCTACGGCCGCTTCGACATCCGCGCCACCGTCGACCCGACCAACGTGATCGCCGAGGACGACGAGACGGACAACCAGAGAAAGCATTTCGCCGCGTTCTACGCGAACTTCGTGAAGGGGAAGGACCTGCGGGACGTCTAGGGGCTACAGGAGCGGTACGACCTCTTCCCCGAAACGCTCGATCTCCTCGAGCTGCGGCGATGCCCCACGGTCGTCTGAAGCCTCAGCTTGAGGTACTCCTGGACGTGGACCACCTCAGCGGTGACAGCGGCCTGGCAGGAACGATCGTCTCCGACGGCTCTTCGGTGGCGTCCGCATAGGCGAGCCACCGCAAGTCGACACCGGTCGCGACAGGCAAGCCGATCCATTTTCAGACGCGCGTGTTCAGGTCGATGGCCTTGTACCGGCCATCCCGAACGTCAAGGAATGTATTCGGGTTCCGAGGCCCCTTGGAACCCGAGTGAAATTCGGCACCCTTCGGTTCACTTCGCTCGGCGCCTTCAGTACCATCGCTCGGCTCACTCGCCCGTCCCTCAGTCCAAGGCAGTTCGCTAGGCTCACTTGGCCTGGAACTTCGGCACCCTTCCGTGTACGCCGCGATGTTCCCCTCGACTCTCATAGGTCGTCTCGGGTCACCGTCGCACCGCAGCACGTC
>JAHWKR010000014.1:15505-66362 GCA_019347805.1 Methanobacteriota archaeon
CAAAAGATGCCTTGTTCACTTTCCAGTGAACTTCGGCACCCTTTTGTCCGTGTACACCGCGATGTTCCCCTCGACTCCCATAGGTCGTCTCGGGTCACCGTCGCACCGCAGCACGTCCAAAAGATGCCTTGTTCACTTTCCAGTGAACTTCGGCACCCTTTTGTCCGTGTACGCTGCGATCCCTTCCTTAGCGTCCTGGGACTGGAAGAGGATCTGCTGGAGTTCACGCTCGAGCGCGAGCGCGCTCTCGAACGGGATCTCGGCCCCGCTCTGCACGCTGCGCTTGATGTGGCCGACCGCCTTCGTGGCCTTGTTGGGGAGCGTGAACTGCTTGGCGTACTCGTGCAGTTCCTCGCGGAACGTGTCGATGTCGTTCGAGAAGATCTGGTTGACCAGCCCGAGGCGCTCGCCTTCCTCGAAGCCGAAGTTGCGTCCGGTCGCCATGAGCTCGATGGCCCTGGACTTGCCGACAAGCCGCGCCATGCGCTGTGTGCCGCCCGTTCCGGGAAGGACACCGAGGTTCACCTCGGGGAGGCCCATCTTGCCACCGTCCTTGCGGGCGACACGGATATCGGCCGCCATGGCGATCTCGAGGCCGCCGCCGACGGTGTGGCCGTTCAATGCCGCGATGAAGAGCTTGGGGGTGTGCTCCATGCGGTTGAGGGTCTCGTTGGCGTGCAGGCAGAAACAATACTTGAACGCCGGGTCGACCGAGTTGAGCATGTTGATGTTGGCGCCCGCGGAGAAGAACTTGTCCCCGTTGCCGGTGATGACCGCGACGTGGATGTCCGGGTCGAAGCGCACCTTGAGGATGGCGTCGTCCAGCTCGCGGTTCATCTCGTACGTGTAGGTGTTCGCGGGCGGATCGTCCATCTCGATATAGGCGACGTGATCCCGCACCGTGACCTTCACGAGGTTCCCGAAACCGGTCTCATGGAGGTTCTTGCTCTCGTAAGCCGGGGCTTGCGAACCTTTCTTCTCGGTGACGGTCTCAGCCATGCTGGGGTCTCTCCTTCTTCGGCTAGGAGGGGGTCTGTTTTAAGGGTTCGGGGGTACAGGCAGACCCTTGCTTATATGGTCCTCGAAGGCGGAGAGGGAGGGAAAGAGAGGCGACCGGTTCAGAGGAACGTCTGGGCGCCTTCCAGTGCCACATCGTCGATGACGACCTGGCCCTCCTGGCGGTTGAAGTTCCAGAAGCTCACCTGGACGAGCCGGGTCTCGCCGAGGAGCGCACGGCGGCCGTCCGTGTCGGCGGCTGTGAAATTCTCGCGGAACGAGCGGCAAGGGTCCCAGTCGGGACAGATGATGGAACCGTCCACCGCCGGGTCGAGCGAGACACGACCGTCCGCGTCGATGTTGGCGAGGATGTCGTCCGCGGTGAAATGGACGGCGCCTTCCCAGAAGATGCCGACCCACGGGTGCTGGTCGTATTCGGGACTCAGGGAGAAACCGAGTTGGTTGTTCGCCGACGGGGCGACCGTTCCGTTCTCGATGGTGTAGGCGAACGCCGAGGCATCGAGGGAGGCCCACTGGAGCGTGGGGTAGGATTGCCAGAAGTTATGGTCGCCGCCGGCGGGGTCTCCAGGGATGACGACCTCACGGTCCGTGTCGCCGTCGACACCGCTGTCGACGAAGCGGGCGTTCGAGGCGTAATCGATGCTGCGGGCGGTGGAGGTCCAGAAGAGGGCGCCACCGGCACCGTCCGAGTGGCCCGCGACCTCGACATCGACCCGCGCGTAGGCCTCGAAGTCGCCGTTCAAGATCGGGTCCACACCGGAGGAACACGCGGGATGGCAACCGGCGAGCCCGGCCGGTGCGAAGAGGCCGACCAAGACCAGGGAGAGAAAGATCGCCGACGAGCCTTTCCAGACACCTTGAGCACGCATGATGGTTCCACCTGCCGGAGACCGGCGGCAAGGCAGGCGAGGGTGCCGGTATCAACCCTCCGCTCGACGGGACGAAATGAACACTCGACAGATTGCCGAAATCCATTGCCCTTTCCCAGGAATAATTAGTTCGAATATATATCGAACAGGTAAAGCAAATGAACTTCGCCTCCCTTCGGGTCATGGGTCTTGGGATGGGCCTCTCTACAGGAGCGACACATGGTGACCCTGTACGGCACGCTCGGCTTCACGCCGGAAAAGTTCTACCCTTCGATCCGACACCGCGGCGACGTCGCCGACATCGTCCTGTTCCATGACGGACACGCCGATTCGGAGAAAGCGCGTAGCGCGGTGGCGAAATATTGCAGCGAACTCGACATCCCGTTCGAGTCCGTCGCCGTCGACGCCTTCGACCTCATCGACTCCGCGACCCGCATCCAGGGCGTCGTGCGGAAACGCGGCCAAGAAGACGCGGTCTTCAACGTCACCGGTGGCACCAAGGTGCTTACCGCCGCCGCGATCCTCACCTGCATCCTCGAAGGCATGCCAGCGGTCTACATCCATGAGACGACCGGTGAAGAGATCCCCCTGCCGCTCATCACCGTCGCCTACAAGCGCCTCCTCAGCGACAAGCAACGCCAGGTGCTCGAGCACGTCGCCGCCCATCCCGGATGCACACAGGCCGAACTGCGTGAGGCGCTCGGCGTCACCAAACCGACCATCAGCCACCACGTCCAGGGCCTCGTCGACCACCGCCTCCTCGACGAGCGACGCGACCCGAAGGACGCCCGCAGGAAACGCCTCCACCTCGTGCCGAGCGCACGGCTGCTCCTTGGAGGACCACCCGACTGAGCCGCCGCATCCTCCTCAGCCTCGTCCCCGAGTCGCGTGCGGACCTCGACCATGCCCGCAGACGCCTCCCCTACGACAGGCTCATCCTCGCCACCGCACCCCACACGCGCGCGCTCGCCGAGTCGGTCGCGACAAGCGAGAACAGCGCCAAAGGACCAGATGCCGAAGAAGAGGTCATCGCCGAGGTCGTATCGGTCCCGCTCGACGACCCGCTCGGATGCTATGCCCGACTCGTGGAGATCCTCGATGCCCACACCGCGGACACGTTCACATTGAACGCAGCCGGCGGCACGCCCGCACAACTGGTCGCCTGCCTGATCCTCGCCTACGAGCGCGGCATCGAGACCGTCTTCGTCCAACACGGCCACCTGACCCGACTTCCGGTCCTTGCCCACATCGGGCTCGAAGCGCGCTTCCCGGGCGACGAAGGCCGCATCCTCACCGCACTCGCCGCGGACGGCGAGGACCCCGCTTTGCTCGCCCGACGCACCGGCCTTTCCAAAAGCGCCGTGGAACGGCATCTGCGCGCCCTCAAGAACAAAGGCGCGGTCGGACTCACCTACCACGACGGGCGGGTCCACGCCCGCCGCACGACCACCGGGGAACACCTCGCCCAACACCTGAGTCGTGCCGCACGTGCCCCTGCCTCGACAGGCTCCGCCCGCGACGCGACCACGGCCAAGACCGAAAACACCATCTCCGGCCGACCCTAGGACCACCCGTGCCCGGCCGGTCCACCGGAATGACGACCCTCATGGTCGCCCTGCTCTTCCTCGTGCTCCTCATCCAACCGGTCCCAACGGAAACGCCCGCCCTCCCGCACATCGCCAACGACGCCGTGGCCCAAGGACCCCTCACCTGTCGTGGCTGCGCGTTCTCCCTCGACCTCGTCGCCTGGAACGGCACCGGCGCCCCCGGTTCCGTCCTTGTCGGCACGTTCCGCATCGCCAACACCGGCGAGACCGAGGACGCCTACCACCTCTCCGCCACGAGCGACGACCCTGCGTGGCAGGCGACCCTCGACAAGGATGACACCGGCACAATTCCCCCCGGCAGTGGATTCTTCGCCGAGGAGGACAACGAGACCACCTTCAGCCTCGCGGTCCTTGTGCCCCCCGGCGCCCCTGCCCTCGCCTCCACGACGGTCACCGTCACCGCCACGAGCCGCGACATGCCCGAGGACCGGGAAGGACGCACGAAGAGCGAGACGGTCACCGCGACGGCCCGCCGGATCATCGCCTGGGCGCTCGATTGCAGTGAAGAGACCGAAGTCTCCCGCGGGCGCGAGGCCGACATCACGTTCACCGCCCACAACCGCGGGAACGACAAGAACACGGCGACCGTCGAACATGTCGGAAGCCTGAACATCACGACCGTCGACCTGCCCCGCTTCGAACTCGCTGCCGGCGCGAGCGACACCCAGAACGGCACCATCGGAGCGAGCCTCCGGCTCGAGGAGGGCTACCACGTCAGCGACTGGCGCCTCGTCGACGACCGCGGCATCGAACGCGCCACCTGCGACGTCGGTCTCGTCGTGAACCCGGTCGAACAACGACCGGACGGTAAGGAAAGCGCCTCGCCGGCCCTCCTTCCGGTCCTTCTCTTCGTCTTCACCGCCCTTGCCGGCGTCAGGAGGCGAGAAGCATGACGGACGAAGCCCCCCGGGGGCCGCTCGATGCGACCCTCGTCGAAGCGCTCCTGCATCCCGCCCGCGCACTCACCGAAGACGAACTCGGACGACTCGTCTCGACGTTCCCCGTCCCGGGTGCCCACGGTGCGGCACCTGTGCTTCCCAAGGAACATCGCTCCGCCCGGACTCTCGGCCCTCGAGCCACACGGGCACCCGTCCTCGAACCCATCGGAACGGCCGCCCACGAACAGCTCCTCGTCTCGTTCGAACACAAAGGCGACGAGCCGCTGCGCATCGTCGTCGACCCAATCGGCGTGCGCGCCGGCGAGCCTGTCCCGAAGATGCGAAGAGCGCAGGGTACGGTACGGGAAACGGTCGTCTGGACCCGCCCCGCAATGGACCTCGACCGCTTCCTCGACGACCTTGTCACCACCACCGACACACTCGCAGCCGAAGACCGCCTGCGCATCCGCGACCCCCACGGCATCGTCACACCCGAAGCCCTCCCACGCGTCACGGAGATCATCGACAACGACCGCCTCACCCTCTGGGTGGAGGACGCCCACGGCCTCGCCTACGCCGTCGCACGCGCCGCGCTCTCACAAAAACGGCCCCCGCTTGTCCGCGCCACCCTTCTCGGCATCGGCCCCCGCACCGGCGCGGCATCGTTGGAACGGCTCGTCGCCGACGACCTGCACGACGCCGCCCGCACCCTCGCCGCCACCACCGGCCACCGCATCCCCGACGCCCACCCCGCATGGGGCCCCCGTCTGCGCGAAGCGAACGAACCGGAACTCGTGCGTTGGTCCGAAGCAGAACCCACCGTAGGATACGGACGGATCAAGGGCGACGACCGGGGCCCGCTCCAGGTGCGCTACTCCGCCGCCACGCTGCACGACCTCGTCGCCCGCTTCCTCGCCGACTGGGGCGCCCCCACCGACCCCGAACACGTCGACCGCCTCGCCCGCGCCGTCGCCGCACGCCTCCGCCCCGGCGAACATCCCGACGGCCCTACACTCTACACCATCGCCGCCACCGTCTTCGACCTCACCACCCTCATCGACCGACCCGTGCGGGAGGAAACGCGCTGAAAGACGCCACCAAGGCGCACTACCGCGACACGATGCGCCGGCTGCGCGACGGCCTGGGCGCCGAGGAGGCCCGCGCAGCGGCCCTGCGCCTCCGCGATGGCCTGGCTGAACATCCCCTCATGGCCGGGCTCGACCCGGGCCCCGTCCTCCTACCGACGCGACACGGCACCGAGATCGACACCACGCCCCTGGGGCGTGCCCTCGAAAAGCAGGGCTGGACCGTCTGCCGCCCACGGACCCGCATCATTCCCCCCGGCATCTCCGCGGTGCCCTGGACCATGGACAACCCCCTCCTCCCCGGCCACGCCGCCGTCCCCGAGCCCCCATCGGACGCGCCTGCCGTGCACCCCGACGACCTCCTCCTCGCATTGGTGCCGGGCCTCGCGTTCGATGCGACAGGCCATCGTGTCGGCTACGGGGCAGGCTACTTCGACCGCTTCCTGGAACCGCTCCAAGAGACGATCACGATCGGCGTCGGCTACCGTTTCCAACTCAGCGCGACGTCCGTCCCGGCCGAAGCGCACGATGTCCGCCTCGACGGCCTCCAACTCGAGGACCTTTCCCTCGTCACGTGACGAGCGAACGCAGCATGTCCGCGTCCACCGCACGGCGCACCTCGCGCGCGATGCGCCGGCCGCTCGACATGTTCGTGCGCCAGAGGGCGTTGCCATATGGATGCCCGACCGCGACATGCACATTGGTGCCGCCGCCGATGCGCGGCGCGACATCGTAGATATAGAAATCGAGGTCCTTGTCGACACAGGTCTGCAGACAGAACGGACCGATGATGCCCGGGTCGTAGTGTTCCTTCGCCGCCGCCACGAAGCGCTCCGCAAGATCGTAGACCTTGTCGAGAAGCGATTCCCGCGCCGTCGCCGAATTGTGCCCGACCACCGTCATCTCGGGAACGAGCTGGTGGGCCGGGAGGTTCATCTGCTGCGGCGCCGGAAGGCGCACATGACCGTCGAGGCTCGACTCGAAACGCCAATCGACACCCAGCAGTTCGACCGGCTCCATGTCGCCCGAGGCCGCAGAGACCGGGCTGTAGAAGAAATTGAAATTGAAGACCGGTCCGATGACGTAGCGCTCGATGCGCGCCTCGTCGAGCGACGCCTGGTCGATGACGCCCTCCTTGAGGAGCTTGTCCGCCTTCTCGTGGTACTCGGCCGGGGTCGCCGCCGTGAAGAAGCCCCGCTCGAGCGCCTTCTGGGCGTGATGGAGCTTGACGATGGAGAGTTCCCGGATCTCGTCCGGGGACGCGATCGGGTCCGGGAACGGCAAGCCCGCCTTCTCGAGCAACCAGTAATAGTCACGTTCCTCGGTGCGCTCCTCGGTGCGGAGCATGTTGCGCGACCCGAGAAGGGGCACCCGGAAGCGCTCCTCGATGGTCTCAAGGGCGCAATAGGAACTGAAGGAACGGTTCGGCACGAAGAGCGTGTTCTCCTCGACCATGCGCGACTGGACCTCGTCGCTCGTGACCTCAGAGAACCGGTCCAGGACCACGGCCTCGTCGACACAACCGGCGACCCGCTTCCCGTTCTGGCGCACCGTGCGCATGTAGCGCGCATAGGTCGCCTCGCGGCCCTTCTGACAGTAGGCCACGGACGGCAGGTCTTCATCGACCGCACCGTCACAGACATCGAGCGCGCTGTGGCTCGCCACCACACCGAGCTTCAGCCGGTCCAGGTCGTAGCCGTCGAGCGTCTTCCAGACCGCGTCACGGGAGAGCAAGGGGGTCCGCCTCGGGCGCGGGGAGAGGAGGGCTCTTCAAATAGGCTCCGCAACGAGCACGCGCCCGGTATCGAGCCAGACCCGGAGGACGGTGCGCTCCGGGCCGACCCGCCAGTGGCGGCGCGGCACGTCGACCAGCCTGGATCAGACCGGCTCTTGGCCTGAGGTGGCATCCCGCCTCGACGCCGTCGTCCCCTCGACATCCTCCCGCAGTCGGAGGGCGCGCGTCGCCGGGATCCCGAGCCCTTCCGCCACTTCCGCGAGATGATGCTCCTCCGCGCGGGTGACCGTGCCATCCTGGAGCGCGAGACGGACCGCGACCTTGTACACATCCTCTTGCTGACGCATGCGGTGATCCATCGTGTCGGTTACACCCGGCATCGCGCGATCCGCGACACGCTCTGCGAACTGCTGGAGGGGTGCGATAGCGAAGACGAGGCCTCCGGCCGCGATGATCCCCCCATACGTGCCCCACTTTTCGCCGAGGAAGACGGCGGCGCTTTCGCTTGCGACGAAGAAGACCGCGATGAAGACGGCGGCGACTGTACTCTTCGAGATGGTCCACCGGACCTTCACATCGATGCCGAGGAGTTGGTGCCGGACGGTGGCGTACGCGAGAAGCAGGACCATGACGAAGCGGGCGATCCCGTAGTGGGGGCCGGAGCCGGCGGCCGCCTCGGCGTCCTGGAGAGCGCCGACCACGACCCCTGCCAGCACTGTGGCAAGGAGATAGAGCGCTAGGTTGCGCGCGGCGCGCGCGTCGGCGCCCGTGCTGCCGGCGACGTTGCGGAGCCACAGGGCCGCCACGAGCAGGACGGCGCCGACATGCGGTCCCATCGGCACAAGCCACAGCATGTCGTTCGGATCCAGAGACAGCACGAGCGCGCCCGTGCCCGCAACGAGCCCCACGTGCGTCCCGAAGGCCGCGGTGCCGAGTGCGAGCTGCGTCCTGAGCCGTCCGTCGTTCGCGTGACGCCAGCGCTCAGCCCACAAGACGAGGAGTGCGAGCATCGCCGGGTAGGTCAGCACAAAGAAGCCTTCGGCCGCGACGGCCATCGACATGCCCTCCTCCCGGACCGCCAGCCCGAGAGCCCGTGCCCTTCCGAGGAAGGTGACACCGAACACAATCGCGGGCAGCACGATGGGCCGCCGCTCCCGTTGCGCGAAAGACGTGGGGAACCAGGGCGCAAGGAGGACGGCACCCACGAAGAACGCGAGGGAGCCGAGAAGGGCGACGGCGTGCAACGCGAGTGGGCCGCCACCGAGACTGAAGGACCCATCCTCGGCATAGCTCGCCGCGATATACGTGCCGAAACCCGCCACCGTCACGGCGAACGCAAGATTGGCCCGCTCGCGCGGCGCCACCTTGAGGACGACGAGCGCCACAGCGACGAGGAGGATGCCGCTCGCGACGCTGATGGCGACACCGAGGCTCCACGGCATCAGACGGCGCCCCCTTCGATCCATTCGCGCTCCACGGCCCATGGCGCGATCATAAGGGCGAAGAGGCGATTCTGCCTGCGGTCCGGCCTCACGCGCCAAACGAAGACAGCAAGGGCAAGGACGGCCACGGCACCGACCTCGTTTAGCCAGAAACCCATAGAGACCTCTGCCACTCACCGCACCTCCTGCGCAGGCGCGACCGCCGCGGCTTGTCCCGCAGCCTCCCGCTCGAGGGAGAGCGCCACCTCGGCGTCGATCCTCAGTCTCCGCCGGGTGATCTCGAGGAGCTCGCGTTCGTTGGCGTCCACGGCCGCATCCCTGTAGGCCACAATAAGTTGAGCACGATAGAGGGAAAGGCGCTCGTCCTGGGTCATCTCGCTCGTGGCCTTCACCCCGGGCATGGCGTGGTCGGCGACACGCTCTGCGAACTGCTGGAGGGGTGCGATGGCGAAGACGAGGCCTCCGGCCGCGATGATCCCCCCATACGTGCCCCACTTTTCGCCGAGGAAGACGGCGGCGCTTTCACTCGCTATGAAGAAGATGCCGATGAAGATAGCGGCGACCGTGGACTGTCTGATGGTCCACTTGATCTTCACATCGATGCCGAGGAGCTGGTGGCGGAGAATCCCGTAGGCGAGGACGAGCGCCATGATGACCCGCGCGATACCGTGGCCGCCCGGGAGGGAGAGCGTGACGGAGAGGACACCCGCGAGGGTCGCGGCGAGCGTGATGAGCGCCACGTTCCGAGCCAATCGAGCCTCCGGACCGCGCGTAGCGGATAGCCACAGGGCAGCGACAAGCAGCACCATCGCGAAGCGCAACACGGCCCCGGCGAGCGCCGCGCCCTCGGCGCGGAGAAGGCTCGAGGCGCCGGCGAAGTCGATACCCCCTCCTGCTTGAAAGCCGACAAAAAGGGCAAGTCCCCCAGCAGCGAACCCCCCCTGCCTACGGAAGACGGCGTCGTTCGAGCGCGCGAACCGCAAGGAGAGGATCAGGAACAGAGTGTAGAGCGAGCCGACGGACAGCGCGTACAGCGAACCGGCGACCGGGGCTTCTCCCCCATGCCGGGCCACGAGGAGCGGCACGACGAGGAGGACCCCGACGCCGAGGCTCACCGCGAGGAGGGAGCGCTCGCGTCGGCTCAGAGGGCTAGGGAACGTCACGAGCATGGCGAGGACCCCCACGAGCCCCAGCGCCATCATGACGGACTCGACGAGCCGCCTGGGTCCTTCCGGTGCATGCAGGATCACGCCGAAGTGATGGGCGAAGTAGAAACCACCCACGCCGGCGGCGAAAACGGAGAACGCGATCCCGGCGCGCCTGCGCGGCTTCGGGACAAGAACAAGCAACCCAAGGACGAGGACGACGAGCCCTCCGACCATGTTCAGGTAACCTCCGAGCGGCGCGTGTGTCATGGCGCCCCACCTCCGATGCCGCGCTCCATCTCCCGCGCCTCTCGGTTCGACACGCCGAGTTCCAACTGCAGCCGTGTGAGCATCTCACGCTCGCGCATGGTCACCTCGCCATCGGCCAAAGCGCCCGCCAATGCCGCGCCATAGACATCCGCCTTCCGCAGGCGCACGTAATCCGGGTCGTCCTCGCGGACATGGGGGAGTGCCAAGTCGGCGACGCGGGCGGCCGCGCGCTGGAGCGGCGCGAGGGCGAACACGAGGAGCGCCGTCGCGGCGATGCCCCAATAAGCGCTGCCGGTGCGCTCCCCCAGGAACTCGGCGGCCCCCTCGCTCACAAGGAAGAAGACCGCCACGAAGGCGGCGGCGAGGGTCGACTGCTTGATGGTCCACTTGATCTTGAGGTCGATGTCGAAAAGCTGGGTCTTCAGGATCCCGTACGAGAGCCATGCCACGAACCAGAGGATGGGCAACGGGAAGAGGATGGCTTCGCCCCAGACCTGCTGGGTCTGAGAGAGCCCCCCTCCATCGAAGAACCCGAACAGGAGCATGAATGCGATGACCGACGCGTCCAGGACGGCGAACGCCATGATGTAGGCCATCGCCTGCGCCCGGGCGAGCGGTTCGGACGCCCGTCGGTATGCGGAGACGCCGACAAGGATACTCAGACTGAAGACGAGCACCGCGAGCGCGTCGACCGAGGTCAGCAGCGGATTCCCCGCCCAGCCGGCGAGCCCGAATGCGCTGAAGCCGAAGGCCGACGCGACCAAGGACCAGCGTACCGTCCGCGGTCGCAGGAAGCCTATCACGGGAACGTCGATCGTCGACAGGAAGAACGGGTACGCGACAAGGATGAGGAACACGAAGGAAACATATTCAGTGGCCCCAGACGCCATGACATCGTCCGGCGAGGGTGCCACCGCCTGGATGAGGTCGGAGCCGACGTTGAAACCGATGAACATGAGCAAGAGCGCCAGGTACCGGTTCTGGGCGCGGCCAGGGCGCGTGAGGAAAACGACGGCTGCGAAGGCGAAGCTCACGACCGTGGCGGCGCCATACAGCAAGGGAAGGAGCATCACGCACCGCCTCCTCGGGAGCCCGCAGACGTCCGGACAGGACCCCGCTCCGCCTCGATCTCATCCCGCACGTCCAACGCCTCTTCCGGGCCCAATCCCAGGCCCTGTTGCAGGCGCGCGAGTGCCCGCTCCTCGTCGCGGCTCATCGTGCCATCGGCGAACGCGACGCGTACGGCGTGGCGGTAAGTGTCGCGGGCGAGGGAAGAAGGCTCCGCCACGGGGACCGCCTTCGCCGCGAGGCGATCCGCCGCCCGTTGGAGTGGCGCGATGGCGAAGACGAGTGCCCCTGCGGCCGCGATGCCGACGTACGTCGAGCCGAGCGTGTCACCGAAAAACTCCTGCGCAGCCTCGCTCGCGACGAAGAACACGGCGATGAAGACGGCGGCGACCGTCGACCGACTGATCGCGAAGCGTAATCTCACCTCGACATCGAACACCTGCCGCTTCAGGAGTGCGTACGCGAGGAGGAGGGTCGTCCCCACCCGCCAGACGCCATCGAGCGTCAGGGGCAGCGACTCGAACCGCACCGGGTCGACGAGAAGGAGCCCGACCACGAAGACACCCGTGAGCGCAGAGACGCCCGCTCCGAAGGCGAGCAGGCGGCGTGACCCGTTCGTGGCCGGATCGCCACGCAGAGGCGGGAGACCGAACATGGCACCAAGAGTCGCTAGGACCGTGACAGCACCAACCAGAGGCATCGTGTGCACGAGGGATCGGACCACCGGATGGCCAGCGGGGTCACGGAAGAACCACTCCGCGGCGAACGAGGAACCGACCAGAAGTGCAGCCCCCCAATACGCGGCGAGCAGCGTGAACGCGAGCGATGCCAAGATCAGGCCTTCTCGACGAGGTGCGGATCCGGCGTGTCGCGCCCGCAGCGCGAACAGGAGGGCCATGAAGCCGAACGTGGGAGAATACGCGAACCAGGCGAGCCCGAGCGGACCGAGCGCGAACGTCCCGTCTTCGCGGAGGGAATAGGCAAGACCATGGTCCCACGCGAACGCGCCGAGGACCAGGACGACACCAAAGAGCAAGCACCACGCAAGGGGGCGTGATGCGCGCGACCCACCGTCCGGGTCGAGGAAGCGCAAGGTGAAGAAGGCCGCTGCGAACGGCAGGGAGAGGACGAAGTAGGAGCCGACGTTCTCCAAGACGACGGCGCGACCCGACCCGTCGCCCTCGAACCCGATGTGGCCGACATAGACAAGGCTCGCCATGCCGTTCACGACCTGGAGCAGCGCGAACGCGCGGTGCACGCGGTTCGTGGGCGCGACCCACAGGAGGAGCGCGGCGAGGGCGAGCATGCCCAGCCCGGCGATGAGGTCCGGAATGTTGCCCGGCCCGAGCTCCAACGTCATGCCGGCCCTCCGCCTGCACCCTCAGGACCTGATACCCGGTCGTCCACCATCCGTTCGTCCCGTGGGATGGGACCTGCGGTGGACGTTTAAGAGATGCGCAAAGAAACAGCCCCTAAGGGGAGGGAAGAGAGCACATTGGGGCAAGGAGGGAAGAGGCCCGATGGCCGAAGGCCATCAGGACGAAAGGTGGTCGGCGGCCCGGTTCGGCTCCACCGCGAGGTTGTGGCGCTCGAAATAAGCGTCCAATGCCTCGGAGACCGTCGCACTGATGCTCTTATCTCCCAGGATCTTCATGCCGTGCAACCTCATGTGGACGGACACAGGAAGCTTCACTTTGAGCTCTTTCGTCTTGTTCGGGTCGGCCACCTTTCCGTAGAGGAACTTGTCGGGAATCAACGTCGTCACCACACCTACCTTGCCGGTCTCCGGCTTATAACCCACGAGGAGCAGGGACGCGTGGCTTCCGGGGAAACCTCCGCTCCGGCCCCAAAGGGCGCGGCCGGTACGGGTCGGGCGGCCGATGGGCGATGGGGTCCGCAGACGCTGTGACCCGAGCGGGTCCGGGGGTGAAGCGACCGGGCCACCAGAGGAGGATGCGGGACCAAGCGCCAGAAGAGGACACGACAGATGGAACCCTTTTAGCGCAGCCCCGCCTCGCCCCCGACGCGCCCATGGCCCTGCAGCGACCCCGCGGTACACGCGACTTCGGACCGAAGGAGACCGCCGAGCGACAACGCGTCGCCACCCAGATGCGCAACACGTTCCGGCGCTTCGGCTTCCAGGAGGTCCAGACGCCCACCTTCGAAGAGCTCGACCTCTTCACCGCCAAATCGGGCGAAGGCATCGTCTCCGAACTGTACGACTTCACCGACAAGGGCGGACGGCATCTTACGCTACGCCCCGAGCTCACTGCGCCCACCATGCGCTTCTACTACAACGAGCTCACCATGGAGCCCAAGCCGCTCAAACTGTTCTACCACGCCAATTGTTTCCGCTATGATCGGCCACAAAAGGGCCGCTACCGGGAGTTCTGGCAGATGGGCTGCGAACTGGTCGGACCCGACACCCCCGAAGCCGCCGCAGAAGTGGTCGCCTTGGGTGTCACGCTCCTTCGCGACACCGGATTGGAACGGCTCGATGTACGCATCGGCCACATCGGCGTCCTCCGAGGGGTGCTCCGTCATCTCGGCCACCCATCCGCCGACGGCCGCGGGGGACTCATGCGCGCCATCGACAAGTGGGACGAGAAGGCGATCCGGGACGGTCTCGCCGAAGGCGGCGTCGACGCGTCGGACATCGACTGGTTCCTCTCCCTCCGCGACATCCGAGACCTCGACGGATTGTCCAGTGCCCTCGCCCGCGCCGAAGAGGCGACCGAGGCGCTCACCCAACTCCGCGATGTTGTCCGGCTCGCCGAAGCGTTCGGCGTCCCCCCCGACATCATCCAGATCGACCCGATGATCGCCCGAGGCCTCGACTACTACACCGGCATCGTCTTCGAGATGGACGCCCCCGCCCTCGGCGCCGAGAAACAGCTCCTCGGCGGCGGCGCCTACGACCTCAGCAGCGTCTTCGGCGGCGAACCGGTCGCGACACTCGGCTTCGGCCTCGGCTTCGACCGCACCCTGGTCGCCCTGGACGCGGAAGGCAAGAGACCGGAAGCGCGGCTCGGCATCGACGTCTATGTCGCCCCCATCGGCGACGCCCCCCGGGAACGGGCCGTCCTCCTCACCACCGGCCTGCGCCGCGCCGGACTCATCGCCGAGGTCGACCTCATGCGGCGCAATCCGGGCAAGAACCTGAAGGCCGCGGACACCCGTGGCGCCCGCTATGCGATCCTCCTTGGCGCGCGCGAGGTCGAATCCGGGCAGGTCGGCATCAAGGACCTTGCAAGCGGCGACCAGGTCGACGTGCCTCTCGATCGTGTCGTCGAGTGGCTCACCGAACGGCTCGTTCCGGGTCCGGCGGCCGAGGTCCCGGCCTAGGCAGAAAGAGCGCGGGGAGCGTGATTCGAACACGCGTGGCCGAGTGGCCAGCGGCTTAGCAGGCCGCCGCAATACCGGGCTATGCGATCCCCGCACCAGAAAGGGAAGGCTGCGGAAGAGGGGGTCGCTTTTAGGGTTTTTGAACCTGCGGGTCGTGGTCCCCGTGCCACCGCGTCGACCAATCCGACGGGTCCAACGCCGCCGCCACCGACAACGCCTGCACCGTCTCGGCGACATCATGGACCCGGACGATGGCCGCGCCGGCCCATGCCGCGGCGAGCGCCGCCGCCAGGCTCCCTGGCATGCGCGACTCCACCGGTGCACCCGTGAGGTTGCCGATGAAACGTTTACGTGACGCGCCGACAAGGAGCGGATGACCGAGCGCGTGGAGCCGGGGGAGCCGCGAGAGCAGGACGCAGTTGTCCTCCGCTCCGCCCCCGGTGCGCTTGCCGAAGCCGAGGCCCGGGTCGAGGACGATCGCCCCCGGCGACACGCCCGCCTCGACCGCCGCGTCGCGCTTTTCGGCGAGGCCTTCCATCACCTCCTCCACGACGTCCCGGTAAGCCGGCTCCGCCTGCATCGTCCTCGGCTCCCCCTGCATGTGCATGAGGACCGCCGGAGCCCCCGAATCGAGGAGCACCGAGACCATCCCCGGGTCAGAGAGCGCGCTCACATCATTGACGATATGCGCGCCACGGTCGAGCGCCAGGCGTGCGGTGGCGGCGTGACGCGTATCGACCGAGACCGGTAACGAAAATCCAGCCTCCAGCAGTCGTTCCAGGATCGGCAGCACGCGCCGCGTCTCCTCCTCGACAGTCACCGGTTCAGCACCCGGCCGTGTCGATTCACCCCCGATATCGATGAGGTCCGCCCCCTCCTTGGCCATATGGAAAGCACGCGCGACGGCAGATTCGGCCGTGGGATGACGGCCGCCGTCGCTGAAACTGTCCGGAGTGACGTTCAGGACCCCCATCACGAGCGGACGATCGGTCGCCACAAGGACCCGGTCGTGGAGCCGTAAGCGGAGCGGCACCGGGCTCAGGCCAAGCGCCATCGCCGCACCTCCTCACGGAACCGCGCCCGCAACCGCGCCGACTCCGGACCCGGACGCCCGGTGCCGATGGCACGGCCGTCGATGCGGGAGACCGGCATCACCTCACGCGTCGTCTGCGTCAAGAGCACCTCATCCGCCGAGAACAAGACATCTGGCGGAACCGCCCGTCGTTCTCCTTTCCACCCGTCCGCCTCCAGGATGGCGACGAGCCGCCGCATCGTGACACCCTCCAGGATGCCGTCCCCGGCGCGCGGTGACCAGAAGACGCCGTCCTTGAGCGCGAACAGGTTGGCCCCGCTCGCTTCCAGATAATCGCCACGGGCGTCGGTGAGCAGCGCCTCGTCGGCTCCTTGGTCGTCGGCCTCGAGCCGCGCCAAGACGAGATTGAGCGCGCTCCCCGCCTTGATGGCCGGGTCCTGCGCCTCGACCGGGACACGCCGCACTTTGGCGGTCACCGTCGACAATCCTTCCGTGTAGACCCGTTCCGCGGCCGGCGGTAAAGGACGCGCCAGGATGTAGACCTGCGCCGGTCCCGCTCCCACCGGGGAGAAGCCACGCGGTCCGGGCCCGCGCGTCACCGTGACGCGGACGACCAGTTCGTCCGCCACGCGTTCCTTCTCCGCATGCAAGGTGCGCCACGCTTCCTCGGTCGTCCCTTCGAGCCAGCGGGAGATAGTCCGTCGGTCGGGCGCATCACGGATGCGCACCGCGGAGAGCGACGCCTCCAGCCGGTCGAGATGGTCCTCGAGGGCGAACAGCCGACCCTCATAGGTGCGGAAGGTCTCGTATACGGCATCGCCGAGGAGGAATCCGCGGTCCTCGATGGGGACACAGAGCGAATCGATGGGCATCCGCTCGCCGTTCCGGGCGCCGAGCCCACGGAACATCAGACCGACCTCCCGTTTCCGACCACGACCTCAGGACCGTCCGATCCTTCGGTGTCCGCACCGACGCCGAGCGTGGCGAGCGCCAAGAGCATCGCCTCCGCCTTGTGCAACGTCTCCTCGTACTCCGAATCCGGATCGCTGTCGGCGACGATCCCCGCCCCGGCCCACAACCACACACGTCCCGGCGTCGCGACGAGCGTCCGGATGAGGATGTTCAGGTCCATCGTCCCATCCGCATCGACATACCCGGCGCACCCGGTGTAAGGGCCGCGCCCGACCGGTTCGACCCGGTCGATGACCTCGATGCTCCGAAGTTTCGGCGCCCCGGTGATCGTGCCGCCCGGAAAGAGCGCCCGGAAGAGGTCCGCCACGCCGACATCGGGACGCACCCGTGCCGCGACATCCGACACAAGATGATGGACATGGCTGTACGCCTCCACGGTCTGGAACTCGCGTACACGCACGCTCCCCGGCACCGCGATGCGACCGAGGTCGTTGCGGGCAAGGTCCACGAGCATCGTGTGCTCCGCCCGTTCCTTTGGAGAAGTATGCAGTTCACGTGCGCTCGCCACATCCGCCTCGGCCTCAAGACGACGCGGACGGGTCCCCGCGATCGGCCGCGCCCTTGCCACCCGTTCCGTTCCGTCCCGACGGACCGAGAACAACCGCTCCGGGCTGTTGGAGACGAGCGTCCCCCCCTCCTCCTCGATGAGACAGGCGAACGGCGACGGGTTCGACCGGCGCAGGCGCAAGAAGACGGCCAAAGGGTCGGCAGGGCACGCGATATCGAGCCGATGGGCGATGTTGGCCTGGAACACCTCCCCCTCCTCGATCGCCGCTTGGACCTCGCGGACGGCACTCCGGAACGTCGACCGGTCGAACGAACGCCCGGCCGAAGCGCGCAGACGGGCCACCGCGTCCGCCGAAGCGAGGGGATGAGACGACAGGCGCTCTGGTTCGACATACATCGGCGTCACGCGGTCGAAAGGAGCCCGCAGTGCGTCCTCGGCCCAATGGCGCCACGCATCCTCCTCGGGATGACCGGACGGAGGCGTGCCTTCGATGCGTGTCCACAACTCGAGACGACCCGCCGTGCGGTCATGCCGATACCAGGTCGGATGGAGCGCCCACGAAGCGAGCGGGACGGGGACATCGTCCGGCGCGGAGAGCCGTACCGGTTCAAGGCCCTCGACCGCCCGATATGAAAGGAAGCCGATCCATCCACCCTTGAACCCGGATGGCCCGGGCACGGCGCTCGTGGCAGGAGTGGCGAGCGTGTCGAGAAGATCCGGGAGGCCGTCCATGGCGTCCCCTTCAAGCCGTCTCTCGTCGACCGGGAACGCCGAAAGGACGCTCTCCACGTGCTGTTCGAGCCTCGGCCCACCCGAATCGAGCCAGACCAGACCCCGCCGCGTCTTCGTCACCGCCGCGGCGACCTGCAAGCGGTGGGCCAGGTGTTCGAGGACGCTCGCCGGGCGCTCGACCCCCCGGCGCGGCGCGGGTTCGTCCCCCAAGGGCCACGAAGCGACAAGTCGTGGAGGACCGAGCGGTGACGCCTCAGAAGACATAGCGGGCCACCTCGCGCAAGAGCGGCCGCAGGGCGCTCGCGAGATAGAAACTGCCGACCGCCACGACCATCCCGTCCGGGCCCGCAGCAAGCAACGCCTCAGCGAGGCCACGCACCGGGTCCTCCTCGACACGCGCCACTGCGACCCCTTCCGCCCTGAGCGCGGAAGCCAGGTCCTCAGCAGGCAACGCCCGTTCGCCCTCCGGGCGCGTGACATGGACCGGACCGACCTGCCCCGCCATGGTCACGGCAAGGGCGCGGGGGTCCTTCTCCCTGACGATCCCACAGAGGAGGACGCGCCGCTCCCGCGGAATCGGCTCTGTCCGCAAGAGCTCCGCGAGCGACGCCCACGCCTCATGGTTGTGGGCGACATCCAGCAGGACCAGGGTCCCCTCGCTCGTCACATAGCGTTCCCTGCGGCCCGGAAGCCGCGGCAACCGCACAGAGGCCGGGTCGACCCGGTCCAGACCGCGTAGCACGCGCCGCAGCGGCCCATGGCCGACGAAGCTGCGTACGATGGCCAACGCCGCCTCATCCGCTCCGACCGCTGGATGCTCCGGGACCGTCGGTACGAGGTCGGCCCCGACATCGAGGGCATGCCGCTTCAGGAGCCGCAACGCCTCCCCTTGCGCGGCCGTGAAACAAGGGACCCCCGGCCGCATGATGCCCGCCTTCTCCCGCACCCGCTCCGCGAGCGTGCGGCCGAGATGTTCTGCGTGGTCGCTGCCGACGTTCGTGATGACGCACGCCATCGGCTCGAGCGCGTTCGTGGCGTCACCGCGACCCCCGAGCCCCACTTCCATGACAAGCGGCATCGCCTCATGACGCCGGAAGACCTCGAGCGCAAGGGCCGTCGCGACCTCGAAATAGGTCGGATGGACCCCAGCCCCCTCGAGACGCGCGACGGCGCCACGCACCGTGTCGCACGCCTCATGCAAAGCGTGCAGGTCCGGGTCGCCTCCGGAGACCTGGATCCGCTCGAGGAACCGTTCCACATGGGGACTCAGGTAGACACCAGGGCGGTAGCGGGCACGTCCGAGGGCGTCGCCGATGGCGGTCGCCACCGTCCCCTTGCCGTTCGTTCCACCGACCAGGATGACCGGGACACGCATCCTGTCCAGGTGAAGCGCCTTGAGGAGGGCACGCATGTTGTCGAGCCCTACCTTGATCCCAAAACGGCTCCTGTCGTCAAGGAACGTGGCGAAGTCCTCCGGCAGGTCGGGCCGGCGGTCGGCGTGCGGACCGCGATGCTCGATCTCGTACTCGTGCCGGAACTCGCGGTCCGCCACATCGAGTTTGCCGATGTGGGTGTGGCAGAACTCCAGTAGCGTATGATAGGTGGTGCCGACCTTCGGTACCCGTGCCTCGTCGGTCTCCGGACGGCCCTCGAGGTCCCACAGCCCCGGGTCGAGGCGACGGCCCTCGTCCTTCTTGTCCCGCTCTTCAGAAGCCATAGGGATACAGCGCCTCCGGCACGGGGTCGACCCGTCCATGCCAGGTGTCGCCGTCCGCGACGCGGACCAGGCGGCCGTCCCGGGTCAGCCGGTCCTGCAAGAAAAGGTCCACGGTACGCGGCAGGATCTGGTGCTCCAGGGCGAGGATGCGGGCGGCGAGCGCGTCCCGGTCGTCGTCCGGGTGCACGAGGACCGCGCCCTGCAGGATGACCGGTCCCGCGTCCATCTCGTGGTCGACGAAGTGGGTCGTGCAGCCCGCCACCTTGACGCCATAGCGCAGGGCGTCACCGGGGCCGTCGACGCCCTTGAACGCCGGCAAGAGCGCGGGATGGATGTTGATGAGCCGGTCGTGGTAGGCATCGACGAAAAGCGGCGACAAGAGCCGCATGTAGCCGGCGAGCACCACCAGGTCGACCCCCCCGGCCGCGTCGATCGCGGCCATGACGTCGCGTTCGTTCTGGGCACGACCCCCTTCCGCCTTCGCGACCGGAGCGACATGCACCGCCTCGGCGCCGTGGCGGCGACCCCGGTCGAGCGCAGGGGCGTCAGGACGATCCGAGACGACGATGCGCACTTCGCCGGTCGCGATGAGCCCGGAGGAGACGGCATCGAGGATCGACTGGAGGTCGCTGCCCCGCCCGGACGCCAACACCGCGATGCCTTTCTTGTCGACCACAGGATCCCTCAATGATGGAAAAGCCGATGCCGTGTCGTCACCATGGCGATGTCGTGTTCGTCGGCGGCCGCGAAGACCTCCGCGTCCCGGATGCTCCCGCCCGGCTGCACGATGGCGGTCACCCCCGCCTCGGCGGCCACGTCCACCGCATCGCGGAAGGGGAAGAAGGCGTCCGAGGCCATGATGCTGCCACGGATGTTGTCCCCGCCTTTGTGGACCGCGATGGTGGAGGCGTCGACCCGTGCCGTCTGTCCGCCTCCGATGCCGACCGTACGCGTCCCCTTCGCGAAGACGACCGCATTGGAGCGCACATGCTTGACGACGCGCGCCGCGAAGAGCATCGTGTCATACTCCTCCTTGCTCGGCCGGCGCTTGGTCACCACCTCCCAATCGTCCGGCGTGAACGGGCGCAGGTCACGGTCCTGGACGAGGAGTCCTCCGGAGACGCTCCTGTAGGTCAACCTGCGACCGCGTGGCGCATGATCTTGTAGGTCCGTCTGGACGTGGCGCTCCATCCCCGGCACCTCGATGAGGCGCAGGTTCTTCTTTTTCATGAGGATGTCACGTGCCTCGACACTGAAGGCCGGCGCGAGCACCATCTCGAGGAAGATGCCTTTCATCGCCCCGGCGGCCGATCCGTCCAGAGTGCGGTTGACCGCGATGATGCCTCCGAACGGACTGTAGGTGTCCGTGGCGTAGGCGTGCTCCCATGCCGTGAGGAGCGTGTCGGCCGAGGCGATCCCGGACGGCGTGGCATGCTTGACGATGACGACGGTCGGGTCGGGGAACTCGCGCGCCGCGTTCAACGCCACGTCTCCGTCGAGGATGTTATTGTACGACAGTTCCTTGCCGTGCAACTGCCGGGCGTTCGCGAGCCCCACCTCGTCGATGGCGCGTGGATCCAGGTCATGGTAGAACGCCGCTTCCTGGTGGTGGTTCTCGCCATAGCGCAGGGTCTGGCTCTTCCTGAGCGGCAATGGGAACGCCTCGGGGAACGGGTCGAGGACGATCCCTCCCGTTTCGAACCGGGCACCGAGGCCACGGGCGATGAGCGCGTCATAGCGCGACGTGCGCTGGAAGGCGTCGAAGGCGAGGCGACGGCGCAAGGCGAGCGATACCTCACCCTCCCGCTCCAAGGCGTCTTGGACGAGGCCATAGTGCTCCTCGCCGGAGAGGACGACCACGTCCTGGTGGTTCTTCGCCGCGGCGCGCAGGAGTGTCACCCCGCCGATGTCGACCTCTTCGATGAGCGCTTCCAGGTCCTTCCCTTCACGCAGCGCGGTCTCGAACGGATAAAGGGTGACCGCGACCAGGTCGATGGGGGCGATCCCCTCGCGTTCCAGCTCCTCGATATGGGCCGGCTCGTCCCGCCGTGCCAGGATGCCGCCATGGACCTGCGGGGCAAGGGTCTTGACCCGGCCGCCGAGAAGATGAGGGAAGCCGACGAGGGAGTCGATCGACGTGACCTCGAGTCCTGCCTCGGTGAGATGACGGGCCGTGCCGCCTGTCGAGAGCAGTTCGACACCACGGGATGCGAGGGCGCGCGCGAGATCGACGATCCCGGTCTTGTCGTGGACGCTCAGGAGGGCGCGGCGGAGAGGCATCCTGTTGTTACCCCGCGCCGATTCCGGCGGTCTTTGAAAACGTTTGGGTGTTCGACTGGCTCGTCTTATGGTGTCGTGAAGACGCTCGTGATCTTGAGATAGTCGATCTCGACGGAAGTGGGGGCGACGAAATCGTTGTTGTCCCGGTCGATCAAGCGGAACTTCGGCTCGTGGTCGGGGAGGCCGTTGACCTCGGCCTCCGTCGCCGTATACTGGAGCGTGCGCCAGGTGTTGGCCGGGGGTGCGGGGATGAAGGCATGTGTCGTCCAGGTCGCTCCGTCCCAGACCTGTACATCGCGGGTGTTCCAGGCCGTCCCGTCCCACACCTGGAACGTGAACTCCTCCGGATGCTGCGTCATCTGGTAGCGCATCTCCATCGTGTGCGTATCGAAGATGGGCGGGATGTAGTCGAACATCAGGTCGGCGGTGATCGTCTGCCAGGCGGGATAGTATTCCAAGGTGAGACTGACACGGTCGATGCGGAATCCGATGCCCGAATCCGCTGCGGCACCCTCGTCGATCTTGATGTCCCACTCGGTCGCCGCCAACTCGGCCCGCGTCCAGGTGAGGTTCCCCCACGGATTGGTCGGGATCGAGACTGTGGGTGGTGTCGGAGGATCAATATTCGAGGGTTGGATGGCGAACGGACCGATGGTCTGCCCTTTGTATGTCGCGTAGATATCGAAGTGGTCGTCCACGTAGAGAGAAACCGGGTCCTCGTAGTACCAACCGTCCAAATGGATGACGAGATTGGTGTAGATGTCCCCAGGGGGAAAGGATGCCACCTCCATGTTGAACTTGAAATGGTCGGCCGCGGTCGTGCCGGGGGCTTTGTAGGCGATGTCACCGTCGGAGAACTTGATGGAGTTCTTGTTCTCCCATCCCGCCACATTGGTCGTGGGCGGGTCCGCAAGGGCGGTGCCGGGAGAGGGCGCATCCAGTTGCACCTGCTCCGTCAGGTTCGCCGCCGCCCCTCCGTCGGTCTCGCTCTTGGCATTGACGAAATCGACGACGGTCTCCGGGGGACCTTTCGTGTTCGGTGTGGCGATATAGGAATCGACGAAGGTCACCGTCGTGCTCGGAAGACAGTCGTAGAACTTGACATAGTACTGGGTCTTCATCGTCTGGTCGCCGTTCGTGGCGTAGATCTCGTAGACCGCACCCACGATGGACTCTTCCCGTGTCTCGGCGTGATAGGCGAGCACGAAGCCGTCTTGCACTTCCTTGAAAGCTCCGCAACGGGCGTCACGCCAGAAGAGCGACGTCGAGGGGTCCTTGACGGGCTCGGCGGAGAGATATAGACCCCTCCCGATGGCCGATTCCCGCAATCGGTCGGAACTGTGCTCGGCCGTGTTCTTGAAGACGGTCACGTTCGTCTCACCGATGGTGACCGAATCGCGCAACGTCTGATTGAACTTGATGAGCAGGTCGTCGAACGGGACCAGGATCGACTCCCGGGCGAGCCGTGCCGTGCTCTCCTCGAGCGTCTGGACCTGCACCAGGGTGCTCCCGACGACCACGAACCCCATGACCAGAAGGACACCCGTGAGGATGAGCAACTGACCCGATTCGTCCTCACGGAACGCCGTGGCCCCACGACTGGGCCCCTCGGGGAGCAGGGACGGGTCGTTCCGGACCTTCCCGGGAGTCGGCACGGACCCTCCTTGGCCGCTTCGCCTTCTTGAAGGGTCGTAGTGTGGACGCGGCCCGAGCGGAACGAGCACCCGCGCGACCCGCGCGGCCATGCGGCAGAACGGCCCTTGGGCCCACGGCCGGGATCGACCGGTGACAGACCTGGTGCCAAGACGGATATCCCGTCCTCGCCCGGCCTCAATGCTCGTTGAACCAGGAGACGATCTCGATCTCATAGACCGGTGGCCTCGGCAGCTGCTTGTTCGGCGGCGCCACGTTGAACCAGTCGATCATGCGGGCCGCCTGGGTGATCGTGTTCGTGCCGGTCTCCGTGACCTCGAAGCGCAACTCCGAGACGACGAAATACGTTCCGTAGAGGGCCGTGTCCGGGACGTGATACTCGTATGTGATGCGGGCCTCGGCCGAGGTGGGGCTGACGAACCAAAGGACCTTGTCCGACCCCGTGGTGGCGATGCCATAGACGACGTCCTTGTCGCCGGCCCAACCGATGCGGGGTCCACCCTTGGCGCTGGAGAGGTCGGCGAAGCCACGCACCGCGGTCTCACCATGGGTCCCGGAATGGGTGGTGATGGCGCCCGTCGTGACGTCCCAGGCACGGATGTGCCCGTCGGAGCCGGATGCGATGACATCCTCCACGCCGTCCCCCGTCAGGTCGAACCGATCCCAAAGGACTGGTGCCTGGTCGTCCCACGAAGTGGTGCGATGGTGCCGGGCGGTGGCGCCGTTCCAGACCATCGTCGTCTTGTCCGAGCCGAGGATGACCTCGGGTCCTGTGGTGCCGTCCCAATCGGCGTCCGAGACGGCGACATAGCGGGCGCCGCCAGTGACGTTCTCGCGCAGCCCCCAGTGATCCCCCCGGCCGGGCAGCATGACGGCGCTGGCGTACGGAGAGTGGACCGCCGTGGAGCCCCCTTTGAGCGTCGTCAGGTCGACCGGCGCATCATGCAAGATGGTTGCCGTCTCCTGGAGCCTCAGGTTCAACCCGCGGATCAAGGGCGAGACACTGGGGTCCTCTTTCAACCCCTCGGTGTCGTGCGACACGATGCGGTTCTTCAACACCGCCTTGATCTCGACGTTCCTGCACTTGTCGGTGGCACCTTCACAGAGAGCGGTCACCGTTGCGCTGTACGTGCGGGATTTCTCACCAGGCATCTCTGCGTCCGGAGGCGCCTCGAACGCGTTCCAGGCCGCCGAGGGGCTGAAGCGGTAGTACCACTGGATCGACGTGAGCGTGCTGTCCGTGCTCGTGCCACCGAACGAGAACTCTGTCGTGTCGATCTGGATCTTGCTCGGTGCCACATCGATCCCGGTGTTCACATTCCAGACGGCCTCGGCGGTGCGCTCATAGGTCGCGATGGGGGCATGCTTGTAGCCCGGCCCCCAGGCCCAGAACGTCCCGTCGTTGTCCTGCATGACGTGGGTGATCCTATCACGACCGACCTCGTCGTGCATGAGGACCGGCTGCCATTCATGCGGGCCGACCATGCGCCAGACATGGCCCCGGCTGGCGGTCATGTATCCGGTGGTGGAGTCCGTCACGAGGAGGTCATAGACGGCCGCACCCGAGCTGCCATGGACCGTGTGCACGGTCCAGGGCCCGCCTTTTGCGGTTGCGCTCTCGACACGCCCCGGGTCGCCCGCCACATAGATGGTGCCGTCATCGAGGAGCTGCACGGCCACCATCCAACGCTTGTCCCAAGATCTGAGGCGCTCCCAGGTCCAATCGGTGGCATTGAGATGGTAGAGGACAGACTCGGTCGGTTTGAGGGTCACGTTGCGGCTCGCGACGACATAGAAGCCCTGGGCATTGCCGGCGTCGTCCTTATCGACCGCCCATTTCCAGGCATAGGTACTCGTCTCGTCGGCGCAAGGAGGCGCATCGACACAGATGTCCGTCTTGAGCACGAAGGGACCGGCGTCGACGCTCTTGTAGACCTTGCCGTAGTCGTCCATCGAGTAGGCGGCCCCACCGGTCTCGTAGTCCGGGTCGATCCACATCGAGTAGAGGAGCGCGTCCTGATAATCGACGTCCTTGTCCTTCACGATGGTCCAGGCCATCATCGATATGGACCCGGCGCCGGCCAGCTCGCCGCGCCGGATCTCGCCGTTGCGGGCCATGATGTAGACGTGGACCCCATCGTTGGTCTGGGCGCCCATCCATTCCTGGGTCGCGTTGATCTCGCCTTGCGACTCGAGAAGCGGGATGTCCTCGTTATCGAGGCTCATGTTCGTCGACGGACCGGATACGACGACCCCCGCGAAGCCGTTGCGGTTCTGGACGATGAGGGGCCCGAGGTCGACGAGGACGCTGGTCCCGTCCGCGAGCACAGCGCTGTCGACCGGGCGCACATAGGGCAGGTCTTGATAGACGGGCGGACCGGCGCGCATGCGGAAACCCCAGCGGCCGGTCTCGCCGTCGACGACGACGACCTCGCCGTTCTCGGTGCCGACCAGGAGCTCGCCCCAGCCGTCCCCGTCCAGGTCACCACTGTCGATCGAGAGCGGCTTGAAGGGCAGGATCGAGGTCCAACGGATCGACATGTCCTCACGGTCGAGGAGGCCGACCGTGCGGTTCTCCGAGATGAAACCGACATAATACGCGCCTGTCCCTCCCTTCAGCGACGCGATGTCCATGATGCGGATCTTGAAGTCGTCCGGGACGTTCTCAAGATCCTTGATCTGATAGTACTGTCCCTGCTCGGCCGTCGTCCGGGAGGTGACGTTGATCCCCGTGACGAAGGCGTTCAACAGTTCGGACGAGAACGCCACGACCAGGTTCGGCTCCGTCTGCGACACACGCGAGACGATCTCGATGTCCCGCGGTTTCACGAGCCGGTCCGGGTGCGTCAAGTTGGTGTCCAGGCCTGCACCGGCCAGGAGTTCCGTGGCCCCTTCAGGCGCCGCGACGGCGGGTGTCACCGACCAGAGCAACCGCTCGTCCTGCGTCTGTCCTTTAGCGGTCCCGTCCAGCGCCTGCACGGCTCCTGTCGCAAGACCCAGGACGACCTCCGGGGACACGTTCTCGTCCACGTCGCCCGCCTCAAGGATGAGGATCTCCGAGGCGGACTTGAAGGTCCAGAACTTGGCGCCGTCGCGACCGTCGAGCGCGACGACCAGGTCATTGTTGTCCACCACCACAAGATCGGTGTAGCCATCGAGATTGAGATCCGCGGAAGCGACATGCTTGATGTTCGACAACTGGGCCACAAGACCCTGGATCTGGGTCTCGAAAGCCTCTGCATATTCTCCCTTCCATGCACGCTCCGGCGTGTAGACCTCGGTCCGGAGGGTGATGTCATCGCCGATGGTGACGTCCGAAAGCGCGTTGATCGTCGACAACCGTTCGAAGAGCGCGGTGAAATTGTTGCGGATGTAGACGTTCTTGTCGATGCTGTACGTACGGGTCTCACCATCGGTGTCCGCCAGGGTCAATGAACTGTAGGCATGGTTGCCTTGGTAGTCGCCGAACACGTTGGCGGTCGCGGCCGACGGCAACGTGGCGTAGGTGGTGTTCCCTTTCAGCTTGGTGTCCCCCGCCGGGGCGGTACCATGGAACCAGTAGGTGTGAAGCTCCTCGTCCGGCCACCCGAGGGCGGGGGCCTCATCATACGGCGGGACGACGCCCTGGAACACCCATGCCGGGTTCATGTTCAGGACCGTCTTGTTGTAGAAGTAGGACGGCAGGCCGTTGGACGTCGTCGTGTTGTCCGAATTGTAGCGCATCGTCGCGAACGAGTGGTCCCGAGACTTGTACGAATTGTCCGCGGTGTAGGACGCCTTGACTTCGAAACCCAGGTAGATCCCTTCACCGGTCTTCACGGGCATCGTGCCGAGGTCGGGGGTCCAACGATACATGGCCTTGTTCGTCACGTCCTTCGTCCAGGTGCCGCTCGCGCTGCCGCCCGAGTGCCGGACGTCCGCGAAGATGGGCATCCCGTCCGGTTGGACGAGGGCGACCTCGGTGATCTCGACCTTGTCCGCGGTGTTCGTGAAGGTGAACCCCCACTTCGACGTGTCCTCGGCCGCGATCGGTTTCGGGATGGACAGATAGGCTTCACGGCTCTTGATGCCCGCTGTATTGAGGTCGTTGGGGATGCGTACACCGACCTGCCCCACACCTTGTGCGCCTTTGCCGAGCGACACGTGGAACGTGGTGAAATAGGGATAGGCCGTGTCCAGCAGCATGGCGTACGACCCGGTGAGATTGAACCAGATCTGCGTCGACGAGAAAGTCGAGTTGAGCCGCGCTGTGATCACCGTCCCGACATAGACGTCCCCTGACCACCGGAAGTCCTTCCAGAACTTGTCGTTACCGAGCTCATCACCTTCGATGGCCGCCCTCTGGGTGTCGTTGAACCGCCAACCGCGGGGGAACTCGACCCGCACCTGGGTCTCCTTCGGCACCATGACGCCCGCGGTCTCCTCGAGAGCCAGGTCGAAACGGGTGTTGTAGAGCTTCGGCTTGAAGCCGTCGACCTCGATCGGTGTCACGCTCGAGATGTTCTTGTAGTATGTCCGGCCCGAGTCCTCGAGCCAGATCGAGACGGACGGCCATCCCCGACCATCGTCGAGGTTGCGTTTGAGCGCCGTCTGCCCATAGGCCCGGTAGGTGAACATCTTGTCCCCGAGCCCCTTGTCCTTGTAGGTGATCTGCAGTTCGACCGAGTGGCCCTCGTCCTGTGCCAGGATGCCGTTCTTGATCGGCACCGAGAAAACCTTCATCGGGAAGTCGCCATGATAATAGCCGAACTGCGGCTTCATGAACAGGTGGGCGAGCTTCGGCACGAACGGATAGGTCGCGGCGACCGCCTCGCGCGGCGGATGGCCGTTGTTGACGAGATAGCGGGGCGGACCGTACCCGTTGTCGAGCGCGACGTTGTACACGGCGCCCCCCGGGAGCGTCCGGTTCAGGTACTCCATGAGGTTCTTGTTGTCCCCCGCGAGCGCTTCCATCACGTATTGTTCCAGGATCGACCCGAAGATCTCGCCCTCGTGTTCCGACGAGCGGAGGTACATGGCGTCGAGGGAGTCCTTGACGAGTTGCTCGTTGTTCGATTTGTAGGTCTCGGTCTGCGACACCGGGACGTTGAGCGTCGAGACCGATACGACCGCGGCGGTGACGAGCGAGACGACGATGAGGGCCTCGACCACCTGCAGGTTGCCGCGCTCGTCCCTGCGGAAAAAGCGTGAGCCACCGAAATCGGCCCTCTTTCGACGCTTGTGAGTCATGGCCACGATCCAACCCCTATTTCTGTCGCACCTGGCACTTGAAGGTTCGTCCTCCTGATGAAGACGTGACCGGAACGGCGGTCACCTTCTCTCCTGGTGCGACCACGACGCGACCGGTCATACCGGTCATACCGGTCACTCCGTGACGGCGTGTCCTCGAGTGTCGCACGCCCGGACCACCTTGGGCCCCCGCCATACTTGAGCCGCCGGAGACCGGACCGGGTCCAGGAAGCCCTTCGTCCGTTCGCCTGCAAATCCAGCCACCTCAGATGATGAAGAACCGGAAGGCGATGTAGGCGATCACCGTCATGAAGAAGCTGTGCCGGAGGCCGGCAAGGGGTTTGCCCTCCGTCATGACCCCCGAGACGAGTCCGCCGCCAAGGCCCTGGATGATGGCCGCATGGAAGAAGAGACGCTGGTAGGTCGGCACACTGATCTCGCTGAACTGGATCCCGCCCACCTGCTGTCCCGCCACATCCTTCGTCGAGGCGGCGAGCTCGGGGATGAACTGGCTGTTGAGGACCCCCACGACCGTGAGGAAGACGAAGAACGCGATGTAGACGATCATCGAATAGACCCCCATCTGGGTCTTCCGCTCGATGAGGATGTTCTTGATCTCACGGGCGTCGTCCGACGCGGCCGAGAGGATGTCGACGACGTTGCCACCGGAAGAGGCCGCCTCGACGATGAGCGCGGCCGTCCGCTCGATGAGCGGTGTCCGGGTGCGCTCCGCGAAACGCAGGAGCGCCTCCTGGAAACTGACCCCCCATTCGACCTGGGCCGCCATGATGCGGATCTCCTTCGTGAGCGGACCATAGGCCCCTTTGGACGAGGTCAGAAGGGCGCGCGGGAGCGTCATCCCGGCGCGCTGGGACTCGGCGAGATCACGCAGGAAATCGGGGAACTTGTCGTCGATGGCCCGGATGCGCGCCGACTCGCGCGCGTAATAGAAACCGTACGGCCCGATGGCGGAGAGCGCCGCCAAGACGAACAGGTCCGTCCCGTGCGAGACCGACACCGGCAGTCCGATGATGTTGTCGACCTTGCCTGTCCCGACGAGGGCCATGAGGACGAGGAAAAGGCTGGTGAGGCCGCCCGAGATGCCGAGCAGCGTGTAGCGTGCGACCTCCTCCGGCTTGTAGCGCCGTTTGCCGACGATGCCGTCCTTCTTCGGATGGCTCATCACCTTGTGACGGATCTGTTGCGACTGGTAGTAATTGACGAAGAGCATCCCGAGGAACAGGACGCCGAAGAGAAGGTAGACGATGAGGACCACGTCGAGATTGTTCGACCCCTCGGTCCTGACCAGTCCGGCCGCGTTCGTCACCAGGAACATGATGCTCCCCACGACGAAGGCGAGCGCGACCAGATAGTTCCGGAGCATGTTCTTCCGGAGCCGTTCGGCACCCTGCCGGTCGACATCCTTGGAACGCTGGATCTCCCGGTCGATGATGCGGAAGACGTTCGGATAGGCGAGACGGAAATTGACGATGACGACGACCGTCGCGAGGGCCATCGCCTGGATGTAGAGCGCCTGCTTCGCGACCAGACCACTGGCCCGCTCGACAGGGCCGGCACCCGTCGCCACGATGCTGGCCAAGAGACTCGTCAAGGCGAAGAACCCGAGGAGGGCCCCGACGATCTGTCCCTCGTACTTGACCTGCGGCTCGGTGGAGGGCACCTTCATCCGGGCGAAGAGCGACGCCACCAGGACGGCGAGGATGGTCGCCGGGAAGATGATGAAGTTCTGCGCGAACGTGATCGAGGTGCTCGAAAGGTCTTCGACGACGCCCACGGCGACCAGGAAGGCCATCAGTTCGATGAACGCCACGGCGACGAGGATGAGCGAGAAGGCGATGGCGAAACCGCTCTGGACGACTTGCTGGCGCCGTTTCCACTCGCCCGCCTCCTTGATGTTCTCGCCCTCCATCGAGGGCCTGAAGCCACATCGCGGGGCCAGGAAGGCGGCAGTGATGACCGCGCCGCTCGCCAACGTGATGAGCCACGTCGAGAGGCCCACCGGACCGATGGAGAGGATGTGGAGGAAGATGGAAACGAGCGTGACACCGCCGGCGATCCCGGCCGCGGAATAGAAGAAGGCACGACAGCGGCGCTCCGCCTCTTCATCGACCTCCGGCTCCTGGAGCCGGTCCGCCATACGCGCGTCCGCCTCCTCCAGTTCACGTCGGCGGCGCTCGAGCCGCCACGAATCCGGGTCGAGCCCGACCATGGCCGCGGCATACTCGCTCGCGACCGTCGTCTCGTTGTCCGGGTCCGGGTCGACCGGGAAGTTCGGGAGCCCCTCCGGGGGTCGGGGACCCTCGTCCTCGTCGTCCTCGTCGCCCTGAGCGGCGTCGAGTGTGTCGAGGGACAGTGGGTCGGCCTCTTCCTCCCCCTCTGTCGATGGGTCCGGGGTAGCGGTCCCTTCAACCGGGTCCATGGGGATCTCCATCTCGAGCGGACTCTCCGCATCGTCGACGTCCCTGGCGGTGTCCGCATCGAGCGGACTCTCAGTCTCTTCGACGTCATCCACGGGGTCTGCATCGATCGGGACGGCCGCCTCCTCAGGCCGGTCCGGCCGCTCTGACGCGGTCTCGTCCTTGTCGTCGGACCCCTTTTTCCGTTCCCGTCCGTCCTTCGACCCGACCATGGACTACACCTCCGGGATCATGGCCATGATGCCCATGACGAACCCGATGTTGATGATGGGAAGGAGAAGATAGACGATGAGCGCAAGGGTCCCGGGCCCACCGCCCGAGAGCATGGTCATGATGCTGATCATGACGATGAGGAAGAGCGGACCGGCGACCGCCGCCGTGACATAGGTCTCGGCCATGAGACCCATGATCTCGATGAAGTTCTTCTGGTCCTGACGGTTCTCCCACATGTGGCGCTGCGCCTTCTTGGCGAAATAGATCGTGAGGTCGCCACCGGAGGTGACGGTCGTGATGGCACCCGTCAAGAGTTCCTTGAACTTCTGGCTCGGAGAACGGTCCGACGCGCGGCGCAGCGCGGTGACGATGTCCTTGCCGTGCAACTGGATGTCCTTGTAGATGTAGAGCGCCTCGTTCGCCACCTCACCGTAGATGTCCTGCCTGGAGAGGGAGCGGAAGATGTCCGCCGGGATGACACCCGCCGACGCCATGGCGGCGACATAGTTGAGGGCGTAGGGGAGCTTGAGGTCGATGTCCTTGGCACGGCTCTTCGCCTTCGATTGCGGCGTGTACCACAAGGTGGCGAACATCATCCCACCGAGCAGGATGGGAGCGACGAGGATGAGCGCGTTGACGCCCGAAGAGACGTTGACACCGAGGATCGGCAGGAGCACCGCCGCCGGGAGCGCGACGAAGAAGAACATGACGACCGAGACGATGAGCACGTTGGCGAGCACGTAGCTCGCATAGGCCTCGGACCGGATGCCCATGTGGGCCTGCAGGAGCGGTTCCTTGAGACGCTCGTGGGGGAGCCGCGCACGGACGAAGTTGCCGAAGAGCCGCACGCTCCGCTGATGGAACGGCGACATCGCGTTCTTCACCGGGGCGGTCATGGGTGGGTCCTTCCTCCGCTATCCGAAGCCGACGCGGATGTCTCGTCCGTGTCGTCGTCCCCTTTTCGGGGCTTGCGTCCAACCGCGGCCTCGGGCTCCTTCGCCTCGAGGTCCTCCGCAGCGGTCGGCGGGAGACGGTCCGGTTCATCGCTGGAGGCGTCGTTCGGATGACTCTGGACGTCCCCCTCCAGCTCGTTGTCGAGCCACGCCAAGGCGTCGGCCGGCTCCATGGAGGGTCCTTCCGGTCCGTTCTGGGGACCTTCTGCCTCCTCTGACGTCGATCCTTCGGGGTCCGTGGCCGCCTCTTGCTGCCCGGCGTCCTGTTCGGTCGCCTCTTCTGCGACAGCAGGGGCGGTGCCGTCCTCATCCTCGTCGAGGCCTTCCCATTGGAGCTCGGCTCCGGGACCGCTGTCCGTGGAAGCCTCCTCGGGTGCGGCCTCTTCGGTGGGGACGGCCTCTTCGACGGGTGCGGCCGTGCCGCTGTGGCCTGGCGATGCGCCCGATTCGATGCCGGGTGCGGAGGCGAGCGCCGCGGCCGACAGGGCGTTCTCCTCGGTGGGTCGGCTTCGTTCGCCGATCTCGGCCAGACCACGTGGCGGCGCCTCGCCCTCGGGGAGTTCCCCGCGGATGTAGGCCATGAGCTTCTCGGGTTCCTTGTAATAGGCCGAGACCACCTTCGACACCTCACGATAGTCCTGGGTGTGGTGGTCGATCATCCACTGGATGATCTCCGCCCGGCGTTGCAGTTCCCGTTGCATGGAACCGGCCGGCATGCCCTTCTCGATCTGGATGCGCTCCAGGACATAGGAGACGCCGCTGAACTTGAACGAGTCGTCCTTCGGGACCCACCGGAAGACCTCGTTGGTGAGGATCTCACGGGTGTGCGGGTCGATGCCGACGATCTCGGAGATCTGTTTGGTCCGGCGCACACGCTTGCCGCCGACACGCGTCTGGATCTGGACCGACACGACATCGAGCGCCTCGAGGAGCGTCCTCGGGATCTTGATGGGATCGGATTCGAGACGGTGGATGACCGCGTCGACCGAATCGGCGTGCATCGTGCCGTAGGCGGCGTGACCGGTCGCCATCGCCTGGAAGAGCGAGTAGGCCTCTTGGCCACGCACCTCACCGACGATGATGTACTCCGGGCGCTGGCGGAGGGCGTTCTTGAGCAACTGGAACATGTCGATCTCGCCCGCCTGGCGACCGTACTGGTCACGCGGACCGAAACCGGAACGCGTGATACCGGCGATCCAGTTCTCGTGCGGCAGGTTGACCTCGCGCGTGTCCTCGATGGAGACGATCTTCATCTGGGGCGGGATGAAGAGCAGGATGGCGTTCAGGCTCGTCGTCTTACCCGAAGCGGTACCCCCCGCGTAGAGACAGGAGCCGCCATGCTGGACCGTGATCCAGAGATAGGACAGCATCTCGGCCGACATGGTGCGGAAGAGGACCAGGTCCGGAGGCGTGAACGGGTCGGGCCGGAACTTACGGATCGTGAAGGTGGAACCGCCCGCGGAGACCTCTTTGCCCAGCGTCGATTGCAGACGGGAGCCGTCGGCCATGGTGGCGTCCAGGATCGGCTCGGCGACGCTGATGTGCTTGCCGGCGCGCTGGGCCAACTTGATGACGAACGAGTCGAGTTGTTCATGGGACTCCCAGCGCACGGTCGAACGGACGCTCTCGTACTTGCGGTGATACAAGAAGATGGGGACGTCGGGCCCGTCGCACGAGATATCCTCGATGTAGGGGTCCTCCATGATGACGTCGATGGGGCCGTGGCCGATGAAATCGCGCCGGATGTAGTAGAGGAGCTTCTTCTTGATCGTCTCCTCCTCGGCCTCGTCCTCGTGCAGGATGATGCTGTAGTCGAAGATGGCGTCGTTGAAGCGGTCCGTGATGAAATCGAGCTCCGAACTCTCCTCGATCTCGCCCGGTGCGACCGTCAGCGTGTCGACGAGCGTCTCCTCGATGAACCTGAGGATCTCCGCTTCGGTCTCGGTCAACTCCGGCTCGAGCACTTGGTAGACGTACTCCTTGGCGTCCTCGTCGTAGAGGATGCGCACGTAGGCGTACGGCGGATGGATCGGATAGGTCTCGACCTCCTTGTAGCGGTCGTCGGGCTCGATGCGAGGCTCGCCGGCCATGGCCTCAGCGACCGGGCCTTCCTCGCCTTCGTCCTCTTCCTCGGTGGCTTTCTTCAGCCATCTCGTCTTGAACCGTGAGATGAGGGAGTGCTTGCCGGCCGCCGCACCGAAGCGCATGCCGAACCGGGGACGCTTCTCGTGCGGCTCTTCGACTTCGACTTCGACTTCGCCTTCTTCGCCGCCCGCGCCTTCCGCCTCGGGCATCGGAGGTCCTTCGCCCTCCTCGACCGGGACCTCTTCCCAGTCGACGTCCGGCTCCATCTTCGCAGGGGTGGGTTCGGGTCGCTCCTCGTCCGGGAGGCGGATGTCATAATCCGGGGTCTTGATGGCCGATTCGCGGGGCACGTCGTCGTCGAAGCGGAACGGCCGCGAGGTCTTCTCCTCGGGGTCATCTTCCCAGGCGGTGCCTTCCTCCGCATAACCACCGGTCTGTCGGTCGTGTTCCTCGTCCGCCGCATCGGGATGGATGTTCGGCTTGAAGAAACCCGGGGGCGGGACGTCCGTCTTCGGGGTCTCCGCTTCCGGGGCTTCCGTTCCGGCATCCGATGGATCGGCGGGGCCGAGTTCCAGCCAATCCGTCGCCTCTTCGGCCTCCTCTGGCCGCAACGCGGGAGCCGGGTCCTCGTCGCCCTCGGTGTCGGAGGCGTTGGGGTGCGCCTCGTTCATCGAGGCGTCATGCCGCGGCATCTCGGGCGCTTCCACTCCTTCGGGCCCGTCCTCGGACGTGACGGGCGTCTCGTCCTCGGACCCGGTGATGTCCTTCTTGCGGCGGCGGAACAGAGACAAAGTGGGCTCCCTCTGACTTGGAGTCTCATCGGAGGAGGGATTTAAGGGTCCGGTGCAGGGACCAGTGGCCGTCGCCCCTCCGGGCGTTCCGACCGTGCCGTCCCGGTCCCTTCCACGACCTGGAAACGGCCGATCCGTCCGAACGGACCTGCGGCCGAGCGGACCCGGTGCTCATGAGTCCGTGCGGAAATAGACGCCCGTCACCGCGGCGCCGTTCTCGTCGGTCGTGGTGCCATAGGTGACCACCAGTTCTCCGCTCCCCGAGACGGCCCAGCAACGGCCGTCCCCGAGGACCGTGTCGCGGGTCGGACAGAGCGTCTCGACGCCGGCACGGCTGAGGATGTCGATCACGACCGTACCCAAGGCGCCTTTCGAGTCGGGGGTGGCGAGCGAATCGGCCTCCAGGACGAGCTTGTCCCGGTCGGTGATGTAGAGCTCATAACCGACACCGTCGATGTCGCGCGGGAGCGTGACCGTGAAATCATAGTCCGAGCCTGGATAGTTGGCGCCCGCGCGCTTCGCCTCGCCGATCGCGAACGAGACCTGGGCCCCGACCTCGTCGAGGGCACGGTCGATCGCGAGGTCGGTCGTGTAGTCCCGGATGGTCGAGAAGGCGGACAGGCTCGCCACAAGCACGATGGTGGAGACGCCGAAGGTGATGATGTAGCCGATCGCCTCGGAGACCGCAGACTCGTCGTCGCGGAAGCGGATGCCCGGCGAGGGGTCCCGGAACGCTCGATTGGCCTTCATGTCACTGGGACCTGATGCGCAGGTCGATCTCGGTATGGATGAAATTGAACGGGAACGCCTTCCGGTGACCGTCCGGCTCTGTCGCGTGGATGTGGTAGGCACCCTTCGCCTCGTCGGTGGCCTGGAACAGACCGATGCCGTAGAACGTGTTGCGCCAGGTCTCGGTGTCGGGGCCGGCGATCTGGATCCGCACGATGGACGCCCCTTGGTCGAGGGCGAGGTCCGTGTTGCGCACGAGGTTCATGAGGAGCGCCAGTTTGGCGTGGCCGCCTGCGGCACCGGTCACGTTGAGGTCGACGGTACGCATCGTGAAATGGCCGGTACCGATGGCCTTCGCGGGCGGCAGGATGAGCCCTGCCTGGCGGGAGAAGGTCTTGCCCTGCTCGACCGTCCAGACGGCACCGTTCTCCGAATAGAGGGACCTGAGTCCGCTCTCGCCGCCGTAATGGTAGGCGAGACGGTCCTGGGGATAGAGATAGATCTCGCCGATGATCCCCTCGGAACCACCGGTGTTGTTGTTGGAGATTCGGAGGCGATAGGTGGTGTCGGCGAGGTCTTCTGTGGTGGTGACGGTGTGGAACGATCCGCCTTCCTTGACGAGCTTGTCCGCGCCAAGTATATTGGCGGGCTTGTCCCATTTCTCATCACTCCACCGACCGTTCTCGAACCTTTGCAGGAGGTATGTGGGGTACTGGATGTCGAACGTCGCATTGTTGTAGACGTTGAACTGCGTGTCCCCGCTCACAGCGTCCGGCGTCCACTCTTCGACGTAAAAATCATGATGGGCACCAGGGGCGAAGCTCTCGCCGGCCACCTTCCCGTAATTCTCGTCCTGGACGCCGACCGACACCGCGTACCAATGGCCCCGCTCGGAGAGGAACTCGCCGCCCGGGAGCGTCATGACCGGTTTCTTGACCGCACCATCAAGACCGCTCACCGCGAGGCCCTTGATCTCGCTCGCCGCCCCTTTCATCTGGTCGGTCACGCCGTCGAAGGCGGCGTCTTCCTGGACCTCGATGAAGTGGGGCCGGGCGACGAAGAAGACGGTGGCCCCGATGCTGATGAAGATGCCGAGCATCAAGAGAGTGCCGACGACCGGAGAGACACCTTCCTCGCCCTGCATCGTGTGGCGTTTGACATGGTCGGTCAATTAAGCGTTCTCCTCCTGGGACGGGTCCATCCGGGGCCTCGGGGCACCCTCCCGTGCCGCTTTCGCCCATGGGATCGGACCGGGATCTGGGCTGGGATCCACGCCGGTACCTTCGGGGAGGCTGATCAGGCGCCGGCTCCGGACCCCCCGACGGATGTACAGAAACAGGCGGTTCTCCATCGGTCGTTCGCGCCCTTGCCCCCGGCTGCCCCTCTCTTCAAGAACATATATGAACCTACTTGCCGCGTGCGAGGGGCCCGCACGCCTCTTATGGACACCTGAACGCTTAAACGGGATGAGGACTTGCTGCGCCCCGATGGGCCCCGGACCGACCCCTTTTGGAGGTCGGGCGGCGCACCCGATCCGGGCCCGTCCCCGTTTGTCGACCAGGTGTCCCCGTGCCCGACCAACGCCTCCCGCACTGGTTCAAGATCCGGCCCCCGTCCGGTGAGAACTTCCAGAAGATCCGTCGCATGGTCTCCGGACTCAAGCTCGCGACGGTCTGCCAGGAGGCGCGCTGCCCCAATCTCTCCGAGTGCTGGAGCGGTGGCACGGCGACCTTCATGGTGATGGGCGACACCTGCACCCGTGGCTGCCGCTTCTGCCATGTCGCGACCGGGAACCCCAAGGGCGCCTTGGACCCGCTCGAGCCCCAGAAGGTGGCCGATTCGGTCGAGAACCTGGGCCTCACCTATACGGTCATCACCTCGGTCGATCGTGACGACCTCCCGGACGGCGGCGCCGACCACTTCGGACGTGTCATCGAAGCGATCCGCGAACAAGTGCCCGACTGCCTTGTCGAGGTGCTCATCCCGGATTTCGCCGGTGACGAAGCGTCCCTCGACCGGGTCATCGCCGCCGGACCCCATGTCATCGCCCACAACATCGAGACCGTGCGCCGGTTGACCCCCCGGGTGCGCGACCGCCGCGCCGCCTACGACCAGAGCCTCGACGTCCTGCGCCACATCAAGAAGGCGTCGCCGGACACCTACACCAAGTCGAGCATCATGCTGGGCCTCGGAGAGACCGATGAAGAGGTGGAGACGACACTGGACGACCTCAAGGCCGCCGATGTCTCCGTCGTCACCTTCGGACAATATCTTCGCCCATCCAAGGAGGAGCGGTTCCTCCCGGTCGAGGAATACGTCCACCCCGACAAGTTCGATGAATGGGCCCGCATCGGTATGGAGGAGAAGAAGTTCCTCTACGTCGCATCCGGCCCCTTGGTGCGCAGTTCCTACCGCGCCGGCGAGTTCTTCCTCGAAGGGCTCCTCCGCAACGGCCGCCCCCCGCCCACCGACGGCCCGGGCTCCGCCCATGGCGCCTCTTCCCACTCCCGCTCCTCTCTCCCACGACTCCCCGTGATCCAGGAAGGTCAATAGAATGACGAAAGGGATGCTCACCGTACTCGGAAAAAAAGGCGGCAAGAAACCCCACGAGGAGCTCGGCCTCTCGGTGGAGGACCTCAAGAGGCTCTACGAGACGATGGTCCGCGTGCGCGTCTTCGACGAGAAGATGATCAAGCTGCAGCGCTCGGGCCGCATCGGCTTCTATGTGCCCGCGCTCGGCCAGGAGGCATGCCACATCGGCGCCGCCTTCGCGCTCGACGACTCGGACTGGATCTTCCCCCACTACCGCGACCCGGGGATCCCGCTGCTTCGCGGCATCACCATCCAAGAGATGGTGCACCAGCTCTACGGCAACGCGGCGGACAACACCAAAGGCCGCCAGATGCCGAACCACTTCTCCTACAAGGACATCAACTTCGTCTCCATCAGCTCACCGCTCGCGACCCAGATCATCCAGGCCGCCGGCGCCGCCTACGCCGCCAAGATCAAGAAGGACGGCAAGGTGGTCCTGACGTCGTTCGGTGACGGCAGCACCTCCGAGGGCGACTTCCACGCCGGCATGAACCTCGCCGGCGTCCACGCGCTCCCCATCGTCTTCCTGTGCGAGAACAACCAGTGGGCCATCTCGGTCCCCGTCTCGCTCCAGACCGGATCCGAGAGCTTCGCCATCAAGGCACAGGCATATGGCTTCGACGGTGTCAAGGTCGACGGCAACGACATCCTCGCCGTCTACAAGGCGGCCAAGGAGTCGGTCGAGAAGGCAAGGAGCGGCCGCGGCCCGACCCTCATCGAGGCGGTCACCTACCGCATGGGCCCCCACAGCACCAGCGACGACCCGACGCGCTACACGCCCGAAGGGGAACTGGAGGCGTGGAAGAAGAAGGACCCCATCGAGCGCTTCAAGGAATATCTCCGCCAGGTCAAGGTGTGGGACGAAGAGTGGGAGAACGAGCTGCGCACCACCATCGCGAAGGAGGTCGACGACGCGGTCAAGAAGGCCGAGGCGACCGACCCCCCCGCACCCGACACGCTTTTCGAGGACGTCTTCGCCGAACTCCCGGCGCAACTCCTTGCGCAAAAAGACGAGATGAAACGCCTCATCGACGAATACGGCATGCCCGAGGGACACTAGGAGGTCATGGAATGACGGAAATGAACCTGATCCAGGCGGTCGTGCACACCCTCGACCACGAGATGGAGCGCGACGAGAACATGATCGTCCTCGGGGAGGACGTCGGCAAGAACGGCGGCGTGCTCCGTTCCACCGCAGGTCTGTACGACAAGTACGGCGGCGACCGCGTGCTCGACACGCCACTCAACGAATCGACCATCATCGGCTCGGCGATCGGCATGGCCCTCTACGGCATGACCGCGTGCGCCGAGATCCAGTTCCAGGACTTCCTCTACCCCGGTTTCGACCAATTGGTCAACGAAGCGGCCAAGTTCCGCTACCGCTCGGGCGGCGAATACAACGTCCCCATGGTCGTCCGCACCCCCTACGGCGGCGGCATCCGCGGCGGGCACTACCACTCCCAGTCCGGCGAGACCCACTTCGCCCACACCTCGGGGCTCAAGGTGGTCGTGCCGTCCAACCCGTACGACCTCAAGGGGCTCCTGCTCTCGTCGCTGCGCGACCCCGACCCGGTCATCTTCATGGAGCCGAAGCGCATCTATCGCGCCGTCAAGAACGACGTCCCGGAAGAGGACTACACGGTCCCGCTCGGCAAGGCCAACCTCGTGCGCGAGGGCGAAGACGTCTCCATCATCACGTTCGGCAGCATGGTGCCCGTGGCACTGTCCGCCGCCAAGGCGGCCGAAGAGGACGACATCTCCGTCGAGGTGCTCGACCTGCGCACCCTCAACCCGATGGACGAAGAGGCCGTGCTGAAGACCGCCCGCAAGACCGGGCGCGTCGTCTCGTTCTGCGAAGCGCCCCGCCACGTCTCGTTCGCGAGCGAAGTGAGCGCGACCATCGCCGAGAAGGCCATCGACTCGATGGAGGCGCCCATCGTCCGTGTCACCGGCTACGACACGCCCTTCCCCTACACGCTCGAAAGCCTCTACCTGCCTGATGCGAACCGTGTCTACGACGCGATCGAGAAGGTCTACAACTATCGGTGAAGCGCATGGTGTTCAAGTTCAAGATGCCCGACATCGGCGAAGGTCTCCAAGAGGGCGAGATCGTCAAGTGGCTCGTCTCCGAAGGGGACTCCGTCACAGAGGACCAGCCCATCGCCGAGGTCATGACCGACAAGGCGACCGTCGAACTCCCCGCACCCAGGACGGGCAAGATCAAGAAGATCCTCCACGGCGAAGGCACCGTCGTGCCGGTCGGCGAGGTCTTCGTCGAGATCGAGGAGTCCGGCGACGCCGAAGCGGAAGAAGAGGAAGAAGAGAAGCCCAAGGCGAAGAAGGGCAAGAAAGAGAAGAAGGCCGAAGCGGAGGAAGAGGCCGAGGAAGAGGGGAAGCCCAAGAAGGAGGAGAAAGAGGAGAAGATGCTCTTCGAATCCAAGGGCACCGCCGGCGGCTCCGTCACGCGCCGCAAAAAGCGTGAGGAGGCCGCGGTCGAAGCCGGCAATGGCGCACGCGACGGCAAGGTCCTCGCCGCCCCCGCGACACGTCGACTGGCCCGCGAACTCGATGTCGACATCTCCCGCATCGAAGGCTCCGGCCCCAAGGGCCGCGTCACCAAGGACGACGTCGAAGCGTTCGCCGAGGGCGGTGAACAGCAGGTCGTCACCACCCGCGAACGCCCGAAGGGCGTCGCCGCGGCACCGGAAGAGCTCGAGGAGCGCGTCCAGCTCAAGGGGCTGCGCCGGGTCATCGCGAACGCCATGCAGCACGCCAAGAACACGGCGGCCCACTACACCTATGTGGAGGAGGTCGACGCGTCGAACCTGGTGGAGATCCGCGAACGGGCCAAGAAGCTCGCCCAGGACCGCGGGCTCGACACGATGTCCTACCTGCCGTTTTTTGTCAAGGCCACCGTGGCGGCGCTCAAGCGTCATCCGCAGGTCAACGTGGCGTACGACGAAGAGAGCAACGAACTGGTCTACAAGAAGTACTACCACATCGGCATCGCCGTCGCCACCGACGCCGGCCTTGTGGTGCCTGTGGTGCGTGACGCCGACAAGAAATCGATGTTCGAGATCCAGGAAGAGATCCAGGAACTCGCCGACAAGACCCGCGAAGGCGAGGCGAGCTCGGACGAACTGCGCGGCTCGACGTTCACCATCACCAGCCTCGGCAAGACCGGCGGGCTCCTCGCCACACCGGTCCTCAACATGCCCGAGGTCGGCATCATGGGCGTCCACGCCATCAAGGACAAACCGGTCATCAAGAAGGTCGGAGGCGAGGCGAAGATCGTCCCCGGCAAGGTGATGAACCTCTCCTGGACCTTCGACCACCGCTTCGTCGACGGCGCGGTCGGCGCCGAGTTCGCGCAGACCCTCATCGAATATATCGAGAACCCCGAGCTACTCGTCTTGGAAGGATAGGCTCACCCTGAGCTCTCTTTCCCTCCTTTTCCTCTATTCTCTTCTCCGCTCGTGACGAGCGCTGGCGCTCGATGCCCGGACGATCAAATAAGGGTGAAGGAGAAGGGAAGAGAGACGGCCGTCGACCTACGGGTCCCGGTACGGACTCCGCGTGAAGTCCGTAACGATCGGAAGTTTCAGGACCGAGTCGCCGTCGAGGTGGACGACCATGGGGCCGGTCTCCGGCTTCGGGTTGCCGTCGCTGCGCGAGCCCGTGAACTCCTGGTCGATGACAAGGCGTATCTTGTGGCCCGCGGGGAGGAACGCCTCGAGGGGCTCCGATTCCATCTTGGCGATGACCGCCTGCCCCGGGGTGAGCGTCTGCTTCTCGTTGCCGCCCTCATGGTAGAGGACGTTCATCCAGCCCTGGCCCATCCAGTGGGCACGGCCGTCGGGATAGATGTCGTAGAGCTGGAAGTAGACGTTGCCGCCGGTCGCCGTGGACGGTGTGACCTTGAGGTCCATGCGCACGAGGCCGGAGACGCGCACCGGTTCCGAGAACTCCTCGGAGGTCAGGGTGATGCGCTGCAGGTTCTGTTGTCCTGCAGGGTTGGCGAGGAGACGGTTCCCGCTCGCTTCGCTCTCGTTCGTCATCGTGCCGTCCGCGTTCAGCGCCAGCTTGCGCCAAACGAGGTCGCGGGCCGGATAGGAGTCCATGACCCACCAGTCGTGGCGGTGGTCCTCCACCTCGATGGTCGGACCGGTGTCGACGTCGATGCCCTTCAGCTCCGCGTCGAACCAGCGCACGAGCGTCTCGGCCCAGTCCCAACGGGTGTTCTCGTGCTCATCGGTGCGGTCCGGATAGGCGTGGCCCCATTGGCCGAGGAGCGCCTTGACCTTGAGTCCTGAGTCCTGCAGTTCGTTGATCCACGGGACGACCATGCGGGGGTTGACGTTCCAGTCCTGCATGCCGTGGATGATGTAGAGCGAGCCGTCGTAGTTCTCCAAAATGGGCTCGCGCCACTTGCGTACCTCCCAATAATCGTCTTGCCCGGCGACGCTCCAGTCGCCTGTCGCGGACGTGTAGGCACCGGTCGCCGTGCCTTTTGCGACCTCTTCGCAGACCTGCGAGTCGGCGGTCTCCGTGGGCTCCATGCCGATACCGAAGGTGGTCCAATAGACGACGTTGTGCATGATGGGTCCCCGGAACTCGGAGGTGCCGTTCGAGAACATCAGGTCCGGGACGTCCGAGACACCCGAGATGGGGACGATGGTCTTGAGATAGGGATTGCCGAACGCGGCCGCCATAAACGGCGTCGTGCCGTCATAGCTGCGGCCGATCATACCGACCGCGCCCGTCGACCACGGCGCCTCTCCGAGCCAGGTCACCGTCGCGTCGACGTCCTTCTGCTCGTTCAGCGACATGAACTCCATGCAGCCACCCGAGCCGCCGGTGCCGCGCACCGCCATGTAGACGACGGTGTAGCCATGCGGGACCATCCAGATCGCGGTCGGCGGGCGGGTCGATTCCGTGCCGATGGAGGACGGTGTGTAATAGGGACCGGAGTCCATGATGACCGGCGTCTTGCACTCCTCCGGGAACTCCGCAGCGCCGAGGTCGGTCGGGCAACCGGGGATGTCGGGTCGGAAGATGCCGAGTTCGATGGGGGTGCCGTCGAAGCTCGTGATCTGATGGATCACCGACGGGAGACGGTCGTAGAGCGGCGGCGTGATCGGGACGGACCAGGAATGGGTGGTGTCCCACAGCGCCTCCTCGTACGCCTTGGCGAGGTCTTCGTAGATCCGCTCAGTGGGGTCTGTGAGATCTGTCGTGGAGGCGTCGTCGGAGAGGCAACCGGCAAGGACCGGCGCGACCAGGACGAAGGCCATGAGGAGCATTCTGGGACGCATGGAGACCAGGGGTGGCGTCCGGTTGTCTGTTCTTATGGTTTATGGCGGTCCCCGGGAGAGCCGGTCGACCATGGTGGGTCTGCCGGAGGCCGGCCCTCCGGCCAAGTGCCCCAGGGGCCCGAAGGACGTCCGCCCCGTCCTTCATATAGTCCCCACGCGGCATCGTCTCCTGATGCGAACCGTCCGCGGCCGCCCTGTCGATGTCCCCGCAACCGGAAACGTCCTCGCGGTCGTCTTCGACACCTTCGCGACCCTCCTCATGGTCGTGGTCGGTCTGATGGCCTTCTTCGTCATGGGACGCGATACCGTCTTCGGGCTCCTCGATGCCGTCGTCGACCCCTATGGACGCATCTCCTCCGCGGCCTACCATGTGCGGCTCGTCGGCGTGACGCTGCTCTTCGTCGCCGCGGTCTCGGCACTTTATTTTGCCTCCGGCTGGCGCGCCTTCCGCTCCTCGCTCGGCCTGCGCATGATGCGCGTCTGGAGCGTGCTCCCGCAGCAACCCAAGTTCCCCGCGGTCCGAACCCGCCGGCTCTACTTCTGGCGCTACGTCGTCCCGACGTTCGTTCTCGCCAACATCGCGGTGGGTCTCATCGTCCTGTACGGATGATGGGGACGCGGCTTGGCCGCTCCGGCACACGCCGGTATCGACCACGAACATGCCACCGAGACGACCCGTTCGACCGCGCTGATCCTGTTGTGCACCTCCGAGCGCGGTCGTTCCCGCCCCGAGCGAAAGCTACCAAGGCAATCATCAAGAACCGTTCCCACGTCGCGGTGCCTCAGTGGACGTCTTCACCCACTTCCTGCTCCCCTATGCCGCCGCCATCGTCCTCTTCGGCCTCCATCGAGCTAAGGCGAGCGGCCTCAGCATCGAGGAAGAGGCGGTGTGGGAACGACGGGCGGCCTTGGCCGCGGTCTTCGGCTTCGCCGGCTTCGCCCCCGACCTCGACGGATTCATGTCCGGGTTGAAGCACCTCCCCGGCCTCTACTTCATCCAGCACCGTGGCCTCAGCCACACCCTCATCGGGGCCCCCCTCTACGCCTTGGCGGCGACCGGGCTCCTGGCCCTCGCCGCAAGACGCTGGCCCGAGCGTCTCGGCATCTTCCGCTGGCGGAACGGGTTCATCCCGGCCGCCATCCTCGGCTCATGGACCCACCTCGTCCTCGACGGCCTGACGTATTCCGGGGTCCCCCTTCTGTGGCCTTTCGCCGCCGGCCGCGTCACACTCCACCTGTTCCATTGGATCATCGACTGGTTCTTCCCCATCGGCCTCGTCGTCATCGCCCTCCACCTTTTCCGCCGCTTCGATCGGATCGCGGTGGCGCGGGCCGGTGTCGCGCTCGTCCTCGCCATGGTCATCCTCGCCGGTGCACGCTTCGGCAACATGCCCGACCCCGAAGAACCCGGCGCGTTGGTGTTCCCGCGCGACGACCCGAAGGAATGGACCGTGCTCGTCCCGGTCGACGGCGGCTGGGAGGGACGCCTCTGGCGCGACGGCCGCTATGCCGGCATCATGACGTTCCACGACGACCGGCAGCCGGGGAGCGAAGAGGCCATCGAGACCGCCCGCTCGTCGGACGCCTACAAGGGGTTCCTGATGGGCAGCTTCGGACCGGTCATCATCCAATCCCACCAGGAAGGGGACAGATGGACGGTCATTTTCATCGATGTCGCGCAACGTTTCGAGGCAGCCACCGGACCGGAATGGACGCCGACCCAGGAATCCTGGTCGCGTGCAGGCACCCAGGATTGGGGCTACCTGGAACTCTCCGTCTCCAACCCAGAGGTGTCGGTCCGCGCCTGGGGCTGGTGAAGGGGCTCCGTCGCCCGGGTGCGCACCGAGAGCAAGAACGCGGTCACCCCGAGGCCGATGGCGCCAAGCACCACCTTGACCCAGAGGAAAGGCGCGAAGAAATGGATGGTCGAGACAAGGACAAGCCACAGGATGGCGATGGCGGTGACCTTCGCCCTCAGACTGATGGCGCGATGCTCGTGCCAATTGCGCACCATCGGCCCGAAGACGCGATGGTCGAGGAGCCAGCGATGGAACCGATCGGAACCGCGGGCGTAACAAGAGGCGGCCAGAAGGATGAGCGGGGTCGTCGGGAGACCGGGCACGATGAGCCCGAGCGCCCCCGCTCCGACGGACAGATGGCCCAACGTCGTCCAGGCCCAGCGGGGCAGACGCGAAGGTCGGGGGGCGCCCTCGGGTTCCCTCATCAACCCCGGGTCACCCCGAAGGGCTAAAAAGGTTCCTTCGAGGAAGGTGTACCTGTCACCCGCTCGCGTGGGCTTCGGTATAGTGGCGTTCCAGTTCCTGGACCGACTTGTAGCTCGCCCCGCACTCGGGGTCACCGCACGTGTAACGGCGGGTCTCCTTGTTGTATTTCGGAGGTTTGGACACCTTCTCATGGTGTCTCAGGAAGAGCTCCTGGAGCGCCTGGCGCGTGTAGTCCGGTGTGCGCGTCCGATAGGCCGCGTCCATGTCCCGCTCGGTCCGGTCCTGGGGCATCTGGGCCACGGATGGGGCGAAGGGTGATGAGCGCTTCGGCGTCACGCGCCTGCCGGGGTGCCGGCGATCGCCGGTCTCTGGTGCACCCAGGTGCCGTCGGCCCAACTGTAATCGCCCTTCCAGCCCTTCGCGGCGACCGTGTGCAACGCCTCGAGGAAGCGCTCCACATCCGCGATGTCGTTGTAGATGCCGAGGCTGGCACGGGCGGCGCCTGGGAAATCGGGCTCACGGGTCGTCGCACCGGCCTTGATGCGCTCCCGGACCATCTCCGGGTCGTCGATGCCGAGCAGGTCGACCAGATAGGGATGGGCGCAGAAACAGCCGTTCCTGGTGGCGATGCCGTACTCGTTGTCCAGGACGGTCGAGACGAGCGCGTGCGGAACACCGTCGACGACGAACGAGACCGTTCCGACACGGTCCTCAGGTGGTGCGGTGCCGAGCCAGCGGACGCCCGGGATCTGTTCCATGCCGGCGAACATCGCCTTGAGGAGCTCGAGTTCGTGGGCGCGGACCGCCTCCATCCCGATGCCACGGAGGAAATCGATGGCCGCGCCCATCGCGACGATCCCCGGGACGTTCGGCGTGCCACCCTCGTGCCGTTCGACACCGTCGACCCACATGGCGTCGTCGAGGGCGACGAACTTCACGGTGCCGCCGCCTGGGCGATAGGGTTCGGCGTGGTCGAGCACCTCACGAGGCGCGACGAGGAACGCGCCGCCCATCGGAGCGTAGGCCTTGTGGCCGGCCGCGGCGAAGAAATCGGGACCGCCCGAGGTACCGATACGCGAGAGATCGGTGGGCAGGTGGGCGAGCGCCTGCGCGCCGTCCACCAGGACCTTGGCACCGAAGGCGTGCGCCAGGTCGACGATGTCGTCCAAGGGCGGGCGGATGCCGGTGACGTTCGACGCTGCGGTGATCGCCACCAGCTTGACCTTGTGCTCGGCGAGCTTCTTCTCGAAGTCGCGCATGTCGACCTGGCCGTTCTCGTCCGTGCCGAAATGGACGACCGGTCCCTTGGCGCGATGCGGCAGGTCGTTGGAGTGGTGCTCCATGGCCGAGACCAGCGTCACGCCTGGACGCTCCGCCATGAGGTGCGCCGCGAGGTTCAGCGCGTCGGTCGTGTTCTCGGCGAACACCACTTCTTGGTCTTTCCGTGCGCCGACGAACGCCTTCGCCTTCCAGCGCACGTCCTCATAGGCCTCGGTCGAGACGATGGAGAGATGATGCGCACCGCGATGGACGTTGGAATAGGCTTCACGGATGAAGCGCTCGTGCGCATGCAGCACCGATTCGGGGGCGTGCGTCGAGGCGCCATGATCGAAATAAGTGAGCGGCATCCCTGCACCCGTCACGGCGGAGGTCAGGCGGGTCTTCGTCACCGGGAACTGGTCGCGGACGTCGACAGACATAGCGGCTCTCTTACCAGGAGCCCCGGGGGTTGAAATAAGGTGTGGTGTAGGGGTGGAATGGGGCTTATGAAGCGGGGGTGGGTCCGCATCGCATCGACACGACCCGCTACCGGGCCGTGCGTTCCTGAGCCTTGAGCACGCTGAGGGCCATTAGCTCCTCTTCGATGGCGGTGCGGGGACAGAGCCGAAAGCCGGGAGCCACATAGCAATCGTCGCTTGCAGGGCCAATATCGTTGAACACGACGACGTACTGGAGGGTCCCGGAGTCACCGTTCTTGTCGTCGGCCCAGACGGAGAGTGAACTGGCGCCGGTCACTGAGCCGGTATGCCCTCGTCGCTCGTGACTGGCTTGCCACAGGCCTCCAATAGTCCCACGGGAGGGTATGAGTTCCGGATAGGCGCCGTATATGGCGGCGATCGCCTCCGTCGTTCCCGCAAAACCACCCGCCGTGAAGATGGTGTCGAAGTTGGCCCCGCCATCCGGCTCACGGACGGTCTCGTTGGGATCATAGACGCTTGGAACCATGTCGTCGTCATTGTAGAATGGCTCCCGAGGGTTGCGGTCTTCCGGGAGATTCTTGCTCAGTTCGAGATCTCCCGATAGCTCCAGCGGCCGCAGCAGGTAGGCGTCCATCAGGGCGTCCATCTCGACGCCCGTCGCGGCCTCCGCCACCAGGCCGAGCAGACTATAGCAGACGTTGCAATACGCGCGCTCGGTGCCCGGGGAATCGAGCAATTCGGCTCCCATGACGTACTGAGCCACCTGCCACATCTTTGGGGCCCCCTCGATGTCGAGTACAGGCCGCATCTCTGCGATACCTCTTGGATGGTTGAGAAACGTCATGGAACTGCCCCAACCCCCCGTATGGTCCACGAGGTGTCGGACCGTCACATCGCCCAGTCGTTCGTCGATGATGGGACGTTCCGGGTGCGGCTGGATCGGGATCCGGCAGTCAGGCGCCGCAGCAGGAGGGATACAGAACACCGGGTCCGTCCAGCCGTACAGGCCTTCCTCGATCTGGAGCATGATCAACGCGTGCGTGATCGGTTTGATGGTGCTGGCGAAGCGGAACATGGTCTGCTCATCGACCGAACCGGTCCCGTCCCGGTTGGCGTATCCATAACCGGCGGTGTAGATGAGTTGGTCATTGTGCATGACGGCGAGCTGACCGGCCGGGATCTCGTACAGGTCCATGAAACGTCGCATGGACTCGTCGAACTCTTGGAACGTGGGGTCGTCCGGCGCTGCCAGATCGGCGCGACGATCCGTGGCATTGGCGGTCCGGACGTGCTGTGGCGTCGCGTAGAAGTCAGCGAGGCCTCGTTGCCACATGTTGCTGTTCGCGGCGGGAGCCTCCTCCACGTCGCGGTCTGTCCCCGCATCCACGCATCCAGCCAGGACGGGGACGAAGAGCACGAGAGCCACCAGCCACCGCATCGGACTTCAAAATCGGTCTGTCCTTCATATGTGTTGGGGGGATCCATAGGAGGCGCCCAACGGTGGAGGTGAGCCGTCGCGAGCCGAAGGCGAGGGGTCGGCTCGAACGGTTCGTCCGGCCGCTGCTTCCGAGTCCTTGCCACACCTGGACATCGTGTCAACTAAGGAAGGCCGCACGGACATCCTGACCGGAACGGGTGCCACTCACCCATGCGGCCATGGCACCGTCCTGCCCCACACCGAGTCCCATGTAGTCGCCGAGCGATGGCCAGTCGATGAAGCCGACCGGGTCGTTGGGGCCGATGGGCGTATCGCTCAGGCGTTGCGTCCGCTCGGTGCCATTGGCATCGCGGTGCCACCCGTAGATGACATTGGTGCTGTTCTCCTGCACCTCCAGCCAGGTGGCCCAGAGGCCTCCACGCGGATCCGCTGCAACAGTGATCAGAGGTTCACCTTCTCCCTTCATCTCCGCAAGGACGTAACGCGAAAGTCCGCCGTCGCGGTATGTGACAAGCGTGACGCGGGGGAAACCGTCTTCGACGGGCTCTGCGATCGTGAAATGCACGCCGTTGGCGTCCGCCGCTATGTTCGGCCGCGAAATCGACTTAAGACCTCCCAGGTCCACCTGGGTCCAGGTGGCCCCGCCATCGTCAGAGCGCGACAGGTGCATCGGCTTCACGGCTTCACTGCCGGAGTAGTCACGGTAGACCATCCACATCGTCCCATCTGGCTCGATGGCCGGTCGGGCGTTCATGAAGTCGCCTTCCTCCACCGTGACCGACGGTTCCCACGTGGTGCCGCCGTCCATGGATTGCGTAGCCAGCACGTCCGACGCAGAGGCACCATCCGGGTAGGAATACACTCGGGCCCAGCCGCCCAAAAGCCGCCCATCGGGCCCGACCGTCACGTGCTGTTGGTCGAAGTAAGGCATCTGTATGGGCAGGCTCATCACACCCGGTTCCTCCGCGATGATCTGTCCATCGCCCCACGTCCGCCCTCCATCCGTCGAGGTCACCACGAAGATCTCGAACGACTTGAACGCCACCAAGGGTGTCCCTGCGACCATGCCGGTGGCGCCCCCACCGAAGAGCAAAAGCCTGTCCTCTTCGAGCCAGACGAGCCACGGGTCGCCATAGTTCGTGTAGCGCCTGGCGGGGTCGGTCGGCTCGAGTGCGTCTTGTAACCAGAACGTGTCGAAAGTCCGCCCCCCGTCCTCCGTCACGTGGACCTTGAAGCCGTCGCCGAGTCCACTTTCATCATCGCCGACGAACACCGCAGAGACGACGACGCCGCGCAGTGGGTCGGTGGGGTGCCGCGCGGCCACAGGTTCGAAGGCCCGATCGGGACCGGTGTCCGCCGCCAACTCGCACGGCGCGGGACACAATGGGCTGTCGGCTACGGTCGATTGCTCCGGATCGGTGGGACCGGTGCAGCCGGAGAAGAGGACACCTAGAAGCAGGACCAGGAACGCGCTCCGCATGCGCCGCAAAGGAACAAATCCGTATAAAACGGTGGCGCTCGTCTCATTCCGCTGGAAAGGGAAGCGGATTGCGACCGGACGGCGGGGTTCAGCCGCACGCGTCCGCGCACAGCGCGACACACTCGGGTCGGCTGGAGCGACTTGTCCGGCGGTACGTGTGGCGAGAACAGGCGTCTTCCCTACCGGAATCCATGTCGTCTTCGGCGGCTGAACGGCGACACTCGTGCCTACACCAATGGTTTATCTGAAATGCCTTGATGCGCGACCATGGCGCGTTTCTTGTTCGTCTCCCTTGACGCGAGCCTCATCGGCG
>JAHWKR010000052.1 GCA_019347805.1 Methanobacteriota archaeon
CGATCACGGGTACCTGGGGGAGGGGACTCCGTCCCCCCCCAGACCCCCACCCCTATTTGATTCCCAAACCCCGCTTGCTGAACAGCACCGCTCCGACGACCAACGTCACCACGCTCCCGATGACGAGCGCGCCGATGTCGACCAGGATGCCGACGTTGGTGAAGCCCTGTCCGAGCAGCATGACACGCCTGAGGGCATCGACGCCATAGGTAGGTGGCAGGCTGAGGGCGACGAACTGGCTCGTCGGCAACATGTATTCGACGGGTGTGAGGGCGCCGATGAGGAACATGAAGACGATGGTGATGAGAAGCGTCGCGACGAGCACGCTGCGTTCCGTGGTGGCGAGCGCCGCGACGATGAGGCCGATGCCGAGCGTCGCGAGGGCGACGAGCGCGACGATGATGAAGAAGACGAACCAGGAGCCGGCCATGACAAGTCCCAGGCCGTAGATGCCGACAAGGAGCAGCAGGAGGCCACGCAGGAGGCCGAGGAAGACCCCCGCTCCGAGCTTGCCGGTGAGGAACGCGGAACGATGCATCGGCGTGATGAAGACATGACCCAAGGTCCCTTCCGTGCGTTCACGCGTGATGGAGGTGGCAATGTCGTTGAGGCTCGCGAAGGCGGTGAGCAGCGCGATGATGCCCGGGTAGAAGACCGCCAACTGACCCACGTCCGACGACAGGAGGTGCCGGGTCTGGATGAGCGTCGCCGGAGGCTCCTGGAGCGGCGGACGGCCGAACGCCTTGCCTTGTGCCTCGTCCAGAAGGACGCGGGTGAACTTCTCGAGGTTCTCCGCGATGAGCGCCTTGGTGTTGTCCCCGATGAGGAAGACGTAGGCCTGTCGGCCATCGGCGCGCAGGTTGCCCGTGAAGTTCTCCGGGATGACGATGACCCCGTAGAGGTCCCCCTGACGCACCGGTTCCTCTGGATCGTCCGTCGGCAACAGTTCCGTCACCTCGAACGACACCGTCTGCACCTCCCCCCGCGCCTCCTGAGCCTCCGTCTCGAGCGCCTTGAACTGGGCGATGAGGATGTCGCCCTCGGGGCCGCGGTCGAAGTTCTGGAACCCGATGGGGTAGACCCGGTGTTCCGAAATGCCGAGGACGTCGGTGTCGCCATAGGCGAGCGCGAACGACATCATCGCGACAAGGGGCAGGATGATGGTGAGGCCGATGCTCTTGCGATCACGCCGCAGATGCAGAAGCTCTTTCTTGCCGACCTCCCAGGCGGTGCGGAACCACATCACGTGTCACTTCCGGGCGGCCGCCGAAGGGCGGCCGCGTCGTGTGCCGGTCGCCGCCTGTCCTTCCTTGCTCTTGGGCTCTTCGGCAGGTCCCTTGTCGCTCCCGATGGTCGTATAGTGGATGAAGACGTCTTCCAGACTCGGGCCGATGGTGTTGATGCTGTGGATGTAGCCGAAACGGTCGGTCACCGCCATGAGATCCCCCATGTCGAAATCCTTGGCCACCACCAGCTTGACCGCCCCCGAGCGCCAATCGCCGTCGATGACCGGCAGCCCCCGCCGGCGCAGCACCCCCGCCATGAAACGGACCTGCTCCGGGTTGGCGTCGCGTTGCGCCCGGATCTCGATGGTCTTCTCCTTCTCGATCATGCGCGCGAGCTCGTACGGCTTGCCGAGCGCCCGCACCTTGCCGCGTGACATGATGGCGACCCGGTCGCACAACCGCTCCGGTTCCTCCATCATGTGGGTCGTCCAGACGATCGTCATGCCCTCGGCGGCGAGTTCCTGGACCAGGTTGCGGATGCGGATGCTGTTCTGCGGGTCGATGCCGGTCGTCGCCTCGTCCATGAAGAGCACCTTCGGCTCGTGGACCAGGGCGACCGCGATCTGGGCCCGCTTGCGCATGCCGAAGGAATAGGTGCCGAGCGGCTCGTCCTGCCAATCGAGGAGGTCGACCCGCGACAGGACGTCGTCGACCCGCGCCTCGAGCCGATGCCCCCTGAGACCATAACCGCGGCCGAAGAAGTGCAGGTTCTGGTGCAGGCTCAGGTCGGGATAGAGGTTGATGCCGTCCGACACGGCGCCGATGTGCTTGCGCACCTCGCGCGGCTTGATCCGGATGTCGTGGCCATAGATGCGCGCCGTCCCTCCCGAGGGACGCGTCAGCGTGGTCAGCATCTGGATCGTGGTCGTCTTGCCCGCCCCGTTCGACCCCAGGAGCCCGAAGATCTCGCCCTCCTCGACGACGAGGTCGAGGCGGTCGACGGCGGTGAAACGGCCGTACCGCTTGGTGAGCCCTCGCGTCTGGATGGCGGGCATCGTCGTCGCGGCAACCGAAGGAGCTTATTCAAGGGTGTTGGTCATGCACGTACGGCCCCGCCGACCGGACCCCTTCCCGTGACGCTGACATGCCCAGGCCCCCGCTGGTGCCTATGGACCGTTTTCGGCCAACCTGACCGCCTCCCCCCACGAAACCTTTTCAAGACCCATACAGGTCGGAACCGTGATGGACCGCGGACGCGTGCGTTTCCTGGTGGCGATCGTGGTCCTTGCGGTGCCGCTGTCTGGTTGTGTCGCCGATGCGGCGCCGGTCACAGGACCGCTCAGCATCCTCGAGGCGTACCGCATCGCCCTTGGAGACGTCGAGGACATCCGTGGCCGACCCCACCTCATCGGCTTCGTCGGCCATGAGGGCAGACCTCCTGAGTATCTGGCGCGCATCGAGGGCTCCCCCTACCTCAGCGACCTCCTCGGCCCCAATGTGGTGCAGATCGAAACCGCCGGGGACGAAAAGGGCGACGGCCGGAGTCAGGTCTGGTCCCTCCTCTTCGCCACCCAGGACGGCAAGCTCCTTGCCACCACCGTCACCACCGACCCCGTCGCGACAGAGACGCGTTGGGTGCGCGAGACCGAGGACGCGCAACTGGCGACCCTGTGGGCCATCAACATGGGCGGCCGGTTCCTGGTCGACTCGACCGAGGCGATGCGGAGTGCCCGCGCCGCCGACCCCACCTTCGACGCCCGTGTCTCGTCCGGCGCCCGCGTCACCTACGCATCCGACCTCGTCCCGCTCCCCAACAACGGGGAGCACGACCTCGTCCACGCCATCTTCGTCGACGTCGGGGACGGCGAGGCGCTCCTCGTCGCCCAGGTGCGCCATTTCACCGGCGACATCGTCGGCATCGGGGCCTATGATGCGCGCAAGGCGGACAAACGGGTCCCATTGGTCGAGGAATCGTTCTCCCTGAACCCGGTGGTCCGCGAAGGCACCGCGGAGCGTCACCTCAACCGCACCCTCTCCGACGTCCGACTGGTCCTCGAGACCGTCGGCACCGGCCGCTACACGTTCCGGCTCGACGGCCCCGACGGGCTCATCTGGGAAACCGAAGGCGTCCGCGTCTCCGACAACGCGACCGAAAAAGGAGCGCTCGGTACATTGACCCCGGGCGACCACCGCATCACCGCCACGGCGACGGGGAGCATCTGGTTCCACCTCAAGATGGACGGTGTGGTCGGGCTCTAACGCCCCGAGCCGTCGTCGAGCCGGTCGATGACGCGCGCCAAGCCGGGGAAGACATGGACGAAGTCGGCATGGGAGAGCAAGACTGTGGTCGTCTCCTCCCCGCGCGACAGGCGCACACCGACGAAGGTGTCGTCCGAATCCACGTCCACCACCCGATACCCGTCGGACACAAGCGCATCGATCTTGGCGAAACCGCGGCTCTGTGTCGTCCCGCGTGACGTCATCACATCTGGTTGGTGTGCCGTTTGTATATAAGGCGCTTGAGCGCGGGCGAACGCCGTGTCGGGCCAGAAGGCGTCTGTCCCGCATGACGCGCTGTCCCTGGGGGACGAAGGAGGTCGGGCGTTCGGGCGCCAGGTCCCGGACGTCCTTCGGTGGATGCAGACATGTCACGTGCGTGTCGGACCGAGATGCGACCGGTCAAACGGTCACTTGCAGCCGTGCGTGCGCCTCCGCGAGCAATGCGGCGACATCGAGGATGAGGGCCACCGCGCCGTCGGACGTGATGGTCGCCCCCGCGACGAGGGGCGTCGCCTCACCCGGGACGACAAGGCGCTTGACGACGATCTCCTGGAGGATGCCGATGCGGGTGACGGCGAGGGCAAGACGCACACCATGCCGTTCCAAGACGACCGCGACGGGTGGACCTGTCCTCTGCCCTTCCGACGTGTCATGGAGCAGGTCGTCGAGCGGGAGCACCGGGATGGAGGTCGAGGGCCGACCGTCCCCCCGGTCCCAAAGCAGAAGGTCGGCCGGGGTGGAAGCCGATTCGCCCGCTGTCCGTTCGGACGGCGGGTCAAGACGGCCCCGGGCGAGGTCGCCGGGTTCGAGCGGAAGACTCGTGACGACGCTGTCGACCGGGATGTAGCAGAGCACCCCGGCCGCCTCGACCTCGAGCGCTTCCATGACGGCGAGCGAGGCCGGCAGGTCCAACACGATGCGTGTCCCCTCGCCCGGACGGCTGTGCACCCGCATCGACCCGCCGACACGTTCGATGCCGGTCTTCACGACATCGAGGCCGACCCCACGGCCGGAGACCTCGGTGACCGCGCGCGCGGTCGAGAAGCCCGGTGTCGTGATGAGGAGCACCAGTTCGTCCTGCGACAACCGCTCGGCCCGTTCCGCATCGACGATACCGCGTTCGATGGCGCGACGCTTGACCGCTTCCGTGTCGATGCCGCGTCCGTCGTCGGAGACCGCCACCTCGATGCCGGCGGGCCCGCGCTGCACCTCGATGCGGAGGAGCCCCTGCCGTTCCTTGCCCGCCTTCTCGCGCTCGCTCGGCGGCTCGATGCCATGGTCGAGGGCGTTCTTCACCAGGTGCACAAGGGGATCGGCCAAGGTCTCGACGACGCTGCGATCCAAGGTCGTGTCGCGGCCCTCGACGACGAGACGCACCTCCTTGCCGAGTCCGCCGGAGAGCTCCCGGACGAGGCGCGGGAAGCGGTCGAGGAGGAGCGCGACACGCACCGTGCGCATGTCGAGAAGATCCTGGTAGAGCCCGCGCACCCCGAGCTCCAGGCGGCGCAGCGTCTCGCTGAGCGGATAGGGCGCCGCCTCCGAGAGCGCCTCGCCGATGCGCCGCTCGAGCTGGGTCTGCGCGATCCGCACCTCACCCATCAGTTCGACGAGGCGGTCGATGGCCTCGGCACGCACACGCACCGTCGGGCTCGGTCGCACCAGCGGCGCGTCCGTGACGTCGTCCGGTGCCGGCCGCGTCGTCGCTGCAAGGGGTGTGTCCCGCGCGGCGACCACGACCGCCTCCTCGATGTCCGGGATGCCGGCGAAGCGCGCGCGCACCGCCTCCGGGTCTTGGTCGGTCGCGATGAGCAGATGGACGGTGTGCGCCCGGTTCGGTGCAAGGTCCCGCCAGACTTCCTCGGGCGGGTCGACCTGGACGAGCGAGCCGACCTGCGCGGCGGCGCGCTTGGCGACCATGAGCCTTGCCCGCGGCGCGACGCAATCGCTCGCCGTGCGGATGCGCAGAAGGAGTCGTGTGCCGGTGTCGGCGTCATCATAGGCCACCCGAAGCGACGAGGGGACCTCCATCGGCGCCGCCGATGCTGGCGGCGTGGCCGGTGTCGCCTGTGGACGATCCTCGAGCAGTGCGCGCAGACGCGAGGTGTGCTCGTCGAGCCCTTCCGGGTCGAGCCCGTCGGCGAGCCGCTCCACGGCGGTGTCCAGCACGTCCACTGCGGAGGCGAGCCGTTCGAGCCAGGCGCTGTCGGTCGCAGCGGCGCTGCGCAACAGGTCGAGATGGTCCTCGAGGGCGTGGGCGAGCCGTGCCACATCCTCGAAGCCGATGGTCGCCGCGCTCCCCTTGATGCTGTGCGCGGCACGGAACAAAGCATCGATGACGGCCGGGTCGTGGCCCTCCGCGAGAGCCTCCAGTCCGTCGGCGAGGGCCCGCACATGTTCGCGCGCCTCCTCGACGAAGAGCCCCCGGTACGCCTCCATGCCGCTCAAGCCGATTTCCCCCTCAGCAGCCGTTCGAGGTCGAGAAGCCAGACCGCCTGCGCGCCGTCGAGCGTCTCCTCTCCATGGTCGACCGGCCCCGAGGCGAGGGGCGAGAGACCCATGATGCGCGCGCTCTCCTCGAGCGTGCTGCGCAGACGTTCGGCCTCCTCGTCGTGCCGCCGCGCCGCCTCCCGACCGTCCTGTGTGGGCGGAAGGAGCCGACCGCGCAGCATCTCGCGCGCGTCCTCCGGGTCCTCGTCGCCTGTAAGGACATCCTCGACCGCTTCGACCAACAGACCCGCCGGGTCGGGGGCGCTGTCGAGGACGATGACCCACGGCTCCTCAGGAGTCCCGCGGGTCCCGCCGAGCGCCACGGCGAGGTCGATGACCGGGAGCACCATGCCTTCGTGGTTGACGGCACCGGCGACCCGTTGCGAGGTGCCGGGGACCGGCGTGATCGGTCCGAGCGGGACCACCTTACGGACCGTCTCGACAGGAAGGGCGTAGCGGGAACCGCCGGTCGAGAAGACCACATAGGTCCCGGTCATCCTTCCTGCCCCTCGTCCTCCTCGGGGTCCTCAAGGGGGTCCTCCACGTCGCCGACGGACCACGGCCCCTCCTCGTGGAGGTGCTGCTGGAAATAGCGGTCCAACGTGTTGTGGAGGCTGCCGGCGATGGCGGTGAGCTCGGTCGTCGCCGCGGTGAGCGCCTCGACCGATTCGGCCATCTCGTTGGCGAGCGCCGAAGTGTGCTCGGTGTTCGTGGAGGCCTCCTCGGCGACCGCCGCCACCTCGTCGATGGCGGAGACGATGGCGCCCGCGCCGCGCTTCTGTTCCGTCGTGGCATGACTGATGCGCTCGACGAGGTCGGTGGAGGCCATGATCTCGCTCGCCACGGTCTCGAAGCGCTCGAGCGCACCGCGCACGACCTGCGCGGAGTCCTTCACCTCGGCGGTACGGTCCTGGATGAGGAGGACGACCTGGTTGGTGTCGCGCTTCGCCTCCTCGATGATGCGCGAGATGTCCCGGATCGAGTCGCGGGTATGGTCGCTCAGGCGTTTGACCTCATCGGCGACGACACCGAAGGCGCGTCCGTGCTCGCCGGCGCGTGCCGCCTCGATGGCGGCGTTCAGGGCGAGCATGTTGGTCTTCTGCGAGATCTCCTTGACGAAGCCGAGGATCCCCTCGACCTCCTCGATGTGGCGCGCCAGTTCCACGACGAGGTCCTTCGACGACTCGACGCCCTCGATGATGCGGCCGAGCCGGTCGAGCGCACGCTCGGCGACCTCGGTGCCGGTGCGCGCCTCGTCGGCGACCGTGACGGCCCGCCCCGCCGCCTCGCTGGCGAGGCTGTTGATCGTGTCGATGCTCATCGCGAGGCCTTTGATGACGTCGACCGTCTCCTCGACCTTCGACGCCTGCACCTGGGTGCCCTGGGCGATCTCGCGCATCGAGCCGCGGATCTCCTCGACCTTGGACGCGGTGCCCTCGCCCATCATGGCGAGACCGTCGGCGGTCCTGGCTGCGCGGCGGGCGACGTCACGGATGGCACGGATGACCGCCTGGTCGCGTGTCGCGTTCTTCAGCATCAAGAGGACCGACGGTCCGACACGCGTCTCGATCTTGGTCGCGGAGACGACGACGTGGATCTCGGTCTGGCCTAGCCGGATGACCCCTGGGACGTCCTTGATCGGCTTGGTGTGCTCCCAGGTGGCCCGGATGGGGTCCTGGAAACGTTCCGTCGAGAGCGCCACAAGGTCCTCGAGGCGGTGCCCGACCAAGTGGTCCTGCGGGCGGCCGAGGAGGATAGCGCACTCCGGGTTGGCGGCGGTGATGCGGCCGCCGCGGTCGATGACGAGGACCGGGTTCGGCACCGCGTCGAAAAGGACATCGGCGTCGATGCCCGAGAACGGTTCATGGGCGGCCAGGGCGGGGGCTTCGTCCTCGTCGACGGAGCCGCCGCTTTCTCCGGTGCTCGTGTCGGGGACCGCATCGGGGTCCTCGGAGCGCGCGCTCGGGCCGTCCGTCGCCATCAAGGGGGAGAGTCGGTCCTCGCTTGAAAAAGGGCCCGGTGGGCGGGAGGAGGGGAATCAGGCCGAACGGCCTTATGGGTTGTGCCGCTTGATGACGAAGAGGTTCAGGGGGCGCGTGTCGACGATGTCGCCGCTCGGGGCCTTGAGCGTGCGTTCGATGCCACGCAGCTCCCGCACCTTGTAGATGGTCTTGAAGCGCATCTCGGCGCCCTCCTCGAACAGGGCCTTGCGCAGCTCGGGCAGGAAGCGGGCCACCACCTCGGCGCTCGGGTCGATGGGCTGGACGAAACTCGCGCCGTTTTCTGTGATCCGGTCCGTCACCTCGACAAGGAACTCACCGTCTTCGAGGGGGACCTCTTCGATGAGCTTCTTGCGTGCCGTGGAGGATTTGACCACGACGCGCGCCTTGACGGTGTTGTCGCCTGTCGAACCGGACGGGCTGGTATGGACCATGACGAGTCCCATGTCGTCGTCGTGCGTATAAGCCAACGGTGTCGCGGACTCGGGGGCGCCATGGGAGCACGACCGTTCGGGGCGGATGGGCTTGGCGACCCGGGGGAAGCGGTCCGTTTCTCCGTCCATTTGAAGCCGACGGTGGATGCGGTCGTGACGGGCGACAAGGAAACGGTCATCAGACGGCACCGGAGTCTGTACGCGTTGACGCCGCGACCGGTCGCATGGGACGCTGCAGGGCGTGGGGCCGTCGTCGGGATCATGGGGCTCGTGGTGTTCCTCTCGCTGCACGCGCTCTTGGTCGAGCCGATCTGGAAAAAAGCGTGGCTGCAGGGGGTCGCGGTGGCGGTCGTCGGCGGGGGGCTGATGGGTCAGGCGTACGTGGTCTTACGTCCGTCGCTTCCGGTCGAGGAACGCTGGCGCGGTGCATGGTTCGGCGGGCTTGTGGCTTCGTTCCTGGTTCCGTTCCTGTTCGCGGGCTACGCCCGCATCCACGCTGCGCCTGTCGTGGTGGTGGCCGCCGTCCTTTTGGCTGGTCTCGCTTTGGTTGTCGTGGTGTATGTGCAGGCGACACGCGTCGAGGAAGAGCCGGTCGGACGCGGGACCATCAAACGTGCGGCCGCGTTCTTCGGGGTCGTCGCCCTCTTGAACGTCTATCCGGGCGTGTTCCTGTTCCATCTCGTCGCCATCGTCCCCGACCGTGTGCCCGACCCGTTCCCGATGGCGAGTGTGCTCGCCGGGGTGTACCTTCTCTCTGGGACCATCCTCGGCTGGTGGACGGACCGCACCGCGTCGTGATCAGACCCGCTTGTGGAGATGCCCCAACTGCTCTCCCACGATGGCGTCCGCCATGTCGATGAAGCGTTCTTCCGTCCCCGCCGGTATCGTGGCCCCCGCCGCGACGTCATGTCCGCCGCCTTTTCCGCCGAGCGTCTCGGCGCACTCACGCATCACCCGTGATAGATCCAGGCCTTCCTGGCAGAGCCGTCTCGTCCCCCGCCCTGACACCTTGGTCTTGGTGAGGTCCTCGGCCTCGTAGGCGAAGGCGATGATCGGCTTGTTCTCGTCGTACCGCCCCTGCACGGCGCCGGCGACGCTCCCGACGATGGTGTGGCGCACGAGTCCTTCGACATGCACCCATTGCAGGTGCGCCGTCTGCTTGACGCCGAGCTCGTGCATGAGCCGGATCGCTTTCATGATGTTGCGCTTGTGGTTGAGGTAGTTGTCCACGGCCTGATGGTACTTGCGTCCCCGGTCGCCTTTCAGGACGGCGATGACGGGTTCGGGCATCTCGTAGCGTGAAGAGCCGTTGATGAGTGTGCCGAACTCCTTGACGTCGCGCAGATGTCCGCCGATCTCTTCGCCGGTCAGTTCGTAGACCTCGCCGAGCACGCGGTCCGGGTCGCTCGCGCGCTCGAGAAGATGCCCCACGAGGCGTCCCCGTGTCTCCTGGTCGAGGCGGCACCAGCGCTCCTCGGGGTTGAGGCCCTGCGCGGCCAAAAAACGGGTCACCGCCACCTCGTTCTTCGACAGGCCTTCGAAGCGCGGGTCGTCCGCGTACTGGAAGAGCTGCTTCAAAGAGCGGCCATGGCGACCATAGAGACGGATGTCGGTCTTGCGCTCGATGAGACCGGCGCGCACCGCGTCCTCCACCACCTCGGTGGCCGTGATGCCGACGAAGCGGCCATGGTCGAGGTCGAGCATGTCACCCGCCGAACCGATGACGCCCATGACGCTGAGGTCTCGGTTCGCCTCGGCGTCGATGGCGCGGGCGACCAAGTAGCCGATGCCCGCCGAGCAGACCTCCACCGCACCGTTCAGGCCAAAGAGCATGGGATGGACCTGATGGGAATGGTCCTGGTCCGGGTCGGGCGGCTTGTGGTGGTCGAGGACGAGCACCGGCGGGTCACCGAAAGCGTCACGCGCCGGCGAACCGTGGTCGGTCACGGTGACGATGTCGTGGTCGGCGCGGCGCAGCCGGTCCATGATGTCGTCGCTGAACTTTTTCGAGAAGACCGGTTCCACCTCGAACCCGAGACGTTCGTAGACCGTGCGCATGATCGTGTGGCTCGTGATGCCGTCGACGTCCATGTCGGAAAAGAGCAGGGCGCGCGGCGTGCGGCCTTCCGCCATCGCGGTGTCACGCACCGTGCGGATCTCCTCGGCCGCACTCTGGACACGCGCGAGGAAACCAGCGCGGTCCTCGGGGGCCATGTGCTCCGGGACGACGATCGGTTTGGCCATGCCGCGGCGCGGGTCGTCACGGTCGCGGATCGCGCGTTCGACGACCTTGGCTTGTGGGCGGGTTGGAGCGGACGAGACCGTGGTCGGTGTTCTGGGGGACATGGTCTTGTCGTCGGTCGTGAGGCCGAAGCGGTCGAGGTTCATGGTGGACCTGCCGGTGAGGCGCCGCGAGGCGTGGCGCAGCCGCCACCCACTCCCGTCGCGGATCCCATCCGGGTCCGGCGAGGCGTCCGGGCGTACTAAAGCGCTCCTCCTGGAAGCCGCGTCTTCTCCCCTTGAGAGGGGTGGTCCTCGCCCCGGCTCCCCCCGGTCTCTGCCATCTCCCGGCTCCGTCTATCCTTAAATCCCGACCCGGTCAAGGAGGCTCCGTGGGCTTGGACGTCGAGTCGTTCCTCCTGGCGGTCGGCATCATGATGGGGGCCGCGTTCCTGGCGCTCCTGGCGTTCCGACGCTACCGGTTGCCCGACGTCCTGTTCCTCATTCTCTTAGGCGTCTTCCTCGGCCCGGTCAGTGGCCTGGTGGAGGTGTCCCTGTTCCGCGCCATCGGCCCTCTCGTCGGCGTCGTCGCGATCATCATCATCCTGTTCGACGGCGGACTGGAGATGCGCTTCTCGCACCTGCGCCACGGGGTCCTTGCCGGGGTGGTGCTCGCGTTCGTGGTCTTCTCGCTCACCGCCGCCCTCTGTGCGGTCGTGGCCCATTTCCTCGGCGGCTACGGGCTCGGCCCTTCCGTCCTGCTCGGGATGGCGTTCGGCGGTGCCGGCGTGGTCATCGTCATCCCCCTCATCCAACGTCTCGGTGTGCGGCCGGAGAGCGCCACCATCGTCTCGGTGGAGGCCGCCGTCTCCGATGTCCTCGTCATCGTCGGCATCTACGCGTTGTCCACGGCGCTCGCCTACGGCGGGATGGACGCGGCAGGCATCGGTGGCGGCATCGCTGCGACCTTCAGCCTCGGCATCGTCGGTGGCCTCGCGAGCGGTTTCGTCTGGGCGCGCGCCCTCGGCCGCGGCTGGTTCGCCGGGCACGACTACGTCCTCACCTTGGCCGCGCTCTTCCTGCTCTATGTCGGCATCGAGTGGTTGTCCGGCTCCGGCCCCATCGCCGTGTTGATCTTCGGCCTCATGGTCGGCAACAGCAAGAAGACCGGCACGTTCACCACGGAGCGCCGCATCGGACGGCCGAACCGACGGCAAGAGACGGAACAGGTGCCGGTCTTCGATGAGCATCTCACCGGATTCCACAACGAGATCGTCTTCCTCATCCGCGCCTTCTTCTTCGTCGGCCTCGGCGTGACGCTCGATCTCGACGTCTTCCGGTCGGTGCGCTTCATCGCCCTCGGTGTCCTCCTCACCGCATGTGTCGGCTTCGCCCGATGGCTGAGCGTCCAGTTCTTCATCAAACGAGACCAGTATCCCGCGTGGGACCGCCTCGCCGTCTCGCTCATGTTCCCGCTCGGGCTCGCCGCCGCGGTCTTGAGCCAGGTGCCGCACCAACGCTTCGGCATCGCCGGGACCGAGGATTTCGCCGCCATCGCCGCGGTCGTCATCGTTCTCACCAACCTCTCGACGACAGTGCTGGTGTGGATCTTCGGCAACCGGGCGATGCCCACTGTGGCGGCGGTGCCCGAGGCGGTGGTGGATCCTGAGCCCGTGGCAGACTCCCAGACGAGGAGCGCCTAACCGGCAAGACGCGTCTGCACAGGTACGCGGGACGTCGCCTGGAAACGCTCGAAGTGGGTGACCACCGTCGTCGCGAAGGTGTCGGCACGGCCTTCGGAGAAGCCGTGCACCTCGACGAGACGCTCATGGATGGTGGTCGCGTCGGGGTTGCCCGGCGAGAGGGACAACTCGTCGAGGACATGCGGCCGCAGGAAGAGCTCACGTACCTTCTCCGCCACGTCGCTTCGCAACTCGCCGACGGCGGCGGCGACCCGCTTCTCGGCCGCGTTCTTCGGGACGTGCCCGTTATCACACTTGTCGAAGAAGGCCGCGAGCGACCCGTGCGCCTTCAGGACCCGCACCGCACCCGCGGGACCGACGCCTTTTACGCCGTCATGGAAATCGTTGCCGACAAGGAGCGCCAGGTCGACGAGGCGGTCCCGGTCGAGACCATGGTCGATCTCAAGCGACGCCAAGAGCACCTCCTCGGTCTCGCGCTTCGTCGAGGTGAGGTTGCGCAAGACCCGCGGGGCCCCGTAGACCAACGTGTCGTAGTCCTGGCTCGCCGCGGCGTCGACCGCACCGGTCGCGACCAGCGCCGCGCATTGCGCCTCGCCGTCCTGTGGTGCCATGACATAGGGAAGACCGCACGCATCGAGGAGCGCCGTGGCGCTCGCCACCATCTCGTCCGTGACATAGGTGGTCTGGCCCGACAGGCGCCGGATGGCGTCCCGGTCGCGCGCCTCGATGGCCTCGATGAGCTTGAGCCGTGCCGCGTCCTTCGACTCGGCACGCTTCTTGAGCGTCTGCATCTTGAGCGGATGGGGCGGCCCGTCGAAGACATAGACCGGACGAATCCCGGCCGACAAGAGCTCCTGGGTCTTCGACACCAATCCGATGAGATGGGAGATGGTGTTGCCGTGCCGGTCCGCAAGGAGCTCCCCGCGGGCGTCGCGCAGCGTGGTCAAGAACTGATAGAGCATGCCATAGGCGTCGACGGCCACCGTCTCCCCCGCCAGGTCCCGGTGCGAGACCATGGCAGGATTGAGGAGCGCGCGCAGGTTGAGTCCCATCCCGGAGCCGCGACATCGCAACAGGCTGATAGGCGTTCCGTTCTCCTTCGCCGATGCCTATATCCCGCCCGGTCCGTTCCTGCCCCGCCGGAGGCCCCAGATGAAACTGCGCTCACTCGACCATGTCGACGTCAAGGGGAAGACCGTCCTCGTCCGGGTCGACTACAACGTCCCCCTGGACGTCGAGGCCGGACATGTCCGCGTATCAGACGACAAGCGCATCCGCGCCTCCCTCTCCACCATCAACCACCTGCGCGCCGAACGCTGCCGGGTCGTCCTGGTCAGCCACCTCGGACGGCCGAAGGGGCCTTCACCGGAACTGTCGCTCGAACCGGTCGCGGAGCGCCTCGGCAAGCTGCTGAAGACCGAGGTCCATTTCGTCCACTCCTGCATCGGCGAAGAGGCGGAGAAGGCCGCCGCCGGATTGGAACCGGGTGGTGTGCTCCTTTTAGAGAACGTGCGTTTCCACGCCGAGGAGAAACAGAACGACCCCGGCTTCGCGAAGGCCTTGGCCAAGGTGGTCGGGAAGGAGGGCTTCTACGTCAACGACGCCTTCGGCACCGCCCACCGCGCCCACGCCTCGACCCGCGGCGTCGCCGACCACCTCCCCGGCGCCGTCGGTTTCCTCATCGAGGACGAGGTGGAACGGCTGTCGAAAGTGATGCGACGCCCCGAGCGTCCCTTCGTCCTGGTCCTTGGTGGGGCCAAGGTGTCGGACAAGATCCTCCTCATCGAGAACCTGCTGCCGAAGGTCGACCGCATCCTCATCGGCGGCGGCATGGCGTTCACGTTCCTCAAGGCGCTCGGCCACGAGACCGGAAAGAGCCTCCTCGAGGCCGACCGCGTCGAAGCGGCGAAGACGCTGCTTCTCAGGGCCAAGGCGGAGGAGGTCGACATCGTCCTCCCCGAGGACTTCGTCGTCGCCGCCGGACTGCGGCCCGATGCCGACACCAAGGTGGTGGAATCGCGCGCCATCCCCGCTGACCGCATGGGCCTCGACATCGGACCCAGGACGGCGCAGATCTTCACCCGCCACCTGCAACAGGCACGCACCATCCTCCTGAACGGTCCGATGGGTGTGTTCGAGATGGACGCCTTCGCACAAGGCACCGCACAGGTGGTCCACACCATGGCATCGGCGGAAGCTTACACGCTGGTCGGCGGCGGTGATTCGGCTGCCGCCGTGGAACGCTTCGGCATGACCGACCAGATGGACCACGTCTCGACCGGGGGAGGCGCCTCGCTCGAGTTCCTCGAAGGCAAGGTGTTGCCCGGATTGGAACCGTTCCTTGTGACGCAGGACGCGACAGCCTAGGTGTTCATCCTCACTGCTTCGCGACGCGTTCCGTCTTCTGGCCGCTTGTGACCTGTCCGGTCGCGGTCATGACGATCATCGCGGTCGTCACGCGGCCTTCGGCGAGGCTCTTCGTCGAGTTGGCCACGCGCAAGCCCGCGTCCTTGCCGATGATGATGTGCGGCCCGACCGGAGGCGGGCCTTGCTGTTGCATCATGCGCGCCATGTTCTGGGCCCACTCGAGCGCCGGCTTGTTCTCGTCGACCCACGCGGTCTCCGTGAAGCCGACCTCCTTCAGCATCGCCTTGATGTTGTCGGGCGTCTCCAGGAAACTGTACGACGGCTCGGCGGCCCAAAGGACGGGGAAATGCGGCGGTCCGTTCGGTCCCTGCATGACCTCCAATTGTGCCAAGCGGCCGTTCGGCTTGAGGACACGCTGGATCTCCGCATAGACCTTCTTTTTGTCCTTGATGTTCATGAACGCCGCCATGGATGTCACGACATCGAACGTGTCGTCATCGAAGGGCAGGTCGACGGCGTTCGCCTCCTGGAACCGCACATGCCGTTCCACCCCCGTGCGTTCGGCCAAGACGTTCGCCGTCTCGACGAACTCCGGTACCAGGTCGACCCCGATCACCTCGGCGCCGTTCTCCGCTCCGAACGTCCGCGCGGGTCCGCCGAGCCCTGATCCGATGTCCAACACATTGTCTCCGTTATTGATGCCGGCCCGTTTGTCCAACTCCCGCGTCGCCTCGATTCCGCGAAGAAGCATCTTGTCGAAGGGAGCGAGATACACGACCGTCACGTTCATCGGGTCCTTGCCCCACCCGGTGAGGGCCACACGGATGCGCGAGACCA
>JAHWKR010000053.1 GCA_019347805.1 Methanobacteriota archaeon
CCCTCCTTTCCACCTTCCTTTTATAATTCCCGACCCGCTCACCGCCCCCGCCGATGGACATCGACCACTTGAACATGGTGGCGCTCGTCATCTTCTTCGTCGCCACGCTGGGCTACCACATCGGCTACAACGTCTACGGGCGCATGATGCCGCTCTCGACGGTGAAGGGCAAGGTGCACAGGTACCGCAAGGACTGGGTCGAGAACATCCTGCAGTCGCGCAACACCCTTCTCGCCGTCCAGGCGGTGCGCAACCAGATCATGACCACCACCTGGCTCGCCAGCTCCGTGCTCCTTGTCCTTGCGTTCTTCCTCTCCTCCGGCATCGCCGGGCGCGGAACGGCCCCCATCGAAGAGAGCGCGTTCATGTCGTTCTTCGGCATCGAGGACTTCGGCTGGTTGCGCTACAAGATCTACCTTCTTCTTACGCTCCTCGGCTTCGCGTTCCTGATGTTCCTCTTCTCCCTCCGCCACGTGATGCTCTTCAACACCCTCATCGGCGTTTCGCCCGAACTCATCGCACAGCTCGAGCATGTCGAGGCCGCCGAATACCTCGCGCAACTGGCGAACCGCAGTTCGTCCCGGTTCACCTACGGCCTGAGAGCGACCTACTTCACGGTCCCGACGCTCTCGTGGCTTTTTTCGACCTGGATGTTCATCATCACCACGGCCGCGCTGTGGCTCTGGCTCTTCATCTTCCTCGACACGCGCGGCCATCGATTGCCGATCAGACGCCACCCGGTGTGACCCTTGTTCACGAAGATCCTCGTCCAACTCGACCCGTCACGACCGCTCCTCAAGGCCCCTCGGGCGGCACGCGCCATCGCCGAGAAGACCGACGCCGCCCTCTACGCCCTCTATATCGTCGACGAGAAGATCACCGGCATCCTTGGTGCCGACCTCATCGTCGCGATGGACACCGCCCTGGAATCGGTCGCCGAAGAGGCGCTCGAACAATACGCCCAGAGCGTCGCCGAACGGGTCAACACCACCAAGGCCATCGGCTATGGCGACACCTCCGAGACGATCGCCAAATACGTCATCCGCCACCAGGTCGACCTCGTCGTCACCGGCGGGTTCCACGCCGCCGTATACCAACGCATCCCGTTCGGCAGCATCGTCAACGAGATCATCCGCAAGACCCCCGCCTCGGTGCTCCTCTACCGCGACACCCACCACGACCCGCTGCGGTCGGGGCCCATCGTCTTCGCCTATGACGGCTCGCCCGGCTCCCGCCGCGCCCTCCACCAGGCCGCCGCCTTCGCAGAGATGTGGGGCGGCCGGCTCGAGGTCGTGCACGTCTACAACCGCGGCCGCCGCAACCAGGCCGACGCGCTCCTTTCCGAGGTCGCGGCGACGGCCGATCGCCTCAAGGTCCCGGTCACCACCACCGCGCTCCCACGACCCGTCATCGGCTCCCGCGCGCGCCCCATCCTCAAGCATGCCAAAGCGGTCGACGCGACCACCGTCTCCCTCTCCTCCAAGGGCAGTCGTACGACGTTCGCGGGGCTGAGCCCGATCGTCGAACACCTCGTCATCCACACGGACCGGCCGCTCCTGGTGATCCATTCATGAGCGAGGAGGAAGGAAAAGGACCGACCGGTGGGGATCGTCCGCCGATGGACCGGGTGCCGGCCTTGCCAGGGGCACCGCCAGGACCGGACATCGACATCGAGAGCGGCGCCCGCAGCAACGTGCGCCGCCACGAGGACACCGAACGGTTCGACCTCCGCCGCATCCCAGGCGGCGACCGCGCACCGGTGCGTCGCCTGCCGTCCGGACAGAACCTGCGTCGCCTGCGCAAGCTCTTCTTCGGCATCGCGTTCCTCGCCATCTATCTCCTCCTGCCGACCCCGCGCGACCTCTCCGTCGAAGGCAAGAACGCCATCGGCCTCTTCCTGTTCATCGTCTACCTCTGGGTCACCGAGGCGCTCCCGCTGCCGGTCACCGCCCTCCTTGCAGGTGTCGGCTTCCTCGCGCTCGGCATCCGCGACGACCCGAACGAAGCGTTCGAACCTTACGCCCAGGACGCCTTCTTCTTCATCCTCGGCAGCCTCATCCTCGCCGACGGCATCACCAAGTCGGGTGCCGACGAAGTGCTCGCGCACCGCATGTTGAGCGTCTTCGGACGCAACACGCACACGCTCCTTTTCGGCATCGTCGCCTCGTCCGCCATCCTCGCCGCGTTCCTCTCCGACCACGTCATCGCGGCCATCATGCTCCCCATCGTCCTCGGCATCCTCCGCAACACCGGCTTCAAGGGCGACCCCAAGATGGCCCCGGCGTTCCTCATCGCGGTCGCCTTCGGCACCAACATCGCCGGCCTCGCCACACCGTCCGGCGGCTCCCGCAACGCCGTCGCCCTCGGCTATCTGCGCGACATCTACGACGTCCAGGTGTCCTATCTCGATTGGATGGTGCTCGCCGCGCCGCTCACGCTCGTCTTGATCCCCGTCACCTACATCGTCATCGCGCTCGCCTTCCGCGTCCCGTTCAAACGTCTCGAACGCGCCAAGGTCGACCCCGGCGCCTACCGGTTCACACAACCGCAATGGGCCGCCATCGCCATCCTCGCCTTCACCGTCGTCCTGTGGGTCCTCGGGAGCGAACGCTTCGGTCTCGGCGCCATCGCCATCCTGGGCGCCGTGCTGATGTTCGTCTTCGGCATCCTCGACTGGGAAGACACCCGCAGCACGATCCCATGGGGCGTCGCCTTCGTCTACGGCGCCGCCCTCGCCATGGGCCGCGTCCTCAAGGAGACCCTGGCCGCCGAATGGCTCGCCCAACACGCTTTCCTGTTACTGCCCGGACAAGGCGCCGGCATCGACATCCTGTGGCTGCTCATCATCATCATCGTCGTGATCGTCATCATGACCAACTTCCTCAGCGACGGCGCCACCGTCGCCGTCATCGCCCCCATCACCCTCAGCCTCGCCATCCTGGCCGAGTTCGACGTCGCCTCCATGGGCATCATCACCGCCATCGCGAGCGCCTTCGCGTTCATCCTCGTCATCGGCACCCCACCGAATCTCATCATCTACGCCAGTGGGGCGGTCCGGCCGAAGGATTTCGCCAAGGCGGGCATCCCCATGACCATCGCCGCGCTCGTCGTCCTCGTCATCGCCGTGCAATGGTTGTGGCCGATGCTCGTGCCGGGGTTGTAAGGCAGAGTGCGCCGCGGAGGGCGATAAGCGGTGCGCTGCGGCGATGGAGTCGGCGCGTAGCGTCCACCGAAAACGGACGACGAAAAGAGCCCTAGTGGGTCTTCTGTTCCTCGACCGACGCCCACATGCCCAGGAGGCCGAGCGCCAGGAGGGTCACCGTCACCGCGTAGAGACCGATGTCGGTCGCGGGGGTCGGCGCGGCGAAGAGAAGACCGGCGACCGCGCCCACGAAGAAGAACACACCCAATAGGGTGACGATGGCCGAAAGGATGAACGGACCGGTGAACTTGACCATGGGGATCGCTCCAAGACCGGCTCGCGGCCGGACTATTTCAGGTTGACGCCCGGGCACGGGACCCGGGCATGTGGGTGGAGAGGGGAAAGAGTGGAGGCACTGGGGAAGCCGCCGCGAGGCGGCGCCTGCCGGTGCCACCGACCCCGCCCGAAACACGAGCGGAGCGAGTGGAGGGTGGAGATGGGGGCACTGGGATTCGAACCCAGATCGGCGGGTCTCTTCTAGCAGGCCACCGGGTCGAGTCATCGCTCCAGTTATTCATCACAACTAGATCGGCAGACCCTCTTCCAATCATCCTCGAATGGGGTGGCGAAAGGTAACTGGAGCCCACAATGATGCCTGGTTACACCATGCCCCCAGCTACTGACGGCTCCGCTACTTGCGCTTCTCCTGTTCGCGCTTGCGGCGACGCATCTTCTTCTTGCGCCACTTCCAGCGCTGATGTCCGCGCTTCTTCCAGACACGTGAGCCTCGCTTCATAACGGAGTCTCCTTCTCGGGCAAAAGCCAGGGAAGTAGAAGTTGCGAGGCAAGGTCCCCTATTTAATCTAAACGGGCGGCAAAGAAGGGGGAGCGCGACCCTCGACCTCGGCAGGGCGACCGGCCACGGGCATCACGGCACACGGTGCCACGGACACGCCACGGAAAGCCTCAAATGAAAGGAGCCGGTCCCGCGGCCAGCGCACCCGCTTTGCGACGTGCGTCACTCCGGATGGGCTTGTAGATCAGACCGGTAGATCGCTTCCTTCGCAAGGAAGAGGCCACGGGTTCGAATCCCGTCAAGTCCACTTCGGGGCGGCTGCGCTCCGCGCAGTGCCCGCCCCTCGTGCCCTTGACGGCAGGCGTCGCCTCGCGGCTCCTTCCCCGTCAAGTCCACTCCTCCTATTTTGTGCCCGATCGGCGGTCTTCCTTTCGTCCATCCGCGCGTGCGACAGGTTTTGGCTCCTCCCCGCTTCATTCAAGACCCACCCCCTTTTGCGCAACCAGCGACCTTCATCTGGGCGGTTAGCATAGCTGGATATTGCACCGGCCTTCTAAGCCGGAGATCCGGGGTTCGAATCCCCGACCGCTCGCTCGGCACTACGTGCCTCGCTCCCGGTCGGGGGTACCGCCTCGGCGGATATCCCCGACCGCTGGCTCGGACCTGCGGTCCTCGCTCCCGGCCGGGGTGTGCCACTGCGGTGGCACTCCCCGACCGCCGTCCATGGCTGTCCCCCAGGGGAAGGTTCACACAATGACACACCTTCGCGCCCTTCTCCATGAGCGCCACCGATCCTCCGGAGAAGCCGGCCGCCTACGATGATCTCGGCGCCCTCATCATCAACACTTCGTTGAAACGGAAGCCGTCGAAGAGCCACACCGGCCTCCTCCTGGACGTGGTCGACGGCATCATGAGCCAGGCCGGAGTGGCCGTCGAGCAGGTCCACATGTTGGACCACGAGGTGCCGCCGGGTGTCTATCCCGACATGACCGAGCATGGGTGGGACCGGGACGATTGGCCGAAGCTTTGGAAGCAGGTCCAGGCGGCGGATATCCTCGTCATCGGGACCCCCATCTGGCTCGGCGAGGAGTCATCCGTCTGTCGGCTCCTCATCGAACGACTCTACGGCATGTCCGGAGAACTCAACGACGAAGGACAATCGATCTTCTACAACAAGGTCGGGGGCTGTGTCATCACCGGCAACGAGGACGGCATGAAGCATATCGGGATGTCCATCGTCTACGCCCTGTCGCATCTTGGTTACACGGTCCCGCCGCAGGCCGATTGCGGTTGGATCGGCGAAGCGGGACCCGGACCCTCCTACGGAGACCCGAAAGACGACGGACCGCCCGTCGGGTTCGACAACGAGTTCACACAACGGAACACCACGATCATGAGCTGGAACCTGATGCACCTTGCCCATATCCTCAAGGAAGCCGGCGGGATCCCCGCCTATGGCAACGACCGCCGCGCCTGGAAAGCCGGCTGCCGCTTCGACCACGAGAACCCTGAACACAGGGCATAGGGGAGACCTTCTTCGAGAGGGCGCCAGTCACCTCGAGAGCCCCCGAAGCGTCGTCCCCGCATGAATCCATAAACCTCATAACCCCCAAGCGGGTAGCCGCGGCCCGTCCCGGTATTTAACCGAGTCTTCTGGAGGAACCCAGACGATGCTTTTCCGCACCGGTCGCACCACCACCATCATTTCCATCATGGCCCTGTTCTTGATCGCTGTCGCCCCGCTGGCGTACGCTCAAGGCATCGAACTCGACCCGAGCAGGGAACCATTGGACGTGACGTTCGCGCTGAGCGGAGAGGATCCGCCGGTCAACGACACCACGGGTTTCGAGGACGCGGCCGCCATCTATGCCCTAGCCGGTACACCCGGCTCAGCGGGCTCCGGGAGCGTCTCTGTCGCCCCGGCCTGCAGCGCACCGGGCGCCCAATCCTCCGACAAGTTCGTCTGGCTCTCGGAACGCTTCTTCGAGAACCCGTCGACACCGGTCGCCGATGCGAACATCACCGTGCAGTTCACCGGCGGCACGCAGGCGGGCCCGCGCAACCCCGGCACGCTCGGGATCACGATCCGTGTGCAACCCCTCGAGCCGGCCGGTCTTCATTCCCATGACGATTGGAAGGGCTCCTACACCTTCACGGGGGATCTTGCCGGGAACCAGTTCTCCCTGCCATCCTCGGTCCAGATCGGCATCCCCTTCACCGCGAGCCAGTACACGTTCCCCGCCAACACATCCCTGGCAGTGGTCGCGACGGTGACGAGCGACTGTCACCCGACGCGCAGTTACAACATCGTCTTCGGTGAGATGACCCCGTTCCAGTACGTCTATGGCGACCCTTCCGAGCCCGATGCGGACGGCGACGGCCTGCCCGACAGCATCGACCCCGACGACGACGGCGACGGTTTCACCGACGCGGTGGAACAAAACGTCGGCTCCGACCCGCAGGACGGCACCATCACCCCGGAATCCGATTCCGCCTCATGTCCCGGATTCACCTATCAGGAGGTCGTGGAAGAGACCGGTGACCCCTCGAGCTGTCCCGAAGGCGGCGGCGTCCCGTGGGTGCTCATCCTCCTTATCCTGGTCGCCCTTATCGTGCTCGGTGCCGCCGGCTACGCCGGTATGATGCTCGTCAACCGCGGCATCAAGATGACCGTCTCCCATGACGGCTTCCAGTCCATCGAGCGAGCCGAGACCGCCACCTACGACCTCACGCTGTCGTCGACGGCCAAGAAGGAGGTCGAGACCCCGGTCGTCATGGAACTGAAGGGTGTGCCCGAGGATTGGTCCGCTTCCCTCTCGCCGGACACGCTCAAGCTGAAGGGCGGACCCGACGCCGAACCGGAGACCGTCCTCCTCACCGTCATCCCGCCCGCCGAGGCGGAATACGAGGAAGAGGCGCAGATCACCGTCACCGCCACCCCGACCGACGAGGAAGGCAAGACCTCCGCCCTCAAACCCGGTGCATCGGTGAAGACGAAGACCATCGTCAACATCGGCGTCACCCCGCCCGAAGGGGAAGGCAAGAAGAAGAAAAAGAAGCCCAAGAAGGGTGCCGAGGAAGAGGGCGCCGCAGAAGAGGGCGAGGAAGGCGCCAAGAAGAAGGGGCTCGGTGGCCTCATCGGTCGCAAGAAGAAGGCCGAAGGCGAGGAAGAGCCCGCCGAGGCCGAAACGGCCGAGGACGAGGGCGGCAAGAAGAAAGGCAAGATGGGCGGCCTCCTGAAGCGCAAGAAGAAGGACGCCGAGGCGGAAGAGACCGAGGCGCCCCAAGAGGAAGGCAAGGCCGAGACCGGCGCGGCCGCGGCCGGTGCCGCGGCAGCAGGCGCCGGTGCCGCTGCCGGTGAGGCAGGCAAGCCGAAGCTCGCCATGGGCAAGATGGTCCACGACCCCGCCTCGTTCTCCGCCGGCGACGAGGTCACCACCACCGTCCCCGTCTCCAACAAGGGCGACGAAGACGTCACCGACCTGCGATTGTCCCTGTTCGTCAACGACGAACGGGTCGCCCACGAGATGCTCGACCTTTCCCCAGGAGAGAAAAAGGAGGTCGTCTTCAAGTGGACGGCCCGTCCCGACGAGAACCGCGTCCGCGTCAAGGGCGACATCGTCAAGAAGGGTGCCTAGTCCCCAGGAGCCATCGACATGAGCCGACCCCTCCACGTCCTCCGGCCCGCCCTCCTCGTCCTCCTCGTTCTCCTCGCGCTCCCCGTCGTGAGCGCCCAGGGAGTGACCGACGCCAATTCGGCGGAGGCGTGCGAGCAGGCGGAGCCCATCATCAGCGACGTGGGGACCAATGCGGAGGCGTCGCCCTTCGAGGAGTTCATCTGCACGATCGCGGCGGCCCTGCACATCCGGGAGCCCCTAAACGACAGCCCCACCGACAACACCTCGGAATGGGTCGTCCTCGGCTACGGCACGCTGCTCCTTCTCGCGGTCCTGACCTGGATCATCGTCCTCTTCGCGCGCATCACGCCGCGCCGCATGTTGCGCCTCAAGCCGGAGAGCAAGATCGCCGAGGTGGCCGGCGGCCAGACCGCCACTTACGCCCTCACCCTCACCAACCGCCGCAAACGGCGCCCGGCGACCATCGAACTGAGCGTCTCGAGACCCCCCAAAGGCTGGTCCGCCTCGCTTTCGGTCGACAAAGAACTTCCCTCCGGCTTCAAGGAACTCGTCGGCGAAGGCGACGCCCTGCGGGTGTTCCTGTCTGCGCGCAAGAACCTCGCCCACAAGGCCCACATCGTCCTCGCCGTGCGGCCACCCACCGGCGCCGACCCGGAAGAGTGGGCCGAACTGGACGTCATCGCCGTCCCGTTCCACAAGGAGAACCCCCTCACCAAGAAGGCGAAAGAGGTCCGCGTCGTCACCCTCGTGCGCGAAGGCGTCGCCCACACCGCCATCCGTGACGTCCGCCACAACCCCGAGGTGTTCCGACCCGGCGACGAGGTCACCACCACCGTCGTCATCGGCAACACGGGTGAGACCGACAATGAGGACGTCCGCATCAAGCTCAACGTCAACGGCGAGGACGTCGACGAACGCGAGACCGATGTCCCCGCCGGTGGAGAAGAAGAGGTCGACTTCCATTGGACCGCTCCGGAAGGGAAGGCGCGGGTCCGCGTCGCCCTCGCCTGAGGAAGCCGTATGGACGACACCCTGCGCGACCTCGCCGCGGGACGCATCACCGTCGAGGAGGCACGCCGGGCGCTTTCGATCCATGCCGTCACCGATGTCGGTGATTTCGGCCGCTTCGACACCCATCGTGACATCCGCACGGGCATCCCAGAGGTCATCCTCGGCGAAGGCAAGGCCCCCGCCGAGGTGCGGGCGCTCGTCGAGGCCGCCTGCTCGGTCCGGGGCCAGGCCATCGTCTCCCGCTTCGACACGGACGCGTTGGACTCGAGCGGGCTCGAGGAGAGCGACCTGATCCTAGACCACCATGCCACCGCGCGCTTCCTCGTCGCCCGTACTGTCGCATTCAATCCACCCGAGCCGAAAGGCGTCGTCGGCATCGTCACCGCCGGGACGAGCGACCTGCCCGTCGCCCACGAAGCGCGCATGATGGCCGAGGGGATGGGCGCCCGGACGGTGCTCGAGGCCGATTGCGGCGTCGCCGGCCCCGCCCGGTTGGCCCCCGCCCTGAGCCGCGTCCTCGAGGCCGACCCGGGGGCGCTCGTCGTCGCCGCCGGCCGGGAGGGCACCCTGCCCACGGTCGTCTCCGCGCTCGTGCCCGTGCCTGTGATCGGCCTCCCCGTCTCGAGCGGCTACGGAGAAGGCGGCAAAGGCAAGGCGGCTCTCTACTCGATGCTACAATCGTGCAGCCCCTTGGCAGTGGTGAACATCGACAACGGGGTCATGGCGGGACAGCTCGCGGCCCGTATAGCACGACTCGCGTCGCGCTGAGCGCTCCGCTCCCCGTGCTGTACTCCGTATCGCACGACTCGCGGTGCGCTGAAGCGCTCCCGCCATCCCCATGCCTGCCGGTCGTGCCACATCGTGCCGCCCTGCCCTGGCCGGAAGCACCGGCCGCGCATCGTGTCCTCCAGGAGGGACGGGGGCAATGCTTAACAACAAGCTACGGTAACCTTAAACAAGGGTCGGTCCTCGACCGGCCCGACCTACCCGGTGGTTTTCCCATGGCCCAACCACGCCAGGCCAAGAAGGACGAGCGGTTCACGGAGATCGACAATCTCCAGACCAAGTATGACGCCCTCGTCCAGAAGCGCAACGAACTGAACGACCTGGCGCGCCAGCTCCGCAGCGAGCGCGACCTCCTCAACAAGGGCAACCAGGAGTTCCGCGAACGCCTGGACAAGGCCAAGAAGGAGCGCGACGAGTGGAACGAGAAGATGCGCGAGGCCAAGGCGCGCCGCGACGAGTACCAGGCCCAGGCCAAGGCCCTCATCGCCACCAAGGGGCCCAAATCGGGTGAGGTCTCAAAATCGCTCCCGGTCCAGGTGCGGCAACTCGAACGCCAGATCCGCGACCTCGAGATGGAGCAGCAGACCCAACCCCACAGCATCGAGGCCGAGCGCGACCTCGTCAAGCTCATCAAGGCGAAGCAGCAGGAACTCACCGACCTGCGCAAGCAACTCGATGCGAACCGCGAGATCAAGGTCGCCCTCGACGACATCGACGCCGGCATCGACGAGCTGTTCAAGCGCGCCGACGAAGAACACCAACAGGTACAACATTTCTACGAGCTCGGCTCCGCGGCCCACCAGAAGTTCGTCGAAGCGCTCGAAGAGGCCAAGACGGTGCAGAAAGAGGCCAACCAGAAGCACCGCGAGTTCATCGCCACCCGCGAACGCTCAGACGAGATCCATGCCAAGGCGATGGAGATCCGCGAGTCCATGCTCGCCATCCGAGGCGAGGAACGTGCCGCCCGCGACGCCGCACGCCGCGAGGTCCAGGACATCAACAAGAACGTCCGCCAGGCCTTGAACGACCCGAAGCGACGCGAAGAACAGGCCGAGGACGCCATCGCCGCGCTCAAGAAGGGCGGCAAGATCAGCCTCGGCGCCTGACCGGATTGATGGGTCATCATCCGCGGCAATACCCTTGAAATAATGCGAGGGGGTGCCTGGAGACGATGCAAGGAGTAGTGATGGCCGGAGGCAAAGGCCAACGGCTCGAACCCCTCACGTTCGACGTACCCAAGCCGTTCCTACCGGTCGCGGGACGTCCCGTCGTCGAATGGGCCATCCTGTCGCTCGAACGCGCCGGCATCACCGACATCATCGTCACGACCGCCTACAAGCGCGAGATCCTGCAGGACCACCTCGACGACGGCGAGCACCTCGGCGTCAAGATCCGCTACGCAGAGGAGAAGACCCCACTCGGCACTGCCGGCGGGGTGAAGAACGCCGAACACCTCATCGACGGCCCCTTCGTCGTCATGTCCGGCGATGTCGTCGCCGACGTCGACATCGGCCGCATGGTGACCTACCACCAGAAGAAACGCGCGCTCGCCACGATCGCGCTGACCCGTGTCGACGACCCGACCGAGTACGGCATCATCGGCCTAGACGATGACGGCCGCATCGAACGGTTCAAGGAGAAACCGAAACGGGAAGAGGTGTTCTCCGACCTCACCAACGCCGGTGTCTACGTCGTCGAGCGCGAGATGCTCGACCGCATCCCCGAGGACACCAAGTACGACTGGTCGAACGACCTCTGGACCAACATGGTCGGCGCCCCCCTCTACGGTCACCGTCTGGAAGGCTACTGGAAGGACGTCGGCAACCCGCGCGACCTCTTGCAGGCCAACCAGGACCAGGCGGCGCGCATCGGCCGCAACCGCTTCGGCAACGTCACCATCGAGACCGGCGCCACGGTCGACTCGACCATCCTCATGGATGGTAGCATCGTCGACGCCGGTGCCACCGTCCGCGACAGCCTCCTCATGCGCTCCGCGCGCGTCGGCCGCGGCTCCCGCGTCACCGGCAGCGTCCTTGGCCACGGCGTCTACGTCGGTCCCGGCAGCGTCATCGAGGATTGCGTCCTCGGCACCGGCGTCGAGGTGCCGGACGGTGTGACCTGGCACGGCGAACGGCGCCCGGAGCCCTCCAAGGAAGCGAAGACCCGCATCAAGGTCTAGACGAGGGACAGGACCGGAGCCCATATCAGCCCCGCCCCCGCATCCGGGGGAGAGTGCCAGGGTCCCATCCTGAAGACGACCGTGACCTGCGCGTCGTCGACGCCTACACCGAGCAGGACTACGTCACCGCGCTCGACGCCGCGGAAGCCTACCTCGAGGAGTGGTGGGACCCGCTCATCGCCCAACTGGCCCTCCTGTCGCAGCGCTGGCTCGGCGACCCGGAGCGGGAACGGCTCATGATCGAGGACCTCCGCAACGCCACCGACGAAGACCCGTGGTACCACGCGGTGCTCGACTTCCACGCCGGCAAGATCCACATCGGCGAACTCCTCGACAAGGCGTCTCGCCCCGAACAATACGCCGAGGCCTACTTCGCGGCCGGCTCGCGGGCGCTCTCCGACGGCGACGAGACCGGTGGCCGCGCCTGGTTGCAACAATGCGCCGAGACCCACGTCGACACGCTGGAGCCGGAGGTGGCCGCCCGCGAACTGGAACGGCTCGACGAGGACGGCGGGCTCGCCGGCCGGTTGCACCGCATCCTCGAGACCATGCGCGACGCCCTCGAGGACGACGACTGGGATCACGTCCACGGCCTTCTGGCACCCGCCTGGAGATTGTTGCGGAGCGGCACCGGCGCCCGGCATCCCCTTATCGCACCCTTGACCCTGTTCCACGCCGAAGCGCTGTGGGACGACGGCGAGAAGGAAGAAGCGGTCGTGCGCGCCTTCCAGGCGGTCGACGCGGTCAAGGCCGACACCGGAGCCGACTCGCCGTTGCCGCTCGTCGCCGCCCGCGCCGCACAAGAGATCCTCTTCTCATGGGGTGACGTCACTGCGGCCGACGAGATGGCCGAACTGGCCGGCGCCGCCCGACTGGGTGCCGACGGCCCTGACCAGGACCTCCTTGACGCCGCCGTCGTCGCCTTCCGCGTCGGCGACCTCGACACCGCCTTCCACGCCTACGAAGACGCCTTCACCCACCAAGACCCCGACGACACCCCACAGGCCGCGACCGAACGGGTCCGGCGCACCGCGCGACGCATAAACGCGCTCGGCGACCGCCGCATGACCGCAAGATTGCTGGAACGGGTGCTCGCCGAGAGCGCCGAACGGGAAGAGGACGACGACCCCGAGACGTTGTCCGACGCACTGGTCCTCGCCATCGCCCTGCGCAAGGTGGGCCGCGAAGAAGAAGCGGCGGCGCTCTTCGAGGAGACCGTCGAACGCGTCGAAGCGAGCCGCGAGTGGACCGCCGACATGCGCTGCGAGTTCTACGATTTTCTCGCCGAACGCCACGAAGAGGCCGGACTCTTCGAGCACGCCGAAGCGCTCTACGAAGAGGTCGTCCACCGCTACACCGACGAACATGGCGATGATGCGGCCGACCTCGTCCTCCCCCTCATCGGACTCGGCCGGGTCTACCTCGCCACCGACCGGCCCGATGCCGCCCTCGACGCCTACCAACGCGCCAAGGACATCTACGACAAGCACGGCCTCCGGCTGCTGATCGGCTTCCTCGACCACGGCCGCATCCTCGAAGACGGACTTCTCGCCGCCGAAGGCGCCGTCGCCGAGAAGGCGCTCCGTGACCTGCCACGGGACGCCATGGACGAAAACGGGGACGAGAAGGACGACCCCTCCATGACACCGTGACGGGTCTTCATGCGGCCATCTCGGCCGCGACTGCACGACGCCACCCCAACCCCTAAGACCCCGACCCGCTAGTCCGTTCCGTGGCCGACAGCACGGCGAAGGCGACCGCGAAGCCTGCGGGCAAGCGCACCCGTCCCAAAGGCAGCCCCGTCTCCCGCGACCGTCGGGATGGGGCGGGACCCGGCAAGGCCCCGAAGACCTTCCCCGGCTCCCCCTTCAAACTCCATTCCGCCTACGAGCCGACCGGTGACCAGCCGGACGCCATCGATAAGCTCCACGAAGGGCTCCTCCGGGGCGACAAATGGCAGACGCTCCTGGGGGTCACCGGCTCCGGGAAGACCTTCACGATGGCGAACGTCATCGCCCGCGCCGGCCGCCCGACCCTCGTCATCTCGCACAACAAGACGCTGGCGGCCCAACTCTACGAGGAACTGAAATCGTTCTTCCCCGAGAACGCTGTCGAATACTTCGTCTCCTACTACGACTACTACCAACCCGAAGCCTACGTCCCGTCGTCGGACACCTACATCTCGAAAGAGATCGACATCAACGCCGAGATCGAGAAGATGCGCTATGCCGCCACCCAGGCGATCCTGACGCGACCCGACACCATCATCGTCTCCTCGGTCTCCTGCATCTATGGTCTCGGCTCGCCCGAGGAGTACGAGAAACAGCACATCCTCCTCGCCAAGGGCCAGACCATCGACCGCGACGCGCTGCTGGGCAAGTTCGTCGACATCCACTACACGCGCAACAACATGGAGCTCAAGCCCGGCACGTTCCGCGCTCGCGGCGACAACGTCGAGGTGCGCATGCCGGGTGACGACGAAGGCATCCGCATCGAACTGTGGGGGGACGAGGTGGAACGCATCGGCTACTTCGACCTCCTGACCGGCGAGACCCTGCGGGACGTCACCGGCATCACGATCTTCCCCGCCAAGCACTTCGTCCTCGCCGAGGGCGAGATGGCGGCGGCCATCGGGCGCATCGAGGAACAACTGCGCGACCGCTTGGCCGAACTGCGTGCTCAGGACAAGCTGCTCGAGGCGGCCCGGCTGGAGCAACGCACCCGCTTCGACCTCGAGATGATCCGCGAACTCGGCTACTGCAACGGCATCGAGAACTATTCCCAGCCGCTCACCGGCCGTCCCCGCGGCTCACCCCCCTTCACCCTGATCGACTACTTCCCCGACGACCTCTTGATGGTCATCGACGAATCCCACGCCACCGTCCCCCAGGTGCGCGGCATGTACAACGGCGACCGCGCGCGCAAGACCACGCTGGTCGATTTCGGTTTCCGCTTGCCCTCGGCGCTCGACAACCGTCCCCTCAAGTTCGACGAGTTCGAGAAGAAGGTCGCGAGTTGCGTCTTCACCTCCGCCACACCAGGACCCTACGAACGGGAAGTGTCGACGCAGGTGGCTGAACAGGTCATCCGCCCGACCGGCCTCATCGACCCCGAGATCGAGGTGCGCCCCCAGCAGGACCAGGTCGACGACCTTCTGGCCGAGATCCGCCGCCGCAGCAAGGCCGGCGAACGGGTCCTTGTCACGACGCTCACCAAACGCATGGCCGAGGACCTCACCAAATACTACAAGGACGCCGGCGTGCGCGTCGAATACCTGCACAGCGACATCGACACCCTCGAGCGCATCCTCATCCTGGAGAGCCTGCGGCGCGGCGAATACGATGTGCTCGTCGGCATCAACCTGCTGCGCGAAGGTCTCGACCTGCCCGAAGTCTCCCTTGTCGCCATCCTCGACGCCGACAAGTACGGTTTCCTGCGCAGCGAGACGAGCCTCATCCAGACCATCGGCCGCGCCGCCCGCCACATCAACGGCAAGGTGATCATGTACGGCCAGGACATCACCCCCGCCATGGCGACCGCCATCGACACCACCAACGAACGACGCAAACGCCAGGTCCTCTACAACGAAGAGCACGGCATCACGCCCCGGTCCGTCGTGCGCGACGTCAAGGCCGCCCCCGAAGGCGCCCGCCGCGCCCGCGAGAGCAAGGAACAACGCAGCCCCAGCCTCAACCGGCTGCGCAAACTCTCGGACCAGGAACTGGAAGGGAAGGACCGCAAGACCCTCATCGAAGAGCTCACCAAGCTCATGAAACAGGCCGCCCAGGACCTCGAGTTCGAGAAAGCGGCCCTTTTAAGGGACAAGCTCATCGAGCTCAAGAC
>JAHWKR010000015.1:0-47737 GCA_019347805.1 Methanobacteriota archaeon
GCGGCCGCCGACGACGGCAGGACACTGGCGCAAAGCGTCCAGGGTCATCATGTCATCGTATTCGCGCACAGCCATCCGGACGGGGCGGTCGACGACATCGGTGGCTGTCCGACGATGTGTCCCATACCGGAGACCGACACCGTTCTTCTCGTCGAACTGTGGCAAGAGACGAACGGATGCCCCGGACTCCAACGCACCGAGAGCGATTGCGGGGAATCGATCGCACCACCGGACACGCTCGTGGAACAGGTCCACATCTCCACTCCGTGAGCGCAAGCACGGACGGGAGCGGGAGCAGGAGAGCGGCCGCCACAAGGGCGAACCCCCACAAGGCTCATATCGCCTCACGCCTCAACCGGACCGTCCATGACCCGCCTTTCCGCCCCCTGCATGGTCCTCGTCCTCCTCGGCGTCCTCTTGGCCGGCTGCCTCGGCGCGAGCGAGACCGATCGTGACGCTGGTGAGACCGCGGTCGTCATCGAGCGGTCCGAGGCGCTCTTTTCGCTCCTGCCCGGCGAATCGGTGTTCTATGAGGCGTCCACCGACGACACACAGTTGCACATGCGGCTCTTCCGCCCGGACACGGCGGACGACACGGCCTGGAAAGCGCCCACCATCCTCGTCATGAGTCCCTATTTCGGCCCCGACTCGAAAGAAGGCGCGGACCGCCCCGCGGCCGAAGCGACCATGGACCCCGCGGCACGACCCGCCTATTGGCGCTACCAATGGCTCATCGACCACTTCGTCGCGCGCGGTTACACGGTGGCGTTCGCCGACGTGCGCGGCACCGGAGAATCAGGAGGCTGCCTGGAACAGACCGCCAAGGCGCAGACCCAGGACGGCTACGACACCGTGCAATGGCTCACCACCCAAGAATGGTCCAACGGCAATGTGGGCATGTACGGCAAGTCCTACGACGGCGAGACCCAACAAGCGACCGCCACACTCGCCCCACCCGGGCTCGTCACCATCGTCCCCGTCTCCTCGGTCGCCGGACAATACGACTACTCCTATTACGACGGCGTCCCCTACACGTTTCAGACCATGCTCTCGAACGGCTTCTACATCGTCGGCGACGGCATGCAACCCGGCTCATCCAAAGAAGCGGCCATGCAGCTTCCGACACGTGCAGGCTGCAATGACGAGATCCTGCTCCAGGGTGCCGACGACTCCGGCGACTGGAACACGTTCTGGGAAGAACGCGAGTTCCGCAAACAGGTCGACGGCGTCGAAGCGAGCGTCCTCTACGTGCATGGCCTGCAGGACTGGAACGTCAAACCGAACAACATCCGCGACTGGTACGAACACCTCGACGTCCCCAAGGTCGCCCTCCTCGGTCAATGGGGGCACGACTACCCCGAGGAGAACCGCGTCCACCCCGACTGGTCACGACAGGATTGGCAGGAGCTGGTCTGGAGATGGTACGACCACTGGCTTCTCGGCCTCGACACCGGCGTCGACGCCATGCTCGGCGAAGTGCAGGTGCAGGACACCCTCGGACGCTGGCGCGTGGAAGCGGCATTCCCGCCACCCGCCACACCGACCCGGCTCTGGCTCGGCGACGATGGACTCCACGCGAACGCCACTTCCGGCACGCCTCGCGACTACCAGGAAGGACGACCCGACCCGTTGGGTGCCTCCCCCGACGAATTGCCCGCCCTCGACGCCCTCGTCTACCGCACCGAAGCGCTCACCAACGACCTGCACTGGAGCGGCTGGCCCGAGCTGACGATCAACGTCAGCCTCGACCGCGACGATGCCCACTTCGCCGTCTGGCTCGTCGACATCACACCCGACGGCAGCGAACAATGGGTCAACAAGGCCTACCTCAGCGCCCGACACCGCGACGGTGTCGACGCACCCAACGCGGTCCCCATCGGCGAGACCGTCACGTACGACCTGCGCTTCTTCCCCGGCGACACCGTCATCGAAGCAGGACATCGGCTCGGCCTGCGCATCGCGCCGGAAGACGTCTGGACGAGCGGCAGCGGAAACGCCCACACCGCGACCGTCCATGGTGGCGTCCTGACGCTGCCGGTCGTGACGCCCGGCGAAGAGAGGTTCCGCGACTATCCGATGGGCGACCCCATCACGGCACCTGTCACGGAATAGGTCAACAGGCGCCGGCATAGACGATGAGCCCCTTCGCCTCACCGCAGGTGCGGAGGCCCGTGCGTACGACATCGTCCGCGACACCCGACCAATGGTCCGGCACGACCCACGCCTCCGCAGCGACGGCATCCGGCCCGTCGAGGTCCGAAGGCGCATCGAGCCGCACCACCTCCCTGAGCACATCATCCCGTTCCAGGACGATGCGATAGGGCGCCTCCGACCGGTCGACCACTTGCCATCCCGCTTGGCCCAGATAGTAGGCGGTCGCCGTCGGGCCGCTCGTCGCGATGATGCCGGCTTCGTCAGGCACCAGAGCGACCGCCGCTTGCCATTCCTGGACCCCGGGCACATCGCCGGCCGCCCGCGGGTCCGGGCCATGCTCAAGATAGACGAAGCCGAGCGGCAGCGACGAGAGCGCGACAACGACGACGGCCACAGCCTGGAACGCTCGTTTCCGGCCCCGACAGACGAGCGGCCGGTCCATGAGCGCGACAAGCCCCACCAGCACCACCATCGGCAGCGGGATGAGCGCATAACGCGGGAACGGCGCCGCGATGAAGAAATAAGCGCCGAGGAAAACGACCGCGACCGTCCACGCCACGAAGCGGCCGCGCAGCCCCCACGCCACGCCGGCCAAGACCGGGTTCAGCGTCCACCACGCCATCAGCCCCGCGGCAAGATGGACGAGCGGCGCCACCGCAACCGCCTTCTCCGCCGTCCGCGCACCGCGCACCGCCTGGCCGATCGGCCCGAGCCGCATGACGTCCCCCTCGGTGTTGACGATGAGCGCGACCACCGCCGCGGCGACCAGCCAGAGCGCAGGGAGCGCGACGACCGCCAAGACGCGCCCGAGCTCGTGACGCCGACCGAACGCCCACAAGGCAAGGAACAGGAAACCGAAAAGGTGGGTGAGCGCGAGCCCGGCGTACATCCAGCCTTCCAGCATCGTGCGCCCGGCGGCGCGGGCCCACACCGCGAACGCCGCGAAGGCGAACGCGAACGGATACATCGTCGCCTGGAGCGAATAGGCGTGCAGCGGAAAAGCCGCCGCCAAGATTACTCCGGCAAACAGCGCCGCGACGGGGCCCGCCATCCGCCGCACCGCGTCCCAGACCGCCCACACGCCGGCCGCCGTCGCGAGGAGCGCGAGGAACCGGACGACGGCCTCATCCGCGCCGAAGAGGCCGGTCCATACCGACAGCAAAAGGAAGGCCACCGGCGGGTGGCGCACGAAGACCGTGTCCGGATAATAGGCGCTCCACCACGGATGCGCCGCGAGTTCGACATAGGTCGCCTCGTTGTAGGTGAAGCTCGCGTCCCCTGCGAGGACGAACCGGACGACAAGCGCCGCCATTGCGCCACCAAGGCCCAGGAAGGCCATCCGGCGGCCTGTCCGGGAGGCTTCCGCCGGCGGGCCGGGGTCTCCTGCCACGAAGCGCCGCACCACCCCGAGGTATAAATCGGTGGTCCGGTGCCACGCGCCCCGGATTTCCGCAACGGTTTTCAGCCGACGCCGCCAGCCGCCCTTGTGCGCCTCCTCCCCGTGCTGGTGGTCCTCTTCGCGCTGCTTGCCGGCTGCTCGGACAAACCCTCCACCTTCGATTGGCCCGAACCACAGGCGCCCGACGACCCGGCCCTCGACCGGGCTGACCTCGACCTGGACCCGCTCGCAGGCGGTTTCGACCGGCCCGTCGCCGCACTCCCTGTCCCGGACGGCTCGGGAAGGACCCTCGTCGTCCAGCAGGATGGCCGCGTCATCGCCATCGAAGCGGGCGCGCCCGCGGCGACCCCGTGGCTCGACATCCACGACCAGGTCGGCACCTGCCATCACGAACAAGGCCTCCTCGGCCTCGCCTTCTCGCCCGCTTTCGCGACGGACAGCCGCTTCTACGTCACCTACACCGACAAGCCGTGCGAGAAGACGGAAGAGAAGCCGGAGCGGAAAGGCGACGTGCGCTTGTCCCGGTTCACCGCGCTGCCGGGTGTCGAGACGGTCGACCCGACGACGGAAGAGGTCCTTCTCACCATCCAGCAACCGTTCCGCAACCACAACGGCGGCCACCTCATCTTCGGACCCGACGGCCACCTCTACATGGGCGTCGGCGACGGCGGCGGCCACGGCGACCCCGGCGGCAACGGACAGGACCGCAAGACCCTCCTCGGCTCCATCCTGCGGCTCGACGTCTCCGCACCGACAGGCTATGCGATGCCGTCGGACAATCCCTTCATCGGCGACGACGACGGGCGTGACGAGATCTACGTCTACGGTCTGCGCAATCCATGGCGCTTCAGCTTCGACACGGCGACCGGGGACCTCTGGATCGCCGACGTCGGCCAGAACGACGTCGAAGAGGTCGACCGGCTCCGGAACGGCGAACAAGCGGGCGCCAACCTTGGCTGGAGCCTCTACGAAGGCACCGACCGCTTCGGCACCGGCACGGCGCCCGACGACCTCGTCTTTCCCGTCGCCGAGTACCGCCATGGCGGCGGCAACTGTTCCGTGACCGGCGGACCCTTTCTGCGCGACACGCCACTGCCCGGCCTCGAGGGTACCTACCTCTTCTCCGACTTCTGTTCAGGACACCTCTGGGCCGTCCATCCCGAGGACGACCACCGCGTCGAGAGCCTCGGCGTCACGGGACTACAGGTGACCGGATTCGGGACGGACGCCGAAGGCAACGTGCTCCTTCTGCACTGGGCGGGGGACGTGCACCGGCTTGTGGCGCGCGACATCACTTGATGTCGAGCACTTCGAGCTGGAAGAGCAGCGTCCGGCCGGCGAGCGGGCTCTGGCCGCGCTCCCCGTAAGCGTCCTTCGGGGGGATGCGGTCGGCCGATTTGCCGCCTTCCGGTGTGCCGACGGCGAGGTCGGTGAAACCTTGGATGACACCACCGCCCGGTGTGAAGGAGAAGGGTTGGTATTGCGCCGCCTCACGTGCGCGGAACGTCCCGTACTTCGGGACGTCCTCATCCAGCGCGAGCGGCCCCACTGAGGTGTCGAAAAGCCGGCCGTCCACCGTCATGCCGATGTAGTGGCCTTCCACCTCGTCGCCCTCCTTGACGATGCGCGGCCCGACCTCGTCCGAGCGGGAGACGACGAACTCCTGTTCGGTCGTATCGCCGTGGTCCGTTTCCGCCTTCACCTTGACGATGGAATGCTCTTCGGCGGCGTCGGTCGTCTCCGTCTGGAGGACGAGCGCGACCCGTTGCCGTCCCGGCAGGTCGATCGTCTGCGTGTCTTCGCCCTCGACGGTCGCCGTCACGCCTTCGGGCGCTTCGATCGTGATCGTGGCGTCCGTGCGGTAGGCGGCTTTGTTCTCGACCACGAACAGGTACTGCGTGTTCCCACCGGCGTCCGGCACCTTGTGCGACGCGTCTGGAGACCAGATGCAGACACCGGTGGTCTCGGGCTCTCCGCCGCCTTGGCTGACGAGCCGGGCGCGCTCGAGCGTGACCGGCACCGCCGGTTCCCCGTCTTGGGTGGCGGCCTCCTCGTTGACCTGGTCGACGACGTCCATACCGGACGCCACCTCACCGAAGACCGTGTGCCGGTCGTCGAGGTGCGGTGTCGGACCGAAGGTGATGAAGAACTGGCTCGTCCCCGTGTTGGGCCCGGCGTTGGCCATGGAAAGGATGCCTTTGGCGTCGTGCCGCAGGAGGTGATGGAACTCGTCGTCGATGGTCGGAAGGCGCTCTTCCGGCGGGTCCTCCTTCGTCCGCGGGTCGCCGCCCTGCATCATGAAATCGGTGATGATGCGGTGGAACTCGGTCCCGTCATAGGTGCCCTCCTCGACAAGGGTGAGGAAATTGTCGGCCGTCTCCGGCACGGCGTTCTGGAAGACGCGCAGTTCGATGGTCCCCATGGAGGTCTCGAGCGCGACGATGGGATCGCGGGCCTTCTCCGGGAAACCGAGGTCGGGATAGCAGGGTTCGCTCGCGACCGCAGGCGCGTCCGACCCGAGGTCCGAGGTGCCGTTCTCCGGCGTCGTGCAACCCGAGAGGGTCACCAGGGCGAGGATCATGACGAGGACAAGGGTCCGGGCGCGCATAGGGTTCGCACCGGGGGGTCTCCGAAAAAGGTTGCCATGGGCCTTGCGGTCGGCGTCGACGCGCTATGCCGCTTCGGCCGTGGCGGCCGTCCACCGGGATCGCCCGACCCCGACCACCACCTCGTCCCAGATGTTGCGGATCTCCCTCCAGAGGGCTTGCGGGTCGAGCGTACCGACCCAGGTGAAGCGGACGTGCCCCGCTTCGTCGACGACGTGGATCGTGGGGGTCGCGGTGAGCCGATAGCGAGCGGCCAGTGCGGGCCGTTCGGAGACGTTGAGCGCGACCGAGCGGAGTTCGGGGGCGGCGGCCTGGACGATACCGGGGATGTCGACGCATTCGAGGCAGTATCGGCTCGTGAAATAGACTACGGTGAGCGGGCCGGAGAGGCCGCCGGGGACGTCCTTGGGGTCGATCCGGTGTGTGCTCTGCCGCGACTTGATCCTCCTGTGCGCGAGCGTCGTGACGAGGACCAGGATGATGAGCCCGGCCACGACGCCCGCGCGGAGAAGGTATGCTTCCATGATCATGCCTCTTGTGGAGCCGCTTTCTTCAGACGGAGCAGGAGCACGTAGACTTCACAGCCGACGCAGATGTCGGTCGCCGCCGCGAGGCCGGCCAGTGCGGCGACCGCGAGGGCGAGCCCCCATCCGAGCCAGAGGCCCAAGGCGCCCGAGAGCAGGTAGAGTGCGGCGGTGGCGGCGGCGAGGAAGACGAAGCCGAGCGTCATGGCGAAGCGCGGCGGCGCCGGGTCCTTGAGCTTCTTCGGTGCGCCGAGGCGGAAGAGCGGCCGGACGCCTTTCGTGAAGAGTTGGCCCCAGAGGTTGGCCTTGGGTCCGAAGAAGGCGCCGGCGCCGAGGACGACCCCGACCACGGGGACAAGGAGCGGCAGGTCGGCGACGAAGGCGACGACAAGCAGGAGCGCGGTCACACCCTGGTTGAAGCGCGGCACGCGGGGGTCGATCTTGCCAGGGGTCCGGGGGGCGTCTGTGTCAGGCACGGGGCACACCAGGTGGATGATACTCCAGGGGCATTTAATGGAATCGGCGAAGGCGCGACAGTTATGGACAATCTTGGGGGCCCAATCTAGAGAGAGACGCTTCCCATCCTCAATGCTTATCGCTGAAGCCGGGGCTCGAAGGTCGTCTCTCATGGCCCTGTCCCTGCCCCGTCCCCTTCCGCCTGTGGTCTTGACGATCCTCCTCATCGGCGTCACCCTCGCCGTCACCCCGGCGGCCACCGCCCAGGACGACGCCGGCTCGGGCGGCGACGCCGGCGACACGTTCGCCACCGCCACACCGGTCACACCCCTCGGCCTCTACACAGGACAGCTGGCAGGCGGTTCCGACCGGCACGACTACTACCGCTTCCACGTCGACATCGGCGAGCCGATCAACATCGAGATCCGCGACGCCCTCACCGGCGGCTCGTTGCTTCCTGGTGACTACTTCGAGCGGCCATCGTTTCGCCTCCTCTCGCCACAGGGCGTCGTCCTCGACACGCCGAACACGAATCCGGGCGACACGCGACTCATGATCGCCGCCGCTCCGGTGAGCGGCGACTACCGGTTCCTGGTCACCGAAGACGCCCCCATGGGTCTGGGCGGGTTCACCGGCTCCTACACGTTCTGCTTCCTGGCACCCCCGGGCGATCCGCATCCCTGCCCCGACATCGGCATGCGGGCCCAACAGATCATCTTCGGCGGCAGCCTCCCCAGCGCCGTCAGCAACGTCCTCCTCATCCCCCCGACCCACGGCGACCTCGGCAACCCGCTCGGCCCCAACGGGCTCGACTACCTGAACGCGGTTCTCAAAGGCATCCGTGACTGGGAGCGCATCCTCGGCGAGTTCGCCACTGACCACCCCGAATACGATTACCTGCGCCAGATCCGGCTCGACATCACCCTCTTCGACGGCACACAGGTCCATGACGAGTACGACCTCGTCATCGGCTTCGTCGAGACCGCCGGGCCGCAGTTCCGCGGCGTCGCCTCGTCGTGCGCCAATCCGCCGCGCTGCATCGCCCTCAGCCTGTTCTCATCGTCCCCCCGGGCCGGACAGGCACTGCCCGACTACCCCGAGATCAACGACCTCGAAGCGGTCACCAAACATGAAGTGGCCCACATCTGGGGCCTCGGGCACACCCTCACCTGGACCGCCGAACACGGGCCGGATCTGATGAACAGCCCCGCACCGTTCGTCTACGGCGACGGCTCCCCCGTCGGCGACGGCGGAGAACGCACCGGCGCGAAATGCATCTCCAACCTCAACCTCTACGGCATGGCCAAGATCTTCCAGTGGCTCGACGGGAAGTCGAAGGTCAGCGGCGGGTGGGTCACCCTCCCTTCGGGTGTCGACTACACCTGGTACTGTTGAGCGGAGGCAGAGACCTGTGTCGGAGTGACGCGCCGGAGACGACGGTCCGTCGCGGGCCATGAGGCGAGTCGGGCTGCACCGGTGGCGTGACGGTAGTCAGCGGCCTGGACGCCCTGGAGAAGCGAGGCCTGTAGAAGGAAGGAAGGAAGGAAGAGAGGAATAGGGGGAAAAGAAAGAAGGGAGGGATCCTCAGAGGACGAGGTCGTTGGCGAACTTGGTCGGCTCGATGATCAGGGTGCGCTTGCCGATCCCGGCCTTGGCCATGCCGGTACCCGTCACCTCGGCCGACAGCTCGCCCTTCAGCTCCACCGTGTGGACGCCCGACTCCAGGTCGAGCTGGATCCAGTTGAAGCCGTGCGCTGCGCGCGTCTTGAAGAAGGTCTCGATCTGCATGTCCTCATCGTCGACGTTCGTCGTCGCCACCTTGTAGGCGCGGTTGCAGAAGACGACCTTGCCGGGCTCCTCGTCCGCCGGGTCGGTCTCGCTCGCGACCACCACCGGGGCACCATCGACCTCGAGCCACACCTTGACCGTCGCCACGGCCTCCGATTCATCGTTGCCCATCACGGTGACATCGGTCCACAAGGAGCACTCCAGCGTCACCTGGAGGAGCAGGTCGGTGCCCTTCGATGTCTTCAACGACGTGTTGAGGAGCGAGACGACCTCTGAACTCGAACCTTCGACGACCGGCGTGGACAGGATCTCGACACCGGACGCCGCCGCGGAACCCTTGTCGGCCGGCTCATGGTCCGCCGTCGCGCCCTGGAACAACAAGGCGCCCGCGAACAGGGCGACGACAAGGATCGACACGACCGGGCCTACGCTCTTCTGGTTCGACTTGGGGACCATGGGGGGACCTCTCGATCATCCCTCGCCACAACAGGAGCCGATATAGGCGTCATTGAGCGATGTTCGAAGTAGCGGCACCAAAAGTGGACATGTAAAGAAAGAGCGGGAAGAGATCCGGATGGAAGACGGCTCAGATGACGATGTCGTTCGCGAGCTTGACCGGCTCCACGACGAGGATGCGCTTGCCGATGCCGGCCTTCGCCATCCCGGTGCCGGTGACCTCGGCATCGAGCTGGCCCCACACCTCGATCTCGTGCGTGCCAGAGCCGACGTTCAACGTCACCCAGGTGAAGCCGTGGGCGGCACGGGTCGACAGATAGGTGTCGATCTGCATGTCCTCGTCGTCGACGTTGGTGGTCGCCATGCGGTAGGCGCGGTTGCAGAAGACCACCTTGGCGGGTTCGTCATCCTCCGAGGAGGAGGTCACCGTGATCGGCTCGCCGTCGATGGTGATCCAGATCTTAACGGTCGCGACCGCCTGCGAGTCGTCGTTGCCGATGACCGTGACATCGGTCCACAGGGCGCACTCCAGGTCGACCGCAAGGATGAGGTCGGTCGGGTTCGAGGATTTCAGGGTCGTCGACAGCAAGAGGGCCTCCTCGGAACTCGAACCATCGATGACCGGGGTCGAGAGGATCTCGATATCGGACGCCGCCACCCCCGCCTTGTCCGCCGGCTGATGGTCACCGGCGACCCCTTGGACAAGGAATCCGGTCACCACGAGGAACAGGAGCGCCACGGTCATTGAACTGGACTTCTTCGGTCTCTGGTCTGGGATCACTTGCACGATACCTCCGACAAAGCGTGAGAACCCCACACCACCGTAAAAGCCCAGCGCCTGGTCGAACGATGCTGGTGCGTCCCGGGTTCCCGCCCGACCACCGCCACGTATTTATATACCCCCCTTTCTCGCCGCCTACTCCTCGGAGGGGGAACCGTTGTCGAAGCGACCACTGGACATCCTGCACGGCGCACTCGGGAGCCGGGTCGTCGTCGAGCTCAAAGGCGGCCGGGAATACCGCGGTATCCTCGACGGCTACGACCACCCCCACCTGAACCTGGTCCTCAAGGACGCCGAGGAGTACGAGGCAAAGGATTTGACCAGGAAGTGTGAACAGGTCGTCGTCCGAGGCGACAACATCGTCTTTGTCCTCCCCTAGGATCCCACTCACCGAGGTGAACCATGTCGAAAGGAACCCCCAGCAGATCCGGCGGCCACACCACGCACATCCGGTGCCGCCGATGCGGCCGTCACGCCTACCACAAGCGCAAGAGCCGCTGCTCGTCCTGTGGCTACGGCGCCACCGCCAAGCTCCGCTCCTACGCCTGGGCCAAACACCACTAGGCCCCCGCGACCCTCCTCCCATCTCGTTCCCCCTGTTCTTTCTGCCCGCGAGGGTGCCCCAGTCTGGCCAACGGGGCGGGACTTAGGATCCCGTGGCGAAGGCCTTCGCAGGTTCGAATCCTGCCCCTCGCACTCGCCCGTCCAAGCTTCGCTTGGACGCGGGCGAGCACTCGGGTCAGGCTTCGCGTGCGCTCGCTCCTGCGCCCTTCGGGGCGACTCGCTCCCGCATCGAATCCTGCCCCTCGCACTTCCGCTCCGAGCTTCGCTCGGAGGGCGGAAGTGCTCGGGCCAGGCTCCGCTCGTCTCGTCTCACGGTCGCTCCGCGACGGCTCGCTCGACGAACGGATCCTGCCCCTCGTATGTCCGCGAAGGGGCAGGTGGCCGGCTGTCCCTGCCGATCCTCGGAACCGACACCCCGGAGCCGTCGATGTTGCAAGGCTCCGGGAGATGACGGCATCCTTTGCGGTATGGGCGCTCCTTGCACGACTTAAGGCAAGGACTGCGTTGCCTTCGGCGGTGAGACAATGGCCATCAAGAACGGCAAAGTGATCACGACCATCCCGGTGACCGACATCAAGCGCGCGAAGGACTTCTACGGCAACAGACTCGGCCTCAAAGAGGTGGGACGGGTCACACCCGGCGGCACGCACAACGAGGTCATCTACAAGGTAGGCGAGAACAACCATGTGTGCCTCTACGAGCGGCCCGAACCATCCGGCTCGAGCGCCACCTGCTGCTCGTTCGAGGTCGAGAACGTCGAACAGACGGTCAAGCAGCTCCAGGACAATGGCGTGAAGTTCGAGGAGTACGACATGCCCGAGATGGGCATCAAGACCAAGAACGGCGTCGCCAGCATGGAGGACTTCAAGGTCGGCTGGTTCAAAGACCCTGACGGCAACATCCTCGCGGTGGGCAACAGCCTTTCGCTCATCGAGAAGGGCGAGGTCGCCCTCAAGCACTAGTCGGACGGAGCGGCCCGACCGACACGCAGAGGCTGATGGACGGTGCGAGGACGCGTCAATGGACGGGCTGAGCGGGGGTACGGCCGGCGAACGGACGATCGGGTCCCCGTGACGGCACCTCTTCGACGGCGGAAGTCGGTACGCGTGTCGCGCGCGCCATGACCAGTGGCAATGCGACATGGAACGTCGTCCCTTCACCGACGCCGTCGCTATGGAACGTGATCGTGCCACCGTGCGCCTCGATGATGCGCTTGGTCATGGCGAGACCGAGACCGTGCCCCTCCTCGCGCACTTCGGCGATGTGCAGTTTCTGGAACGGCTGGAAGACACGCTCCCGGTCTTCGCGGCGGATGCCGTACCCGGTGTCCTTCACCACGACGAAAGCGGATCCTTTGTCTTTGCCCACGGTGACATCGATACGACCGCCCGAAGGCGTGAACGCGATGGCGTTCGCGAGAAGTTCCGAAAGCGCCAGACGCAACGCATCGACGTCCCCCGCCACGACCGGTCCGCTGTCGGTCGTCACCGACAGTTGGATGCCCGCCTTCACCCGCTCCGGTTCGATGGCGTACGCTGCCGAGGAGACCAACGCGGCGAGCGCCACATGGTCCACCTGCTCCGGGTCGCCCGATCCCGTGGCACCCAGGAACGCCCGGACCAGCTTCGTCATGCGATCGTGGTCCTTCTTCAGTTTCCGCAGCGCTCGTGCCGCATCGGGCCCGCCCATCTGGTGCTCGAGAAGGTAGAGCCCGACGCCCATCGTGGTGAGCGGGGTGTTCAGTTCGTGCGCGGCGTCGTTCAGGAAGCGCATACGCTCGTCGTGCATGCTGCGCACCACGCGCTCCCGTGCCTCATGGCTCGCCACCATCTGGCGGTGGAAGCCGTCCAGGATGTAGAACATCGAAGCGGCCAGGACGCCCATCGAGACGAGGGCGGACAGGATGCGCGGGGTCCAGAGCGCTCCCAGACCGAAGGTCTGCACGATGAGCATCGTGACGACGACCATCACCGAAGTCCAGACAGGCAGCAGATAACGGCGGAAACCGTCTGTCCCACCGTAGACCTTGCGCACCAACAGCCCGGCGAACGGAAGGAGCGGCGCAACGAGCACATGCTGGCCACTGTCCCATGTCAAGAGCGGCCCGCTCAGGATGAGGCCGACCGAGACAAGAGAGACCGCCCGTCGCGTCAGGCCCGCCATATGCCACATGGCGGCGACAAGTACGAGCGCAAGAAACCCGAGGCCACCAATGCCATGGACGATATGCTCCTCGGGTCCGAGCATCCAGCCGATGAACAGTTCGATCATCGAGCCGAAGCCGACCGCGAGACCCATGATGAGAAGGGCCAACGAGAAGCGGACGTCATCCTTGACCGGTGTGCCGGAAGCCGCCGCTGAGAGGAGTGGTATGAGGCCCTTGCCCCCTCGCGGGCCCGGGTCGCGGAGTGGAGCGGTCGACACTTCGGTCACTCATGGAAGGCTCCCGGGACCGGCTATTCAAACCTTCCCAGCGAGGCGTGACAGAGGGTCACGGCGAAGCCTAACGTGGCGCACCCCCAAACGCTCATATATAAGTCCGCATTGGCGCACATCCGGCCAACCCCCTTCTTTCTCGTAGCGGGGTGGGGTAGCCAGGAAATCCCGGCGGGCTCATAACCCGCAGAGCAGTGGTTCAAATCCACTCCCCGCTATCCTTTTCGTCCGAGCCTCGGCTCCGCGTCCGTCACCCTTATCCCGGACCTCCAAGTCCCCTGCCCCGAGACCATGAAGCTCGCGACGATCCGGCTCGATGCCCCAGACTCGGTCACCCGGAGACTGCGCGGCCGCCTCGTCGTGGTCGACGACGACCAAGGCACCGTCGCCGAGGTCCCCGAAGACATCACGCCCGACCTGTGGACCGCGCTCCATGAATGGGACCGTGTCGAACCTGAACTGCGCAAGACCGACGCCCGGCTGAAGGCGGGGGACCACAAGAAGACGCGCGCGTTCGACGACTGCCGTTTCCTGGCACCGCTCCCCCGCACCACGTCCTGGCTCGACGGCAGCGCGTTCATCCAGCACATCATCCTCGTGCGCAAGGCACGCGGCGCCGAGCCCCCGGAAGACCTCCGCACGGTCCCGCTGATGTACCAAGGCGTCGGCGACCCGCTCCTCGGCCCCACCGACGACATCCCCGTCACCTCCGAGGACTACGGCATCGACTTCGAGGCCGAGGTCGCGGTCGTCCTCGACGACGTCCCCATGGGCACGAAGCCCGCGGACGCCGAGAAGCACATCAAGCTCGTCCTCCTCATGAACGACGTCAGCCTGCGCAAGCTCATCCCGCGTGAACTCAAGGCGGGCTTCGGGTTCTTCCACGGCAAACCCCCTTCCAGCTTCGCACCCTACGCGGTGACACCCGACGCGCTCGGCTCAGCCTGGAAGGACGGCCGCGTCCAGCTCGAGATGAACAGCGAACTGAACGGCGAGCCGTTCGGCCATCCGCACGCCGGCGAGATGTACTTCTCGTTCCCCCAGCTCATCGAGCACGCTGCCAAGACCCGCCCCCTTCCCGCCGGCACCATCCTCGGCTCCGGGACCGTCTCCAACGAGGACGAATCGGTCGGCTCGAGCTGTCTCGCCGAGAAACGCATGCTCGAGACCATCAAGGACGGAAAACCGACCACGGAGTTCATGCGCTTCGGCGACCGCATCCGCATCTGGATGGAAAAAGACGGCAAGAGCGTCTTCGGCGACATCGATCAGAAAGTGGTCCAAGCGGGCGCGACCGCCACGGTCACGACGGCGGGGCGCGCATGAACCCGAGCGGACTGGACCGACTCGTCGACGGTCTCTTCGACCACGCCGGCATGTTCCCCCCGGCCGAGCTCGAGTTCGAATCCGCCCTGCGCGATGCGGCGCGGTTCCCCGAGACATTGACCCGGCCGCACCTCGTGGCGACCGACATGGTCCTCACCCCCAAGACGCTCCCCTCGCTCGATTCCGCCATCCTGCAGGAGGAAGGCTTCACCGAAGGCCGCACCTGCACGGTCTGTCTCGTCGGTGTGTCGCTCGCCGACGCCGAGCGCCAGGCGCGGAGCGTCCATGGCTTCAACAGCGAACGCGCCGAGGACCCCGTCCCGCAGCGCATCGTCAGTCTCGAGACCACCAGCGAAGCGAGCGGTCCGGACGCCATCGCACAACTCGCCATCCCGCTCGACATCACCCGTGCCATGCTCGGCCCGGACACCCGGCTCTACATCGAACCCCGCTGGGACAAGACGATCTGGACCGAGAACATCGACGACCTCTTCACCATTCTCGCCACCGTCAACAGCGCCGGTCCGAAGGTCGGCCTCAAGGTGCGCTGCGCCGGGCCGACCGAGGTCGACCACGAGACGCTCACCGGCATCATCCAACGCGTCGTGCAAGGAGGGGTCCCGTTCAAGGCGACCCAAGGCCTCCACCATCCGGTCATCGAGCCCGAACGCTACGGCAATGCCCACGGCTTCCTCAACGTCACGACCGCACTCTACCTGCACGCCATCCATGGCACCGCCTTCGCGGCCGACCTGATCCTGGCCTGCCTGAAGAACGAAGAAGCGAAAGCCTTCACCTTCGACGACGGCGTCACCTGGAACGGCCACCGGCTCGACGGCGATGCACTGCGCACGGCCAAGGAGACGCTGCCGTTCACCATCGGCAGTTGCAGCCTCGTGGAGCCGGACCAGGATCTCGTGCGCCTCTTCCCGCAGGTCGAGGCGACGACCCCGTCATGACGCCGCGAGCGCCATCCCGTCCGCCTGCTCCATCGTGACCTGCACCGGACCACGCACAGGTCCACGCGCCACGACCGGCCGCCGCAGGTCGCCCGCCCCCATCACCTCGAACGGGACCCCTTCGCGGCGGAACGCCGCCGCGAGCGCACGGAACATCCGGTCGTAGTAGCCCGTCTCCTGCACCGCGCGGGTGAACGTCTCATAGAGGGTCCCATCGACACGGTCCGCAAGGTGCGGCAAGACACCCTGCAGATAGCGCCACTTGCCGGCATAGACCACCGCCACGCCCGCGTCCTTGAACGCCGCCGCGACGTCACGCGGACCGATCCCACCGGAGAACGGATAGGCCGGCGCCAGGTTGGCGAATGGCCGCAAGCCGATGTCTGCCAAGTCGCGGAGTGTCGCCAACCGCCCCTGGATGTTCGGTGCCCCCGGTTCCAGGACCCGCCGTGCCGCATCGTCGAGGGTGGGGACGCTGAGGCCGACCTGGACATCATCGAAGCGCGCGAGGAGGTCGACATCGCGTCGCACGAGCGGATTGCGGGTCAAGACACGCACAGGCCAGTCGGGTGGTATGTCCCCTCCACGGGTTGGTACGGGTCGGTCGCCGACGACAGGAACACCTCCCGCCGCTGCTTCTGCTTCAACTCGCGCGCCAGGACGGTCGGCAGGTTGCGCTTCACGATGGCGTAGGAACCCCATTTGGGGCGCTCCACATGCGCGACATCCGGCACATAGCAATAGACACAGTCATGGGAGCATCCGGTGTACGGGTTCAACGACCACGGTTCGCCCGGCAGACGACAGCGCGTCAACGCCGAACGCACCTCGACCTCCCCCACCGAATAGCGGCCGGTCGGTATCGTCGGGAGCCGCTCGCGCATCGTCGAACCGGACCGGGTGTACGCCAAGAGGTCTGTCTGGCTGACAGCATGGGCACGCGACAGGAGCGCATGCCGCGCGTCATCGGGAGGCGTCGAGCGTCCGCTGGGCACAGGGGGCAGTGCGGGCCGGAGCTTGATAAGGTTGGGGAGGGGAGGTGGGTGGGAGTAGTCCCTCGCCAGGCAGAGCCGCGATGTGACCGAGGCGTGAGCGGCCGTCACTCCGGAAACTCGATTGGCGTGGTCGGCACGCCGTACGGGAGCGGATCGTGGCGCGTGTGGTCGTCACGGACGAGCGGATGCATGTCGAGCGGCCCCGTCGGCAGGTCGGCGTGCTGTGTCACCTCGTCGAAGAGCGGCGAATAGGGCACCGGGCGGTAGGGGACGTCGCCGAGCCCGTCCTCGTCGGCGTCCGCACCCGTGTAGTCGTGCCAGAGGTTGCCGGCGATCCACGTCCCGCCGATGATGTTGACGCCAGGGCGCTTCGAGACGTTCCAGAGGTTCCCTGGACTGCTTTCGAGGATGACGTTCCGGTCGCCGGGGATGTGCTCGTTGCTGATGAGGTTGTCGTAGACGCGGTTGCCGGTGGCGTTGATGAAATGGAGCCCGAGACGGTTGCCTTCGATGCGGTTGTGGACGACCTCGTTGTCGTGGGACGCGACGAGGAGCAACGCTTGTCCGTTCTGACGCAGGTCCAGGGCGCGGACCGTATGTCCTGATGTCCGTGTGATCGTGACGCCGACCGTCGCCTGCAAGACCGAGACGCTGTCTAGCGTCGTCTTGCCGGCCCCCTCCTCAATGATGATCCCCCAGGCGTCCTGGCGCAGCAGGCCCCCCGTCACATGCGTCGCGGTCGCGCCGCGGCCGACCACCAAGCCGTGTGCATGATGGTAGACGTGGTTGTCGCGCGCCGTCGCGCCGGTCGTCCCGACGAGCGTGATCGCGGTCGTGCCGGGGCCGTGGACCACGTTGGCGCCGACAAGTGCCTCTTCGGCGTCGCTCACGAAGATCCCGAACGGGGTCTCATGCATGATGTTCCGGACGACGGAAGAGCGCTCCGCCCCGCCGGTGACGTAGACGCCGTAGACCTTCGCCGCACGGACGAGGTTGTCCTCGATGTGGACGTCTTCGCCACCGAAGACGTTGATGGCGGACATCGACGAGTGGAGGAAGGTGTTCCGTGAGACGACAGCGCCGACCACCTGGGACAGGTCGACCGCCTGATGGGCGCCGGTGATCCTGTTGAGGGTGATGAGCGGATCTTCGGCACGATGCAGCACGACCGCCCGCTCGACCGCTCCGAAGTCGTTGTCGCGCACGGTCATGGCGTGGTCGTCCTCCCCGTAGACGGCGCTTTTCGGTGAACGTTCGAACCGGTTGCCCTCGATGAGCGCCTCTTCCGAGACCTTGAGGCGGATCGCGTTGGCAGCGCCGTCGCTGAACATGTTGTCGCGCACCACGGCTCCGGCGGCGCCGAGGAGCGCGACGCCTACGCCGGTCATGTTGTCGAACCGGTTGTGGAGGACCGCGACCGAACGGGCGGAGACCTCTATGCCGGTGCCCTGTCCGGAGGTGAAACGGTTCTTCTCGACCGTGTGGTCGCTCCCTTCCAGCCGGATGCCGATCCCGCGGAGGCCTTCGAAGCGGTTCGCCTCGATGGTCACACCGCGGCTCGACCCGACGGCGGTCTCTTCGATGAGGAGGCCGTCGTGGCCGAGCGTGACCTGGTTCTTCACCACGGAGCTGTCGCGCACATCGACGAGACGCAGCGCGACCGCGTCAAGGACAAGGTCGTTCGTGGCGATCGTGAGCGACAGGGCTCCGCGCGCGACGATGGCCTCGCGCGTCCCTTCGATGTGGTTGTCGCGGACGGTGACATTGGCGACCGATTCGAGGACGACGCCGTCGGAAGTACCGTCGCCGAGGATCAGGTTGTCGATGATGAGGACATGGAGGGACGTGTCCTTGAGGTGGAGCGCGGGGCGGCCGTCCGCGCCGATATGAAGGGCCTCGATGCGGATCGGGTCCGCTTCTTCGCCGGTGCCGCTCCAGCCCTCGTCCTTCGCGAGGGCAAGGAGCGCGGGGTCTCCGGTGATGGCTTGCGGGTCGTCGGGGGCGGTCGAGGCCTCTTCGGGAGAGACCGAGCCTGTTGCGCTTCGACCGTCCTGGGCGGCACGGGCGAGGGGATCGATGGCCGGGCCGTCGACGGCGGTGAGCGTCCCGAGCCCTGCGGCGGCGACCATCAGGGTGATGGTGATGACAAGGGTCGTCCGTCCTTTTCGGACTGGCTCGCGCTGGGCCTTCTGCACTCTGATCCTCCGTCGTACGGCGCCGGGCCCAGTGTCCCTGGGCGGGGGAGAACGCCGGTACGCGGAGTGTAGGCGCGTTTCAAGGTACTTGAACCTATGCTATGTGCTAAGCCGAAGCATGACCAGACGACTATAGAATTGGCAAGTTGTCGGGAGGCAACAGAAGCCGTGGCCACGGCGCAAGGCGCCTTCTGGTGTACATCGCTGGCGTACATGGGTGAGAAGCGGGTCAACGCCGTCACGTGACCCCGATGGCCTCACACCAGTGGGTCAACGCCTCCAGCACCCGCCTCCGCTTCTCCTTGACCGAACAGAAAGGCGCCCGTGACAACTCCACCTGCACCCACGGCATCTCCGTCCCATGGTGCCGGATGATGTACCCGCCCTGGAACGGTTCGTTGACCTGGACCGACACATCCGGGAACGACGCATCGAACGCCTCGACCAGGCGCAACATCCACTCCTCCGGGATCGTCCCCGACGCATCGGACAGGCAGACCCCCGGACGCGCCTTCCCCGGCACCGGTGCGACAGGGGGCGCCCGTGCCGCCATCGTATGCAGGTCCACTCCGACCGGCACCTGGCCGGCGAGCTCCGAAAGCCGCCGATGGTACGGCGCATGATAGCGCGCAAGGAGCCGCTCCGCCACATCGTCGGGGAGGAACGGATCGTAGACCGGTACCATCCAGCACGTATGGGTCTTCACCACCCCGTCGACGCGGCGGTCGTCGGGCGGCCGGTTCAGGTCGACCACCGCCCGCGCCACGTCCGACGTCACGAACAGTTCCACCTCGTCCTCGATGGCATAGATCTCCCGCGCCTGTTCGTCCCCGTCCTTGACGATCGCGTCATGGTCCAGGACACAATAGGGCTGTGCCTCCGGTGGCACCTCGAGCCCTGCGTGCGGCACAGAGGCCAAGATGGGTAGGTTCAGTCGAACCCCTCCGCAGTGCCGTCCCGACGCGGGTCCGCGACACCGAGGAAACCCTTCTTCTTGCGCATGACCATCTGCACCGACCCCAGATAGAGCGCCCAAGGCCCCTGGTCCACCACGTCCCAATCATTGTCCGCCAACGTCTCGAGCACCTTGTCGTCCATGCGGTCCGCCTCGCAATGCAGGCGCCCGTCCATCGCCCCATGGATGCGCGGCGCCGCCACCGCGTCGTACGGCTCCTCGCCCAAGCGCATCCGCAGGAGAACCTGCGCCACTGCAGAGGAGATCCGGTTGCTCCCCGGCGATCCCAACAACTTCTCCGGCCGCTTCCGCTTGTCGAAGACGATGGTCGGCGCCACGCTCGACCACGGCACCGCGTTCGGCCGCAGGTAATAAGGATGTGACGGGTCATCGGGTTCGAAGGCGCCGATGTAATTGTTGTAGAGGAAGCCGAGGTCCGGAGTCACAGTGCACGACCCCCAGAACTCCTCGATGGACTGGGTGATGCCGACCGCGTTCCCTTCGGCGTCCATCACCGAAAGATGGGACGTCTCGCCAGGGACACTGATCCCGCGCGCGAACCGTGACGCCAACAGACTCGTGTGCTTGCGCCCCTGCCGGTGCTCCGGCATCTGCGCATGCCGTGACGGGTCCCGCGGTTCGTCCCGATGGTCCAGGAGCGCCTGCTGGATGTTGCGGGCGAGCGCGACAGCGCCTTTGGGCGAATCCGGGTCGAGCAGCGGCTTGTCCGTGTGCTCCAGGACATGCAGGATCTGCACGAGGACACGACCGGCGCCGGCCGGAGGGAAACTGGCGACCCGCTTGCCGTCCCATCGACCCCACTCCGCTTCCCGCTCGATCGGCCACGGGATCTGCGCGAGATCGTCCGCCTCCAGCAACCCGCCGTTGTCTTCCATGTCCGCGATGATCGTCTCGCCGATCTTCCCGGTGTAGAAATCCTCCCAGCCTTGGTTCTTCAGCCGCTTCAACGTCTCCGCGAGCACCGGCTGCTTGAACACCTCGCCCGGTTCGTACGGTTCCTTGCCGTCCTTGAGGAAGAACTCCCCCGCGTTGCCCGAACGCAGGTCGTCGAGGTCGCGCTCCGTCATCGCGTTCTGGAAAGCGCTGATGCGGTAGCCCTGCTCGGCGATCCGGATGGAGGGCGCGATGATGTCCTCCTGGGGCAGCTTCCCGTAGCGGTCGATGATATCGGCATAGACAGCCGGTGAACTCGGCACCGTGCACGCCTTGTAGCCGCGCTTGCGTTCCTCCGGCGGAATCGTTTTCGGGCGCGCGCGGTTCGGAGCACGGGACGACCCATCAAGGGCGACCGTCTTCTCGGTAGAAGCATCGTAGAAGAGGGCCATGGTCTGGCCACCGAGGCCGTTGGCGTTCGGTTCACAGACACAGGTCGCGAGCGCCGCCGCGACCGCCGCGTCGAACGCGTTGCCGCCCGACTCGAGGATCTCGATCCCGACCGCCGTGGCGTCCGGATGGCTGGTCGCCACCATGCCTTTCCTGCCGGTCGCCACACGGTGCGCCTTGTCGCCACGCTTCACGTCATCGCCGCGTGCGCTCATCGCACCTTCACCACGTCACTCAGACGCCCCTCGGTGGTCGAAGGCCGGGTCCGCTTGGCCAGATGCTGTGTGATCAGGATGAGTCGCTGCATGAAGGCGGTCCGGTCGATCGCCTCGTCGGGCCGGTGGACCCCCCGTGCGACCGGGCCGAGCCCGCCCACCGCCGCCGTCCCTTCGGGGGCGAGCCCGGCGAGTGTCGGGGAATCGGCGCTCTCGGATGCGAGCGGTACGTCCCATTCCTCTGCCAGTGCCCGCAACTCCGCGACAAGGTGCCGGGTCGGCTCGCCGTCACGCACCGGCGGATAATGACCGCGCTCGCCGATGTGGGCGACCACGTCAACCTCCGACAACAGGTCCTCGGCCGTCGAGATCCATGCCCGCCTCGCGGCATCGTCCCGATAGCGCACCATCAGGTCGGCTTCCAGCCGATGCGGAGGCCGCCGTGTCAAGGTCTCGGTCGAGACGCTGCCGACGGCGACATCGACCCCGTCACCCGGCGCGGTGAGGCCCTCCAGTTCGATGAGCCGGCGCAGCGCCGCCGGGACGAGCCGGGCCCGACCGACCCGCCGCGGCTCGACCTCGAAGACGGTATGGAGCGTGGCCAGGCCCGGAGCGTCGTGGACGATGCCCTCGCCCTCGCGCACCGGGTCCAACGCAAGCACCTCTTTGGCCCGTCCGGCGGCACGACGGATGAGGTCCGCACTGAACTGTCCGTCGGCACCCGCGTCCCCGTAGGCGAGGATGCCGACCGGCGTCCGTTCCAAGAGACCCTCCTCGGAAAGGGCACGCAAGGCCTCCGTGGCCATGACCACCGCCGCCCGTGACGAGGCGATGCCTTCCCCGTGCAGCCATTGGGGCCCGACCTCGAACCGTTGTGGTGGTGTCGACGCATCGAGTGGCACGTCCAACGCCACGAGAAGGAGCGTTCCGCCGTTGAGACCTGCGGGGCTCTCCCAGGTCCAGCCGTAGTGGTCGTCGGTGAGGTCCGAGACGCGATGGAGGCCTGTCTCGACGAGCCGTCCATCGAGCATCCGCATCGCCTCCCGCACACCGAACAGGTCACCCGTGCGGCTCGAGACCCGTGTCCAGTCGCCCAGTTCCTCTTCGATGGCGTCACGGCGGCGGGTCCGACCACGGAAAAGACGCTTGTCCAGTGGTTCCCCGCTGCGTTCCGCAGGACGCCGTTCCCGTGACCCGAAATAGCGCTCGCTCGCGACATCGACAAGTTCGTTGACCAGCGACACGAAGTCGAGGCCGTCCGCCTCCGCGGCGACCGGATAGGGCGAGTCCTGCGACAGTCCGGGGAGGGTGTTGATCTCGAGGATGTGCCACTCGCCATCGGTGTCGAGACGCATGTCGATGCGGGCGAAATCCCGCGCGCCGATCGCCTTGAACGCCCGACGGGCGAGGTCCTTCGCGGACGCGACAGTGGCCGGGTCCAGGTCGTCGGGGATGGCGAGGTGCACCTTGCGTCCCGACCGCTTCGTCTTGTCGTCGTACAGGAGCGCGGTGGGCCCGCCGGAGGCGAAGACCAGTTCACATGGAGAAAACGCCGTCGGCACGTCGTTGCCCAGGAGCCCGATGTAGATCTCCCGGCCTTCCACGAAACGCTCAACGAGCGCCTCCTGTTCGAACCGCTCGACGATGTTGCGCACCGCGTCGCGCAAGGCATCCTCGTCCTCGACGATGCGGATCCCGAGCGACATCGCCTCGTTCTTCGGCTTGACGATGGCGGGGAATCCGAGGTCCGGCATCTCGCCGTCCGGGTCCTCAACGACCGCGTACTCCGGCGTCGGAAGCCCATGCTCCGCGAGGATCATCTTCGTGACGATCTTGTCGAGCGCGATGGAATGGGCGAGGGGGCCGGAGCCGACGTAAGGCACCCCGATCATCTCAAGGACGCTCGGGACATGGGTGTAGCGGGCCTGTCCCTGGATGCCGTAGGAGACGTTGAAGACGATCCCCGGGCGCTCTTCCTTGAGCACGCGCGGCATGAAGGACCCGATGTTGTCCACCAGGTCCATGTCGCCCTCGAACGTCGTGACCTGGTGGTCCCCTTCGGCGAGGGCGCCGACGATACGCTCGAGGTCCTCGGCGCTGAACGGTTCCCGGTTCGGGACCCCCAGTTCATTGATGACATTGGAGCGCGAACGGTTGTAGACGACAGCGACCTTCATCGTGCGGAGCTTGCTTGTCTTCTGCATCGGTCATAAAGCGACCGTTCCCGGTGGCTCGACGGCAGCGGCGGCCGGGTGACATATCGGACGCGCGCGGGACCGGAAGGCGTGCTGTGACGACGGTCCGACACGGGAGGAACGGTCGCTGGTCGATCGGGTCTACAATACCGTCAGATGTCGCATCCTTCCAAGGACATCGGTCGCGGACGGTTCTCCCGTAAACGGCCGTCATCGAACCCTACAAGTGGAACGGAACGGATGAACACAGTCCGACAGCCATGGCCGACGGCCCGGTAAGAAGCGCAGCAATGGGCCGGACCGGCATGGCGTTCTTCGCCCTCGCGCTCGTCGTCGCAGGCGCCATCGGCTGGAGCGTCATCGAGGAGGACCTCGGGCGCGAGGGTGTCCGTGCGGTCACCGAGAACCTCGACACGAGTACGGTGGTGGCGTTCCTCGTCGTCTTCGTCCTCCTCACATTGTTCTTCGTTCCCGCGACGCCCTTCTACATCGCCGCCGGCATGTTCTTCGGTGCCCTTTGGGGCACGATGTGGTCCCTGCTCGCCGCCTTCCTCAGCGCGGGCGCCGCCTTCGTCCTGGCCCGCCACGGCTCGACGACGTTGCGGGGACGGATCGAAGCGCACCTGGAGCGGCTGCCGCGACGCCTCGACCTGGAAGACCTTCCCACGGTCGTCCTCCTGCGACTCCTCCTTCCCTTCGGACTGGTCAGCTACGGACTCGGTTTCGGCCGCCTGCGCGCCGGCGGCTACCTCACCGCGACGCTCCTCGGGACGTTGCCGTGGGTCGTCGCTTCTGTCTCGTTCGGTGCATTGGTCGGACGACTCGGCAGCGGCATCGCGGACATCGGGGCCGCCACGCTCCTCGTCACGGTCGGCGCCCTCGCCGTCGTCCTGGCCATCGCCCTGCAACGCCGCGTCCGGCGGCTCGGTGCGGGCGTCGACTAAGACGAGCCGTCGTCTTGGTCCAGGTCCTTCCAGAGGGTGACGAAGCGCCCTTCGATCTCGCCGAGAAGCGATTCGGTGGCGTCGCCGGGACCGCTTTCTTCCAGGTCCTCACAAAGCCGCGCGAAGAGGCCGTCGCCGGAGTCCTGACCGAGGCGACGGAGGTCCCGCAGGTCGTCGGTCACATGCTGCAGGTCCCCGGATGCGAGGCTCTGGCGGATGCGGTGAAGGCGGTTCGGGGTCTCGAACAGGCAGCGCCCGAGGCGCACGCGCGCCTCGTCGTCGGTGCCGGACATCTGCTTCAGGGGATCGATGGGTGACATGTGGCGTTTCCTGCCCTCGACCATGAGGGCACGACGATGCAGCGTGTGTGCATATGAATGGTCGACGGTCCGTGAAGAAACCCCGAATGGGGCGAAGGGGCGAAACGGCCGTCGTGGGAGGCGTTCGGGCGTGCCCTCGCGTGCGGTCCTATTCTCCATGTCCACCCGACCTGCTTCACCGACTGACATGCTTGCGGGCCGGGGAAGCCCGGTCGAGAAGGCTTAATGCGGAGTCAGGGCGAACCATAGAGTCATGCCACCCTCAGAACGAAACGTGAACAGGTGGAACCATAGGACCGGACGTGGAGGTGACGCCGCTTGGGTTTGATCGCCTGGGGCATCGGCCTCATCGTCCTTGGGTTGATCCTTGCCGTCATCGGCTTAGGTGCCGGTGGCCTCGTGCAATGGATCGGCTGGATCCTGCTCGGCGTGGGGATCATCCTCGCCATCATACACGCCATCGGGCGTGCCGGTACGCATCATCATTGATGACGGCCCCTTCTCTTCCTCCCACTCGTCCTCCCTTCTTTGTCCGGTCGCCATGGCCTCCGCCTCCTTGAGAGCGGATATGTGGACCAGTGCCAAGAGCGACCGGCGGTCCCTTTCTGGAAGACCGCCGTTCCTGGACAGAAACAGGCAAACCACAGGGGGCGATGCAGGTCGTGATGGCGCATCCGGGACCCACCGTTTGCATCGTGCTCATGTCAGCGCTCGCGCTCCTCTCCGGGTGCCATGGTGAAGACCCTGAACATCGACCCGAGATCCAGTACCGCATCAGCGGGACGTTCACCGAGGAAGCAGATCAGGAGCAGATCGAAGAACTCCGTGGCCGGATCGAGCCGCACAACGCCACGCTCATCGTGATGGAGTCGTCCCCCGTGCAATACCGGGTCCAGACGGTCTCGGCAGCGGATTGCGAAGAAGTGCGACGGACCCTGTCCGAATCCCCCATCGTCGCCGAGGTGGGGGAATGCATCCTTCACAACACCCTGCCCCACGAGGACCAGCCGACAGAGGAGACCGCGTCGACGTGAGCCTCAGAGCGGTTCCAGGTCCGTCACCGTGAGCCGCAGCACCTCTTCACGCGCATAATGGCCAGCCGGGTCGAAGGTCTGCCGCTCGGCGACGACACGGTCGAGGTCGAGGTCCGCGATGAGCGTCGTCTCCTGCGCGTAGACCGGCTCGTGCAGATACTCCCCGTCCGGCGCGACGATACAGGTGCCGCCGCGCTCGTTCCATTCGTCCTCCGATTCCCAGGCCGGTTCCCCGCGCAGTTCCCAATCGTCCGGAAAGGACGACCTGCGCTGGACGAGGGCCGGTGCGACGATATAGGCGCGGGATTCGCGCGCGATGAAACGCATGGCGGTCTGCCACGACGGGAGGTCGTCCGCCGTCGGCGCGAGGTAGACCTGGATGCCCTGGCGATAGAGGGCGTAACGGGCCACAGGCATGAAATTGTTCCAGCAGAGAAGGCCGCCGAAGCGGACACCGTCGACCTCGAACGCGCGCATGGTGTCGCCCCCGCCGTAGCCGTAGACGGTGCGTTCGTGGTGGGTGGGGACGAGTTTTCGGTGCTTGCCGACATAGCGGCCGTCGGGGCCGAAGACGGTCAACGTGTTGTAGAGCGTCCCGGGGGTGCGCGGGTCCTTCTCGGTGACCGGAAGGACGACCGTGGTCGCGGTCGCTTTCGCCACCTCGGCGATGCGCTCCAGGTCGTCCGGGACTCGCACACTGTTGCGCGCCAGACGGGCATAGGCCGCCTTGTGCTTCGGGTCCTCGAAGCGGGCGCTGTGCGCCCACTGGGCATATCCCGGCACGAAGGTCTCGCAGAAGACCACGAGCTTCGCGCCCTCCGCGGCCGCCTCGCGCACAAGACGCGCCGCCTTTTCGAGGGAGCGCTCGGCATCGAGGATGACCGGTTCCGCTTGCACAGCCGCGACACGCAGGGACGACACGGCGCGGGGAACGCGCTCCGGCTGATGAGGATTGTGCCGCTCAGACCAGGACGGCGTGTCCGATGACACCGATGAGGAAGCCGAGCGAGGCACCGAGGGTCGGGCTGTAATGGCAATTCCGCACACTCTCCGGGGCGAGGTCGTGGAAGACCGCGAACAAGATCCCACCTGAGGCGAACATGGCGACGGCCCCGACCACCGAGGGCAGACCCCCGAGCCAGAGGAACCCGATGACACCGGCCATGGGGCCGAGGAAGAGCATCGCCGCAAGAAGCAGATGGATCCTCATCGGACGGACATCCGCTTCGGCGAGTTCACGATAGGAATTGAACCCCTCCGGCAGGTTCTGGAGCGCGATGAGGAGCGCCAGAAGGAAACCGGTCTCCGTGCCGACGGCGAACGCCGCGCCGAGGGCGAGCGACTCAGGGAAAAAATCAAGCCCCATGGCGATCGGATTGGCGACCGATGTACCGAGCCGGTCGGTGACCACGTCGATCGTAAGGAAGGTCAAGGTGCCGAGGATGAACGTGAGCACCGAAAGACCGACACCAAGAGACTTCACTGCGTCCGGAACGAGAACGAGCGCGACGGCGGCGAAGAGGGCGCCCGCCCCGAGGGCGATGATGCCGCTGTGGAGGTCCTTCCTGAGATGGCCATCGGTCAGGTGCTCCTTGGCACCCAGCCAGCCGCCGAGCGGGATCATGAGCCCGGCGCCACCGGTCAAGAGGACGACCAGGAGGATTTCGTTCACGGTGGGGCCGCAGCGGCGGCCCGGGCAAAACGTTCTTGCAAAACGTGCTGAGGTGGCCGGTGGTCCGGATTTACCTGTAACCTACGTCCGGCCCGAGGGCGATGCGGCTCGGCATGAACGTCCCCGTGCCCCGGCCGACCAGACGACCCTCGTTGTGGAGTGTCGCCTCCGCTATGATGCGGCTGCGGCCCGTGTCGACCACCTTTCCGCGGGCATCCATCGTGCCAGCCGTCACCGGCCGCAAGAGATCGAGCTGGAACGACGCCGTCATGACGAAGACGTCAAGGACCTTCGAGTTCGCGGCGAAGAACGCGGCATCATCGAGGAGTTTGAAGTAGACAGATCCATGGACGGCATGCGCGGCATGCAAGAGGTCGTCCCGAACATCGAGCGCCACGTGGGCCGTACCGTCCCCCACCCCCAGGCGGGGTCTGAAGTACCGGTTGCAGTTCGCCGTATGATAGAGGTTTTCGAGGCCCCTCCGGTGCGTCTCGGGCGGGGCGGCGGTCGCGATCTCCATCACGCTTCACCTGTCGTCCCGAAGACGGCATCGAAGGTGGCGCGGGCGGAAAGGTCCCTGAGGAGCGTCGCGGCGTAGACGTCGGAGCCTTTCTCGCGTCCGCCTTCTCCGGTGTGGCGTGTGTCCGCCCAGATGATGTGGGCGCTCGTCGCCGTCGTGTCGACGCCGATGTAATCCCCGATGAAGGTCGACCCCGATTGGTGGTGCGCCAGGTCGCCGTCGAAATTCGTCTCGGTGAGGCGGACGTTCGGGTGGAAGCCGTCACCGCACGTGTCCGAATAGGCGTAATAGACGTCAAGGAGGCGGTTCTCCGCGTCGTTGCGCCGGTCGTACCAGGCGATGTGGACGCCCCCCTCCGGGTCGACATCGATCCATGGCATGAACTGGTCGCCGGACTCGACATCGTTCACCGTGATCGGCGGGCTCCAATCCAGTCCGTCGTCGGACCAGCGGAGGAGCACCTGGGTGTCGCTGTTCACCTCACCGGGCTGGTCGGCCCAGACGACATAGCGCCGGCCGTCGCACGCTCCTCCGCTCGTGTCAAGCGCGAGGACGGGATAGGTGGAAAGGCGGAATGTCGACGGGCCGGTGCCGTCCCGGCCTGGCTCCGACTTCAGGTTGTTGACCGGGAAGGTGCTCTGGATGGGCAAGAACTCGGTCCCACCCGGTGTCAATATCCCTTCGGAGTATAGCACTTTTCCGTCGCTGAAATCCCACCAAATGACCGCGATGTCGTTCTCTTGCGAAGCGGGAAGGTATTGCGGCATGCTGAACTGACCGGCGGCCGGAACGCCGACGCCACCCTCGTCGCCCCCCGGCCTGAGCGGCTTCTCTTGGCTCCAGGTCACCCCGCCGTCCATCGATTCCACGAAGACGATGAGGTCGTTTCCCGCGATGTAGCCCGTCACGGGTGGCGCCACGGTCCAGAACTGGCTCCAGGTCGCGATCATGTGGTCGCCTGCGGGCTGCAACGCGTACCATTGCTTGTCGTTGAAGACCACCTCGTTGTCACCGAAAGCGGCGAAGGAGACCTCAGGATAGGTGGCGCCGCCATCGGTGCTCTTCGCGAAATAGAGCTGGGAACCCGAATAGACGTCATGGCCTGTGGCAGGGTGCGTGACGGTCTGCGTATCCTCACGGCCACCTCGGTAATTGAGGCCACTGTACCAGAGCGTCCCGTCGTCGTCGAACACGAGGACCGGGTCGGTGTGGCAATCGTTGCCCTTGAGCGGGCTGTCGCGGGGATCGCCGGGGTAACCCGGCATGAGGTCGTTGCCCCAGGTGAGACCGCCGTCGGTGGTCCAATAGGTGCCCATCCAGACCGTGTATTCGCCACAGCCGGCATGGTCGCTGACATAGGAGACCGTGTAGTCCTTGCCGCCACCCGCGGCGACGAGCGGGTCCATCGGGTGCACCGCGATGCTGACCTCGTTGGCCGGGCCGTGCTGTCCACGCACGTCCGTGCTGTTCGGGTCGAGCAGGGGCTTCGTGACGCGGTGGTTGCAGCGGTCGAAGGTGCCGTTCGCGATGTCCTCGGGGGTACGGTAGCCGTCCGTGCAAAGGAAGAGCGAGAATGGGTGGTCGACCGAAGCCGGTGAGACGAAGCGCGGCGCGTCCTCTTCCTCTTCATCGGGGTCCCCTGTCACACACCCGGCGATGACCGGGGCCAGGAACAGCAAGCAGGCGAAGAGGGTGAGGGGCCGGGGGACGCCACGCATGGAGGCGGGAGAGGGAGGTCGTTTGATACGGTTTGTGGCGGATGCGGCGACATGCGCATCATTCGAGGGGCCAGGCACGTCTGGAGCGTGTACGTACCGTGAGGAGGGCGCGTCAGACCGCGATCCTCGGCTTGTCGAGCACCCGACCGATGAGCATCAGCTTGCCCATCTCGGTGATCTTAATGACCAAGCGGCCCTGCTGGGCGCGGTCGACCTCGACAAGACCCAGGGGTTCAAGGCCCTTGGAGTCGCGGCTGCCGCGAACGTGGTAGGAGAGGAGGCTTTTTTCCACGCCCGCCAGTTCGGCCAACTGGTTGAGGGATTCGACGGCACCGCCGACCTGGTCCAACGCCTCGAGGATCTTCACCTTGGGTTCCGAGACGAGTTCGGTGTAGCTGAACTTCAGGACCGGGAGCGAGAAAGGCATGCCGCCCTTGATGCCGATGGCCCGCACGCCGTTCACGAAGGCCGCCGAGAGGGCGCTGCAGGTGAGCATCTTCTCGCCGCTCGACACGTTGATGATGATGTCGTCGTACTTCATGCCCTCCTCCGCGACGATCTTGCCGACCGTGCGCAGGGTCGCCATGAGGATGTCGTCATCGTCCAGGATGTGCACCTCGACGTCGATCGAGAGCGGAGCGATGGAGCGACGCAGGCCTTCCGCCACCTTCTCGTTCTCCTCGTTGGTCAAGAGGACCATCTTGGACACCGGGTAGTCGCGCACCTGGATGAGGATCGGCTCGGCCTCGGCACCGACGGTCGCGATGTGGAGCAGGCGTGGGCGGTTCACGGGACGTCGTGTGGCATCGTCGATATACATGACCTCCTCGTGAGGGTTGAAGGGATGGTTCAACTCGCTCGCTTTTGTAGTCATCGCCTGTTGCGGCCCGTTTTGTCGGATCTGACCGAAGAGGCGGAAGGAACAGGGGGAGCCGGGTGGGCCGGTCTTCGCTTCGGCCATTGCAATGCTCAAACTGTGGGCGCCAATATCGTGGTCATGCTCCGGCGGTTCGAGGGGAAGTATAAGAGCGGTCTGCACTTGAGCGCGACCATGGTCCTTTCGAAAGGCATCCTCAAACTCCTCGTCACCCTCCTCGTGGCCACTGCGCTCGCGGGTTGTCACGACCAGGCGGAACAGGTCGATGATCCCGACGGTGAAGCCGGCAACACCGACCCGACCGACGGCGGCGATGACGATCCGGTGGACCGCAACATGCCACCTGAGAAGGGTTCGTCCCTGGGCGCCGCCGAGCGGGCATCGCTCCAGGCGCTCTACGACGACCAGCCGCTGTCCGATTCACAATCCCCCTGGCCTGCCCACCTCCTGAAGTGGGTCAGCGAGGACACCTTCATCGGGACCCACTGGAACGACGATGACCCGGCGCAGGCGACCGAGTTGAACTGGATCGTCGTCGGCAAGAAGGGCGTCTTCTGCTCAGAGGACCGGCCCGGGCCGGAGTCGGAGTGGCGGCATTTCCACAGCTATGACGCACCGGGCTACCCGGAGGGCCATGGCGGAGAACCGGGCACTGAAGGTTACTGGCTCCTTCACATCGCGGTCCGCGATTTTGAGGCTGAGTGGGGCGCCGTCTCGCCCGGTGTCGACACGAAGTTCATGCACACACCCGCCCCGTCGTGCGGCGGAGACCTCCAGAGCCACAAGGACGCTGCGGACTGGGGCGGCGAAGGCGGCTCGAGCGTCGCCGGGACCGGTTGGGGCGCGGTCTACGACGACGTACCGCTGTCGGATTCTCAATCGCCTTGGCCCGCGCACGAACTGAAGTGGGTCAGCGAGGAGACCTTCATCGGGACCCACTGGAACAACGACGACCCGTCGCGGGCGACCGAAATGAACTGGATCGTGGTCGGTGTGCGCGGGTCTTTCTGTGACGACGCGCGGCCGGCAAGCGCCGAACACTGGCGTCATTTCCACAGCCACGACGCGCCCACGTACGGAGAAGGCCATGGAGGCGACCCCGGTGAGGGCGGCTACTGGCTCCTCCACGCCGGCGTGCGGGACTTCGAAGCACCCTGGGGCGACGTATCGCCGGGCGTCGACACCAAGTTCATGCACACCCCGTCGCCCTCCTGCTGAGGCCATCCCATGGAGACCCGACCCGTCGCCGTCCTCGCCCTTATCGTCATCGCCCTTGTGGCCGGCGGCATCGTGTCCGCCCAAGTCCACGAAGACGACGTCGTCGAAGTGCGCACGACCGACCGGTTGAAGTTCGACCCGGAGACGATCACCATCGAAGCGGGCACGACAGTGCGCTGGGTGAATGACGGCGGCGGGTTCCACACGGTCACCTCGTCCGACTCCATCGAGGCAGGGAAACGGGACGCCAACGGCGACTTCGACGCCACGCTGTCGTCCAGAGGCAAGACCTACGAGCGCACCTTCGACGAACTCGGCGAATATCCCTACTTCTGCCAACCCCACACCGGGGCCGACATGGTGGGCACGATCGTGGTCACCGGGGAACCGGCCGGGGGGGACGGCGGCACTAAGGAGAACCAGGCGCCCGTCAGCCTTCTGGCCTTCCTGTTCGTAATGGGCCTTGTGGCCGCGCTCGTGGGGCGGCGTCGCTCCGGTTGATGCGGTCCTCTTCGGTCCGTTCCCTTCAAGACCCTCCCCCCCATCGGGCCACCGCGGCCCCCCGCCGCGGCGGTCTCTCCATGTCCGGAAAAGGTCCCAACACCCGTATCCTCTCGCTCACCCGTGGCGAGCGCGGCGAAGGCCTCGGCCTCGCCATCGAACAGAGCGCCACTTGGTCCCTCAAGGACGCACAGTCGGGCGTCGCCAACGCCCAGACTTTCGCCCCGACCACGTTCTACACGCGCTGGGGCAATCCTACGACAAGACGCCTCGAGAACGCGGTCGCGCACCTTGAACATGCTGACGGGGCCCTCGCCACGGCCTCTGGCATGGGCGCCGTCTCGACCGCCCTTATCGCCTATGCGCGCCGGAAGAAGCACGCGGTCGCCCAGCGGTCACTCTATACCGCGAGTCATGAGATGCTGTCCCGTGTCCTCGCCGATTTCGACGTCAAGACCGATTTCGTCCCCGGTCCCGACACGGACGCCTTCGCCGCCAAGGTGACCCGCGACACGGCCTTCGTCTACCTCGAAAGCCCCTCCAACCCCCTCATGCAGATCACCGACATCCGGGCCGTCTCCGAGGTCGCCGCCGACAAGGGGGTCCCTGTCATCGTCGACAACACATTCCCCTCGCCCCTCAACCAGCGACCGCTCGAGCTCGGCGCCACCGTCTCCCTGCACTCCGCGACCAAATATCTCGGCGGCCACTCCGATGTCACCGGCGGCATCCTGGCGGCCGGCGAAGAAGCGTTGCACAAGCTCTGGGACACCTACAAGATGCTCGGGCCGACCCTCGCCCCCAACGATGCCTTCCTCATCCACCGCGGCATCAAGACGCTGGGCCTGCGTATCGAGCGCCACAACGCGAACGCCCTCCGTCTCGCCCGTTTCCTCTCCGAACATCCGCGCGTCGAGAAGGTGCATTACCCAGGTCTTCCCGACCATCCGGGGCACGAGGTGGCGAAGCGCCAGATGGACGGGTTCGGCGGCATGCTCTCGTTCGAGGTGAAAGGGGGGTATGATGTCGGCCGGCGGATGATGGAGGCGTGCCAGGTCTGCGTCCTCGGCGTCTCGCTCGGCGGTGTCGAAAGCCTCATCCAGCACCCCGCGAGCACCAGCCATGGCCCCCTCTCGCCCGAAGAACGGAAAGTGGCGGGCATCCCGGAAGGTCTCATCCGGCTCTCCGTCGGCATCGAGGACATCGAAGACCTGGAAGGGGACCTGGACCGGGCGCTCTCGGTCGCCGCCGGCAAAGAGGCTCCGGCACCCCGCGCGTGAGCGCCATCCCGCACCACAACCCTCATCAATCGTCCGGGGTGAGCCCGCCCCGTGGCGCGGCCTCTTGTGCAAGCCAGCGGTCTCACTTTCGCCTATGACGGGCACCGGGTCTTCGACGCCGCCGACTTCGTCCTGCACGAGGGGGACAAGGTGGCCGTGGTGGGTCCGAACGGCGCCGGCAAGTCGACCTTCTTCAAGCTCTTGATGGGCGAACTGCACCCTGAGCTCGGCTCCATCGACCCCGCGCGGGAGCTCAAGATCGGCTACATGCCCCAGATCCACGCCATCCATGGCGACCTGAGCGGTGCCGACGTCCTGCGGGTGCCGTCCGCCGAGGAGACCCGGCTGGAGCGCGAGATCGCCCGGCTCGAGGAATGGATGACCCGGCCCGACGCCTGGGACGCCCCCGACGCCAATGATCGGATGACCCGCTACGGAGAGCTGCAGGAGCGGGTGGCGCGGGAGCGCTCGAAGGCGAGCGGTACGACGAGCCCGCTTCTTTCCGACCTCGGGGTGCCCGAAGAATCGCTCACCTCCCGCTTCGACGACCTCTCTGGGGGCGAGAAGACCAAACTGCTTCTTGCCCGGGCATTGGCGAACGCCAAGGAACTCGACCTGATCATCCTCGACGAACCGACCAACCACCTTGACGTCGAGACCGTGGAATGGGTCGAAGAGCATCTCTTGTCGCTGAAGGGCTCCGTCCTGCTGTCGTCACACGACCGTTATCTCCTCGACAACATCGCCACCCGCGTCTTCGAGGTCGGTTCACAGAAGGTCCTTGAGTTCGACGGCAACTACACCGCCTACAAGGAGCAGAAAGCGGCCATCCAACGCGCCTGGGACGCCAAGAAGAAGCGCGACCGCGAAGAGCTGAAACGGCAATTGCAGATCATTCAGGAACTCAAACGGCGCAACAAGTTCGATGCCCAGGTACGGAGCCGCGAAAAGCGCATGCGCACCGGTTCCCAGACGGTCGCGGAGCGCAAATCGCCGACCACCGAGGCCGCTCCGGCGCACGTCTCCGAGCGTGCCCGCAAGGCGATGCGGCTCGACTTCAAGACCTCGCAGAAGAGCTCCAACGACGTCCTCGTGGCGGAGAACATCGCCAAGTCGTACGGTGACCGCACCCTCTACCGCGGCGTCTCGTTCGAGGTCGTGCGCGGCGACAAGGTGGCCCTCGTCGGCCCGAACGGCTGCGGCAAGACGACACTCCTCAAGATCCTCGCCGGTGCCGAGAAACCGGACACGGGGACGATCCAGGTCTCGCCCGGGGTCAAGCTCGGCTTCTTCGCCCAGGAACACGAGACGCTCAACCCCGAGCGGACGGTCCTGGAAGAGATGCGGCTCGCCCGTGGCGAGACCCACCACACCCCGGAGGCCGAAGCCCGCAGCGTCCTCGGGCGCTTCCTGTTCCGCGGCGAGGACGTCTACAAGACCCTCGGCGTGCTCTCCGGCGGCGAACGGGCCCGCCTGGCGCTCTCCAAGTTCATCCTCCAGGAATGCAACCTGCTGGTGCTCGACGAACCGACCAACCACCTGGACCTGCCGTCGCAGGAAGTGGTGCAGGCGGCGCTGGACGAGTACAAGGGCACCATCATCGTCGTCTCGCACGACCGTTCGTTCCTGGAAGCGGTCTGCAACAAGGTGGCTTACGTCGCCGGTGGCCAGGTCGGCCTCTTCGCCGGCAGGTTCACCGACGCCTGGACCATGGCCAAGATGACCGAGTTCGGCCGCGTCGCCACCAAGGGTCTTTTCAAGGTCGGCAAGTCGTTCACCGACTGGGAATCCGGCAAGCGCTATCTCGCCGGGGAGACCATCGAACTGACCGGTCTGGAGACCCAGTCGTTCCGGCGACTCATGAAATGGTGCGTCGAGACGGGACGCGTCGAAGCGGTCGCGACCAAGACCGCGTGAGCCTTCGCGTGCTAGGCCGATCGCTGCTGCGCCAACGCCTTCCTCAGTTTCAGCACAGCGCCCCCCTCGATGAGGGTCTTGAGTGCACGGTCCGAAAGCTTGTAGGTGGTCTCGTACGTCTCGTCCTTGGTCTCGTTTTTGAGCGGGATGCGGTCCCTGGCCGATTCGAGGCTTTTGCGCAGGTCCGGCAGGACGAGCCAGTCCCCCTGGTCGATGCGCCCATGGTCGTCCGTGTCCACGAAGGTGAGCGGAACGACTCCGAAATTGGTCAGGTTCTGCTGGTGGATGCGGGCGAAACCTTTCGCCACCACGGCGGCAAGGCCGAGATAACGCGGGGCGATGGCGGCGTGCTCCCGGCTCGAGCCTTGACCATAGTTCGACCCCGCGACGATGAAGAAAGGACCGTCGTTCTTCTTGGCGCGGTCGTGGAACCCTTCGTCGACCTGATAGAACGTGAAGCGGCTGATGGCGGGGATGTTGCTGCGATAGGGCAGCACCTTGGTGCCGCCCGGGAGGATCTCGTCCGTGGAGACGTCGTCCCCTGTCTTGAGGAGCACCGGCCCCTTGATGGCATCCGGCAGTGTCTCGAAGTCGGGGAGACCCTGGATGTTGGGTCCCTTTTCGAACTCCACCTTGGTGCCCGGCTTCGGCGGCCGCTCCACCATCCCCGCGTCGAAGCGCCATGGCTCCGGTTCCGAAAAACCGCCGTCTTTCCAGTCGAGCTCGCGCGGGTCGGTGATGACGCCGGTCAACGCCGAGGCGGCGGCCGTCTCCGGGCTGCAGAGATAGACCGCGTCCTCCTTCGTACCCGAGCGGCCGGGGAAGTTGCGCGGCACCGTCCGCAGGCTGCGTCGGCCCGTCGCCGGTGCCTGCCCCATGCCGATGCAGCCGTTACAACCCGTCTGGTGGATGCGCGCGCCGGCGCGCAGGAGCGTGGTGAGGTGCCCTGTCGTGGCGAGGTTGTCGAGCAGGCTGCGGCTCGTCGGGTTGACGTCGAACGAGACGCCTTCGTCGACCTGGTACCCGTCGACGATCGCTGCCGCCACGGCGAAATCCCGGAAACCGGGATTGGCGCTGGAGCCGACGTAGGCCTGATAGATGTCGCCACCCGCCACTTCGGCGACCGGGACAACGTTGCCCGGGCTCGACGGCTTGGCGATGAGCGGCTCAAGTCTCCCGAGATCGATCTCTTCGCTGTGGTCATATGTGGCGTCGTCGTCCGGAGCAAGAGGGCGCCAGTCGTCACCTCGCCCGCGGCGTGCCAGGAACCGTCGCGTCTCCTCGTCGGACGGGAACACGCTCGTCGTCGCCCCGGTCTCCTGACCCATGTTGGCGATGGTGTGCCGGTCCATGGCCGAGAGATGCTCAAGGCCCTCCCCTGTGTATTCGAGGACCGCTCCGGCACATCCGTCGACGCCGTGGCGGCGGAGCATCTCGAGGATGATGTCCTTGGCGGAGACACCACGCTTGAGGCGGCCTTTCAGCTCGACGCGCCACACCTCGGGCATCTGCACATGGTACGGCTCCCCGGCCATCGCCATCGCGACCTGCAGGCCGCCCGCGCCGATCGCCAGCATGCCGAGCGAGCCCGCCGCGACGGTATGGCTGTCGGAACCGAGGAGGGTCTTCCCAGGCATGCCGAAGGTCTCCATGTGGACCGGATGGCTGACGCCGTTGCCGGGCCGGCTGTAATGGACGCCGAAACGGCGACAGGCGCTGCGCAGGTAGAGATGGTCGTCGGGGTTGCGGTGGTCGGCCTGGATGATGTTGTGGTCGATGTATTGTGCCGAGACGTCGGTCTTGACGCGGTCGAGTCCCATCGCCTCGAGCTCGAGCATGACGAGTGTGCCTGTGGCGTCCTGCGTGAGCGTCTGGTCGATGGAGAGGGCGACCTCCTCCCCCGGGTCAGGGGAGGCGCCTTCAGTGTGGTCCTGGATGAGCCTCTCGGTGAGGGTGCCGGTCATGGTCGGCTCCGTATCATAAAAGAGGAAGAACGGGAAAGGGATCGGGCGATCTCAGCTCTCGATGGGGAGCTCCTTGGGACCCGCGACCACCTCGCCGTCGTCGTCGAGCACCTTGATGACATCGGCCGGACAACCCTCGGCGGCCTCGATGGCCTCCTCGAGTTCCTCTTCGGAGATCTCCTTCTCGAACAGGTTCTCCGCCTTCTCCTTCGAATCGGTCAGGTCGACCTTCTGTTCATCCTGGTCCTCGTCGAAGTGGTCCGGCGCGGCCGCCGAACAGACGAAGAATCCTTCACAGTTCTTTTTGTCGTAGACGATTTTCGGAGACATGGTCTCTGGGCCCGTCGTTCAGGTACGAAGGCGCTTCTTATGCTTGTGGAAGCGGCGTCCTGACATGAGGGACCGGGGGATGATGTGTGCACCCTCGGATCCACTTGTCAAGTGTCCTCATCGACCGCGCGGCGCGCGTTCCACAGCACTCTGGCGGCGACGGTGGCGTAAGGTGACCATCGTTGGTGGTTCTCCTCCATGAACGCCCACGCCTCTTGTTCGGGCACGTCGTAGAACCGGACGACCGCGAGGCGCAGCCCGAGGTCCTCCGGGGCGCAGACGTCCGGACGATGCAGATGGAACATGAGGAACATCTTGGCGGTCCACGTGCCGATGCCCTTGACCTGCGTCAGGATGTCGACGACCGCGTCGTCCGGAAGCGCATGAAGGGACCGGAAGTCGATCTCCTTGCGCTTCGTGCGGCCGGCGAGGTCGGTGATGTAGGCGGCCTTCGAGCGAGAGAGGCCGGCAGCACGTAGTGCTTCTTCGCCGACACGCAGGATGCCGGTAGGGGAGATGCGTCCGCCCAAGGCACGACGCAGACGCTCATGGATGGCACGGCCCGCTGCAAGAGAGACCTGTTGGTGGATGATGGATGAGACGAGCGAACGGAAACCGTCCGGCTCGACGAGGGGCGACGGCGGGAGGGGATAGCGCTTGGCCAGATGCGCCAGGACCGGGTCGGTGCGCGACCAACGGCGGCACGCCTTCGGTACAAGTGCGGCGATGGGGTCGTTCGCCTCGGCCATCGCGACCGGCTTGCCGGGGTCGGGTCATCTAGTTTGTGGCGCCGAACCGGTGTCGTAGGTCCTGGCATTGTCGGCGGATCGGTGGCCGGCCTACTCCGTCTTCGCTGGTGCGAAGAGCAGGTCCACTCACGGCACGAGAAGCAATTTGCCCTTGGTCTTGCGGCCTTCGATGTAGCGGTGCGCCTCGGCCGCCTCCTTGAACGTGAACGTGCGATCGATCTTGATGTCGATCTTTCCGGCACGGATCCAGTCGAAGAGGGTCGTGGCGCGGCCCAGCAGTTCTTCCCGTGTGGCGGTGTAGTGCGCGAGCGACGGTCGCGTGACATAGAGCGAACCGTGTTTGTTGAGCTCCTGCAGGTCGATCGGCGGCACCGGGCCGCTGGCTTGACCATAGAGAACCATCATGCCGCGCGGGCGGAGCGCTTCCAGTCCCTTTGCGAACGTGGTCTTGCCGACGCCGTCGTAGACCACATCGACACCGACATCCTTGGTGAGCGCTTTGGCGCGTGCGACGAAATCCTCCTCGGTGTACCGGATCGTATGATGGGCACCGGCGGCTTCGGCGATGGCCTCTTTTTCCTGTGTGGAGCAGGTGCCGATCACCGTTGCGCCCCGCATCTGCGCCATGCGGCAAAGAAGCTGACCGACGCCGCCCGCCGCGGCGTGCACCAGCGCCACATCGCCCTCCTCGAGTGGATAGGTGCTGTGCGAGAGGTAATGCGCGGTCATCCCTTGCAGCATGGCCGCGGCCGCCGTCTCCGACCCGAGCTCCTGCGGCACCGGGACGAGCTTCCAGCACGGCACGACCTGGTGCGTGGCGTAACTGCCGAGCTGCATGGCCCAGGCCACGCGGTCACCCTCCGCGACCTCGCGCACGCCGGGTCCGACCGCCTCGACGACACCCGCCCCTTCGGTCCCCGGGACGAACGGCGGCTCGAGCGGGTAAGCACCTGAGCGATGATAGGTGTCGATGAAATTGACACCGGCGGCAAGGACGCGCACCCGCGCCTCTCCCGTTCCCGGTTCAGCGAGCGTCGTTTCGCCGTATCGGAGGGCGTCGGGGCCTCCCGGCGCCTCGACGACGACGGCGCGCACGCTCTTTTCCATGGTCCCGGCCTCCATGGGGGGTGCATTGGTGCGGCCCTTGTCTGCCTTTCGGACGTGGCGCGAAAAACGGACGATCCGGACCTCGGCCACGACGGGCCCGTTCAGCCTTGTCCCACGCCCGGCCGCGCCGACCTATCCTTCGCCGAACCGGACGGTGAGCCGGTCGAGCGCCTCGGACCAGCAGCGGTTCATGGCGACCTGTTCGGCGCGTGAGGTCAATTCCTCGTGGGTCACGACGACATGGCAGGTGTCGTCCTTCTTCGCTTGGATGCGGACCCTGATGTCGGAGCCGCTGTCGCCGCCCACCGCTCGGACATGGAACGCCAGACGCGTCGGCTTGTCGTCCTCCTTGGTCTCCCAATCCTCTTCCGCGAGCCGGTGGAACGTTTCGGAGCCCATCGAGTCGGCGACCTGTGCGAGCCAGTCGGTCCGTCGCGCTTTTTCCTTGAACAATCCGTAGATCGCTTCAGGTCCTGTCTTGCAGGTGCGTTTGACGCTGACGCCGTCGCCTTTCGGCTCCCGACCGCCTGAACTCAACATCCTGGCAAGCCCGGGAGAGCGGGTCCGCGACGGGGTGAACGGGGGTTCGCCCTTGACGTCCTTCTCAAGATGGTCCGGAAAATCGGGCGCCCTGTCGCCTTGGTCGCTCGACCGTTCCGCCCTATATCGGCTCATGCGGACTTCTTGATTCCGATGCATGAAGTGTTTTTTGACAGCGGCGGGGTGACCATGTCGGCCTGATTTTCGGCGTTCGCACGTCCTTAAGGGGCAGGGCCCATCCGGCGACCTCTGGGGGTGGACAGGTACGGCCTCCCGCAGGCCTCAAATAACGCCCCTTCCCTCCGAGGACCGGATGCACCCGACGAAACGGCCCACGGAGCCGGACACCCACATAGGATTCCTGGACGAGGCCGAGGGCCGTCGCAGGGGGCGTCCACGCAAGAAGCCCGACGACGAACTCGACCTCGATGGCGTCTGGAACCGCTGAAGCACCGAGGGCCACGCTCCCTTGACCCGGACCGGCCGTCCCCCTTGACAAGGATACCTTTTCAACCTCCGCGACCTACAGCGGTCCTGAACGGTCCCATGCTTCCTGGAAGACCGACCCTCCTCGCCCTTTTCGTGACCCTCCTCGTCGCCGTCCCGCTCACATCCGTGGGTGCAGAGACCGCGCCGACGGCGCCCCTGGTGAGCCCCGCCGACGCCTCCCTGTCGCCCCCTGGCGTCACCGCCCCCCAGCACGTCGACCTGCCCCCGAGCGGCATCCTCGACGCCGCGAACGACGACCTCGTCTTCGAACTGGTCGAGGTGACCTCCGCGTTCGGGCCGGAGCGCTACAAGAGCAACGACACGTTCAACACGCGCAACGCCAACGACTTCGACAACCAGAGCGCCAACTGGGACGCCGCGCTCGGCCACCGCATCGACTTCAAGGTGCGGGTGAGCGCGGGAGAGGGCGTCACGCTCGATTGCGCGACACGCTTCGAACCGGTCGCCTACATCCCGACCGAGAGCGGCCGGCTCTATGGCTGGACCAACGGGACGATCCGCACCGACCCGCCCTCGCCGACCGATGTCTGCGTGAACGGCCTGCCCGGCGTGCGCCTCTTCCACCTCGTCTTCGACCTCGACGGTGCCCCCAACAACGCCGGCGGAGAACCGTTCCCCGCCATCCTCTTCGGCATCCCCACGGCCGTCCTGGAGCTCTACTACACCGAGAGCCCCTCGGCCAACAACCCGACCGGTCGCGGGCCGCTCGCCGGCACGTTCCAGGTCAACTTCAACGTCCACAGCCCGCAGGTGCTGCTCCCCGGCGAGATCACCATGCGCTATCCCGATCGCGTGCTGCGCATGTTCACGGACGTCGGACCGGGCAGCGAGTTCGCCATGCCCCTCAAGGCGATCCGGCCACCGGCGAACAGCTCGGACAGCCGCACCCTGGAACTTCGCTTCCCGGCGAACACGCCGGCCGGTGCCGGGTTCGAGATCACCGGTTATTATGCCATGCGCCCGGCGCCGTCCGTACAACCGCCCGTGGGCGTCCCGACCTCTCCGGAGACACCGCTCCCGGGCGTCGGGGAAAAGGTGACGCGGGCCGACGACCGCGCGGTGGACATCGTCCCGTGCTCGTTCAGCCTCGGCGAAGGTGAGGACCGTGTGCCACCCTCGCGCGGCGTGCAGATCGGCTTCTCCGGTTTCTGCCGGCCCACGGACCCCACCTACATGCCGCACTGGCCGGTCCATGTCGTCGGCGCACACCTCATCGCCAACATGACCGACCGAACGACCGGCATCGGGACCATCGTGCTCCCCATCTCCGAACGCGTCTTCCCGGTGCGCGGCCTCGACGTGTCCAGCCTCGCCGGGCAATCCGCCACAGGATCGACGGACCTGGTCTTCCAGGACAGCGGTCAGGACAAGTCGGGCGGCCCCACCGGCACCAACGCGGGGGACCTGCACGCGCTCCAGGTCAAAGGCTCGAGCCACGAAGCCATCACGAAGGCACGGCTTTCTCGCGACGCCCAGAGCCAATGGGTGCGCGGGAGCGTCCCCCACGTCGTCTTCCCAGACGACGTCGGCCAGTACGACCTCCTCGCCATGCTCTACGGACCGCTCGACGAGTTCCTCGGCATGACCAACGTCCGGCGCGGGGTCGACCTCAGCGCCGACAGCATCCGGCTCGTCGAAGGCGACGCCGGACAGATCGTCCTGCGGGTGCGCAGCCTGACGAGCGACTTCGATGACGTCCCGGGTGAGCCCGAACTGGAGACGACCGTCGCCATCCACGCCAACGGCCTGCCCGGCGGTGGGAATTTCAGCCGGACCATCAAGGTCCCGGAGGACCAGTCCGAGACGGTCCCGGTGGAGGTCACGACGAACCAACCCGGCGTCTTCACCGTGCGCTTCATCGCCACCTCGGGCGAGATCACGCAGCGCATGGACGTCCTCGTCGAGGTCATCAGCAAGGAGCAGGCGCGCGGTGAAGACCGTGCCTGGTACGACATCCCCGGCCCGAGCGGCGTCCTCGTGGCGGTGGCCCTCCTCGGACTCGTCGTCCTCGTGCGCCGGAGACCATAGGGTCCGGCACCGACCCTCTTAAAGCGCCCGAGGCGGTCCGCCGCCCGGACCATGACCCAGACCCTGCAGTGGTTCGGCTCGAGCGGCATCCGCGGACCGCTCGAAACCGTGGACGTCGAGCTCGCGCTCCGCCTTGGACGCGCCGTCGGCCATCGCTGGGACGACCTTGTGGTCGGACGCGACGCGCGCCTCAGCGGACCCGCCCTGGAAGCGGCCTTCATCGCGGGGGCTCTCTCGAGCGGCGCGCGCATCACGCGCCTCGGGACCGTGCCGACACCGGCCGTCGCCTGGGCGGCCCGCCACCACGCGCTCGGCGTACAAGTGACCGCGAGCCACAACCCGGCGCCCGACAACGGCTTCAAGCTCTGGACGCCGAGCGGCTCGGCCGTCCCGCACGACGCGCTTTTCGCCATCGAGAACGACATGGAGCATCCGCCCCCGCTCGTGCCCTACGAACAGGTCGGCCTGAGCGAGACGGCGCCGGAAGCGCTCGACCGCTACATCGACGCGGTCCTCTCCCATGTCGGCACCGATGCGCTCGCCGGCATGCATATCGCCCTCGATTGCGCCCACGGCGCCGGCGCCCTCGCCACACCACGTATCCTGGCCCGCCTCGGTGCTCGTCTCCGCGTCCTCGGTGGCGCCCCGGACGGTCGCTTCCCCGATCACCCGAGCGAACCGGTCGCCGAACACCTGGAAGGGCTCATCGGCATCATGCGAAGCGGCGGCCACGACCTCGGCCTCGCCCACGACGGGGACGCCGATCGCACGGTCCTCCTCCACCCGGACGGCAGCCTCATCGAACCGGTGCGGCTCCTCACCGTCATCGCCGAGGTGCGCGGGGACGACAAGGTCGCACTGCCGATCGACGCCAGCGGCGTCTTCGCCGACACCCATCCCGACAAAGAGGTCGTCGTGACCCCGGTCGGCGACATCCATCTCTCGCGCGCCCTCGAGACGCAAGGCGCGACCGCGGCGTGCGAACCTTCCGGTACCTGGTTCTTCTCTGATTGGAGCCCCGCCCCGGAAGGCCCCGCCGCGGCGGCCTACCTCGCCGCGCTCATCGCCGACGACCCCGCGATCCTCGAGCGTGTCGCGGCGCTTCCCGAATACCAGCGTCGCACGCACAAACATCGCTGGAGCGGCGGACTCGGGCGGAGCGAGGCGCTCGAGCGTGTGATGATGGCCGCCGACCGCGCCGCAGAAGGACTCGGCGACGTGACCCGATCGGACGTCGACGGGGTCCGCCTCGACAGTCCTGACGGCTGGTTGCTCATCCGTCCGAGCGGGACCGAACCGGTGGTGCGCGTCACCGCCGAAGCGCAGAGCGCGGACCGCTCCGACACCTTGCTCTCCCTCGGCCGTAAAGCGGTGGAAGCGCACTTCGGGGAGGCCGCGTGATGGAGGCGGTCGTCCTCGCCGCCGGCGAAGGCAGACGCATGCGGCCGCTCACGCACGAACGGCCGAAGGTCATGCTCCCCGTCGGCGGGGTCCCGATCCTCGAACGCATCCTCCTTGCGGCGAAAGCGGCCGGTGTGACACGCGCCCACCTCGTCGTCCACCACAAGGCGGAGACCGTCAGGGAGCACTTCCGCGACGGCGAGCGCATCGGGCTGCCCATCGTCTACCACGAACAGGGCGAACCGCGTGGCACCGGACATGCGCTCTCGGTGGTCGAAGGGCTCGGGGCCGGGCCGTTCCTCATGCTCTCCGGGGACACATTGGTCGCCGCCTCCGACATCCGGATGTTTCTCGAGGCCGATGTCGACGACACCACGACCCTGGTCGGTTGCGTCCAGGTGCAGGACCCGACGCAATATGGTGCCCTGGAGACGGACGGGGACCGGCTTGTCGCCGTCCACGAAAAGAGCGCCTCACCTCCTTCCGACCTCGTCAACGCCGGGGTCTACCGTTTCTCGCCCCGCATCCGCGACGCGGTGCGCGACCTTCGTCCTTCTCCCCGTGGGGAACTGGAGCTCACCGACGCCATCGGCGCCGAGGCCGCGGCGGGTCATGTGCGCGTGGTGCGCCTCGAGACCTGGCGTGACATCGGCCGGCCCTGGGACCTCCTCACCGCCAACGAAGCGGTCATGGACGAAGAGGCCGACGACCGCACCCGTTGGACCATCGAAGGCGTGGTCGAAGAAGGCGTGTTCCTGCATGGCCCCGTGCGCATCGCCAAGGGCGCGCGCATCAAGAGCGGCACCTACATCGAAGGCCCGGTGGTGATCGGTCCCGATGCGCGCATCGGACCCTGCGCCTACATCCGCGGTCGCACCACGATCGGCGCCCGCTGCCATGTGGGTGCCCACACCGAGGTCAAGAACACCATCCTCATGGACGACTCCAACATCCCCCACCTCAACTACGTCGGCGACTCGGTCATCGCCGGCCATGTCAATCTCGGCGCCGGCACGAAGGTGGCCAACCTGCGCCATGACCACGCCGACATCGGGGTCTGGGTCTCGGCGGACGAACGGGTCGATTCGGGTCGACGCAAGATGGGCGTCGTGATCGGCGACCATGCCAAGACCGGCATCAACGTCTCGATGGACGTCGGCACGGTGCTCGGTCGCGGTGCACGACTCGCCCCCGGTGGATGTTATCGCGGCCATCTTGCGGGTGACCGCCTGCATCGTGCCTCAACATAGTCCGGATGCCGGCACGTCGCCGTTCGTCTCCCCCATGAGCGAGAGGATGCGCGCCAACAGTTCCGAGGGTGCGACGCCTTTCTGGATGTAGCCCATCGCCCCGAAGCGGCCCGCGATCGGCCCGAGCCGGTCCTCGCTGAAACCCGACAGGACGAGGACGATGCTGTCAGGGGAGACCTGCAGGATCGACGGCAACGCCTCCAGTCCGTCCATCTTCGGCATCGACAGGTCCAGGAGCACGAGGCGCGGTCTCAATTCACGTGCCCGCTCGATGGCCTGGAGGCCGTCCTCCGCCTCTCCGACGACGAGGAACCGTCCGTCGTCCTCCAACGTGTACCGGACAAGGCGCCGCAGTCCAGGGACGTCGTCGACGATGAGTGTGGTGATCAATTCGTCCGGCTCCGTCACTTCTGGCCTCCCGCCGCCGCACGGCGGCGCAGGTCACCCGGCCCCAGTTCGATCTCCGACCCCGCCGGACCCATGAGGTCCGTGATGATCTTGCGCGACCGCTCCAACGTCTCGCCCAGCTTCTCCAGACCCGCCTCCTGTTCGCCCCGCTCGATCGCCAGCTTCGCCTCCGCGAGGCCCTGGACGACGTTGTCGTGGATCTCGAGCGCCTGGGTCTGGCGCTGCCGGATGTCCTCGAAGAGTTTCGAGCCGCGGACGAGGGCGGGGAAACGGCTGCGCAACGTCAGGTACCAGACGGCGATCATCGCTGTCACGCCATCGATGGCCCAGATGTGCCAATCGGCGAAATGCTCGCGTGCCGCCAGGCCCTCCGCCACCTCCAGTCCCCAGATCGGCAGGACCAGATGGATGGCATGGGCGGCATGGCCCAACGCGCAGGTGAGGAAGATGAAACCGGTCGCCACCCCCAACGGGTTGGCGAGGATCTGGCCCGACCGGCCGATGCCCGACAAGATGGTCCAGGCGATGATGAAATAGGCCAAGGCGATGACGCCGTTCGCTCCCAGGCTGAGGGTCCAGGTCTCCATGTCGGTGCTCCCCGGGGTGGCCACCGCGGCAGCCGGCCGCGCATCCCGGTATCATCTGCAAGGTCACCTGAGAGATAAACTGCGAGTCTCTAAACCCTGCAGGCTGCAGATTGCAACCCCGCCCCCTCCTGGTCGGCGACGAAAGGGTTTAAAGGAGAAGCGGGTGACGAGGCCTCCGCTCCCCTGCAGGAGTCGCATAGTCTGGCCAATTGCGCAAGGTTCAGGTCCTTGTCCTTAGTGGTTCGCAGGTTCAAATCCTGCCTCCTGCACTCGTCGGCGCACCGCGCCTCCTCGTAAGGAGGCAGGACCCGCTCGTCTCGCTTCGCGCCGCCTTCGGCGGGACTCGCTCGACGGTCAAATCCTGCCTCCTGCATCTCCTCCTCCCGCCGCCGGCGGGAGTCTCGTCGATGAGGAGTCAGGATCCGCTCGTCTCGCTTCGCGCCGCCTTCGGCGGGACTCGCTCGACGGTCAAATCCTGCCTCCTGCACTCCCTCTTGTTTCCCGCCGACGGGACTTGCTGCGGCCGGCCGTTCCTCGGGTCGAGCGGGTCGTTCCCTCCTTTCGGTGTCAGCCTTGAGATTTCGAAGGATGGGACAAGAAATCTTATAAGGTGCGAGACCGGCCTTCGACCCGATGCGCAGCGCGATCCTGGTCTCCCTGCTTCTCGGTATCATGGCGCTCTCCGGCTGTCTCGGGGACGATGTGGCCACCGGTTCCCAAACAGAGGAAGAAGAGGAGACCGAGGCGGTCACCACGACCGACACGGGCAGCCTCACGGGTCAGGTCGTCACCAGCGACTTCGACCCGGTCCAGGGTGCGGTGGTGAGTGTGCAACGCGGAGACCAGCTCGTCTCCGAGGCGAAGACCGGCAAGGGCGGCAAGTTCACGATCAACGGTCTTGAACCCGGTCGATACATCGTCCAGATCCTGTCGGCGGGCCACAAGCCGTCGACGCGCCCGGCTGAGATCGCGGTCGGCAAGGTCACCGAGATCAACGTCCAGCTGGAGTCGTACAGCGCCCAGGAACTCGGGGCTCCCTATATCGTCAAGGAGCACCTCAAGGGGTTCTTGGCGTGTGGTGCGGGACAAGCCGTCGTCCCGAAGGGCAACCCGGTCTATCCGAGCGGCATCAATCCGCGTACTTCGCCCTGCGGCGGGGTCGATCCCAACAACAGGTTCCTGTTCCACATCGAGTTGCACGAAGGCCTGCAGGGCATTGCCATCGGGATGAAGTGGAAGCCGGTCGGCGGTGTCTCGGGTCGCGAGATGAACCTCAACGTCGAGAAGGACCCGTGCGGTGCCACCTGTGCCGACGAGGACACCTACGCCGAGGTGTCCGGGCCGCCCGACCTGGTCTTCACGTTGCACGACGGGAACATCCCCGAGAAGTGGGCATTCTCCACCATCAACGAGACGCGGACGATCCAGCTCCGGGTCTTCCCGGCCGCCACCCAGACGCCGAACGTGTTCTACCAACAGCCGTACGACATCTATTACGAGCTCTACTACAACCA
>JAHWKR010000015.1:47837-59104 GCA_019347805.1 Methanobacteriota archaeon
CGAACGTGTTCTACCAACAGCCGTACGACATCTATTACGAGCTCTACTACAACCAGCCGGTGCCCGAGGACAGGAACCCGATCCCGGACCAGTGAGGACGGTCGGGACAGGGACCGGAGCGGCGCCAAAGCGTCTCGGACCGGGCACGCTGTCGGACCTTCCACCTTGGCCGATCGACCGGACGTCCATCCTGTCTACGCCGGCTCGATCCAGCCGTTCTGGAGGGCGTTGCGGAGCGTGTGGCTCTCTTCGAGCTCCTCCTTGGCAAAAAGGTGCTCCTCGCCGTGCAGGTACTTGCGCCGGGTAGACCAGTCGGTGAACTTCTTGACGACGACGTAGCGGTGCTTCTTGACGACGCGCACGTGTTTCGGGACGACGTGAAGATGGCGCGTCTCGCTGAAGGTCCCCGGGAACATGGCCACCTTGCCCTCGGCGACGACGGCGGTGGACGTGGTCGTGGTGTCGAGCACGAAGCGGTCGTGCGAGACGACGATGAGGGTGCCGGGATAGGTGTTGAGGGCCTTGACGACGACCTCGCGCGCATCGAGGTCGAGGTGGTTGGTCGGTTCGTCGAGGATGAGCAGGTTGGACGGCTTCAGCATCGCCTTCAAGAGCGCCATGCGCATGCGTTCTCCCCCGGAGAGGGTGTCGACGCGTCGCGCCGGGTCGCCCTCGGCGCGGAAGCGGAAGCGGCCGAGGAGCGCGCGGATGGAATCGGGCTCGAGGTGCGGCCGCAACGCACGCACCTCGTCGGCCAAGGTGGCGGTCTCGTCGAGGTCGGTGCGTTCCTGCGACACGAAGATGCCGCGCACACCGGGGGCGCCATGGACCTTCCCCGCATCAGGGACGAGGCGGCCGGTGAGGATGGCAAGGAGGGTCGACTTGCCCGCGCCGTTCGTGCCGACCAGGCCGATGCGGTCGCCCTTCTGGATCTCGAAGTCGGCGCCGGAGAGCACCGCCTCGCCGTCGTACTTCTTCACCAGTCCGGTGGCGCGGAGCATATCATTGGAGGATTTGTCGAGCCCCTGGAAACGGAGGCCGAACGCGAGTTGTTCGAGGACCGGGTCGGGCGAACGGTCGACGACCGCCTTGTAGCGCTCGACCATCTTCATCTTGCTCGCGTATTGGCCGTCGAACCGCTTCTGTTGACGGTATTGCTGTATGGTCCCTTCTGCCTTCTTGAGCCGGTCCAATGCCTTGACATGCTCGCGGCGCTTGCGTTCCACCTCTTCGTCCCGCAGGGTGACATAATCGGTGTAGTCGCCGTCGTAGGCGGTGACCTTGCCGCCGCTCACCTCCAAGACGCGTGTGGCGACGTTGTCGAGGAACGTCCGGTCGTGGGCGACGATGAGGAGCGTGCCGTCGAACGCCTCGATCCACGATTCGAGCCACTCGATGGTGTCGACATCGAGATGGTTCGTCGGTTCGTCGAGGACCACGAGGTCGCCCTCGCGCACGGGGCCGAGCGTGCGGGCAAGAAGGAGGCGTGTGCGTTCACCGCCCGAGAGGGTGGCGATGTCCTGGTCGAGGTCGTTCGGCCCGAAGCCGAGCGAGCGGGCGACCGGTGAGTCCCACGCGTCGGCGGGGGGTTGGGCGGCGCGCCGGATCTCCTGTTCCAACGCGGAGAAGCGTTCCAGCACCGATTCGAAGCCGTCGGTCTCGTAGAGCGTCGGGTCGGCGATCCGTGCCTCGAGGGCCGCCTTCTCGTCCAGGAGGGCCGGGGGGATCGGCATGGGAGCGGCAAGGAGGTCGCGCACACAAGCGTCCTTCGGGTATTCCGGATGCTGCTCGAACCAGTGCGAGCGGATGCTGTCGCGCAGCTTCAGGATGCCGTGGTCGGGTCGTTCCCGGCCGGCCAGGATGGTCAGCAGCGTCGTCTTGCCAGCGCCGTTCGGGCCCACCACCGCGACGCGGTCCCCTTCTTCGACGAGGAACGTAGCGTCATCGAACAGATGCCGACCGCCGTACGCCTTGGAAAGGGCGTCCGCTTGGACGACAGGGGAGGCCACAGGGGCCGCTCAGGGCCGCGTCTCCATAAAGGCTCCGCTCGATGCCGAGCTTCTTGGAGGTGGGAAAGATGCGGGATGAGTCCAGGCCTTCACTGCCGTACCGGTCGGGCCCGCGTCTCGAGCCCCGCGGTTTCGGGCAGACGTGCCCAGGTGAGATAAACGGCGATGGCGCCGACGATGATGGGAAGGAGCATGTAGAGCCATTGTCCCGCCATGATGTGGGTCCCGACGGCTCCGATCATGTTGATGGTCAGGAGGGCGCCGCCATAGGCCGCGACCTTCGGGATGAGCACCAGGATGGCGCCGGTCACCTCCACGATGCCGATGAAGAACATGAACCAGAGCGGATAGCCCCACACCTGCGTGAACATCTCGCGCATCATCGTCATGTCCATGAGCTTCATGCCCCCGGTCACAAAGAAGACGATCGCCAGCAGGATGCTGGCCGTCCAAGCCCCCTTGTTGTGCGCTTCGGAACGGTGCGGCGGCCGTGTGGTGGCTTCGACCATACGGCCGCTCAGGATCCTGTGGGCATAATAGCGATTGGCGGAAGCGGCAGTGGACCGGTCAGCGGGTAAGGGATGTCCTTGTCCGGTTCCACCCGTGTGGGCAATGATATATCCACGACGAGCGGGGAGCGTGCCGACGATCCCGTCACCGCTCGGTCACCGCAAGGACAATGACCAGGTCACCGCCGCGGCCGACATGGGCATGCCGCACGACGATGCGGCCGACGGCCGACGTGCGGCCGACATGCGTACCATCACAAGGAAAACCTCCCACACCATCGACGAAGACCCCTTCCAAGGTCGTCTCCGGCCCCGGGTACGGTGCCGGGTCCTGGAACCGCTGCTCGACGAACCGGTGTTCCGCGAGGTCGTGCGGCACCGGCTCCCTCCGCACCACACGGTCCTCCCGGCACCAGGCGTCGCAGCGCTTCAACGCCGCCGCAATACGCTCGCGGGGCACCGGTGACGACGCGCAGGTGATGCGGACCGTTCCGCCACCTTGCACCTCCGGGTCCCGCACCATCGGCGGGAGCTCGCGTCCCATGGCGAGAAGGAAAAGATGCAATGCCGTGTGGGCGCGGGAGACGAGCGTCCGGCGTGGCACATCGAGGTGGCACTGGACCCGGTCGCCTTTGGTGGGCACGGCGTCACGCAGCCGATGCCACACCACGTCGACCTCCTCGAAGACCCCCACCAACTTGCGCTTCTCGCCGTTCGGGAGCCAGACCACCCCCCGGTCGGCCGGTTGCGGGTGACGGTAGGCGCGGCTCTCCGGGGCGTAGAGCCCCCGGTCGAGCGTGAAGCGGTCGCCGCGGACACCGGTCACGTCGGCGAGCGCGGTCTTGCGCTCCGGCTCGGTCAACCAGAGACGTTCCACGGTCTCCGGGTCCCCCGGGCCGCCTTAAGACTTGCCTCGGCTGTGGCGCTCTCGCGACCCCTTCGCCAAGAGCGGACAAAGGGGCAGGACCTGCTCCTGGGGCAACCTTAAATCCTCAGTGGGTCGATTTCCGGTCGATGCCAGCCGCCGGGTGGTGGCCCGTCCAAACGGCATCCGCTATGGCCCTTCTCGCTTGTGCCCTCCTAGCGTTCGCCTCCTCCGGAAGGGTCGGCCGTCACACACCCTACGGGAACCTCCTTTTCGTCATCGCGTCCGGCTTCTGGTTCCTTCTCTGTGGGCTTGCCTATTATCTCGTGACGGTCGCCGCCGACGCTTGGGACGGACCCCCCGGCCTGGGGGACGCGTTCACCCTGACCGGCTGGTCGCTCCTTGCCTTCGCCTTCGTACTGCTGCTGTTCCAGTACCCGAACCCGCGACGCACAGGGGGACGGCCCCGGCACCACATCCTGGTGCCACTCGCGACGGGCGTCCTCTTCGGCGGATTCTCCTTGTACTGGTCACTCTTCGACCCCCTCACCGGGACCTTGGAGGATGTCGTCCGCTCCGCCTACCTCTTCGTCGACGGTGTCATCGTCGCCGTGTTCCTGCTCAGCATCGACGCGCTCCGGCGCCTCCGTCGGGCCAGCCTCGGGCGGCTCTATCTGGCGCTCGGGATCGCGCTTGTGATCAAGACCATCGCCGACCTGCTGTTCCTCGTCTGGCCCCGCATCAACCCGCTGGGGCTCTTCGCCACGGCGCTCTATCCCCTCGCCGGCCTCGTCGCCGTCGTCGGACTCGTCGTGCACTATGCCGCGGTCCGACCGCTGTCGGAGCGGCGTGCACTCTCCGACCCATCGCTCATCGAGGAGCAGCTCGTCCTTCGTGACGCCGCATGGCGGCTGCGTGGCATCGCCGGAGAGATGGGCGAACGGCTCGTCCTCACAGCGGGTGCACGATCGCTCGAATCGAACGGCATCCGATGCCACGTCGTGAACGGCGCGATCCTCGCCACCGCATCCGCCCCGGCTTGGCGTCGGGCGGTCCGTGCGGCCAAGGACCGTGCCGTCGCCGTCTTGGGCGAACCCGCCGCGGCCGCTTTCCGCGCGGTACTCGAGACGTATGACTACGACCCGTCGGAGGTCGCCGCATGAACCGGTCCATCCATCGCCTCGCGCTCGTCTCGGCCGGTGCCTGGTGCCTCGTCTTCATCGCCATCGTGGGGGCCATCGCCTGGGTGGGCTTCAGTGCCGCGGAGGATGTCGACGCCGGTCGGAGCGATGCGGCCGACGCGGCGGAGACCCTCCGTCTCACCTCCGCTCTCCTCGGCGTGAGCATCGTGTTCCTGACCGGTCTCGCGGCGATGATCGCCGTGCACGTCTCGGCCCAGGTGCGGGCACCGCTCGAAGAACTGAAGGGGTTCCTGCATCGCGTCCGCGACGGTGCCCTTGCCGAACGGCTCCCGCCGAGTGGCCCCGCCGACGTGCAGGTCCTCACCGAGGCGGCCAACCAGATCGCCGAGACGTTCCTCGTCCGGCAACGCCAGGAACGGCGGATGATGACCACCGACGCCATCGACGCGCTCATCGCCGGAATCGCCCACGAGGTCAACACCCCGGTCACATCCCTCACCATCGATGAGGAGCTCATGTACCGGCATGCGACCCAGGGCAAGGCCGAGAACGGCGAAGGCGACCGCCTCAAGAAACTGCATACGCGCAACGTCTCGGGCCTGCATCGGCTCCGGGAACTGACCCGGGCCTTGGGCGAGGTCCTTCGCGACGACGCCAGCGGAGAAGGCAGCGACGTCGACCTTGTCGTCCGTGCGTCGCTCGCGCTCACCCACCACCAACTGCCTGCCGCCGTCGCGCTCGACATCCGCCTCGAGGCCGACAAGGCCGGTGCCTGCCGTTCGTCACGCCTTTTTCACGCCCTCCATCAGGTGGTGCTCAACATCGGCGGACGTGTCGGGACGGGCGGCCAAGTCGAGATACGCACCCGGGCCGATCCACGCCACGTCGAGATCCTCCTGCGCGACGACGGCACGCCACTTGCCGAAGAACTCGTCGACGTGTTGGAGAACGTGGAACCCATGTCCGGATGGGACGACGCGTCCTACGACCTCCTCACTTCCCTTTCCGCCCTGCGGCGCGAAGGCGCCCACATCACGGTGAAGAGCGACGACAACTGGACCTCGTTCCGGTTCCGCATCCCGGTCGTCACCGCAGGCGTCGCTGCCGGGACGCAGATCCTTTCCGCACGTTGAATCACTACTCCGTCCACACGCGGCCCCAATGCACATCGAGGCGCTTCTCGAGATAGACACGGACCGCCTCCACGAGCACCTTGCCCTCGAACTCCTGCCCCTTCTGCCGGATCTTCTTGACCGACCAGTCCGGACCGACCCCGAACGCGTCCTGATGGATGATCGGACCCTGGTCGAGGTCGGGGGTGACGAAGTGGGCGGTGACGCCGACCACGCGTACGCCCTTCTCCCACGCCTGCCGGTACGCCTCGGCGCCCGCGAAGGCCGGAAGCAGCGACGGATGGATGTTGATGATGCGGTTGCGGTAGCGCCAGCAGAACCCCGGCGAGAGGATGCGCATGAAACGCGCAAGGACCAGGAAATCGACGTCATATCGATCGAGCACCTCGACCAAGGCCTCCTCCGCCTTCGGCCGATCCGTCCACGGCACATGCACGAACGGAGCATCTGCAGCCTCCACCAGCGGTCCCAGGTCGCTCCGGTTGCCGATGACGACGACCGTCTCGGCCTTGAGCGTCCGGTCCGCCGTCGCCTTGAGAAGGGCCTCCAGGCAGTGGGGCTCCTTGGTGACAAGGATCGCCATCCGCTTGGCCGCACCCTCGACGTGGAACCGGATGCGCGCGTCCATCCCGACCTCGCGCCCGACCGCCGCGAGACGGTCACGCAGCGCTTCCCGCTGGTCGAGTTCCATGCGGTCGGCGCGCCAGGACGCCAAGAGGTTCATATCGAACCGCCCCCGCGTCACCTGTTCCTCCAGGGACTCGATGTTGGCGTCCTCCTCGAACAGGAATTGGGTGATGCGCGCGACGACACCCTTCCGGTCGCGACCGGTCACCGTGATGCTGCCGGTGATGCGCTCCTCGTCCTCGCCAGGCACGGGACGCGCGAGAGAGGGTCCCCTTGAAATGCGCTCGGTCAGGTGCGGTGAGGCGACGGCGGCGGTCGATGAGGCACTACCACGGTCGCCGTCACTCCGCGGGCACTTTCTCGGCACGTCGTCCCTCACCCAGTCGGACATGGACGGCCCCGTGGCGCTCCGCCGCGCGCCGCACATGCTCGTGGTGCGTAAAAAGCAGGACCTGCCGCTCGGTGGACAACTGGCGAAGGACGGCGAGTGCCGCATCGAGGCGGTCGTCGTCGAAATCGGACAGGACGTCGTCGAGGACGTACGGCGCGCGGACGTCGTCGTTGACCTGGGCGTATGCCAGACGGATGGCGAGGTAGACCTGCGCGAACGCGCCACGGGAGAGATGGGGCGGCACCGCGGGCAGACGCTCGCCGTCGGCGGTCTCGAGCTCGTAATGAGCGCCTTCGAAGCTGCGCAAGATCTGCACATAGCGACCGGCCGTGACGTGGTGCAGGATCTGGCTCGCGACCTGCAGGACCCTCGGCCCATGCTCGCGCTCATAGCGCTTCCGTGCCTGGTCCAGGAGGTGCCAGGTGAGGGCCGACTCCACCCAGTCGCGGATCCGCTCCCGCCGTTCCTCCTCGAGACGCTCTTCCTGTTGCAGGATCCGGCTCAGGTCGTCCTGGTCCATCACCTTGCGCAGCTTCGCATAGAGTTCCCGGGACTCCTGGCGTGCCTCTTCGAAGCGGGTCTTCAGCGCTTCCAGTCGGTCGTCGAAACCGGCGAGGAGAGCATCGTCCTCTTCCGGGGAGGGCATCGCCTCGTCGCCGTGGAGCGAAGGGTCCTCGGCGATCAGGGTGGCGACCTCGTCATCGACCTGACGCAGGGACCCTTCCAATTCGGCACGGTGCTGGGCCTCCTTGACGGCGGCGGTGAAGGCGACTTCGTCCTGGCACCCGAAGCGGGCAAGGTCCGCCGAGAGCGCTCGGTGGGCTGCTTCCTCTTCCTTCCGACGACGCACAAGGGCGTCCTCCGCCTCGGCCACGACGAGCCCGAGCCGCCGCGCCTCCTCGGCCTGCTCCGCCGCGGTGCGGCACATGGCGACCGTGCTGTGCACGACGGCCATGAAGCGGTCGTCTTCCGGCATCTCGGCACCGCGAAGGCTCTGTGCGGCGGCGAACGCCTCCCGGATGGCGTCGTAGCGCGCGGTCTCGCCCGAGAGCCGTTCGATCTTGTCACGCAGGAGGTCCGCTTTGCGGCTCGCTTCGGCAAGGGCACGGAAGCGGGCGACCGCGGTGGCGGTATCGTCTGTGCGGAGCTCCGGCGGAAGGGCCTCTTCGAGGAGCCGGTCGCGTTCCTCGGACAGGCGCGCAAGCCGTGATCCCGATGCCTTGCGTTCCGTCGTCAATGTTTCGAGGTGGCGCCGTGCGGCGTCCGCTTCGCCCTCCAGCCGCTGCGCCGTCGCGAGGCGTTCTTGCAGGCGCGCCTGCGTCTCCTGCGGGTCATCCGCTGGCGTGACGCCGCACCGGACCGCAGTCTCCTGGACCTGGGCGACCGCGGCGTCGTGCCGCGCGGATGCGCGCTGGTGATCCTCTTCGGCCTGGTGGAGTGCGGAAGCGGTGCGTCTCGCCTCCTCGATGAGCGTCACCATGGCATCGAAATCGCCCCGCACCGTGTCGGCGGGAAGGCCGATGTCGTGCAGCACCTTGATGGCCGCAGCGTCCGGTGCCCCCCTTGCCTCCGGGAGGGTGGCCGGGCGGCGAAGGGACGGGACCAGGACGACGAGCAGGCCGGCGGCAAGAAGCACGACGGCCGCCACCGGTCCCAGCATGGCGAGCGGACCAAGGAGACCGAGGACACCGAGCGCGACGAGCAGTCCACCGACGGCCCAGGACGGCCAACGCTCGTTCCTCTGGCCGTTCGCCGGCCGTCCGGACGCGTGCGGGAGCCGGGCGCCGACCCGGGCGCGGACCGAAGCGTCGAGCGTGGTGCGGGCGAGGCGTTCAGGGGTCCAATCGTCACCGATGCGGGCGAGGGCGTCGTCGTGCGCGTCGGCGGTCGATGCGCGACGTCGTGCGGTGGTCTCCGTGTCGCCGCGCGTCTTCTCCAGGTCGACCCGGACCGCCCGCTCGAGGAGGGACCTCGTACCGGCGTCGAGCATGTCGCTTCGGCACTTGACGAGTGTCTTCTTCGCCTCTTCTTCCTTCGCCTCGATCCCTGCGATGACGTGTCCGGTCTCGGTGATCTGCTCGAGGGTCTTCTCGAACCGGGCCGATGCGTCCTCGCCGACCGGGCGGTCGGGTGCGTCGGCAAGGAGCCGTTCCAGCCGCGCGGCCTCCCGTGCGGCGCCGACGACGGTCTCGAGTTCCTGGAGGGGGAGTCCGCGTAAGACCGTCCACGCCTCGGCGTCCTTCGGGTCGAAGCGGACCGCTTCCAATGCACGGACCGCTTCGGCGTGTCGCGCTTCGGCGTTCTTGCGCTCCTTCTCCGCTGCGCGACAGGCGGCGATGAGCGCGGAGTGCTGCTCGCGGTCGTCCTCGTCGGGCAGGAGTCGCTCCTGGAGGGGCAGGAGTCGCTTCTCGACCTGGTCCCGTCGCGCGGCGAGCGAGCGCAAGCGGTGCCGACGCTCGGCGCGCCTTTTCTCCCCATGGAGGGCGTCCTGTTGCGCTTGCAGGGCCTTCTGCTCTTCTTCGACCCGCGTGTAGGCCTCCCGTTCCGCACGATAGGCACCGATCTCGTCAGAGGCCTTCCTGCGCGCCTTGGCGAGTTCCTTGAGCTGGCGGTTGATGTCGGCGATCTTCTGCTTCGAGCCGCCCTTCTTGTAGAGCGTCTCCGCGGCTTTTTTCAGGTCCTCCATCTCCTTCGCGAGACCGGAGGCGATGCCGGCGTCGGCGGTGAACAAGACGGCGTGGACCGATTCCTCGTCGAGGGTGTCGACGGCGTGGAGCTCGTCCGTGCCGATGGCGAAGACGGCGTTGAAGACCGAGGTGTCGATGTGTCCGAGGATCTGGCGCCGCAGCCGTTCGGCGTCTTCGCCTTTCATTTCGACCCCGGAGGTCTCGTCGCGGATGACGAGGTCGCCGTCCTTGCGGCCGGCGGCGATGCGGGTGAAGCGGTAGCGTCGGGTCTCGCCGTCCTTTTCGTCGATGCGGACCGTGAGGCTACCGCCCTTGCGTCCGCCGGAGGTCGGGTCGTAGGGGGCGCTGCGCAGGTCCGCGCCGCCGCTCGCCTTGGTGAGTGCCGATTTGAACCCGAAGAGCACCCCGCGCACGAACGCCAGGAGGGTCGATTTTCCCGCTTCGTTGGGGCCATCGACGCAGACGAAGCCGTCGGCGACGGTGAGGTGGGTCCTGGTGAGGTGGCCGTAGCCGTCGACGCGGATCTCCTCGATGCGCATCACGCGTCCCCTCCACGGAGCCGCGCGAGCGCGTTGTGCAGTGTCGGCGTCCAGAGGTCCGCCGTCAACCGTTCCAGTTCCTTCCGGTCCGTGGGTCCGTCGGCGGCGAGCGCATCGAGGAGCGCGGCGCGGCCGTCCGGTGCCTCGACGAGTCCGATGAGGGTGGCATGGATGCCGCCTGCTGCGCGCAGGTCGTCGAGGTCGATGGGCATCTGTGTACGCACGCGGACCTTGTCGACGAGGAGGAACGGGTTTCGTTCACCGAGGTCGTCGTTGACCAGTTCCGCGATGGTGTCCCCGATGGTGGTCGCACCGGCGGCCGGGGCACGGGTCAGGGCGCCGTGGGCCGCGGTGGCACCGACGAGGTCGATGCGTGCGACGACACCGCGCAGGGTGCCGGCATCGGCCAAGGTCTTGCGCAGCGCCTCGAAGACGCGGTTCTCGACGTCGTCCACCGTGTCGCACCCTGAGACGTCGATGGTCTCGTGGCACCATTGGACCGCTGCGACAGGCTCGGCCCGATGCTGGAGGGTGCCGGCGCCGGACACCTCGATGACCTCGACGCTCTTGTCGCCGGTCTCGCCGACATCGCGGCCCTGCAGGTTGCCGGGGTAGAGGATGAGTGGGTCTTCCGAGAGGACCTGGCGTTTGTGGATGTGGCCGAGGAGCCACATGCGGTAGCCTTTGGCGGTGAGGTCGGAGACGGTGCAGGGGGAATAGGGCTGGTGGTGGGTGTCGCCCCCGACGTTGGCGTGGAGCAGGCCGATGTCGAAGTGGTCCCGGTCGCCATCGGGGTAGCGGGGCACGAGACTCTCCGTGACATGCGTGCGGGTGTAGCTGACGCCATGGACCCGTACCCAGCCGAGGTCGAGGGTCTTCCTGGGCCCGGCGAACTCTGTGACGTTGTCCGGCCACGGGACGCCCGCCTGATCCTCGCCGAGGTGGTCATGGTTGCCGCGCACGATGGCGACGTTCGTGTCTTCCAGGGCGCCGAGCGCCCGTTTCAGGCGCAGACGCGGGCCCGGGTTGGCCATGTTCGGCTCGTCGAACAGGTCGCCGCCGAGGGTCAGGATGTCCGCGTCGATGCGGTCGCAGAGGTCGATGAGGCGGTCGAGCGCGTCATAGGTGGCGGTGTTCAGTTCCTCTTCCCGGCCGAGCCGCCTGGCGACGCGCATGCCGCTCCCGAGATGGAGGTCCGCGGTGTGGACGACCGTGAAAGCGGTGCCCTGTTCGATCGGTCGACCCGCGCGCATGCGGCCAGGGAGGAGGCGGCCGCCCATTAGGTTTGGGGGGTGCCGTTCGACGGCACGTCTTCCTATCTCGTCTGAGGGGCCGGCGAGACCAGGCGCGGCGGACGGCCCCCTC
>JAHWKR010000001.1:0-87118 GCA_019347805.1 Methanobacteriota archaeon
GTCTCGAGATATACCATGCGGGTGTCGGGCCCGATGGCCGCCGCGAGCTTCTCGGTGTCGCGCGTGTCGGCGTAATCGAAGGTCAATCCGTAGTGGCTGAGGATCTGGTTGAAGAGCCGGTGTGTGCCGCCGTAGAGGTTCGAGGAGGCGACGACATGCTCGTCGGGCCGCACGAGGCGCAGGAGCGCGTCGGTCGCGGCCATGCCGGAGGAGAAGGCGAGGCCGCGTTTGCCGCCTTCGACCTGGCGCATGGCGTCCTCGAACACCTTGCGTGTCGGGTTGAGGGTGCGGGCGTATTCGTAGCCTTGGTGCTTGCCCGGTTCGCTCTGGGCGTAGGTCGTGGCAAGGTGGACGGGTGGGACGACGGCGCCGGTCGGTGGGTCGGTGTGGAAGCCGGCGTGGACGAAATCGGTGGCAAGGCGTTGCGCCTTGACGAGCCGGGGATGTTCCGCCTTGGGCGCCGAGAAGGAGGGGACATGGTCCCAAGGGTCGTCGCTCGCTTTCCGGCGCCGCTTCTGGGGAGCCTTCTTCGGCTTCGCGCTTGCCTTCTTGTCGTCGGCGTTGGTGGGCATGGCACTACACCTGGGTCTGCAAGCCGTCGATGAGACCTTTTTCGCGCAACCATTCCTCGTTCAGTTTCGACAGGTAGCGCTCCCCGGAATCGGGGAACAGGGTGACGACGATGGCGTCGTCGGGGAGGCCCGCCGCCACTTTCTTCGCGCCGACCGCGGCGGCGCCGCCGGAGGAGCCGACGAAGATGGCCTCCTTGCGGGCGAGTTCGAAGACGGCGTCATAGGCCTCCTTGTCCGAGACGGTGACGATGTCGTCGATGTAGTCCCACCAGACGGTCTTCGGCATGAAGTCCTCGCCGATGCCGTCGATGAGGTATTGGTGGATCTGGTCCTCGGGGGGCAGTTCGCCGTGCTCCTTGTAGTAGCGGTAGATGCTGCCTTCGGTGTCGACGCCGATGACCTTGATCCCCGGGTTCTTCTCTTTCAGGTACTTGGCCGTCCCGGAGATGGTGCCGCCTGTGCCGACCCCGGTCACCCAGTGGGTGATCTTGCCGTCGGTCTGGCGCCAGATCTCCGGGCCCGTCGTCTCGTAGTGGGCCTGCGGGTTGGCCTGGTTGTAGTATTGGTAGGGCAGGTAGGCGCCGCGTTCGTCGCGGATGCGCTCGGCCACCTTGTAATAGGAGCGCGGGTCGTCGGCGGCGACGTTCGTGGGGCAGGTGATGACCTCGACGCCGAACGCCTTCAAGAGCGCCACCTTCTCCTTCGAGATCTTGTCCGCGGCCGTGCAGATCATCTTGTAGCCTTTGAGTGCGGCCACCATGGCGAGCCCGAGGCCGGTGTTGCCGGAGGTCGGTTCCACGATGGTGCCGCCGGGCTTCAGCTTGCCCTCCCCTTCGCCGGCGGCGATGAGGGCGGGGCCGATGCGGTCCTTGACGGAGGATCCGGGATTGAACGACTCCACCTTGGCCGCGACGAGGGGGCCGGCCGGGATGTAGCGCCTGAGGGCGACAAGGGGGGTGTTGCCCAGGGTCTCGAGGATGTTGTCGTGGATCTCCATCGGACGGCCACCTCGGCGAAAGGCCGGGGGTCCGGCGATTGCGGGGGTGGAAATATATGTGTTGGTGCCGCCAAGCTGGAGTCTGCACCTCATCGACACGGTCCGCTATTCTTCAGCGTCGTCGCCGTCGTCCGCGTCGGCACCGGCATCGCCTTTTTTGCCCAACGGCAACCGGTCGCTGTGGCGGATGCCGACGTAGGCGCCGCCGACGATGGCCGCGAGCGCCACGGGGACCATGATCCAGCCCCATGCGGCGCCGAAGCCGTCGCCGAAGCCGGGCGTCCCGGCCGAGGCCGTCGTGGGGTCCGCGTCGACCTCTCCGGTGTCGTTGGCGTCGTCGCCGTAGAGGGCGGCGTAGTCGATCTCACCGGAGCTGTCCACCGGCATGGCGGGCTCTTCGGGTTCCTCGATGGGCACGCGGATGCTGATGGCGGCGCGTTCGGGGTCGGGGTCGGCGGCGCCGATGGGGGTGAAGGCGACGCGGACGCTGCGGTCGCCGGCGGTGAGGCCGTCCAGGCTGGTGGCCCAGTTGCGGGTCTCGCCCCGGTTGAGGCGTGGCAGCTTCTCGCTCTTGAGGACGGAGCCGTCCACCGAGACGGTGACGGTGACGAGGAGCGCGGGGTGGGGACCTTCGTTCGTGTAGTCGATGGTCAGGTTGAGGGGATGACCTTCCTGCCGGGGCCCGGTGGTGTCGATGTTGGTGGCGACGAGATCGGCCTTCTCGTCCGGTTCGGGTCCGATGAGGGTGAGCGTGCCGGAAAGATCGACGACGAGGACGCCTTTTTGGGTCACCGCCAGTTCCCCGCTCAAGCCGTCAGGCAGTTGCCATTGCAGCAGCCGACCTTTCGCATCGCTCAGCACATTGCCGTCGGTCGGGGAGCGCAATGTGACGGTGCCGTCGGCGGTGGCGACGACGAGGGCGTCCTTGGTGATGGTCGGCGCGGTGAGGATCTGGCCTTCGGCGATCTGGTCCCAGAGCAGCTTGCCGTTCTGGTCGGTCTTGATGAGACGGCCGAGGCTCGTTCCGGCATAGAGGGTGTCGTTGCCGACCGCGGCGCCGGATTGGAACGCCGAGCCGCCGGAGAACTGCCAGCGCACCTGACCCGTCGAGAGCCGCAGGGCGATGAGGGTGCCGTCGGCGGCGGCGACATAGAGCACCTCGTTGCGGTGGTCGACCGCAGGGGCGGCGTTGACGACATCACCGAGCGAGACGTTCCAATGCATCGTCGGGTTGCCGTAGATGTTGCCGGTCGCCGACAGTTTGTACACCTTGCCGTTCCAGGCGGCGAGGTAGACCTTGCCGTCGTAGAAGGCGGGCGGGGCGCGGATCGGTTTCCGGAGGTCGACGTCGGTCTTGTTCACTTCACCGTTGGCCTTGAACGACAACGTGGCGGTGTCGAACTTCCAGATGAGGTCGAGCGTCAAGGCGTCGAAGACCTCGAGGACCCCCGCGTCGTTGCCCTGGTAGATCTTGCCGTCGGCGGCGAGGGGTGCGGCGCGGGCGATGCCGCCGAGCGTCGTCGCGGTGAGCTCCTGCCCACTGCGCACGGAGAGCACGTGCAGCTTCTTCGCCTCGGTGGCGACATAGAGCCGGCCATAGGCGACCGTGGGGGTGGCCGAGACGGCGCTCTTGAGCTCACGGCTCCAGAGGAGGTCGCCGGTGGCGAGCTGCACCGCGGAGACGTTGCCTTTGTTGTCGACGACATAAGCGTTCTCTTCATCCATCACGGCGCCGGCCAGGAACGGCTTGAAGCCGTCGACCTGCCAGCGGATGGTCGACGCGTTGCCGCTCGCGAGCTCGACATCGACGGAACCCGCGCGCAACGGGCTGCCCCGTTCCTGCGGTGCGGTGCGTTTCCACACCTCGGAATCGATGGCGGGGTCGACCTGGGCGAACGCGGGGGCGGCAAGGAGCGCCGCGAAGAGGCTCGCGACGAGGAGCACGAAAAGGACGAGCCCGTGTCGGGTCTGACGACCGCCGCGCCGGTTCTTGTGTGTCGGGCCACAGGAGACGTTGTGGAACGGTTCGAGGACCGCCCGGCGCCCGCGGGGAGCCTTGCGCCGGCTCGGCCGTGTCGCTGCACGCCCCTGGGGGCGTCCGCTCCGAACGTCGTTACCCATGGCTCCCGGTCCGGTCTCTGTGTCCGCCCACGTTATTAACCGCTGCTCCCGGACGAGGCCCGTGCGGGTCGCTCGGACGGCGGGCCGTCGGTCCCGTCGTCCGAAGGGGCCGCCGCCGGACCCGTTTCTTTATAAATCGGGAGGGGTGGTGGCCGCCATCATGGCCAACGCGTTCGTCTCGGGGCACCGGACCGTCGAGGATCTCGCCATCGACGACCTGGGCTCGCCGGACGGCCTCGTGCGGGCGCTCTACCGGTCCGGTGGGTTCACGGCGAAGAAGCTCGCGGTCGCCACCGAGGTGATGGCGCGCATGCTGCGCGACGATGGGTGCAAGGTCATCCTGTCGTTCCCGGCCTGCATCATGGCGACCGGCACACGTGGGCTCATCGTCGACATGGTCAAGCGCGGTTGGGTCGATGCCATCATCACCACCTGCGGCACGCTCGACCATGACCTTGCGCGCGTCTGGCAACCATACTATCATGGCGCGTTCACCATGGACGACAAGGAACTGCACGAGGTGGGGGTCAACCGGCTCGGCAACGTCCTGGTCCCGAACGAGTCGTACGGCGAGGTGCTCGAGTCGCGCATGAAGCCGCTCCTGGCAAAGCTCTGGGAAGGACGCGGCGACCGCGATTCCTGGTCCACCGCGGAACTCACACGCTATTTCGGGCTCCACCTCGAGGGTGAGGAGAAGGCAGAGGAGTCCCTTCTCTACTGGGCCGCCAAGCAGGATGTCCCGATCTATGTCCCGGGTCCCACCGACGGCGCCTGGGGCTCGCAGATCTGGCAGTTCTACCAGACCCACCGCGCGTTCCGGTTCGACCTGCTTGCCGACGAGCAGGCGCTCATGGACTTCGTCTTCGACGCATCTTCTTTGGGCGCGCTCATGATCGGCGGTGGCATCTCGAAGCACCACGCCATCTGGTGGGCGCAGTTCCGCGACGGCCTCGACTATGCGGTCTATCTCACCACGGCGCAGGAATACGACGGCAGCCTCTCGGGGGCGCGCGTGCGCGAGGCGGTGTCGTGGGGCAAGGTCAAGGAGGACGCCCGCTATGTCACCGTGGAAGGCGACGCCACCGTCACCTTGCCCATGATCCTGGCCGCTTTGCCGGCCGTCATCGAGACACCGATCGATTCCGATGCCGCGGCCGAGGTGATGCAGGATGGCTGAGACCCCCGGACTTTTCCGCACATTGCCGGCGATCGGCGTCATCGTGGTGATGGGCGCCCTCGGTGGAGCGATCGAGGCGCTCTACTTGGACAAAGTGCCGGCGGAGGGCCTTGTGCTCGTGTTCGGTGCCCTCCTTGCCGCACTCGGTGCCCTTGCCGGTTGGGCGGTCGTCTTCGCCGCATGGGGTCCTCCGAACGGTCTTGTGCGTGACGACACGGTACGCGCTGTCGACGGTGGGGCGCCCGACAAACCGGGTGCGGTCGAGATCTACCAGTCGACGCTCATGCACATCTGGAGCGACGGTATGGTCACCCTCAAGGAGGCGAAGACCCTGACGAGTCTGCGCAAGAAGCTCGGCATCTCGGACGAGCAGGCGCGGCGGCTCGAGGACGACGTCAAGGACGTGCTCTTCGGCGAAGAGACGAAACCGTGATCAGGTCTTGGCGAGCGCGGCGACGTCGATGAGGCCATGGTTGTAGAGGCCGAAAAGGACGTCCAACTGGCCTTGGAGCGGCACCTTGCCTTCGGTGGCGTCGGTGAAAAGCGATTCCGGTTCGTATTCGTAATCAGGGTCCTCGATGAGGAGTTCCACCATGCGCGGGGCGTACTTACGCATGTCCCCCGCGCGGCCGGCATAGTCACCGGGCGACACGCCCTTCACGAGGCCTGCCTCGCAGAGTGCGAGCCACATGGTACGCGGATAGCCGGTCTTCGCCTTCCCGCCGTGCTTGGCGGCCGCCTCGTCCCACGCCTCGGCCGGGGCCATGGAGCGCGAGACGACATAGCTGCGCGCGGTGCGGGTGAGCTCGCGGAGGTCGACCATGGGCGTGGCAACCGGTCCCGGGTTATGGTCTCTCGCCTCGCATATCCTGCTGCCGCCGCAGCACGGGGTCTTCCGGTGCGGGGCACGCTCGTCCCCATTGCGACCACAACGGTTATACCGCCCTGAAAAATGGTCCGTTCCCGTGCGCCGTCCCCTTTCGATCCCCCTCCTGGTGCTCATGTTCCTGGCGCCGGGTCTCTTGGCCGGATGTCTGGGTGGGGACGAGGCGTCGCCGACGCCGGACAGGGCCGAGGTCGAGATCCGTACCGACCTCAAGACCGGCTCGGTCCTCGCGTTCGCGGACGACGCGGTGTCGCTCGCACCGTGGCTCATCGACCTCGGCGAGGTGCTGCGCACCCCCTCCGAACAGGAACTTGTCCAACTCGAACATCTCGAGACGCCGACCGGTGTCATCCGTTTGCTGACAGACGGCTCGGCGTTCATGATCGTGCTCGACGACGATCGGGTCGCCGACGTCGAAGATTCCATCCTCCTTGCGCGGGTCTTCGACGTCGAGTCGAACACGACGTTCGCACGCGCGGCCGTCACGCTCTCCGGAGGCCCCGTGCCGACGATCCCGATGCCGGTCGTCACGGGCCTGCGGCTCGACGTGCGGTACATGCTCGAGGTGCATTGGTTCGCCGTCGACGGCCACGAGCCGATCGCGGCGGGCATCCGGCCGTTCTCGAGCGACCCGCAACAGGTTCTGCTCGGCACCGCCCTGCCGGAGCTCGGCGAACCGCCGTTCCGCCTCTTCGCGACGGAGCTGCTGTCCTGGCAGGCGCCGGTGCGTTTCCGGGCGGCTGCCGAGATCGCCTTCTCGGGACCCGATGCGGGCGTGGACCGTCCGTCGGAGTTCGAGCGGCCGCTCTGGGGCGGCACCGAGACCGGCACCTACACGATCACCGTGAACGGCAGCCGCGTTTGGCAGTCGTTGCTGTTCATCGATGTCGGCAATTCGCGTGTCCACTTCACGCGTCCCGAGATGGATAGCGTCGGTGGCCGGACCATCGAGGTGTGGCTGCAGGGCTACCGGCCTCTCGAAGATTGGCGCGGCGAGCCGCGCACGAAGGCCGTGGAACAGGCGTTCACGTTCGAGCTGGATGTCGATTACGAGACGGCGGGCGGCGAGGTGCCCGAGGACGAGGTGCAGGAATTCTACGTGCGCCACATCCCGGCTTATCGTTGGTCGGGTCAGGGTTGGCAATCAGACGAGGTCTTCCGTTCCCTACGGGTCGCTGTCAAGGCGGAGATGACGCCATAGTGTCGGTCGGGACCGCCCCCTCCACCAATAGCTTAAAGGGCCGGGCCCGCTGAGCGGCCCCCGCCGATGCGTGTCGCCGTTCTCCTGAAGGACCGTTGTCAACCCCGCAAGTGCAACCAGGAGTGCATCAAGTTCTGTCCGAGGGTGCGGGCCGGGGTCCCGGAGACCATCTTCATGGGTCAGGAGGGCAAGCCGGTCATCTCCGAGGAGCTCTGCATCGGTTGCGGCATCTGCATCAACAAATGCCCCTTCGACGCCATCCGCATCATCGGCCTACCAGAGGAGCTCGACCAGGACCTCACCCATCAATATGGCGAGAACGCCTTCCGTCTGTTCCGGCTGCCGATCCCCCGCACCGGCATCGCGACCGGCATCCTGGGCCCGAACGGCATCGGCAAGACGACGGCACTGCGCATCCTGTCGGGGGAGGAGCGGCCGAACCTCGGCGATTACGACGACCCGCCGGGTTGGGACAAGGTGCTTGACAACTATGCCGGCACCGAGACCGGGCGCTATCTGAAAAGGGTCGCCGACGGCGATCTGCGCTCGGCCACCAAGCCGCAGTACGTGGACCAGTTGCCGAAGGTCGTGAAGGGCAAGGTGCGCGACCTTCTGGAATCGGTCGACGAACGCGGCGAGCTCTCCGAGTGGGTGCCGCGCTTGAACCTCGACAACGCGCTCCGGCGCGACATGTCGGAACTGTCGGGCGGTGAGTTGCAGCGGGTCGCCATCGCGGCGACGCTCATGAAGGACGCCGACGTCTATTTCTTCGACGAGCCGTCCTCCTATCTCGACATCCATGAGCGTCTGCGCATCGCGCGCGTCATCAAGGAGCTGTCCGAGAAGAAGCAGGTGCTTGTCATCGAGCACGACCTGGCGCTCCTCGATTTCCTGTGCGAGAACGTGCACCTCATGTACGGCACGGAAGGTGCATATGGTGTGGTCGTGCCTGCCAAGGCGGTGCGGCACGCCATCAACATCTACCTCGACGGCTTCCTGAAGGAGGAGAACATCCGCTTCCGCGATTCCGCCATCGAGTTCACCGAGCACCCGCCGAGGAACACGGCGGCGATGACCGAGCTCTTGGACTTCCCCGCGATGAAGAAGGACTTCGGGCCGTTCAAGCTCGAGGTCGGCGCGGGCACCATCCATCATGCCGAGGTCGTCGGCATCCTTGGCCCGAACGCGACCGGGAAGACGACGTTCGTCAAGATGCTCGCCGGGGTCCTCAAGCCGGACGAGGGGAAGCTGGACGCCGAGATCAAGGTCTCGTACAAACCGCAATACATCAAGACCGATTTCGAGGGGACGCTGCAGGAGCTCATCTACACGGAGACGCCGCAGCTCTATTCCGATTCCTTCCTCAAGGCCGAGGTGACGCGGCCGCTCGCGCTCGATGCCCTCAAAGACAAGAAGGTGTCGCGGCTCTCGGGCGGTGAGTTGCAGCGGGTGGCGGTCGCGATGTGCCTGGCGCGGGACGCCCAGCTCTACCTCCTTGACGAGCCGTCCGCCTATCTCGATTCCAACCAGCGCATGGAATGCGCGAAGACCATCCGTCGTGTCATGGAGAAGTCGGGCCGCAGTGCACTCATCGTCGACCACGACGTCTACTTCATCGACATGTTGGCCGATTCGCTCATGATCTTCGGCGGCGACCCTGGCAAGCATGGCATCGCCCAGGGGCCGTACGATCTCAGGCAGGGCATGAACCGGTTCCTCAAGGACGTCGACGTGACGTTCCGTCGCGACCAGGAGACGCATCGGCCGCGGGTCAACAAGCCGGGTTCGCGCCTCGACCGGGAGCAACGCGCGGCCGGCGAGTACTACTATGCCGTACGTGGTGAGGCGTGATGGGCAAGCGGGCCAAGAAGAAGGACGGGGTCGCCGCGGTCGGCGACAAGCCGTTCGTCTATGTGCAGCTGCGCACCTTCTGCCATGCCACCGAGGATCTCACGATGGTGGAGACGGCGCTCGCCAACGCCGCCGGTTTCGACCTCGACGACGACGAGGAGTTGAAACGGTTCCGCCGTTCGCTCACCGCGACGCGCTCGTCAGGCCACTTCAACAACCCCATCGAGATCCTCGAGGTCGAGATGCGCCGGAGCCGCGAGATGCGCCGTTTCTGGGACCGTCTCTTCGCGGAGGACACGGTGGCCCGTCGCTTGCTGCGTGAGGCGGACGAGCGCTTGGACGGCGACCTGGTGTTCTGGTTCCGCGTCGACAAGCAGGAGGCCGCCATGGGGGACGTCGAACTGTCGCGGGGCGAGGATGTCGTCCATGTGCGCGCCAAGGTCGCCACCTATCCGAAGGACCGTGAGGTGGCCCTGCGCTTCCTCGAAGGGTTCCTCGGCGAGGCGGTCGGGGAAGAGACCTCCCCGGCGACGGCCTGAGGGGCCACCGGCCCGAGCCAACCTTTTTGGACCCCCGGACGCCTCTTCATCCTGGTGTCCCCTATGCGTGTCGCTTCCGTGGTGCTTTTCCTGTTCGCGATGGCCCTCTCCGGTTGCGTCAGTGAGGATGCGCCGACCGGGCCCCGCGTGGTCGACGACTTGGACATCGAGGCGCTCGTCGCATCGCTCCTCGTCCAGGACCATGATCACGACACGGCGCACGATGACCATGTCGGCACCTATGGCATGCAGCCGCTTTCCTTCACGCCGGCACGCGCGGGTGCCTATCCGGACGAGGAGGTCTATTTCGAGATGGCCGTCAAGGCGGGTCACGCCTTCGTCGCCTACGGTCCCCATGCGGGTTACCTGAAGCCTGGACAGGACGCCGGTTTCATCGTCTATGATGTGGCGGTCCCGGAGGCCCCGAAGGAGGTCGGGCGCTGGCACGGACAACCGCCGTCGGACATCGAGGTGTCGGACGATGGCGACTGGGTCTTCGTGACGACGCAAAGGAACGGCTATCCCTATCCCTACACCGTCCACGCCGATGCCATCGGTGACCTCGGTGTCCTTCCGCGCGGCACCTATGTGGTCGATGCGCGCGACAAGTCCGACCCGAAGACGGTGTCGTTCACGCCGCTTCCCACCAATGGTCCCCACACGATCACCTGGTTCGAGACGCCGGACGGGCGCGAGCTGGTGTTCCATTCCACCTACGATTTCGTCTTCACCACCTATCCCGACAACCTGGGCCAGAACTCGGCGTCGCAGAAGGTGGTCATCATGGAGGTCGAACGCTCCGGTCCTGTACCGATCCTGAAGCCGCTTTCGACGTTCCAGATCCTCAAACCGGACGAGGAGGGGTTGAACTTCTTCCCGCACGACGCGACCGCCTATGTCGACCCGACGACGGAGCGCGTCATCATGACCGTCGCCTATTGGGACCTCGGCATGGTCCTCGTCGACATCACCGACCCGACGATGCCGAAGGAGTTGTCCCGTTTCGCCGACACCGGCCCCTCCGACTACACCAAGACCCATCTCGTTCGCGTCTTCCCGGGCACGCTCGACGGGCGCATGGTGGCGGTCATGGAACCGGAGATCCCCGGCGGCAGCGACGACGGCCAGTACACCTTCGTCGACGTGACGGACCCCGCGAAGCCCGCGAAGCTGGGCCATTGGAGCCTGCCGGGCGAGCATGTCATCGACAAGCCGTTCGTCTTCAGCCCGCACAACTTCGACCTGGCGTGCGGTGGTGACGGTGTCGTCTCGGGTGTCGCGGTCGACTGGGGTGCGCCCTGTCAGGACCCGACCGTGGTCCTCGGCCATTTCCATGGCGGACTCTGGACTTTGGACGCCTCCGATCCGACGGCGCCGCGCGCGAGCGGCTATTTCTTCCCGCTCGTCGAGCGACAGAACATCGTGCAGGGCTTCCCGTGGACCGGATTCGTGACGGCGTATATGGCCGACGGCCGGGTCTATGCGCCCGAGGCGTGGACCGGTCTCTATGTGCTCTCCGCCGATGCGCCCGTGGAGACGGCGACGCTCTCGGTCGACCTGCCCTGACAACGTGTTCGGTGCGACAACAAACGTTTATAACCCGCACCACCTCGCTCCATCTCTACCTTTAAAAGGCTCCCTGGAGGCGGGGGGCCGCCCTTGGAGGTCCTGCGCTGTACGAGGTCGTCTGTCCCGATTGTGCCCGCCGGTTCGACGCCGCGGAGGGCGCCGAATCCGCCGTCTGCCCCACTTGCGGGGCCGAGATGGACCTGGTGTCGGAGACGGTGGCACGCACCCTCGGCATCGACCCGGGACGAGGTCTGCCTGCCGGCCACGAGCGTTCGCGGGCGCCGTCTGTCCGCTCGGCGCGTGAGCGACCGGCGTGGGTCGACGAGGTGGACGCCCCGCAGGCACCGGCACCCGCGCCGACGCCGGTCGCTTCCGCCGAGCTGGAGGAGACCGAGGTGGTCGCGACGCCGGACGAGAACGGGCTCGTCGAGGTGCCCTGTCCGGTCTGTTCCGGACCGCTCCTTGTCGCCACGACCGACCGGGAGGGCGTCTGTCCCCATTGTGACCGCCTGCTCGAGTTCGAGGTCGAAGGCGGGTCGGAGACGACTCCGCTCGAGCAGGGAGAGCCGGCGACCGCGCCTTCGCTCGCATACGACCCGACCAGCAAGATCACCCCCGCTTCGGCCCCGCTCATCGAGGTGCGCGCCGTCGCACCGCTCGAGCCGACCCTACAGCCGGAGGAAGAGACGCCTGCGGCGCCTGTCGCGGCCGCACCGGCCGAGGAGGATGAACCGGACATCGGCACCGAGGCGGCGTCGGACGACGAGGAAACAGCGGACGTGGACGAGCAGACGGCATGGGCACCCGTCGGCCCACCCGCCGCCGTACCGAGGGCTCTGTCGATGGTCGACCCGCAGACAAGGATCACGCGCAAGAACGCGCCCCTTGTCGAGGTGCACGGGGGCTCCTGGCCGGACCCATCGCCACGCCCGGGATCCGATGAGCCGGCGGCGGCGGTCGCCGCGGCCCCGACCAAGGAGGATGAACCGCCGCTCACCACGAAGAAGGGCCGCGGGAAAGGGGCGGACGGTCCGGTCGGCACGAAGAAGAAGGGTCGGGGCACCGCGAAAGGCAAGGCTCCAATCACGAAGAAGAAGAGCGGGAGCACGAAAAGCAGATCGCCCGCCAAGAACAGCCGCAGCCCGAAGAGCAAGGCGCCCTCGACGACCAAGAAGAAGGGTCGGAGCACCACGGGGGTGCAGAAGCGCTCGTGAACGACCGAGCACCCGTTCCGCTCGCGGATGGTCCATCGATCGGGGTCGCGAGCGCACCATCGCCCATCGAGGCAGACAAGATGCCATCCATCGACAAGAAAAAAGGACCTGCCTCGACGGCCGCGGGATCGTCTGCGGCGAAGAAGCGGGCGAAGGACGTCGAACCGATCGTGGACCCGGAGATGCCGGACGGCATCCCGGTCGTGAAGGAGGGCCGCAAGGTCAAGGACCCAAAGTCGGCCCCGGTCGAGGATTGTCCGGTCTGTGGCAACGCGTTCCGCCATCATGTCAAGGACAAGGAGGGTCAGTGTCCGCATTGCGAGGCCTTCCTGGCGCTCGATGCCGAGCCGCGGGAGCCGTCCCCGCCGCCCGGTGGTCCCAAGGCGGACAAAGCGGAGGCGCGTGCGGCCGAGCGCGCCCGCAAGAAAGCCGAAAAGGAGCAGAAGAAGGCGGAAGCGGCAGAGAAGAAGGCCATGAAGAAAAGAACAAAGAAAGGCGGTGATGGGATCATCCAGGCAGAGCCGGAGGCGCCCGCCGCCGAGACCCCGCTTCTTGTCGAAGAGGACCTCATCGAGGTCGAAGAGACGGTCGAACCCCTCGACGTCGAGGAAGGGGAGGCGGTCGAGCCGCTCGTCACCGAACAGGCGTTGAAAGCGGAGTCCGAGGTCCCTGTCGAAGAGGAAGAGGTGGGTCTGGAGCTCGAGGAGGAGGTCGACACAGAGCGGGTGCCGATCGTCTCCGGTGAGGCCGACCCGCCCGGGTCCGAGATCCCTGCGGAAGAGGAAGAGGTGGGTCTGGAGCTCGAGGACGAGGTCGACACAGAGCGGGTGCCGATCGTCACCGGTGAGGCGGAGCCACCCGAAAGCGAGATCCTTGTCGAGGAGGAAGAGGTGGGCCTGGAACTCGAGGACGAACCCGAGGTGCAGCCTGCGCCTGAAGAGGAGGAGCCCGTCGCGGTGGAGGCGGCTCCCCCTGGACCGAAGCCCGAGGTGGACATGCCAAGCGCCGAAGCGGTGCCACCGCCCATCGAGGTGGATGTCGGTGCCCCTTACCTCGAACCACTGGGGGAGGACGACGACCTCGATGCCTTGCCGGATTTCACGGTGACCGCGGAGGCCATCGAGGAGGACGGCGACGACGATGAGGAGCCGGTCGAGCTTCCCCGCAAGCGCTTTTTCGGCAAGAAGGGTGGCTGAGGGCCCCCGGTAGCCTTTTGGAGGGACCACCCACTCCATCAAGGGAGGCGATAGGGTGTCCGATCCTTCCGAGCGTGCGCGTGCCGAATCCTCTGACCATCCGTTCGAGCGTGCCGTGGTCCGTCCGGGCCGTGGTCTTGAGGCGGACCTGGAAGGCCGGATCGACGGCATCGTCGACCGGGTCCTGGCGGACCATGAGGCGTTCGTCGCCACATTGGAGCGCGATGTCCGCATCCCGGTCTCCGGCATCCCCGAGGGGCCCGCTTCCGTGCTGCGGGGCCAGCAGGCGGCACTCGACGCACTGAGATCGGATGTCGATGTCTCGCGTCATCGTGCCGAGTTGGAGGCGGAGCGTCGCATGCGGGCCCGTCTCGTCGAGGACCTGCGGCCGTCGTCCGGTCCGGTGTTCCGCGAGGATCCCATCGTCACCCGTGAGGGGGTCTTGCGGGTCGATGCCGATTTCGCGCAGGCGGCCGGCCTCGGTCCGGTCGTCGAGTCCCGACTCTATGCCCATGGCGTGCGGACCGCTTCGGCCTATCTCGACCTCGATGCGGACGAGCTCGTGCGCGTGACGGGTCTCGGCCGCGATGTGGTGGTCGCGGCGCGTGACGACCTGCGTCTCGAGCGTATCGCCGGTCTGCCGGCGCGTGCGGCGGACCTGTTGCGGGTCGCCGGGGTGCATTCGGTGTCACGTCTTGCGGCTTCCGACCCGGCCGTGTTGTCCGAGCGGATCGTCGAGATGCGGAACCGTCATCGGCTTGCCCGTCTGCCGGATGCGATCGCGTCGGAGGCAGCGGTGGCGCGATTGGTCGAGGACGCCAAGGCGCTTGTGGGTCGGCACGCGTGAGGGCGGACGACCGGTGGTATCCGGTGACCGGAGACGCCGAGAAGACCTCAGGCGATTGGCGGCCCATCGGATCTCCCCGCGAGGACCGACCCGGTGACGCGTCCGGTCAGGAAGTCGAGGAGGACTGGAACTGGTTCGGTGCCTCGTCGACGGCGCGCCGTGGCCGTCTGCCCTTCGGCGCTGGTGACACGGGGCGCACCATCACGCAGGTCTTCGCGGTCGTCGTGGTCGCGCTTGTCGTCCTCGTCGTAGGGGGTGACCTCCTGGCGGTCATGCTCTCCCAGCTTCTGGATGGCGGGGGGCCGGAGAGCGCCGACCCGGTGCGCCGGGGCGACATCTTCTACGGCCTGTCGGTCATGCTGGTCCTCTTCACGATCCCGCCTCTCTTGTGGGTCTATGCCTTCTACGAGGGGAAGCTCGAGGCGTGGCGGACGCGGCTTTTCCTGCATGCCCAGCGTTTCTTCGGATTCTTCGGCTGGGGTGTCATCGGGGGTTTCGGCCTGCTCGTCGCGGGCGCGATCATCGCCATCGTCCTCGACAGCGTCATCCCGCAGCCGGAGAACCGCGTGGTGCAGGACATCGGGGCCGTCCTGACGTGGGAGTTGGTCTTCTTCATCTCCATCGCGGCGGCGGTCGGCGAGGAGATCTTCTTCCGCGGCTTCCTGCAGCCGCGCATCGGCATCGTGCCGGCCAACGTCCTCTTCGGGCTGGTCCATCTTTCCTACGGCGTGCCGCTCCAGGTCATCGTCCCGTTGGTGCTCGGGTTCGCGTTCAGTTGGATGACCTTGAAGACCCGTTCCTTGGTGCCGGCGATCGTCGCGCACTTCACGTTCGACCTCATCCAGCTCTCTCTGGCGAAGCTGTTTTTCGGCTGAAGCGCTGAGGTGTCCACGCCGATACCGGATAAAGGCCCCAAAGGTATTATAGGGGGAGTCGCTCGCGCGGCCCTGAGGTCGTTTCTCATGGCCCAAGATTCCGGCTCTGTTCTCACGAAGAGCTTCCGCAAGGAAGTCGAGCTCCTTACCCGTCACGTCCAGCTTCTGCACGAGGTGAAACGCCACGGACCCATCGGGATCGTGCGCCTCTCTGCGGTCACCAACATGCCGCAGCACAAGGTGCGCTACTCGCTCCGCATCCTCCAGGAGGAGGGCTACATCGAGCCGACGACGCGCGGTGCCGCACCGACCGAGAAGACCGACAGGTTCCTCGACCACGTCACGGACATCCTCGAGTCCGCTTCCGTGCGTCTGAACGAACTCAAGTCGGAGCTTCAATCGGCTTCGCCCGAGCAATAGGACGTTCTTCCCGCTCTCTCCCCAGGCCGCTCGTTACGGGTGGCTACGATTATATAATGGACCCGTCTACGCGCGTTCTTGCCCCTTATGGGGACACCTTTGCCGGTGTAGCTCAGTAGGTAGAGCACTCGGCTGTTAACCGAGCGGTCGCAGGTTCGAGCCCTGCCGCCGGCGTACACCGGGGTGGGGGTCCGGGGGAGGGGCCTGAAGCCCTTCCCCCGGGTCCTGATCCCCCCGTTTTTGCTCGTCCGTCTTCATCCCGACGAGTGCGTCTTCATGACAATGTCCGCTTCGTGTGGCCCGCCCGCCATGTCCGAAACCCGCTCTTTTTCTCCCACCCCGCGGGCCATGGCAATCACATATAACGGTGGACGGGTACAGCGGCCCTGATGGCGGATTTCGGTTATTGGGCACTGGTCCCGCCGCTCATCGCCATCGGCGCGGCGATCGTTACCCGCAAGGTCTACCTGAGCCTGGGGCTCGGCATCCTGGCCGGGGCGATCATCTTCGCGGTCGGGCAGGGCTCTGTGGGTTCGTTCCCGCTGGTCTTCGCCGAGTGGACCGTGACGGCCTTGGCGACCAACATCCAGGTGGTCGTCTTCACGCTCGTTCTGGGTTGGCTCATCGCGCTCATGCAGCAGTCGGGTGGGATGAAGGGGTTCGCGGTGTGGGCGATGCAGCGGGCCGACAGTCCCCGTAAGGCGCTCGGCCTGGCCTGGTTCCTGGGGGTCTTCATCGTCTTCATCGACGATTATTTCGACACCATCACGGTCGGCACGGTGATGCGGCCGATCACCGACAAGCAGAACGTGTCGCGCGAGAAGCTCTCCTATCTGGTCGACACGACGGCGGCGCCGGTCGCCATCATCGCGCCGGTCTCGACCTGGGTCGGGGTCATCGTGGGCTATATCGCGCTGCAGGCGACCTATCTGACGGACACCGCCTTCATGACGTTCCTGAAGTCGATCCCGCTCAATTTCTACAGTTTCATGGCCATCTTCTGGGCCCTCTTCATCGTCGTCACGATGGCCGATTACGGTCCGATGAAGGCGGCGGAGGCGCGCTCGTATAATACGGGGGCGCTCTTGCGGCCTGGTGCGAAGCCGCTCCAGGCGAAGGATCTCGATGCGCTCGGGGACGACACCGATGCGCCGCCGCGGACGGCCAACCTGGTCCTGCCCATCCTGACGCTGGTGCTCGTGGCGGTGGTCTCGATGTGGGGCACCGGCTATGTGGCGCTGCAGGCGGACGGCGTCGCGGATCCGGGGATCGGTGCGGCGATCCGCAACGCTGATTCGCTGCAGGCGCTTGTCATCGCGAGCCTGGTGGCGGTCGCCTTCGCGGCCCTCTACTATCTCTACCAGCGCATCGTCACCGTGGAGCAGGTCTTCGTCGCCATGGAGGTCGGCTTCAAGGCGATGCTGCCGGCGGTCGTCGTCCTCGGTCTCGCCTGGACCATCGGGGAGGCGATCGGTGCGCTCGGGCTGGGTGAGACGATGGCGGAGCTTGTGACGGCGAACATCCCGCTCGCCCTCGTGCCGCCCTTGGTCTTTTTGCTCGGTGCCTTCACGGCGTTCGCGACCGGCACCTCGTTCGGCACGTTCGCCATCATGCTCCCCATCGCCATCCCGGTCGCGGCGGGCATCGACCCGGCGCTCGTGCCGCTCATGGTGGCGGCGACGGTCGGCGGCGCGGTCTTCGGGGACCATGCGAGCCCCATCAGCGACACGACGGTGTTGTCGTCCATGGCGTCGGCGTGCGACCACGTCGACCATGTGCGCACCCAGTTGCCCTATGCGGGCGCCGCCGCGCTCTTGGCGGTCCTCGGTTACACGCTCTTCGGCGCCATGTTCGCCTATGGTGGTGAGGTGCTCCTCTCCGGCGCCGTGGCGTGGGGGGCGATGGTCGTCATGATGGCGCTCTTTTTCGCGACGCTCCTCGTCCTGCGGCGCCGTGGCTCACGTCTTGTCGCGGACATCCCCGAGGCGGGGCCGGGACCGGAGCCGGATCCCGTCGCTGTGAAGTGACCTAGCGGCTCTCGGCGAGGTCCTTCTGGCGCCACTCCTCGGTGATGGAGCGGATGCGCGCATCGAGTTGTTCCTTGCGCGCGCGCACCTCGTCGCGGACCTGGGCGAGTTCCTTGTCGCCCTTGTAGGGCTCGGTGTCGGCGAGGAAGCCGTTGATGAGGTCGCGGGGGTCCTCGAGCGTGGCGAGCTGGCTCACGTCCTTGATCTTCTGTCCGAGCGCCTCGTCGCCCATCGCGACGATGTCGCCGGCGACCGCCTTGAAATCCTCCACCAGTTCTTCGGCAGGGGGCTCCTCGGGCACCTCTTCGCCTTCCTGTTGCGCCTCGAACTCCATGACCTTGCGCTCGAGTTGTTTCTTGAGCTCGCGCAGTCGGCCCCGCAGTTCGGTGAGCTCGTCCGCTTCTCCGTTCAGGTTCTCCGTATCGGCAAGATAGGAGTCGATGACGGCGACCTGGTTGTCCCAGAGGTACAGGAGGTCCGGGTTGGTGATGTTCCGTTGGAGCGAGTCTTCCGCGTTCCGGACGAACGTGGGGCCTTCCCGCAGCGCTTTGGCCAGGTCCATGGGGGTGTCCCTTGCGCTGCGCATTTTGTCGAGCCGTTATGTGCCTTGCGTTGGGGCGAGGGGGCAAGGAGGGACCCGGTGCCGAAGCCGGACCGGGGCGGTGGCAACACTTTGATGTTGTTTTCGGTGTCATCGGTCCCCGGCGGCCGGGGGCCGTTCCTCCCGTCGACGTTCTCGTCGAATCGCAACAAACACTATATGGTCGAGCCGCACGGAACCCCTCGTCAGGCGGTCGACAAGGTCGGAAACCCATAAAAGGGTCGTCCGGCTGACCGCCAATCCCCGGGGCTGCTATTTGAATCCTGAAAAGCTTTCCTGCACCGGTTGCGGCGCTCCCGTCCCGGAGGGGGCGCGTGCCTGCGACGCGTGCGGGGCCGTCGTGACCGCCGCGCCCGCGGAGCCTGAGGGCTCCGCCGCCGCGCCCGGTCCCTCGGCCGCCCCAGGAGAGACCGAGGGGTCGGGCGTGGACCCCGCAGTCGCCGCGGACAGGCCCGCCGTCGGCGCCGGCGAAGACGTTCCGTCGACCGCGCCCGCCGAGTCGGCCCGGAAGCCCAAGCGGTTCCTGGGGCGAGGCAAGCAGAAGGCGTTCAAGCCGGCACCGCGCGTCCCGGCACCCCTCGTTGCGGCCCGCCCACCGATGGATTTCGTGCCCGAGGCGGGCATGCTGGTCGACTCGCGAGCGGCCAAGCGGGCGAGGAAGCACCGCAAGAAGGACAAGTTCGTCGAGGGGGCGGCCGAGGAGGAGCGTGTGCGCGACGAGGACCGAACCCCGGCGGCGGTCTATTGGATCATCCTCTTGGTCTCGTTCGCGAGCATGGTGGTCGGTTTCCTGTTCTGGAACTCGTCGTCCATCGAGGACGTCTACCGCTTCGGTTTCCTCATCGAGATGGTCTTCTTCGCCATCATCATCCTGATCGTATCGACCCGCCTGGCGCGCAAGCAGGAGTGGGACGAGAAGGCCCGCAGTGGTGTCTCGGGTGGAGCGATGGGCTTGGTGCGCGTGCTTGCACGCTTCGGGCTCTTCCTCAAGCGGCTCGCCTACGGGCTCACCATCGGTCTCGTCAAGCGGGTCGTCCGGATGGTCCACGACGCCAAGGAGGGCGCGGTGCGTTCCGCCCAGCGCGCTTCGGAAGGGGTCAAGCGTTCCGGCTCGAGCTTCAAGGACGGCTTCAAGAGCGACGCGAAACCCAACTTCATCGTCCGGTTCATCCATTGGAACATCCGGCTCGTCACGCGCCTCGTGATGTTCGTCATCCGCACCGTCATCGGGGTCCTCCGGCTCGTCGCGTGGGCCTGGCGAACCGTCGTGCGCATCGGTTGGGCCCTCTACCAGGGCATCGTCCTGCCGGTCCTGCTCCTTGCCTGGCGCATCGGCCGTGGTGTCCTGCGCCTCGCCTATCGGCTCGGCCGCTGGTCGCTCAAGGTCGTCTGGCGCACCACCTATTGGGTGTTGCGGCGCTGGCCCATCAAGTACGCCACCAACCTCGCCAAAGAGCCGGTGCAGCGGGGCATCGAGCCGCGCGTGCTGCTCACGAACGTCGTCGTCTCTGATTTCCTTGCCGCCCCGGTCAAACCCGAGGTGCGCGAGAAGGCGGAGCCTTACGTCGTGGAATGGCGGGTCCGGCGCGAGACCGCGCTCGTCGCTCGGCTGTACGACAAGAAGGAGGACCATGAGCGTCTCGCCCAGGAATACCTGGTGATCCCGTCGCCGGAGGAGCGCCGCGCCATGCGCGAGGAGCGCAAGCGGCACAAGCTCGAGCGCAAGGAGGAGGCGAAGCGGCTCGAACTGGAGGCGAAGGAGGCGAAGAAGCAGGCCAAGCTCGACGCCAAGCAGGCCAGGCTCGATGCGAAGGCGGCCGACAAGGAGATGAGCGCCGAGGAGCGCGAGGCCCTCAACGAGGAGGCGAAGCGGCGCAAGGAAGAGGAGAAGGCGCGCCGTCAGGCCGAGAACGAACGGCTCGCCGCCATGTCCGACGCGGACAAGAAGGCCTACCTCGAGGCGCAGAAGGCCGAGAAGCGCGCCGCCAAGGAGGCCGCGAAGGCAGAGAAGAAGGCGTCCAAGGAGGCTGAGAAAGAGAGCGCGCCCGAAACGCCGCCGGTCGCCGCCGAGGTCGCCGAGGTGACGGAGAAGACGCCCGGCGAACGCTTCAAGGAGCGCATCCAGGTCAAGGAGCCCGGACAGGCCGAGGCAGAGCCCGCGGAGGAGGTCGCGGAGTCCGCGCCGACCGCCGTGCAGGCGAAGACGAAGCGTGCCAAGAAGCCGTCCATCCGCGCGAAGCAGAAGGAGCTCGGACGCAGGCTCACACCGGCCGAGAAGAAGGCGTTCAAGCGCCGCCGCAAGCTCGAGAAGATCCAGGCCAAGGCGCGCGAGGCGCGCGAGAAGAAGGAGGCCAAGGCCGCCGAGAAACAGGCGAAGAAGGACGAGAAGGCCGCCTTGAAGGAAGCCAAGGCCGCCGAGAAGGCCGAGAAGCAGAAGGCCAAGGCGGACGAGAAGGCCGCCGACCTGGGCGTCGACGAGGAAGGGCTCGTCGCACGCGCCAAGAGCGATTGAGGATACAGAACGGGCCCGTAGCTTAGTCTGGTCAGAGCGACAGGCTCATAACCTGTTGGTCGACGGTTCAAATCCGTCCGGGCCCATCCACCCTTGCAGGTGACAGATGGCTTTCGACGAGACCTTGGCGGAACGCGTGCGCAAGCGGCTCGATGCGGTGCCGTTCGAGGAACGCAAGATGTTCGGTGGCCTGGCGTTCATGGTGAACGGCCACATGTGCTGCGGCATCCTGAACGACCGGCTCGTCGTGCGGCTCGACCCGGATGAGGCCCAGAAGCTGTTGTCGCGGGCGCATGTCTCTCAGATGGATTTCACGGGGCGGCCGATGCGCGGGTATCTCTACGTCGCCGCAGCAGGGCTCAAGACGGGTGCGCAGTTGGCTTCGTGGCTGGAACGTTCGGTGCGGTTCGTGAAGACGAAGCCGCCGAAGTGAGGCGCGTCTTTCGCTGTGGGGTCCACGGGCGACATAGTAGGCGTCGGGCCAGGAGGCCGCGGCACTACTTTCACCCACCCCCCGGAAACCGGTATCAAAGACCGCTCGTTACGCAGTCCTCGGTCTTCGTGCTCGAACTCGTCCTTGCTTCCGACCTCGCCGACATCACTGCCGATGAATTCGCCTCTGCTGTATACAACATTTTTTTCGCCGCTTTGGTGTTCGGTGCGGGATGGCTCTTGGTGCAGCACATGCAGATGACCCACAAGCTGCGGGATGTGGAGGACCGTGTCAAAGAGGTGGAGGACCGGGTGACGAACATTAAAGAGGACACGGCGGCGTATCGGGATGTGGCGGCTTCGTCGCCGGCCGATCAGGAGGGTTCTCATGGTCGGTCGTGAGCCATTGGGGATCCACATGGAATACCAACTCCTTCGCCTTGAATTGCTGGAGCGCCTTGGGCGCCACCTTGAGCGGGCGCGGTCAGGGGGGTTGTCGGCTGATGAAGTGGATGATCTCCGTCGGATCCTTTTGCGGCGCGACGCGCTTGTTCGGCGGTTCGACGTGGGCCGTCTGGAATCGTTCGGCCGTAAGGTGTTCCGGAACCAGTGTGAGGCGCGCCGCATCCGGGGCCTTCCCCTCCCCCACTCCGGCCCGCGTGAGTTGATGCCCGGTCGCCCTCTCCCTTGACCGCGTTTCCCTCAAACCGTCCACGTTTCCGTGACCGGGTCGCGGCCGTTCTGTCCGCCGGTCCGTTTTTCCTGTTTTTTCCGCAGGGTGCGGGGCCGTTTTCCCGTTTGGCCGCGATAGATAGACCGAGAAGGCGGAGGCTTGATTTCATATAGGGCGCCCCGTCTGTGGGCCGCTTCGAGGCGAGTCCTGTGTCTGTCCGTCGTACGGTGCATGAACGTTCTTCCGGGGTACGCATCCCGGCTCCGGACGAGCGGGGCGGTTCGTCGTCGTGGCGCATCGGGGGGCTCGCCGGTGAGGGCATCGACACGGCGGGCGACCTCTTGGCGAAGGCGCATGTGCGCGCCGGGCGACATGTCTGGGTGACGCGTCATTTTCCGTCGCGCATCCGTGGTGGCTTGACCACCTGCACGGTGCGCGTCGCGGGGCATCCCGTCGCGGCACCGAGCGGCGTCGTGGATGTCCTCGTCGCGCTGCACGCTGACGGTGCGGACCCTGTGAAGCAGTCGCTCCGGCCGGGCGGCATCCTGCTCTACGACGAGAGCGCCGTGACGCCTCCGGACGGGCCGACCGACCACGAATGGGTGGCGCTCGATGCCACCGGGATGGCGAAGGCGCTCGGTGAGCCGCGTGCGCGCAACACGATCATGCTCGGGGCCTCGGCACGGATCCTCGGCCTCGACATGACGGTGCTCGAGGATGTGGTGGTGGAGCGCTTCGGCAAGAAGCGCGACGAGGGCCGGTTGTCCGAGGTGGCGGAGAAGAACCTCGCCGCACTGAAGGAGGGGTTCGACGGGGTCGCCGATGTCTCGCCGCCGCCGCGCCCGCTTCCACCGGAGACCCCGCGTCAGGGTGACCTGTTCCTGTCGGCGAACGAGGCGTTCGCCTATGGCGCGCTCGTCGCGGGTTGCCGTTTCTATGCCGGCTATCCCATCACGCCGGCGACCACCATCATGGAGTACCTGGCTGCGACCTTGCCGCGTTTCGGCGGTGTCTGTCTCCAGGTGGAGGACGAGATCGCGGCGGCCAACATGGCGATCGGTGCCGGGTTCACGGGTGCGCGGGCCATGACCGCGACCTCGGGCCCGGGGTTGTCGCTCATGGCGGAGGCGATGGGGCTTGCGGGTTCGACGGAGACACCGGTCGTCATCGTCGATTGCATGCGCCCGGGCCCGTCCACCGGGATGCCGACGAAGACGGGCCAGGAGGACCTGTCGTTCCTGTTGCATGGGGGCCACGGTGAGGTGCCGCACGTCGTCCTGGCGGTCGAGGACCTTGCCTCCGCGTTCACGACGGCCATCGATGCGTTCAATCTCGCCGAGCATTACCAATGCGCGGTCTATGTCGCTCTCGACCTTGCCCTGTCTATGGGCAAGGGCGACACGCCGCCCTTCGATGTCGACGGTGTCGTCCTCGACCGCGGCAAGCGCTTCGCCCGCGTCGGTGCGACCGAGGGCGCTGGCGCACCGGAGACCGGCGAGGGCTATGCGCGCTATCGGGAGACGGCGGACGCCATCCCGCTTCGGGCCGTCCCGGGCGATGTCGGCGGCCGGCATTATGCCAATTCGACGGAGCATGACGAGCGGGGGTACACCACCGAGGTGCCGGCGACGCGCGTCGCGATGGTCGACCGGCGCAACCGCAAGCTTGGCGATATCGACACGCTCCACCAAGGGCTTATTTTCGAGGGCGACAAGGACGCACCGCTCGGCATCATCGCCTTCGGGTCGCCGGTGCCGGTCATCCGCGAAGCGCTCGCGCTCGCGCGTCCGCAGGGGGTCGCCGGGGAGTTGTGCGTGATGCGTCGGCTTTTGCCCCTCCCGCGCGCGGAGCTGGACGCGTTCTTCGACCGCCACGAACGGGTGCTCGTCGTCGAGGGCAACAGCACGGCGCAGCTCCTTTCCCATCTGCGCGCCCATTGTCCGGAGGCGCATCGTGCGGAGAGCCTGCTCAAGTATGACGGCGACCCGTTCCGGGTCGACGAGGTCCTGGCGGCGGTCATGCGGCCGTCGGAGGTGACCGCATGACGGACGGTCATCGCCTGCCGACGGAGACGGGCCGCGCGTTCGCCGATTTCAAGGACAAGGCGCCCAACTGGTGCCCCGGGTGCGGCGATTTCGGGGTGTTGGGGGCGATGCAGCGGGCGGCCGCCGAACTCGACCTCGACCCGGACCGGACCGTGCTCGTCACCGGGATCGGCTGCTCGGGCAACGTCACGGCGTTCTTCCGCACCTACGGGTTCCATGGCGTGCACGGTCGTGCGCTCCCGGCGGCGACCGGCATCAAGCTCGCCGACCCCGCATTGACCGTCTTGGTGGCGGGTGGTGACGGGGACGGTTTCGGCATCGGGCTCGGCCATCTGGTCCATGCGGCAAGACGCAACCTCGATGTGACCTACATCGTCATGGACAACCAGACCTATGGCCTCACGAAGGGCCAGGTGTCGCCGACCTCGGCGCAAGGGTTCGTCACCAAGACGACACCGGACGGTTCTCCGGATGCGCCGGTCGATGCGTTGGCGTTGTCGCTCATCGCGGGCGCCACTTATCTCGGGGTCGGCTTCTCGGGCGACATCAAACGCCTCACGGAGCTCATCAAGGGCGCTGTCCGGCATGAAGGCTTCTCGCTCGTGCAGACGATGAGCCCGTGCGTGACGTTCAACAAGACGAACACGTTCTCGTGGTACAAGGACCGCCTGGTGGACCTAGAAGCGGAGGGGCACGACCCGACAGACCGTGCCGCCGCGCTGCATCAAGTGACGCGGACCGACGGGCGCATCCCGCACGGCCTCATCTTCAGGACCGAGCGGCCGCCGTTGCATCGCGCGGTCGGCGTGCTGGGCGGGCGCGAGGCGGCGCCGGCGACCGAGGACCTCGAGTTCACCTTGCGGAGTCGGGCGGCCGACCTGAAGGCGTTGCGTGACCGGTTCGCCTGAGGCTTCATGATTCCGGCCTCGTTCGGCGCATCGTACGTCGTGTCGGTCTGGTGGTCCTCGCCATCATTTTGTGCGGCATCTCTTGCGGCAAGACCGGCAACCCCGTATGCGTGCCGTTCAGCCGCACCGTCACCTCACAGACCGACGCCGCGTCGTCGCACGGACCCGTCGCCTCCAGTGCGAGACGCACACAGAGAGCGCGCTTGTCATCGCGTGGAGGCGACGCCCGAGGGGCTAGCGGTCGCGACGTCATGAAGTCGGGTGCTCTTGTCGGCGGCCCGTTTCAACACCATGAGGGAACCGCCGAGCGCGGCAAGGAGCGTTGCGGCCCAGACGCCGAGGAGCACGCTCGTGTCGAGTGTCGAGGCGACGTTGACGATGCGATAGCCGACGAGCACGTCGGTCTGGCCCAAGGCGGAGTCGAAGACGTCCTCAGTCTGGATGGTCATGACCATGTTCATGGCGAGCACGGTGGCGAAGGCGGCGACGAGGATGGGCGCAGGGTGGGGGATTCGGTCGTGGCGGGCGCCGAGGTACCAGAGACCGAGCATGAGGGGCAGGCCGATGAAGAGCGAGCCGAGCAGTTGGATGCCTGTGGCGTAGGGTTGCAGGACGCTCTCTTCGGGGTTGACGAAGCCGCCGCTTCGGGAATAGAACGTGGTGATCGTGTTGCCGGTGCCCCAAAGCATGAGGCCGGTGACGATCGCGAGCCCGGCGAACAAGAGGAGCGTCATGGGGGCGCCGTGATGGGCGAGGCGCGGACGCAATCCGGTCTCGGCGAGCTGGATGCGCATGGCGAAGAACGGCAGGACGAGCGCGACGGCGCCGATGCGGATGAGGAGGTTCGGTGTGGGCCCGAAGTGGTCCAACGACGGTAGCGCCAAGAGCAGGAACCAGGTGAATAGCCAGATGCCGATGACGGTGGTGGCGAGGAAGAAGAGGCGGTCGTACTTCGCCTGGCCGTTGATGCCATGGTCGTCGCGCAGGTGGCGCAACCAGGCTTTTGCGCTCCAGCGGTGGACGCCCCAGCCGCCGAAGAGCAGGAGGAGGAAGATGGAGGCGCCGCGCGAGTTCATGGCGAAGACGCGTGACGTGTCGGAGCCGGACGGTGTGTAGACCGGTTCGGGGAAGAGGACCAGCAGGTTGAGAGCGAAGGTGGCTGCCCACAGCCAAGTCTCGGTGCGGTGCAGGGGGATGAGACTGCGTTGGAAGCTGAGGCTCCGTCGGTCGCGCAGGTCACCCCAGACGATGAGCCGGGTGTGCCAGACGGTGGTGGCGATGGCGGCGGAGAGCGAGATGGCGAGCAGGTAGTAGAGGAGGACGCGGTTGGTGGCGACGAAGCCGCCGGTCGGTTCGGCGTCGGCGCCGAGGGCGTAGTAGACGAACTGGTGCACGAAGGTGCCGCCGACGAGGACCAATGTAAGGGCGGTGAGGACGAGCCGTGTGCGGTGGCTGTCGGCGTGCGTCGGCCGGATGAAACGTTCGCGCATGAGGCGCGGGGCGATGAGGGCCATGACGCTCATGGCGCCGAGGAGGATGAGGATGAGGGTGACGAGGGCGAGGACGAAGACCGCCATGGGCAGGAAGCTGGCGGAGTCGTGGAAGATGAACGAGGCGCGCAGCATGATCATCCCCTCGCCGGGGATGGTGAACGAGTTGACGAAGATGGTGAAATGGAGGAAGAGGAGGCCGGTGGTGCTCGCGATGATGCCGAGAATCGGGACCATGCGTCGCTTGGGGGCGCGTGGCGAGAGGGAGGCGAGGACAGTGGCGAGGCCGATCCCGGCGAGGAGGGCGCCGAACAGGATGCCGCCGTCGTTGCGGGCGACGAGTCCGGCGGAGACCTCGGAGGAGAGCGAGTCCTTGAACATCTGTTGGGTCTGGTACCAGGCGAACATCATCAGCCCGCCGATGAAGAGGAGGATCCCCATGAGGACAGCTGGGCGATGATGCAGCGGGCGCGGGTCGTGTCGGGCGGTGGCCTCGCCCTCGGTGCCGCCGAACCAGCGGGCGAGGCGGTCCGCGGTCCGGTCCGCGGCCGAGGCGACCGCGGTGCTGACCTCATCGGCCCTCGGGAGGGTGATCCCGAGGAGGCTCGATCGTGCGGGAGGTCGTGGCACCGAGCCATTCATCCGGGGCGGGGCGTTTCAAGCTGTTGGCGGGTCCGGCTGGGGCCGAATGGCCGAAGGGGCGTTGGTGCGCTCTTCCCCGACCCCTCACGACACGCGTCGTTCTGACAAGAAAGCCCATATACCCTGCTCGTCCACCGCCGCCTTTGTGGCTGGTCCATCGACCGCTCAAGGAGTCCCGGTGACCGGGTCGGGGGGAACTGCGGAATCTGTTCCGTCCCCCAAGGAGTGGGGCGATTCCCGCTCTTCAAACCCTATCACCATAATCCTTAAGTACCTCGATGTTGGCTCGCCACTTGTCCCGTGCGACCGCCAACTCCGGCGGTCCGTTCATGCGCCGTGTTCGAACGGCGCAGGATGGGCCCGACGGATGCGGCGGCTCGCAATCCTGAAATAGAACGATGGATTCGGACAAAATCCCCTGGAAGGTGAAAGAAAGATGAAAACCCGTACCAAATCGGTCCTCTTCGCCGTGTTCTTCACGGCGCTCGTCGCTGTGAGCATCACGCCGACGGCGCAGGCGCAAGACAGCCCCCTCAGCCCTGCTTGTACCAGTGTCGCTGACGCCAGCATCTCTGGCACATTCGCACCGCTGTCGTTCAAGCGGCTCAAGCCCATCACCGGATTCGAACCGATCACCGTCGATTTCGCATACAAGTCCAGTGGGGGCTCCAAGTCGGTGACGCAGGTCCCTGTGACGTTCTCCTACACGGTCGACAAGTCCTGGGCGCAGGTATCGCTCGACAAGACGACGGCCTTCGCGGCGGTCAGCGATTCGGCTCAGGAAAAGAGCGTAGAACTTCCGGTCACCGTGTCGGTCGCGTTCACCCAGGCCGCTCCCGCCTTCGAGCAGGTCAACATCAAGGTCACCGCCACCCCCGGCGATGGGACCTGTGTGAAGAAGGCCGCCCCGACCACCGTCGAGATCCCGATCAAGGCGGACTTCTACGAGCGCTACCAGGCCCGCTTCGAGAAGACCATCCACAAGACTGGCCAGAACGCGCAGATCCAGATCCCGCTGACCGTCGAGAACCTCGGCAATGCGGGCATCCAGATCCGGTTCAAGATCAACGAGAAGACGTCGGACAAGCTGAACTTCGCGCCTCCGGGCCCGCAGATTATCCAGAGCACGATCTCTGGTGGCGAGAACAACAAGCTCACCATCCCGATCGATGTCCAGACGCCCTTCAAGAACGGCTACGAGAACCGCCGTGACCAGCTTATCCTCGATATCGAAGGGAACGCTGCGGACGAATCGACCATAGCGCTGACGAGTCTGCAACTCACCGCGGTCATCCAGACCCAAGGTGTCTATGTCCCCGGCTTCGGGGCCGTGTCCATGCTCTTCGCGCTCCTCGGCGCGATCTTCATGACCCGCCGCTTCCGCGAATAGACACTGCACCACCTTCCAGGTCTCTCTTCCCCATGCTCTTCCTCTGTACCTTTCTATCGGTGACATGATGCGGAGCCGTACGAACCCGAGAACATCCGCTTGGATCCTCGTCCTATTGTTGGGTCTTGGCGCGCTCGGCGTGATGCTCCCCTTCACCGGGCCCGCCACGGCGCAGGACCCGCCGCCGGCCCCTGTTCCTGAGCCGTCCAACGTCACCACACCACACCAGGACGACGTGGTCCAGGTCGGCGTCTTCACAGACAAGCAGTTCGCCTTCCTGGACGAAGGCGAGATCATGCAGGTCCGCCTGACCTATCAGGACGCGAGCATCCAACCGACGGCTTTCACAAAACCGGGCATCACTGTCTGGTGTCGGGGCCAGAACGTGACCGCCCAAGGCAACTGGGCGTTCGCCCCACCTCCACCAGTGCCGTTGAGCCGCGGTCAGACCGCATACGCCGATTTCTCGATCCTCAGCACCCGAAGACCGCATCCTGAAGTCTTCACGGTCCAGGTCACGTGTACGTCCGCGGAGTTGCCTGGGCGGACCATCGCCGAATTCAATCTCACCGCGAAGGCGAAGCCGTACTACTATACGGCGGTCGAGATCGCGGAGTTCCTTCAGCCCCTGTCTCCGGACCAGGAGTTCCAGGTCCCGATCCGCATCAAGAACAACGGCAACCAGCTCGCCCACTATTCCGGTGAGATCTTGCAGCCGCCCGTCGGGTGGACGTTCTCCAAGCCGCCGGACGTGATGATCCCTGCTGGTGAGGAACGCATCGTCAACGTCTCCGGTATCGCGCCACGCGACCAGCTCCTTTACCTCTTCCATTCCGAAGGCGTGCGCGTCAACTACTTCCCGACCGAGGATCCCGGCAAGGGCCAGGTCGTCTTCGTCCCCCTCACCGTGGACGGTGTCTACGTCCATCCGGCGCTCATCCCGCTCACCCTACTCGCCCTCATCATCCTGGGCACGCTCATCTTCATGGCGGTCCTCGCCAAACGGCAGATCGAGGAGCAGATCCTCGGCAAGCCCGTTCCGCCATGGCGCATCCCGGTCGAGCGCGCCTATCTCGAGGAGCTGGAGAAGACGGACCCGGACGAGCATTACATCGTCCGGCATTACCTCATGGAGGAAGAGCACGCATCGGCGCTCTTGTGGTACCACCACTTCAAGAAGGCGACCAAGAAGGACCGCATCGCCGAGACGAAGTGGTACAAGACCAAGAAGAAGCAGGAGCGAAAGATCGCCAAGCTCGAGAAGGAGCACGTCAAACTCTCGAAGAAGTGGGAGCGCAAGATCAAGTTCCTCGAATGGCGCCGCCGGCGCAAGCTGAAGAAGGTCGACCGCAAACTCAAGGCGCTCAACAAGGGGCTCCAGGCGAAGCTCGACAAGGCGCACAAGAAAGAGGTCGCCAAGCTCAAGAAGCGCTTCAAGAAGGACAAGAAGAAGCTCCGGAAGCGCCAGAAGAAGGCGGAGAAGAAGACGCTCCGCAAGCACGACAAGGCCGTGCGGAAAGAGGAGCGCAAGCTCTACCGCGAGAACCGCAAGCGCGCCAAGCGTGGCGACGATCTCCTGCCACCGCCCGAGATCCCCGAGCCGGAGATGCCGAAGCTCCAGGTCGAGGAACCGCAATACCCGGAGCGCCCCATCGCCCAGGAGATGCTCCTTTCGGAGACGAAGTTCCAGAAGAAGGCGGACCGCATCAACACGCGCTTCGACAAGAAGCGTGCCCGCAAGGAGGCCAAGCGCGACCGCATCCTCGCCCGCCACCGGGCCCGCGTCGACGGCAAGACGCAGCGCCTCCTGGCCAAGGTCCCGCCGGAACCGACGACCCATCTCTACGACCACGATGAGTACGTCCCCGAGGACGAGGTCATCGTCGAGGACGACCGGAGCGCGCTTGCCCGCTGGTTGAACATCCCGACCCTCGAGGAGCGCGAACTGGCACGGCGACGGATGGAGGTCCATCAGGCCCAGCGCATCCGCCTCAAGGAAGCCGGAGACGAAGAGGGACTGAAGCACCTCGAAGCCGAATGGAAGGAAGAGCGCAAGCGTATCAGGACCGAGCGCAAGGAACACGCGCTCGCGGCCCACGCCGCCGTCAAGGAGGAAGAGGCGATGGCACGTCAGCGCCGCAAGGACGCCCGGCGCCGCGCCAAAGAACTCACTAAGGAAGCGAAGGCTGAGTCGAAGGAGATGCGCGTCGACCAGAAGGTCAAGGCGAAGGCCGAGCGCGACGATCCGACGAAGGTTCCGGTCAAGACGCCTGCCTCCGCTGCACCGTCCTCGGGGGCTGAGGAGTCCCGGCTCAAGCTCCGCTTCGGCCGTCGCAAGGCGGAGAAGTCGGAAGAGGGAAAAGCCGAAAGCCCCGCCACCGCCGCCGACAAAGGTCAGGAGTAGTCGTTCATGGCACAGGTAGACGAGCCCGGGAACCCTGCGGTCCCGGCGCGCACGAAACAGGAAGAGCGACGGCTCCGCAAGATGCGCAAAGAGGCGGCCAGGGCAGCCAAGCGCGCGGAAAAAGAGCGGGCCAAGGCCGAAAAGCGCGCTGAGAAGGAGGCGGCCAGGGAGGCGAAGCGCGCCGAGAAAGAGGCCGCGAAGGAAGCCAAGCGCGCGGCCAGAGCGGCCAAGAAAGCGGCCCCCGCCCCGCCGACCGAGGCGGTTGGTGTACCGGGCTCTCTGGAGTCGACCCGTTCTGACGATCCCGAGCCCGCGGAGCCCGCTGCCCCTCGGGGCAAGGGTGACCCCAAGCGCCTGAAGAAGTACAAGGAGGCGCTGCGTAGGGAGCGCCGCTCATGACCCGTGCACTCATCCTCGTCATCCTCCTTTTCGGCATGCTCATCTCCGGCTGCTTCGGGGAGCCAGAGGACGAGGATGGTCTTGCGAAGGACGTCGAGGAAGACGGCTGGGACGTAACGGTCACGAAGTTGGACGGCTCCACCCAGAGCTATCGTGTCCGCAGCGATCCCACCAAGGCCGACAAGGACGGCGATGGGTTGGACGACCAGGTCGAGATGTTGGAACAGACAGACCCGAACGACGCCGACACTGACGATGACGGGCTTCTCGACGGCCAGGACGTGGAGATCGAGTCCGACGACAAGCGTGCCGAAGCGTGGAAGGAGCGTGGCATCGCCCATGACGACCGGGGCGACATGAGTGTCTTCCTCGGCGAGCGCGGCACGGACACGTTCAGCCGCGGCGGCGACCCCCGGGATCAGGACACAGATTCCGACGGCCTCATGGACGGCGTGGAAGCAGGTGGTTATGAGGTCGTCGTGAACGGCGAGTCACGCACGGTCCGCACCGGCGTCTTCTCGGAGGACACGGACGGCGACATCATCTGGGACGGTGACGAAAGAGACGTTGGTCTCGACCCGACGATGAAGGACACGGACGGCGATGGCGTGGCGGACGGTGTCGATGTCGATCCGTGGCGCGACCTCCATGTCCGTTTCGTCGTCGACGCGGTCGAAGTCGCAGCACCGGGTTCTTTCTGGTTCGAGATCTTCGCCTCCGGCGTCGACCACGAGACCCCGCACGGCGATGCCTCGAGTCCGGCTTCGACGTTCACGAGCGGTGCCCTCGACATCGACGACACGGCCGGCAACATACGGAACCGACAGCACAACGCCACGCTCGGTGTGACCGCGTTCGTGCAAGAAGGGAACGCCATGCGTTCCCTCGACCTCTTCAGCGATACGGCGGGCGAGCAGTTCGTCCGCGTGCGCCTGCATGCCGTCGACGGTACCCTGCGCATCGGCACCGACCCCCCCGGCGACCCTTGGCCACAGAACGACCGTTTCTCTGGCCCCGATGGCTCCGTGTCGTTCCACATCGAGCCGGCCGAGGCACCCGGGTCCCCCTGAGGCCTTCGGCATCCTGACCAAAATGTTTAGAAAGGCAGGAAAGGAGGCACCTCATGGGTCCGCCTCCTGAGGACATAGCGACGGTTGCAAAAGCCGTTATATACGTCCCAAGGGTGCGACCCTCCAGGTGACCGCCATGTCTGCCATGCGAACCCTAGTTGCGAGTGCTGTGGTCCTCTTCTTGTTGGCCGCGGTCGTCCCGAACGCGAGCGCCCAGACCGGACTCGTTGCGACGAAGCTCGACACGTCCAGTTCCGAGACGATCTTCCCGAAGGCGGAGGGCGACGGCCTGCCGCAGGGCGACCTTGCGAATCAGGCTTTCGTGCGGGCGCAGTTCTGCTGGGAAGGACAGGGCGCGATGAACCCGGACAGCACGAAGGAATGGAGCCTGACCGTCGCGATCGCTGCGCCGGAATGGGCGGAAGTGACCACTTCTGACGGTCCGTTCAGCCTGGTCCCTCCGACAGGACCGACGACCGGTGCCGAGTGTGATGAGCGGTTCGAATGGGCCCTGAAGGGTGGACCGAAGGCGGATGCGCCGAACGGCACCACAGGGGATGTCCAAGTGACCTTCTCCATCGAAGGTCCGGCGGAGATCGGCACCTACAAGAAGCCGGTGTTCACGTCAGACACCGTGGCATTGAAGCTGAAGGCCGCCGACCCTGGCAACGACCCCCTCGCCGAGCTCAACAACCCCGGCACCACCGGTGGCGGCGGCGGTGGCGGTGACGACCCGGAGACCCAGGAGGGTTCCGCTCCGGTCGCGCCCTTGACGGCGCTATTGGGCCTGGCCGTTTTGGCGTTCGCGCGCCGCCGGTTCTGAGCCGATTCCCGTTCCTCTTCCCCCGGTCACTTTTTTTCGAGTACTTTCGGTCATCCCAGGCTTGCCTTTTTGTTCACCCTCTCGGCCTCGGGAGCCCATGCAGCACCCGGTCCAGACCCGTGGGCAAAAACCAAATATTACCCACACCCATGGTGGGGTGATGGAAGAAATCCGCCTCGACGATAGGGGTCGCGTCACGGTGCCCAAGGAGTACCGCTGGATCTTCGAAGGTCGCCGCGTGGTGCCGATCCTGCTCCCAGACGGCGTCCTCCTGTCCCCCCTCGAGGGCGACATCACAGCCCCGGAGGATCTCGACGCGCTGGTGGCGAGCGGCGAGGAAGAGGCGGTCCGGGAAGCGTCGCACCGCCTGCGGCGCTCGCGCGGAGACGATTGAGATGGACACCGCCGACCTGAACCTGGTGCTGGCCGCCGTCCTTCCGGACGACGCGCTCCACGAACGAGCGGAGGCCCACCTTCAGAGAGGCCCACGCCTCCTCGTCCCGTTCTCAGTCGGCATCGAGCTTCTATTGGTCTGTGGGCGTTTCGGTTTGCCCCGCAAGGAGGCGCTGGGTCTCGTCGAGGAACGTTTCGATGTCGAACGTCCGGAGGTGCTCTATTCGGCCGCTCGGTCACTGGACCTGGGCAAGATGACGACGACGTTCGACGCGGTCCACTTGGCCGACGCTCTGCATCGCCGCGGAGCGCTCCACACCGCCGACCAGCGCCTCCTCGATTCCCCCTGGCCCACCGTCCCTTTCTGAACCCCCGTCAGCAAAACGTTCATCCCCACCCTTGGCCCTCCCACCGGTGATGCCCGCGACGTTGGAGAGCCTGACGGACACGTTCGAGGAGCTGGTGCGTCGGGCCGCGCGGAGCATCACGCCGGATGTCCGCGAGGCGCTCGAGCGGGCGGTCGCGACCGAGCCGGACGAGACGGCGAAAGGCGTCTTGCAGACCCTTCTTGCGAAGGCGGCGAAGGCCAAGCGGGCGGGTCATGCGCTCGCGTCGGACACCGGCATCGTGACTTTCTTCGTGCGCGTGGGTTGTCATTTCCGTGCCTTGGAGGAATTGGAATCGTCGCTCCGCGAGGCCGTGGTGCGGGCGACGAAGCACGAACCGCTGTCCGAGTTCGTCGTCGACCTCAAGACGGGTGCGCCGAAGAAGGGCAACGTCGGCATCGGCGTGCCGGTGGTGCACACGGAGATCGTCGCCGGATCGGCCGAGTGCGAGGTCCTGGTGCTGCTGAAGGGTGCGGGGTCGGAGCAGCTCACCACCTTGTGGGACCTGCCCGCGTCGACCACGCCGCAAGACGTCGGACAACGGCTCCACGACCTCATCCTCGAAGCGGGTGGCAAGCCGTGTCCGCCGCTCATCGTCGGGGTCGGTATGGGCGGGACGCCGGAACAGGCGCTCATGCTCTCACGCATCGCGCTCTCGCGCAAGGTCGGAGCGGTCAACACGGACCCGACGGTGGCGGAGTGGGAGAAGACCTGGCGCACCCACATCAACGGCTCGGGGATCGGGCCGATGGGGCTCGGCGGTGAGACGACGGTGCTCTCCGTGCATGCCGAGGTGGCGGACCGCCATCGCGCGTTCTGTCCGGTCGGGGTGTCGGTCGCCTGCTGGTCGGACCGGCATGCCTCGGTGCGCATCGATGCCGACGGTGTCGCGCATCCCGGCTGGAAGTAGCCTCACGGCAACGTGATGAGACCGAACGACAGCATGAGCGCGGTGATGGCGAGGCCGACGAGGGCGATGTAGGCCAGGAGGTTCCAGTGCATCACCTTGCGGCCGTCGAGGACGCCGAACGGGAGCAGGTTGAAGAGGCCGAGCACCGCGTTGATGATCATGACCACTTCGGCGACGGCGAAGCTCAGGCTGCCGCTTGTCCCGATGCCGATGGTGAACGGATAGGCGATGGTGAAGATGACCAGATTGGTCAAGGGTCCGGCGGCGCTGATGATGCCGTTCTCGTTCTTGCGCACCCAGCCCGAGATGACGACCGCTCCGGGGGCGGCGAAAAGGATGGGGAACTGGGTCGCGGCGATGATGGCGATGGGCAGGACGAGGCCCCACCATTGGACACGGAACTCGGCCCAGTGGCCGTAGTATTGGGCGACGAACTTGTGCGCCAGTTCATGCAGCAGGAAGGCGGTGCCCGAAGTGAGCGCCGAGACCGCGAGGATGGTGCCGAGGTCGAAACCGCTGATGGCGAACGTTTTGCTGAAGGAGAAGTAGAGGGCGAAGATGATGGTCAAACCGACGATGGCGGCGATGAGGTGGAGCACCTCCGTCCCGGAGGTGTGGAAGCCGGCGCGACGGCGGCCGTGGCCCCAGGTGACGTGCGGTTCATATTCGCCGTGGCTCGGGCGGTGGTGCAGGTTGCGTCGGGGGTCGGCGTGGTGTCTGCACATGGTCGGTCGTCAGAACACGGAGCGAAGGATCTCTCCCAGCGCGAGATAGGTGCCAATGGCGCTGCCGACGTTGGCGAGCGCGGCGACCATGATGACGCGCATGACCTGGTTGTTGAACATGTCCTTCATGGTGACGAGGTGGGCGAGGCCGTTGAAGTCGGCCACGGTCGGTTTGCGCACGAAAGCCTCGGTGAGTCCGGCGAACCAGCCGGCCGCCAAGGCCGGATTGAGGCTCGTTATGGGGGCGGCGATGAAGGCGGTGATGATGGAGAGGATATGGCCGCGGGCGATGAGCGCACCCAAGGCGGACAACGCGCCGTTGATGACGACCCAGTAGAGCGCGGCGTTGACGAGCCGTTCATAGCTCCCGGTCTGGTAGGCGTCCCAGGCGAGCCAGCCGAAGAGGGCGAGGACCAGGAGCGGGATGCCGTAGCCGATGATCTTGCCCCAGCGGATCGATTTGCGGGGGATGTGCTCCAGGAGTTCGAGCGAGACGGGGCTCGGGTCTTCCAGTTGTTTCTTGATGCCCTGCAGGTGCCCGGCACCCACCACGCCGACCACTTTCTTGGTGTTGCCTTCGGTGGCGTCCATGATGCGGGTGGCGAGGTAGAGGTCGCGTTCGTCGATGACGACGCTCTTGATGGAGGGCGCGAACTCGCCGAGCTCTTCCATCATGGTCGTGATGACGTCCTGGTCGAGCAGCTTGTCGACCGGTTCGCGTTCCTCCTCCTTCTCGGCGCCGACGAGCGCGCGCATCAGTTCCCACAGGATGCGCATCTTCTCGCGGAAGCCCATCACGGCGAAGGCGCGCTTGAAGGTGACCCCGATGTCGCGGTCGGCGAGCGCCACCTCGGCGCCCGACGCCTCGCCGGCCCGGAGCGCCTCGAGCATCTCGGCGCCCGGTTCGACGCCTTCGGCCTCGCCCATGCGGCGCTGGTAGGAGGCGAGGAAGGTCTGGGCGAGGAAGAAGTAGAGCGTGGTGCCCTTCAGGAGCTTGGTGAACGGGGTCGCTTCCCATTCCTTGCGGTTGGTGATCGCCTTGTGGCGCACTTCGTCCAGTTCGACGGCGACGGTGTCGGGGCGGAAGGTCTCGATGGCCTCGCGGACCTCTTCGACGGAGCTCTTCGAGACGTGGGCTGTCCCGACGAGAAGGATGTTGTCGCCGATCTGGACCTGCATGGGCGATTGCGGCCGAAGAGGGGCGTTCATAAAAGGGCTCCGAGAGGATTGTCTCAGGGAAGCCTTGACGGGACCGGAAAAGGGGCACCGTCCCTCAGGGACCAGGGTCCGGACGTGGCGGCCGAGGTGCGGACAAGGCAACGGTGCGGTAAGTGGGAAGTGTGGCCAGGTGGGCCGACACGGCGTCCACCAGACGGCCGACGTCGCCGGTGAGCGGGTCTTCGGCCGGGATGCCGAACTCCTCTTCCAGCCGCGAACAGACCTCCCCCACCTCCCCACGCTCGAGGTGCATGGGGTTGACCGCGAGGGCGACCACCTTGGCGCCGCCGAGCGTCTCGATGAGGTCGATCTCGGTCGCGATGTCGCCGATGGTGAACGACGGGTGCGAGAACAGGGCCCGTTGCACGCGTCCGGGGGCGACCTGGAGGATGACCGCGTTCGGTGCCGCGCCGTGCAGGACCGAGAGGGCGACGCCGGAGAAGGCGGGGTGGCGGATGGACGCCTGGCTGTAGAGGAGGACCAGTTCCTTGCCGCGCCGGGCGACGTCGACGACCATCCGCTCGACCTCTCCAGCCGCGAAATCTCCTGGAAGGCGGTCGATGACGCAGCCGGCGTCGGGGCCGAGCATGCAGCCGGTCTGGCCGGTCGCGACGAAGCCTGCGTCCATGCCGCGCGAACGCATCTCGCGCAGCATCTCGATGGCGGTGATGCGCTTGCCGATGTCGCAGTCCATGCCGGCGATGACCACCCGGGGCACGTCGAGTTCGGTGACGGAACCGTCCATCACCCGGAGCCTCTCGGGGACCTTGCGGACGTCCAGGATCTTCGCCCCGCCGGACGACGCCGCGGTGGCGAAGCGTTCCTCCTCGGACAGGAACCTGTGGAGGCCGTTCACGACGTCCAGACCGGCGCGCAACGCCTCCTCGATGGCGTCCTCGAAGCCGGGCGGGAAGAAGCCGCCGGGGTTCGCGACACCGATGTAGAGCGTCTCGGGGTCGTGCAGGAGCGCCTGGTCGAGCGATGCGACCACGGGGATGCCGAGAGGGCGGCCGCAGACCACTTCGCCGGCGTCACGTCCGGCCTGGGTCGAGTCGATGACGCAGACCACCGGGTCGGCGACAGAGTGCAGGACCAGTCCGTTGGCGGTCTTGCCGGGTGGGGTGCCGAGGTGGGCCTCGGCGAGGACGACGGCGCGGGGCACAGGTCGCGCTCAATGGGCCGCGAGATAAAGGCTCGCCGGCTGTGCGCCCAAGGTCAAGCCGTGAGCGGTCGCAACGCGGCCCGCACCGGGCTCCCGTCCGCCCCGGCGAGCCGGAGCGGGAGGGCGGAGATTTCGTAGTGGCCCGTGGCGACGCCGGCGAGGTCGAGCCATTCGAGGAACGCGCGGCCGGCGCCGAGGAGCGTGCGGTGGGCAGGGTGGTCTTCGTCGACAGTACCGGTGCGTGCATCGACGCTCGGCGTGTCGATGCCGATGAGGCGCAACGGGCCGCCCGAGAGCGTCTTGGCGAGTGTGGGGGAGACACCGGGCGTGCGCTCCGGCACACCTGCGATGTCGCGCACGGTGTCGGTGCGAAGCAGCAGCCGTTCCGCCTTCTTCCAGGTCTCCGGTGGCAGCCCGGCGCGGCGGCAGGCGGTGCTGAGGTGGCCGCCACGCAGAAGAAGCGCCCCGTCGTCGCTGGCGAGGTCGGCCACCTCTTCGCGCAGGTCGATGACGAGGCAGGGGCCCCAGAACCGGTCGAGCTCGAGCGCGTCGACCGCCGTCCCGCCGGGGACGAAGTGGAGCGGGGCGTCGACGTGGGTCCCGGTGTGCGTGCTCATCACCAGTCGTGAGACGGCGACATAGGGCTCGGTCTCGAGGTGCGGCACCCGTTCATAGGCGGGGTCACCGGGCCAGACGGGGAAGCCAAGGTCGAGCCGTCGCGTGATGTCCAGCGTCACGGCGACCTGGAGGAGGTCGGGTCCAATACGCCTTCCCCTCGCCCGTCACGACCTATTGCAGGTCGAAGATGGCGTTGCAGCGCGAGCAGAGGAGGTCTTGCGCGTCGGCGAGAAGATCAGTGTCATCGTCGTCCTCGAGCACCCGGTAGGCGGCGCCGCCGAGGTCGATGAAGAAGTCGTGCGTGGCACCGCACTCGGGGCAGGTGGGAAGGGTGCGGCCATCTGTCGTGGTCCGCTGGCCCGCTTTTCCGGAGCGGTGCGGGTGTTTGTTGCGGATGACGCGTGGCTGCGGGGTCGCCTGGGGGACGAGGCTGAGGATCGCCTCCAGGACCGCGTGGGCATCGACGGGGCGCTTGCAGTTGAGGCAGGTGATGGTGTGGACGCCTTCCAGGTCGCCCTCGGCAAGGAGTTCGGTGTCGTGGTCGTCCTCGAGGACCCGGTAGGCGGCGCCGTCCAGTTCCAGGAGGTAGCCGCCGGTCGCGCCGCAATGGGGGCAGGGCACGTGGTCCTGCTCGTCGACGACCGGTCGGCCGCTCGTTCCACCCGTTCCGGTGCCGTCGCTCTTGGCGGTCGTGTGGCGGACGTGGCGGAGGCGGGGAGGGGCGGAGCGGCGCATGATTGTCGGCGAGCGCGGCGAGCCGCATCCCCTATATGGCGCTGTCGGTGGCTTCGGCCGATGTGTGCACGAAAGGAGAGATGAAGTGCCACGAGGAGCGGCATGGAACGGTGCGTCGAGGTGTTCCGGGCCACACCGCGAAGGTCCAAATACCCGCGCGCCTTTTGCGTTCCGACGCGGTTCGTGTCAACCTTTAGCCTGAGCGACCCCCAAACAGTTTTATATCAAACCTGGGTACGCCGGCGATACTCTCGGTCCAAGGACAGGGGTCGTCTGAGCCTGAGGTAGGCCGCATGGGCCTGAAATGGGCTCATAGCTCAGCTAGGTAGAGCATCCGGCTTTTAACCGGGCGGTCCAGGGTTCGAATCCCTGTGAGCCCGCTTGGCTACAGGCGGCCGGGTCCGACGACCGGGAGTAGGCGGGCCCCTCATGCGGAAAGTTCTTCCGCGCGACGGGGTGAGTCCGCCGTCCCACGAGGCGCCGACCATGTCCGAGGAACCCGAGACCGTGCAGGTGTTCAACGTCTTGAACCATGAACTCGTCCCTGTCCACGAGGTCTTGGACGAGGACGAGGCGAAGGCGCTCATGGCCCGTTATGGGGTCAAGGAGGACCAACTCCCGAAGATCCAGGTCGCGGACCCCGCCGCCCGCGCCGCCGGCGCCCGGCCTGGTGACATCATCCGGGTCGTCCGCATGTCGCCCACGGCAGGCAAGGCGGTCGCTTATCGTTTCGTCGTCGAGTACTGAAAGAATGGTCCCTAGCCCCCTTCCCCGGTCCGCCCCCCGTCTGTCCCGCTCCTTCCTGCACCCGCCCCTGTCCACTCTTCCCTACCCCCCTCCGGAGGCATCCTGTTGAGAGAACTGGTCGACTCATTCTATCGCGAGCGCACCGTGGTCAACCACCACATCGCGTCCTACGACGACTTCCTGCACCGCCGGCTCCAGACCATCATCGACAACATCCGGATCGGTGACGAGACGGCGGAGAAGGGCACCATCCAGACCGACATCGAGGGCTATCTCATCAAGCTCGGCAAGATCTCGGTCAAGCGCCCGATCGTCAAGGAGGCCGACGGTTCACTCCGTCCGCTCACCCCGATGGAAGCGCGTCTCCGGAACCTGACCTACCAGGCACCGGTCTACCTCGAGTTCATCCCGGTCATCGACGGCGTCGAGCACGAGGCGGAGACCGTGCAGATCGGCAAGCTGCCGATCATGATCAGTTCCTCCCACTGCAACATCGCCCGTTCCACCTTCGAGGAGGAACTCGGCCACCCCATCTCGGACGAGGAGTACGAGATGCGGCTCGCCAACGTCCAGGAGGACCCCCTCGACCCGGGCGGCTACTTCATCTCCAACGGCACCGAGCGTGTCCTCATCACGCTCGAGGACCTCGCGCCGAACCGGGTGCTCGTCGAGTTCACCACGCGCTACGGCACCGAGGTCGAGGTCGCCAAGGTCTTCTCGCAGCACGAGGGCTACCGCGCCCTTGTCATCGTCGAGAAGAAGAAGGACGGCACCATCATGGTGTCGGTCCCCGCGGCCTCCGGTCAGATCCCCATCGTCGTGCTCCTTCGAGCGCTCGGCATGGAGTCGGACGAGGAGATCGTCAACGCCGTCGGCGGCACGCGCAACCCCGAGCACAGCCGCGCGATGGAGCCCTACATCCTCTCCAACATCGAATATGCGGCCATGGAGCTCCAGGTCACCAACACCGAGGAGGCGGTCGGCTATCTCGGCAAGCGCCTCGCCGGTGGTCAGGCCAAGGAGTACCGCATCAAGCGCGTCGAGGCCTTGATGGACCGCAACCTCCTGCCCCATCTCGGCAACGACCCCGAGGACCGCATCACCAAGGCGGTCTTCCTCGCCCGCATGGGCCAGGCGGTGCTCGAGCTCACCCTCGGCCTGCGCGAGCCGAACGACAAGGACCACTACGCGAACAAGCGCCTCAAGCTCGCCGGGGACCTCATGGAGGACCTCTTCCGCGTGGGATTCATGGCGCTCGCGAAGGACCTGAAGTACCAGATCGAGCGCGCCCACGCCCGTGGCCGCGAGATCAAGATCTCGACGGCGGTACGCTCCGATGTGCTCACCCAGCGCCTCTTGCACTCGCTCGCCACCGGCAACTGGGTCGGCGGCCGCGCCGGTGTGTCGCAGCTTCTCGACCGCACGTCGAACCTGTCGGCGTTGTCGCACCTGCGGCGCGTCACATCGCCCCTCACCCGGTCGCAGCCCCATTTCGAGGCGCGTGACCTGCACTCGACGCAGTGGGGCCGCCTGTGCCCGAACGAGACCCCGGAAGGTCCGAACTGCGGTCTGGTCAAGAACCTCGCCTTGACGGTCGAGATCTCCGAGGGCTTCCCCGAGAAGGAGGTCGAGAAGATCCTCATCGACTTCGGCCTCAAGCCGGTCGAGCGTGAGGCCACCGGCGCCCGCATCTACCTCAACGGCGACCTGGTCGGGCTGCACGACGACCCGTCCGGATTGGTCGCGAAGATCCGCGAACGCCGCCGCAAGGGATTGCTCTCCAACGAGGTCAACATCTTCTACGACGGCGAGGGCGACGACATCATCATCAACTGCGACGCCGGCCGTGTCCGTCGCCCCCTCGTGGTGTGCGACAACGGTGTGCCCACGGTGAACGACGAGATCCTGCGCGACCTGCGCGAGGGCCGCATGACCTGGTCCGACCTCATCAACGAGGGCATCGTCGAGTACATCGACGCGGAAGAGGAGGAGAACTGCTACATCGCGCTCGACAAGCCCGACATGTCGCGCAAGTCGTCCGACGAGCAGCCCCCCGACCACATGGAACTCGACCCGATGGTCATCCTCGGCATCGGCTCCAGCCTCGTCCCCTATCCCGAGCACAACTCGTCGCCCCGTATCACCATGGGTGCGGGTATGGGCAAACAGTCGCTCGGCTTCGGCAACTCCAATTACCGCATCCGGCCCGACACGCGCGGCCACCTCCTACACTATCCGCAGCGGCCCCTCGTGCAGAACCATGCCGCGCGCTACATCAACTTCGACCGGCGCCCGGCCGGCCAGAACCTCATCGTGGCGGTCATGTCCTTCCATGGCTACAACATGGAGGACGCCATCGTCATGAACAAGGCCGCCATCGAGCGCGGCCTCGGACGTTCCACCTTCTTCCGGACCTACACGGCGGAGGAGCGGCGCTATCCGGGTGGTCAGGAGGACCACTTCGAGATCCCGGACCCCGAGTCGCGCGGTGTGCGCTCGGAGGAGATGTACACGAACCTCGGCGAGGACGGCCTCATCGCCCCCGAGGTCGGGGTCACCGGGGGCGACGTCCTGGTCGGCAAGACCAGTCCGCCCCGTTTCCTCGAGGAACCGACGGACATCCTGACGCCGCAGAAGCGCCGCGAGACGTCTCTCACGGTGCGCCACGGCGAGACCGGCTACGTCGACACCGTGATGCTCTCGGAATCCATCAACGGTTCGCGCATGGTCAAGATCAAGGTGCGCGACCAGCGCATCCCCGAGCTCGGCGACAAGTTCGCCTCCAAGCACGGGCAGAAGGGTGTCGTCGGTCTCATCGTCCCGCAGGAGGGCATGCCGTTCACGCAGGACGGTCTCGTGCCTGACCTCATCATCAACCCGCACGCCATCCCGTCGCGGATGACGGTGGCCCACGTGTTGGAGATGATCGGCGGGCTTGTGGCGAGCGTCGACGGCCGCATGGTCGACTCGACCGCCTTCTCGGGCGAGATCGAGGAAGTGCTGCGCGAGGCCCTCACGAAGAACGGCTTCAAGCACAACGCGCGCCAGACGCTCTACGACGGCCAGACCGGGCGCAAGCTCGAGATGGACATCTTCATCGGCTGCATCTACTACCAGAAGCTCCACCACATGGTGGCCGGCAAGATCCACGCCCGCTCGCGCGGCCCCGTGCAGATCCTGACGCGCCAGCCGACCGAGGGTCGTGCCCGTGACGGTGGTCTGCGGTTCGGTGAGATGGAGCGTGACTGCCTCATCGGCCATGGTGCCTCGATGGTCATCAAGGACCGGCTCCTCGACGAGTCGGACGCCACGACCCAGTACGTGTGCGGCAACTGCGGCCACGTCGCCATGCTGGACCGGCGCGGCTTCTATCGTTGTGACGTGTGCGGCGACGACGCGGACGTCCACCCGGTCGAGATGAGCTATGCCTTCAAGCTGCTCCTGGATGAGCTGAAGGCGCTCATCATCGCTCCGCGTGTCAAGCTCGTCAACCTGGTGTAGAGGAGGAATAACAGATGCGTCCCAGTACCAACGTCCCCAAGAAGATCGGCAGCATCGAGTTCGCCCTCCTCTCCCCGACCGAGTCGAGAGGCCTGTCGGCGACCAAGGTCATCACTGCCGACACCTACGACGATGACGGCTTCCCCATCGAGATGGGTCTCATGGACCCGCGCCTCGGTGTCATCGAGCCGGGTCTCCGCTGCAAGACGTGCGGCCAGAAGGTCGGCGACTGCCCGGGCCATTTCGGCCACATCGACCTCGCCATGCCCGTCATCCATGTCGGGTATGTCAAGACCATCCGCAACTGCCTCCGCGCGACGTGCCGCGGTTGTGGCCACCTGCTTCTCACCGAGTCGGAGAAGGGCCAGTTCCGCGCCCGCTACGACCAGTACATGGTCGAGGCGAAGGACACCGGCCCGCTCTCCAAGCGCATCGTCAAGGTCGCCTCGACGGCCCAGGTCTGTCCCTCGTGCGGTCGCGAGCACGGAACGATCGACGTCGACAAGCCGACGACGTTCCGCGAGAACCAGCACAAGATGACGCCCTCTGAGGTGCGCGAGTGGCTCGAGAAGATCCCCGACGAGGACCTTCCGCTCCTCGACATGAACCCGGAGGTGGCGCGTCCCGAATGGATGGTGCTCACCGTCCTCGCCGTCCCGCCGGTCACGATGCGGCCTTCGATCACACTCGATTCCGGTGAGCGCTCGGAGGACGACCTGACCCACAAGCTCGTCGATGTCATCCGCATCAACCAGCGCCTGCAGGAGAACCGCGACGCCGGTGCCCCGCAGCTCATCGTCGAGGACCTGTGGGAGCTCCTGCAGTACCACTGCACGACCTATTTTGACAACCAGACCGCCGGCATCCCGCCTGCGCGTCACCGCTCCGGCCGTCCCCTCAAGACCATCTCGCAGCGCTTGAAGGGCAAGGAGGGCCGCTTCCGTTCCAACCTATCGGGTAAGCGCGTCAACTTCTCGGCCCGGACGGTCATCTCGCCCGACCCGAACCTGTCCATCAACGAGGTGGGTATCCCCGAGGCGTCGGCCCGTGAGCTCACGGTACCGGTCCGTGTCCACCTGAGGAATTTCGAATGGTGCCGCGCCATGGTCGAGCGCGGTCCGCGCCCCGAGGACCTGCCGGGCGGCATCTACCAGCCGGGTGTCAACTATGTCTTCCGTGCCGACGGCCGCCGTGTCAAGGTGACCGAGAAGAACCGCGAGGAGGTCGCGGAGCGCCTCGAGCTCGGTTCGACCATCGAACGGCAGATGATGGACGGCGACGTCGTCCTCTTCAACCGGCAGCCGTCGCTGCACCGCATGTCGATGATGGCGCACAAGGTCAAGGTGATGCCCGGCAAGACCTTCCGGTTCAACCTGCCGTGCTGTCCGCCCTACAACGCCGATTTCGACGGCGACGAGATGAACCTCCACGTCCTTCAGGGCGAGGAGGCGCGCGCCGAGGCGGAGATCCTCATGAAGGTGCAGGAGAACATCCTTTCACCGCGCTTCGGCGGTCCCATCATCGGCGCCATCCACGACCACATCTCGGGCTGCTTCCTCCTGACCTGGAAGAACCCGAAGATCGCCGTCGAGGAGGCGTCGCAGGTGTTCGCCCGCATCGGTTTCCGCGGCAACATGCCGGAGGTGCACCGCGAGGGCCCGGACCGCATGTACGTCTACGGCAAGGACATGTTCTCGTGCATCCTGCCCAAGGGCATCAATCTGCGCTTCCGCTCCAACGCGTGCCCGCCCGGCATCTCCGACGAAGAGGCCATAGAGCGCGACTATCTCGTCGACATCGTCGACGGTGAGCTGCTGTCGGGGGCCATCGACGAGCGTGCGATCGGCGCGTTCAAGGGGGTGCTGCTCGAGAAGATCGCCCGTGACCTTGGCAACGCCGAGGCGGCGCTCTTTTTGGACCGCGTCACCAAGCTCGGCACGGGCTACATCACGATGCGGGGCTTCACCACCTCCATCGACGACGAGGACATCCCGGACGAGGCGCAGCGCGACATCGCCACCAAGATCCAGCGCGCCGAGCGGCAGATCGACGCCCTCGTCGAGTCCTACAACCTCTGGCAGGACCCGGCTGTCTCCCCCAAGGAGAAGGAGGAGCGTGGTCTCCAGGCCCTTCCGGGTCGCAGTCTCGAGGAGACGCTCGAGTTGGAGATCATGAAGGTGACCGCCCAGACCCGTGACGGTGCCGGTGAGACGGCGTCGCACTTCCTCGGCATGGACAACCCGGCCGTCATCATGGCGCGCTGCGGCGCGCGTGGTTCCATGCTCAACCTGTCGCAGATGGCCGGTTGTGTCGGACAACAGGCCGTCCGTGGTGAACGCATCCACAGAGGCTACCAGCAGCGCACCCTGCCGCACTTCAAGCGCGGCGACCTCGGTGCGTCCGCCAAGGGCTTCGTGGCGTCGAGCTACAAGACCGGCCTCTCACCGACCGAATATTTCTTCCACTCCATGGGTGGGCGTGAGGGGCTTGTCGACACCGCCGTCCGTACCAGCCGGTCCGGTTACATGCAGCGGCGTCTCATCAACGCCCTCGAGGACCTCAAGGTGGAGGCGGACAACACGGTCCGCAACACCGCGGGCACCATCATCCAGTTCACGTACGGCGAGGACGGCGTCGACCCGTCCCGTTCGGTGCGCGGCACCCCGGTCGACCTGGCCCAGGTCTTCACGGAAGCAGAGAAGGAATTGAAGAGGAAGGCTTAGGAGGACCGGACATGGCTGCCAATCCCAGTACCGTAAAGGCGCTCGAAGGCCGCGGTTTCGACAAGGAGACCGCGGAGAGGCTCGCCGAGGGCCGGACCCTCAAGGACATCCAGGGCCTCGACAAGAAGGGGCTCATGGAGCTCGGCTTCACGGGCAACGAGGCCCAGGACGTCATCGAGAAGCTCGCCAAGGCGAAGCGCCCGAAGGCGCCGTCGGCCCGCAAACCCAAGGAACCGGCCGTGCACGAGGTCCTCGAGGCCTACGTCGACGTGCCGGAGGAGTGGACCGCGGAAGAGGAGAAGCTGCGCGACCGCATCATCAAGAAGGTCGAGAAGCTCAACGAGGGCGTCCACGAGCACGAGATCGTCGTCATGCCGCACCGTGTGATGCGCGAGATCATCAAGATGGCCCTCGAACGCGACGCCGATGCGAAGCTCATCGACCGTGTCGTCGAAAAGAGCGTCGACGTCTTGCGCCGCATCCGCATCGACCCGACCGAGGCGGTCGGCATCGTCGGCGCCCAGTCCATCGGCGAACCGGGTACGCAGATGACCATGCGTACCTTCCACTACGCCGGTGTCGCTGAGATCAACGTCACGTTGGGTCTTCCGCGTCTCATCGAGATCGTCGACGCGCGCCGCCAGCCGTCGACGCCGATGATGAACATCTATCTCCAGGAAGGCTGGAACGCCGACGCGGCGAAGGCCCAGGTGGTCGCCAACGAGATCGAGACGACCTACCTCAAGGACGTCGCGGCCATCGACACCGACATGGTCGAGCTCAAGCTTGTGATCCGCCCCGACAAGGCGAAGATGAAGGTCAAGTCGCTGACCCGCGACGACCTCCTCGACATCCTCAAGAAGCTCCGCAAGGCGAAGGCGGAGCCGGTGCCGGAGTCGGACGAGATCGAGGTCATCCTCGATGAGCCCGGCTTCAAGCGCCTGCAACAGGTGCAGCACCAGGCGTCCAACATCAAGGTCAAGGGCCTCGACGGCATCAAGCGGGTCGTCATCCGCAAGGAGACCGGCCACGGCTACGTCATCTATTCCGAGGGTTCCAACCTCGCCGACGTGCTCAAGGTCCGGGGCGTCGACCCGCGAAGGACGACCACGAACGACATCCAGGCCATCTACGAGGTGCTCGGCATCGAGGCCGCGCGCAACAAGATCATGGAGGAGGCCTACGCCACGCTCAGCGAGCAAGGGCTTCTTGTCGACCGGCGGCACCTCATGCTGGTCGCCGACGTCATGACCGCCGACGGCTCCGTCAAGGCCATCGGTCGCCAGGGCATCTCCGGTCAGAAATCGTCCATCCTGGCCCGTGCCGCGTTCGAGATCACGGTCGACCACCTCTTGCGCGCCGGCATGCGCGGCGAGAACGACCACCTGCAGGGTGTGGCCGAGAACATCATCGTCGGTCAACCGGTCAACATCGGCACAGGTGCCGTGCGGCTCGCGGTGGACCAGAAGAAGTTCGCCGAGGTCAAGCCCATCCCCCTCCCCCCGCCCCCGGTCCGCAAGGAGCCGACCCCTGTCTTGGAGGAAGAGCCCCTGCCGCTCGAGGAACCTGAAGAGGAGCCCGAGACGGAAACGGCCGAGGGTGAAGTCACCAGCGAGACATAGAGAAGATTAGGAGAGACCCCGTATGGATGTGAACCGCGCATTGCGCTCCGCCGTCACCACGGGCAAGGTCCTTCTCGGCGGCGACCAGACCATGAGGTCCATCGCCGACGGGAGCGCCAAGCTCGTCGTCGTCAGCTCGAACCACCCCGAGACCGAGGCGCTCAAAGACGCCGCGAGCAAGAAGAACGTACCTGTCTACGAGTTCCCTGGTCGTCGCACCGAGCTCGGCCCCGCTTGCGGCAAGCCGTTCCCGGTCGGCGTCCTCTGCGTCCTCGACCCGGGTGCGAGCGACGTGCTCGGTCTTAAAAAGGAGGCCGCGTAGTACTAGACGCGACGCCCTGACCGCCTCGGCCATTGGTCGGTCCGGTCTTATAGGGCGTCCGCGTACGGCGAATCAGCCGCATAGGTGTTCCGATGGGCGAAGTCACTCTTTCCATGGAAGCGATGCAGATCATCGCGACCGCAGAAGACGTCATCCTCAAAGAGGCCCGCAAACAGATCCTGAAAGGCAAGGACGCGGGCGAGAAGGCCCCGGTCGGCCAACTCAAGATCAACATCATGGACCTTGTGGAGGAGGAGGACAAGATCACCTTCCTCGTCGGCAAGGGCCAATTGGGTCTTGCGCTCGGAAAGGGCGCGCGCAACCTCGAGGCGCTCAAGAAAGTGTTCGGCAAGGAGGTCAAGGTGGTCGAATACGACGACGACCTCGAGCGCTTCGTGCGCAACCTGTTCAAGCCGCACACCATCGAGACCATCTCGGTCGAGTCCGAGGAGGACGGCATCTTCGTCCGCTGCGTCGTCAAGCCCGAGGACAAGGGCAAGGCCATCGGCAAGGCCGGACGCAACATCAACGTCGTCAGGACGTTGGCGCGGCGCCACCACAACATCTCGGAGCTGAAAGTCGAGTAGACTTTCAGTGACGAGACAGTGACCCGAGCCGGCCCGAGGTCGGCGAGGGGAACATCAGCGAATTGAAGGTCGAGTAGACCTTCGCGCTCGTCTCTTCCTTCCCTTTCCCGTTTCTTTTCTTCATCCTGATGAGCGAGCGACAGCGCCGTCGATCGTTCCGATACGTGGATCCGCCGAGGCCTACCAGGACCGGACGGCGGCCCCGCTCACACAAGAAGAAAAGTCCGTCCAAAACCGGGACGGACCCTTGGAGGGGTGGAGAGGGACCCCCTTGCGGGGGTGCTTGGAGGTATCGGTTGAGCCTGACCCCCCGAAGGGGGCTTGGAGGTATGCAGCGATGAGAGGGACCCCCGTGCGGGGGTGCTTGGAGGTATCCGGTGAGAGGGACCCCGCCCCGAGGGGGCGGGGGTGTGGTGGCGTGGTGGTGCGTGCGTTCCCGCCCGAAGGCGGGGAGGACGCGCTTGCGCGTGTCCTCAACGTTACAAAGCACTAGACGCAGATAAGAGGTTCTGAAGCCGTGGACGGACGAACAGCGGGGGCTTTCCGGGGCCCGATCCGCCGGCTCTTGAGTATCCAGGCAAACCTTATGCGCCGTCCTCTTCTCGACGGCCTCCGTGCTCGCCGTCCAGACCCGTCGCCTCGGCAAGACCTTTCGCACCGGCGACCTGGATGTCCCGGTGCTGCACGAGGTCGACCTCGCCGTCCCGCGCGGGGCCTTCGTGAGCCTGATGGGGCCCTCCGGTTCCGGGAAATCGACGCTCCTGCACCTGGTCGGGCTCCTCGACACGCCGACCGTCGGCGGGGTGCGCCTGATGGGCCGCGACACGCGCCGCCTCGATGCCGACGGCCGCGCCAGGGCACGTCGCGACCTCGTCGGTTTTGTCTTCCAGTCGTTCCACCTCGTCCCGTCCGCGTCGGCGTTGGAGAACGTCATGCTGCCGATGGCCTTCGCCGGGGTGTCGCGCCACAAGCGGAAGAAGCGCGCCGAGGCGCTCCTTGAAGAGGTCGGCCTCACGGACCGCGTCAAGCACAAGCCGAACGAGCTTTCGGGCGGTCAGAAACAGCGGGTGGCGATCGCCCGTGCGCTCGCGTTGGACCCGCCCATCATCCTCGCCGACGAACCGACCGGCAACCTCGATTCAAAGACATCGCGAGAGGTGATGACGCTCTTTTCGCGTCTCCACGGCGAGGGCAGGACCATCGTCCAGGTGACCCATGACGAGGAGATGGCGCGCTATGGCGACCGCATCATCGACATCCGCGACGGCCGTATCGTGCAGGAGCGCGACCGCACCGGACTCGTGCGTCGGGTGCGACCGACCGCGGAAGCAACGGACGGGCCGACGACCGCGTTGGGCCAGGTGGCCGATGTTCGCCTCAAGCGCGAGGGGGTGCGACCATAATCGTCCTCGAAGCGCTCCGCATGGCGATGCGTTCGCTCTGGACGCACAAAACGCGCTCGCTTCTGACCATCCTCGGTGTCGTCATCGGCATCGGTTCGGTGCTCGCGGTGGTGACGCTCGGTGCGTCGTTCGAAGAAAGTGTGGTGTCGCAGTTCGACGCCTTCGACCAGCGCTCGGTCTTCGTCATGGCGAACGACGGCTCGACACCACATGGACCACCGGACCCGGGGCAGTTCGGTCTCATCTTCACCGAGATCGACCGGCAAGCGCTCGCGGCGATGTCTGGAGTGGAACGGGTGCTCGCCGAGGGCAAGGTGCCGGTCGCGGGCCTCGCCTATGGTGAGATGGAATCACCCTACAAGGAGCTCAGCGCGGTCGACCTGGCGGCGCAGGTGCTCGCGGCGGAGCGGTTCGCATCAGGCGGCGTCTTCATGTCGGGTGAAGAGGAGGCGGTGCTCGGTGCGACGGTCGCTGAGCGCCTCGGGGGCGGCACGGCGGTGGAGATCGGCAGCGAGATCGGCCTGCGCTATCCCGACGGCACGTTGCGCACCGTGACGGTGACCGGGGTCCTTGCGGACCAGGAAGGGGTGTTCGAGGAGGCGGACGGCCAGGTCTACGTCCCGCTCGAGCCGTTCTACACGACGATGCGCAAGAGCCCGTCCACGGCTGAGGAGGTGCGTGTCTACAGCGCCCTCACGGTCCTCGTGGGCGACCCGCGCGACGTCGTCCAGGTGCGCGACCGCATCGAGGCCCACATGCAGGACGAGAGCGATGCGAGCCGGCTCCTTGTCGGTTCGACGGAGATCCTGGTCATGACGCCGGGCGACATCACCGACCAGATCAGCGCCGCCTTCGCGCAGATCACCACGTTCATCGGCGCGATCGCCGTCGTCTCGCTCCTCGTCGGTGCCATCGGCATCGCCAACATCATGCTGGTCTCGGTGGCGGAGCGGACGCGCGAGATCGGCGTCATGAAGGCAATAGGGGCGCTCGACCGCGACGTCCGGTCGCTCTTTCTGTTCGAGGCGGTCCTGGTCGGCCTCCTCGGTTCGCTCCTCGGCATCGGGCTCGGCCTCGGCGGCGGTGCGATGCTCGTGCGTTTCCTCTTCGAGACGACGGTGACGTTGCCGTGGGACTGGCTCGTCGTGTCGGTCGGGGTCGGGGTGTTCGTCGGCGGTCTGGCGGGTTACCTGCCCGCCAGACGGGCGACGAAGATCGATCCGGTCCTGGCGCTCGCACGCGAATGAACAGTGCGCGAGAGAAGAAAGGGACCCCGCCCCTTGCGGGGCGGGGGCTTGGTGGTGTGGTGGTCCTTGCGTGCGTCTGTGCGGCAAAGCCGCGGTGATCGGGACCCCGCCCGTTTCCGGGCGGGATGTGGTGGTGGTGCGTGCGTGGACGAGAGGGACACCCCACGCCCGAAGGGCGCGGGGGTTCGGAGGTATGGCTTTTTAAGAGGAAGGAGACCCGCATTCTCATGCGGGGAGGTGTGGTGGTCGGAGGTATCGATTGATCGGGACCCCGCCCGTTTCCGGGCGGGGTGTGGTGGTGGTGCGTGCGTGTTTGAGAGAGACCCGCACTTTCGTGCGGGGAGGTGTGGTGGTCGGAGGTATCGTTTGAACGGTACCCGCCCAAGGGCGGGAGGGTGGCGTGGGGGTGCGTGCGTCGGCGCGGCCCGAGGACCGTGCGCCGTCATGTCTACCAAATCGGTACGTTCTTGAACGCGTCTCAAGCCCTGTGCCTTCGAACAGTGGAGGAGGCCCGGAAAGTCTTCACTTGTCGTCTGACCGCTCTGGACAAGCGACCCCTCCGAAGACATGTCGAATGGGCCCTCGCCGCAAGCTTCATCCGTCGCTGCCCCAGACCATCGCCGGCCCCCACTGGGTGCCTTATGCCCTGCTTGGAGCGTCCGCCGCCCCTCCCCTGGAAAAACCCCCATTACGGTTATATAGGGGAACCTGAATCGGCGGCCCTACTCCGGCGCAGGGTGCCGTCTGAAGGCCCCCGCCCCGCCCCCCTGTCCTACCGCGTAGTAGGAAGAGGTGGGGCGTCGGAGGGCCTGAAAGAGGATCACTATGGCAACCGGACTCAACGCGGCCCGTAAACTCCAGGCGGAACGGCAGAAGTTCCGCTGGTCGGACCGCTATTACAAGAGGCGTGTACTTCGGCTCAAAGAGAAGGCCGACCCGCTCGGGGGTGTCCCCCAAGCCCGCGGCATCGTCGTGGAGAAGGTCGGCATCGAGGCGAAACAACCGAACTCGGCCATCCGCAAGTGCGTGAAGGTGCAGCTCATCAAGAACGGTCGTCAGGTGACGGCGTTCGCTCCCGGTGACGGCGCCATCAACTACATCGATGAGCACGACGAGGTCATGATCGAGGGCATCGGTGGCCGCATGGGACGTTCCTACGGTGACATCCCCGGTGTGCGCTTCAAGGTCATCCAGGTCAACAGCGTCTCGCTCATCGAACTGGTGCGCGGCAAGAAAGAAAAACCGATGCGGTGAGCCCATGGTCGAAGAAGAATCCCCCGTCGTCGAAGAGGTCGAAGCGACCGAGGAGTCGGAGCTCGCCCCCGAGGAGCCCGCCATCCACATCCCGGTCCCGCCGCTCTTCGGCAAGTACAGCATGGACGACATCGTGGTCGCCGACCCCGGTCTCGTCCGCTACGTCAACCTGCGCGGCATCGCCATCCCCCACCAGGGCGCGAAGTACGCCAACCGCCAGTTCGGCAAGGCGAAGACCTCCATCGTGGAGCGTCTCGTGAACGCCATGATGCGCGGTGCGGAGTACACGGGCAAGAAGCTCAAGTCGTACAAGGTCGTCGAGGACGCTTTCGCCATCATCGCGGAGCGCACGAAGGAGAACCCGGTCCAGATCCTCGTCCAGGCCCTCCAGAGATGCGCGCCGAAGGAGGAGATCACCCGTCTCCGTTATGGTGGGATCAAGGTCCCGAAGGCGGTCGACTGCGCGCCGCAGCGCCGCCTCGACATCGCCCTGCGCAACATCGCCAAGGGGGCCCGCGAGGCCACCTTCAAGACGAAGAAGACCGCCGCCCAGTGCCTTGCGGACGAGATCCTCAAGGCGTCCAAGGGCGACATGGCGAGCTTCGGCGTGGCGAAGAAAGAGGACATCGAGCGCGTCGCCAAGTCGGCCCGTTAGACCCGCCGCCCGGCTCGACGGATAGCTTTATCCGACCATGCCGGGCGAGCCTGTCCACCCTCCCCCCTCTCCTCCCCGTGACTCTCCCCCGACGTTCATCCCGGCACGTGGCCTTGCCCCGGAGCCGGTCATCACCGTCCAACCCGAGGCCGCTCCCATGGGACGCAAAGAGGACAACATCAAGAAAGCGAAGAACATCATGCACGAGTTGGACCGCGTGCGCAACATCGACATCGCGGCCCACATCGACCACGGCAAGACCACGCTCTCGGACAATCTGATCGCTGGCGCCGGCATGATGAGCGAGGAACTCGCGGGCAAGCAGCTCGCGCTCGACTTCGACGAAGAGGAGCAGGCCCGTGGCATCACCATCAACTCCGCCTCGGCGTCCATGGTGCATGATTACAACGGCGTCGACTACCTCATCAACCTCATCGACACCCCGGGTCACGTCGACTTCGGTGGCGACGTCACGCGCGCCATGCGCGCGGTCGACGGTTGTGTCATCGTCTGTTGCGCGGTCGAGGGGCCGATGCCCCAGACCGAGACCGTGGTCCGGCAGGCGCTCCGTGAGAAGGTGCACCCGGTGCTCTTCATCAACAAGGTGGACCGGCTCATCAACGAGCTGAAGGTCACGCCCGAGCAGATGCAGGAGCGCTTCGTCAAGTGGATCACCCAGGTCAACCGCCTCATCGCCAAGACCGTCCCCGGCGAGTTCAAGGAGAAGTGGAAGGTAGCACCCGGTAACGGCACGGTCGCCTTCGGCTCCGCCTACCACAACTGGGCCATCACCGTGCCCTACATGCAGCGCTCCGGTGTCACGTTCAAGGACATCATCGAGATGAACATGAACGGCCAGACCAAGGAGCTCGCCAAGAAGGCACCGCTTTCGAAGGTCCTTCTCGACATGGTCATCACGCGCCTGCCGTCGCCGAAGCTCGCGCAGGCCTACCGCATCCCGCACATCTGGCACGGCGACCCCGAGTCAACGGCCGGCAAGTCGATGATCGAGACCGACTCCAAGGGCCCGACCGCGTTCATGGTGACGAAGATCATCGTCGACCCGCACGCTGGCGAGGTCGCTTTCGGTCGTCTCTATTCCGGTTTCCTCGAGCGTGGGCAGGAGCTCACGGTGCTCGGCACGAGCCACAAGAACCGTGTCCAGCAGGTCAGCATGATGGTCGGCGCCGACCGGGTCACCGTCGAGCGCGTCGTCGCCGGCAACATCGCCGCCGTGACGGGTCTCAAGGACGCCATGGCCGGTATGACCGTCGGGTCCGACCCCGAGATGGCGCCGTTCGAGAAGATCGTCCACGTCTCCGACCCGGTCGTCACCAAGGCGGTCGAGGCGAAGCACATGAAGGACCTCCCGAAGCTGGTCGAGGTCATGCGTCTCATCAACAAGGGCGACCCGTCGCTCGAGGTCAAGATCGACCAGGAGACCGGCGAGCACCTGATGATGGGGATGGGTGAGCTCCACCTGGAGATCATCGAGAACCGCATCAAGCGCGACTTCGGTCTCGAGATCACGACCGGTGAGCCCATCGTCGTCTACCGTGAGTGCGTCAAGGGCGACAACCGCTCCCACGCGTTCGAGGGCAAGTCGCCGAACAAGCACAACCGCTTCTATTTCGTCGTCGAACCGCTCGAGGAGAACGTCGTCAAGGCGATCCACGACAACGAGATCCCGTCCGACGCGAAGAAGTTCCAGAAAGAGGTCGAGCGGGGCCTTATCGAGCTCGGCTGGGACAAGGACCAGGCCAAGAAGGTCAAGGACATCCAGGGCACGTGCGTGCTCGTCGACGGCACGAAGGGTGTCCAGAACTTGTTCGAGACCTTCGAACTGATCAAGGACGGTTTCAAGGAGGTCGTCAACCGCGGTCCCCTCGCCGGTGAGCCGGTGACCGGGCTGAAGGTGGTCCTGATCGACGCCAAGCTCCACGAGGACGCGGTCCACCGTGGTCCCGGCCAGGTCATCCCGGCGGTGCGCAACGGTGTCTATGGTGCGATGGTCCTCGCGGGCCGCACGCTCCTTGAGCCGATGCAGAAGGTCGTCGTCGATGTCCCGCAGGACATGATGGGCGACGTGACGCGTGAGATGCAGACCCGCCGCGGTGTCATCGAGGACATGGCCGGCGAGGGCGACAGGAGCATCATCACGGCCAAGGCGCCGGTCTCGGAGATGTTCGGGTTCGCGGGCGCCATCCGCAGTGCGACCGCAGGCCGTGCCCTCTGGTCGACGGAGAACCTCGGCTTCGAGCCGCTCGACCCGAGCCTTCTCGACAAGATCACGCGCACGGTGCGTGAGCGCAAGGGGCTCAAGCCCGAGCCCTACGACGCGGCCTACTACGCCGGGTAGGGGGGTCTGGGGGGAAGGGGCGGCTTAGCCCCTTCCCCCCAGGGACCCGCCCACAGGTCTCCTCCCCACCTTTTCCTACCTCCTTTTTTCATAGTTTTCCGTCCGGCGGAGAGCGGCACCCTCGCCGACCCGATCGGACCGCTCTTGTCCCAGATGCGGCTCCATGGCTCCTTTTCAAGGTGTGACACCTCAGTGTCACGCGGCCGGTCCGCTCGCGGCTTTGACACGTCTACCGCGGCTTCACCGTGTTTTTTTACCATGCCCTTGCATGACGGTACTGTCATGGCGTCGCCGTCCGAGGGTCCACGCAAGGGGTCAGGGGAGCGTCCGTCCGGTCGCAAGGCCAGCGAAGGCAAAGGCACGAAGAGCGGGGGTGCGCCTGCGGCGAGCGGCGAGTCCCAGGAGAAGACACCGGCTGTGCCGAAGAAGGGCCGCCCGGTGCGCATCCTGCTCGTTGAGGATTCGCCTGAATCCGTGTCTTTGTTCCGTGACCTCGTGACGGAGATCGAGAACCTGGACCTCGACGTGGAATGGTGCGATCGCCTGTCGAAGGCCTTGACGGCGGTGAAAGACGCCGAGTACGATGTCGTCTTCCTGGACCTGCTCTTGCCCGATTCGCTCGGCATCAACACCTTCGAGCGCTTCGACAAAGAGGCGCCGGACGTGCCGAAGGTCGTGATGAGTTCGCTCGACGACCCGAGCGTCACCAAGCGGGTGCTCAAGGAGGGCGCGGTCGGCTTCCTGCAGAAGACGGGCCTGACGCCGCACATGTTGCGCGACCAGGTGCTCGAGGCGCTGAAGCACCGCAAGACCGAGGAGGAGAAGAAGATCGAAGAGCTCGACCCGGACGAGCGGTTCCGCCTGGAGGTGCTCGACCATTACCCGGACGGGGTGTTCGCCTTCGGCTGGGACGCGTCCATCAAGTATTCCAATCGCAGGGCGCGCGACCTCATCGCACCGGGTGTCGCCCAAGGCCTGTTCAATTTCCTGTTGCAGTCTCCCGATGTGACGGAGACCACCATCATGGTGAAGGACCCGGACCGCAGGAAGGGCGAGGTCCATGCGCGTCTCGAGTCGATCAAGATCCATGACGAGCGCGTCCACATCATGATCGTGCGCCCGATGGACCCTGAATAGTCGGGCGCTGGCCCGCTCGGGCGGCCGCATGTCCAAGGCGGCTGGACCACCGGTAAGGACAAGACGGGTCGGCCCGTCGCCCTGTCGATCGCACCCGTTCCGGGTGCGCATGAGGTGCGTCCCATCCAGGAGAAGGTATCCGCTCCGTCGCCTCCCGAACCGTCCTTCCCGGGCCTTATGGCAGGGAAGACGCGACACCGCTTGTCGTTCCTCGTCACGCTCCTCATGGTCTTGATGGTCGTGCCGGCGCCGGCCGATGCCCAGACCGGGGACCGGAGTCAGATCATGCTCCTGGAGTTCCATGGCCCGGCAGAGATCTCTTCCGGGGCGTCGTTCCACGTGCCGGATGCGCCGCATCCCCATCTCTGTGCGCGCGTCGAGGGGCAAGACGCCTTCGCGATCATGGCGCAGGACGGGTCGCTTGTCATGTACGAGACGGGCGGGACGGGTGCGGCCTGTCGGGATCTGCCGGGCTCGGGGGTCTATCACGCCGTCGACGATGTCCGCCTGCGCGTGGTCGCGTTCATGTTGCCACCCATCGAGGCGTCCAATCCGGGGGTCACGGTCCTCGTCGGGCGCGGCGCTGGTGTCCTCCTTCCGGGACTCTCGCCGGAGAGGTCGGTCGGCGTGAACGTCGACCCGGGTTGGCGAGCCACGGTACTGGATCTCGGCGACCTGTCTGTCGTGGGGCGCATCGAGGGCCCGAAAGAGGTCGGCGGACTCGCCATCGGTAGAGAGGGTGCATGGTCGAGCCGTACCATCGTCGTCGTGGACGAAGCGGGCCGCACCGGCGATGTGCGGGTCGCGTGGGAGGACCCGCTCTGGTTCCGTCCCGAGCCGACCATCGGCCACATGGGCGTCGTCGTCGCGATGTCGCTCTTCTTGGTGTTCTATCGTCCGCCGCGGCCGTAGAGTGCGGCCTGTCCGCGTTCCGGTGGATGCACGTGCATGTGGATGTCGGGGTCCTTCGCCCGTTCTTCCAATGGCCCGAGCGCGTCGAGCGTGACACCAGGGTGTTTCTTCTCGAGGGCGACGATGAACTCTTCGATGGTGTCGTCCATGACGTTCGCGACGAGGACGTTGAGCCGTTCGTTTCGCAAGGTCTCGAGCAGAGTGTCGACGATGAGGTCTTCGGTCTTCTTGACGATCTCGTCGGCCCCGGGCACCCGTTTGAGCGTCTCGTACGCAGGGACCTTCTGCAATGATTCCTGGACGATGCCGTGCAGTTCGCCGCGGCGGCGGTCCAAGGCGTCGGCGACGGCGCGGGGAACGTGCATGCGACCGACCATGGCGCGGCCGGTCTCCAATGATCGCACCATGACGGCGTCGGTGATCTCGCGTGCCAGGACGCCGGAGTAGCGGGAGAGGATGCTTTGGACGAAGCGTTCGCCGAACACCATGTTGGCGGCCCGGACGAACCGGGCGGCGATGACGACGACCATGAGGATCTGGATGTTGGACAACACAGGCGTGGTGAGAGGGATGGCGGCGAACGGTTGCAGGAAGTTCTCCCGCACGAACCGGAGGGCGTTCTCGGAGCGGCCCATGCGGAACAGGAAGTCCATGCCGAAGACGACGCAGATGGAGACGTCGACGATGATGACCGAGAGGTCCTCCTGGTCGGGGATGGGCACGCCGAGATGCTCGATGACACCCATGTGGGGCAGGAGGAAGATGCCGATCGAGACGAGCGCCAGGACGGCGAGGAGGAACTCGAAGGCACCGGTCGGTTCACGGAGCTTGCTGCGGCCGGCCATGCGGCTTGAGCAGGGGGCGGCACTCTTGTGGTTGACGGTAGGGCCGGGCCGTACAGGTCAAGCTGCCCTGGGAGAGCGGCGGAACATCACCGGTGCGGCCGCGAGAAGGGGAACAGGCCAAGACGGGCATGACCGGACCCTTTTTCCGAGGCGGGTCCATGCCGCGCCCCCGTACGGAGTCCACACATGATGCAGTCGCTTATGGGCACCGAGGCGCGCCCGAACATCAAGGTCCCCATCCCGGGCCCGAACGCGCAAAAGATCGTCGATAAGGACCATGAATGGGTCGCGACGACGACGAAAACGAGTCCCATCGCCGGAAAGCGTGGCATCGGTTCGGTGGTCGAGGACGTCGACGGCAACATCCTGTTGGACTTCACGGCCGGCATCGGTGTGGTCAACCTGGGCCACTGTCACCCGGCGGTCAACAAGGCGGTGCAGGAGCAGATGGCGTCGCTCGTGCATTTCGCGGGCACCGATTTCTATTACGAAGTGCAGGCCGAGTTGGCGAGGCGCTTGGCCGAGAAGGCACCGGGCGCGAAGCGACGCAAGGTGTTCTACACCAATTCGGGCGCCGAGAGCGTCGAGGCGGCGATCAAGGTGGCGAAGTGGTCCGCCGACCGCCGCCAGTTCCTTGCCTTCCAGGGCGCGTTCCATGGCCGTACCGCCGGTGCCGGGAGTCTCACGGCGTCGAAACCGGTGCAGCGGGCGCGCTTCTTCCCGACCATGCCGGGCGTGACGCATGTGCCGTACGCCAATCCCTATCGCAACGTCTGGGGGATCGACGGCTATGACGAGCCAGAGGAACTGGTCTCGCGCACGATCGGCTATCTGGAGGATTTCGTCTTCAAGACCCATCTGCCACCGGACGAGGTGGCGGCGTTCTTCACCGAGCCGGTGCAGGGCGAGGGCGGCTACATCGTGCCCCCGAAGGGCTTCTACAAGCGCCTGAAGGGCCTTTGCGAGGACCACGGCATCCTCTATGTCGCGGACGAGGTGCAGACCGGCTTCGGGCGCACCGGCAAGTGGTTCGGCATCGAGCACGAGGAGGTCGAACCCGACATCATGACGCTCGCCAAGGGCATCGCCAACGGGTTCCCGATGGGGGCCTGCGTGTTCGATGCGGAGCTCGATTTCGGCGTCAAAGGGGCCCACTCCAACACCTATGGAGGCAATCTCATCTCCTGTACGGCGGCGCTCACCGTGATGGACGTCCTGGAGAAGGAGCCGATCTTCGACAACGTCGAGGCACGCGGCAAGGAACTCAAGAAGGGCCTGATGGAGATCCAGGAGGACGAGCCGCGGGTCGGCGACGTCCGGGGCCGTGGGCTCATGGTGTGCGCCGATTTCGTCACCGACCCGAAGACCAAGGGCTTCGACACGGAGGGCCGCGACAAGATGATCGAAGCGTCTTGGAAGCGCGGCCTCATGCTCTTGCCGTGCGGCAAGTCGGGCATCCGCTTCATCCCGCCCCTGGTCGTCTCCCAGGAGCAGGTCGAGGGCGCTCTTGAGGTGTTCCGCGACGCGGTCAAGGCGGTCTACGCCTAGGCGACGTGGCCCTTCGGTCGTACCGGGACAGGTCGCTCCACCCCTTCCGGGTCTCCAGGCCATCCGGTGGAGCCTCAGGCGTCGCGTGGTGTCACGCACAACAGTACAACCCACCAGGGCGAGCGGAGATGGGGGGCCGAGCCGCGAACGGCATCTGGCGACCACTCAAAGGACAGATCGACCCAAAAACGAGTGGTTGAGAAGGGGAAAATGAGGTGGAAAGAGAGGGCGTCTGGTCTGCGCGGTCCCCTGGCAGGTGGTAGAACGGGACCGTCCGCGCGACGCCTCGTGTGCTCCGTCTAGGAGCGGTCGATGCGGGGGCCTGCGACGACGCCGGCCTCTTCGAGGGTGTGGGGGCCTTCGAGCTCTGCGAAGTACTTCTGCAGGGCGGTTTCCACGCTCTTGGAGATCGACTGGTTGCTGAGGAGCTTGAGGCCGTGCAGCTTGATGTGGTACTCGAGGGGCACCTTGACCTTCATCTCTTTCAGTTCGTTACCGGTCTTCTTCTCTCCGTAGAGCCACTTGTCAACGAGCATTGTCTGTTTTTTCCTCCCTGTTCGGCCCGAGGGCCGTTCCTTCCTTCCCCCGGCAGAACAGATCCCACCCGACGGGTATCTCCCATACCCAATCAGGGGTAGGGACAATACCCAAAAGGGTAGCGTCCCACACCATTCATTCGCGGGGATTCTGCCAACCTGTGACATGTATATATCTGTTGCGAGACGGGTGCTCGGCCCGAAGTCCTGCGAGTGAATAGGTAGCGAGAAGACCCCCTTATGGGTAGTGTTGTTACCTATTAGGGGAGTCACAATGGCCATACAAGGGAACCTGTATACCTACAGGAAACAGGTGGGAGGGGGCAATAGGGTCCTGGTGGTCTCGCCCTTCCCGTACAAAGGTGGCTTTTGATACCTATATCACTGGAGAAAGACCCTCTCTGAATGGGTAGTTTGACTACCCTGATGCGTGCATGGACACAGGCTTTGCAGGACGCTTGGCGGAACCGTTCCTCCTGGCGCTCCTTAGGAACGGTCCCAACCACGGGTACGGCCTCTTCCAGGAGCTGGAGGCCGCCTTCGGACCCGGTGCCATAGCGAAAGCCAGGGTCTACCAGTTGCTCCGCCGCCTCGAGGAGGAGGGCCTGATCGCCGCCGTCGAGGGTAGCGGCAACCGTAAGCAGTACCGCCTCACAGAGGAGGGCGGGGCCACCCTGGACGAGATGGGCTCCCGACCGCCTGAGTTTTTCAATCTCCTCCGTGCTTTGTTCCCCGGGATGGGAGCCCCCGCCACCGACCAGGCGGCAGGACCAGAGGAGATCCCCCGTGACGGTGCCCGCCCGCAATCCAGTTGCCCCGGCTGCGACGCCCTACAGGTGTCCATGGAGCGCACCCTCCCCCAAGCCGCCCTTACCATCAAGGTGCTGCGAGACGGCCCCCAACGGCTCCACATCGAATCCTGCGTCGTCGGACTGGCCCTGAGAAGGCTGGCGGCGAGCATGTTGCCTTAGAGAAAGGCCATTCGCCCCTCCACAACAGGGACGTTCGGGAGGACGCTAGTCCTCTTTACCCAACAGGTGACGTGCGGTCGCGCGGAGCGCGACATGGGCCGTCACGAGCGAGGTGAAGAGCGACGTCAGTCCTCTTTGCCGAGCAAGTGGCGGGCGATTATGATCTTCTGGATCTGGTTGGTCCCTTCGTAGATGCCGCAGATGATGGAGTCGCGGAAGTAGCGCTCGACGGGGTATTCCTGTGAGAACCCGGCGCCGCCATGCACCTGGACCGCGTCGCGGGTCACGCGCACGACCATCTCGGCGGTGAAGAGCTTCGCCTGCGCGACCGCCAAGCGGTAGTCCTCGCCCGCCATCTTCAGGGCGGCCGCCTTGTAAACCAGCGCGCGTCCGGCTTCGACGCCGGTGGCCATCGTGGACAGGAGGTCCTGTACCATCTGGAAGTCGGCGATGGGCCGCCCGAACTGTTCACGGGTCTGTGCATAATCCAATGAGGCGTCGAGGGCGGCCTGTGCGATGCCGACGGCTCCGGCGGCGACCGAGATGCGGCCGTTCAGCAGGATGGCCCGGATGATGTCCCACCCTTCGCCTTCGGCGCCGATGCGGTTCGCGACCGGGACGCGGCAATCCTTCAGGATCAACTCGGCGGTGGGAGAGGAGCGCAGGCCGAGCTTCTCCTGGGTCCACACCGTCCCGCCCTCGAACCCGGGGGTGCCCTTTTCCACCAAAAAAGCGGTGATGCCTTCGTGCTTCTTTTTCGGGTCCCATTCGTTGACCCTGGCGAAGACGACGACGTAGTCGGCCTTGGCGCCGTTGGAGATCCACAGCTTGCGGCCGTTCAGGACATAGGAGTCGCCGTCGCGCTCGGCCGATGTGCGCAGGCTCGCGGCGTCCGACCCGGAGCCGGGTTCGGTGAGCGCCCATGCCCCCTGCTTCGTCCAATCAGCAAGCTGCGGGATCCATTCCTTCTTCTGTTCCTCGGAGCCGGCCTGCAGGATGGTCATGCCGCAGAGGGAGGTGTGTACGGAGAGCGTTGTGCGGATACTGGAACAACCCTTCGCCAGTTCTTCGGTCATGACGATGTAGGAGAGGTAATCGAGCCCGGCCCCACCGAGCGCTTCCGGAAACGGCGCTCCGAAAATGCCCTGGTCGGCCATCTTCTGATAGACCGCGTCCGGGACCTTGCCTTCCCGTTCCCATTCCAGGACATAAGGAGAGATCTCGTTCTGGACGAACGTGCGCGTCGTCTGCCGGATGAGCTTCTGTTCGTCCGTGAAGGTCCAGTCCATGGGTCGCCTCGCGGCCGCGAATCCTGGGTGCCAAAAAAGGGTTCGCCCGGCGAAGGGTCGTACAAGGCGCGGGAAGAGGTGTCCAACAACACCCTATAATGGCGAGGGGGGAGTGTCAGGCTGGTTCGTATGTGGTCTATCGGTAGTGGTCCGAAAACGCTGCCCGCCGTCGTGGTGGGCCTTCTCCTGTTCGCGCTCCTGGTCGCCCCCGGTGCGCAGGCCGGGGTCTCTGAACAGCCCGTCCCTTGGATGAGCCCCTCGCAAGAGGATGAGCCCAAGGAGGACGAAGGGGTGCAGGACGGTTGGCAGGACCGGCCGAGCCCCACGTCTCCGTCCCCGTCCCGGGTGCCCGCGCCCCACATGGACGGCTCGGGCGAAGAGGAAGGCCCGCCGCTTCCGAGCGACGTGAGCCCGACCCAGCGGGTCCCGGCCCCGGCGATGATGGGGGATGACGGCGACGCGGGCCCTGATACGATCCCGGTCCCACCCGGCCGGGTCGAGCCCCGCGACCTCTTCGAACTCCCGGACATCCCTCCGGTCGGCGAGGAACCGGTCCAGCCCGAAGAGGCATGCCGCTGCGACACCCAAGTTCCGCAAGACGACGGCGTGGTCGTCATGGACACAGACGCAGGCGACGACTGGCTCCTTCCGGCGGCCGGCATCACCCTCGCCACCCTCGTCGGCGCGCTCCTGGTCCGCCTCGCGCTCCTTCTCGTCATCGCCGCCAAGGTGCGCCTTGGTTATCGCATCGAGCGCAGTGAGCTCCTTGAGCATCCGGTGAGGCGCACGATCGCCGACCACCTCGAAAAGAACCCGGGTGCGACGGCCGGTGAACTGGCGAACGTCGCTGGTGTCGCCTATGCGCGCGTCTGCTACCACCTCGCCATGATGGTGCGCGAACAGGCGCTTCGCGTGCAACGCGTCGACCACCGCAAGCGCTACTTCCCCTATGGGGCGCCGAAGCCCGACGAGGCGGAACTGCGCACGCGCACCTTGACGAGCCCCGAGCGTATGCCGGGACGCATCTTGACCTTCGTGCGTCGCGCCCCGGGTCTCACCGGGAGCCGATTGTCGCGCGCGCTCGGCATCTCGCCGGGGCACGCGCATTATCACCTGTCGCGTCTCCTCGACCATGGTCTTCTCGAGGCGCGCAGGAAAGGCCGTGAGGTTCGCTACTACCTCACGACACGCGGTGCCGAGAAGGTCGGCGACGCGTGGGCGACCGCCTAGTCGACCCAGTCGAGACCGATGTCGACACTGCGGGCCCAACGCGTCAAAGCACCGAGGGACACGCGGTCGGCATAGGGTGCATAATCGGCGGCGTTCTCCGGTGTGATGCCGCCGGAGGCCTCGATGCGCACCTCGGGCGCGATGGCGTGGACGATCTCGGCGAACCGACCCACCGTGGCGGGTCCCTGGTTGTCGACGAGGATCATCGCCACGCCTTCCCTGGCGGCGATGGCCGCCTCTTCCTCGGTCTCGACCTCGACCTCGAGTGGGACATCCGGGTGCGCGGCACGGATGCGCCGGATCGTCTCCGCGAGGTCGCCGCCGGCGCTGCGGTGGTTGTCCTTGATGAGCGCCTGGTCCCACAGGCCGAACCGGTGCGGGTCGCCGCCGCCATGCCAGACGGCGCGCTTTTCGCACAACCGGAATCCGGGTGTGGTCTTGCGTGTGGCCGCCACCTTGACCGTCGGTTGCACCTTGGCCAGTTCGGTCTGCACACGGCGGGTCAACGTGGCCACACCGGACATGCGTGCCATGACGTTCAGGACGGTCCGTTCGCCGCGCAGGAGCGCCCGCACAGGTCCTTGCACGTCGACAAGGCGCGCACCGGCCGGGACCTCGTCGCCGTCGCGGACGAGCGCGGTCGCCTCGGCACCGACGAGCTGGAACAAGACCAGGGCCTCCTCGATCCCGGAGACGACGCAGGGCTCCCGTGTCACGACGGCCGCAGCGCCGGTCTGCTCGCTGAAGACGGGGTCGGTGGTGACGTCCAGCCAGGGGTCGCCGAGGTCCTCGTCCAGATAGGACCGCAGTAGTGCCGGGTCGACATCGAGGACGATACCGGTCGATGTCTGCGGGCCACGGGCGACCATGGTCTGTTCCACGACCGAGGCGACGGAACACCCGTATTTTAGCCGATTGGACGAGGTGGTAGACGCAGGCAAAGACATAAGCCCCCCACCCGGCTCCGCGGCGCGTGCGCATCGGCATCCTCGGCACCGGCGCCATCGGGACGGAGGTGGCCCGTTGGGCGCACCGTGACGACCAGGTGGAAGCCCTCTTCCTCTACGACATCCGGACCGAGGCTGCGACAGGCCTCGCCGCGGAATTGGAGAACGCGGTCGTGGTGGGTGACGCGGATGCGCTCATCGCCGCCTCAGACCTCATCGTGGAGGCGGCGACCGCCGAGGCGGCACGTGAGGTCGTGCCCAAGGCCCTCGCGGCGAAGAAGGACGTCCTCATGATGTCCATCGGCGCTCTTGTCGACGATGCGTTCCATGACGAGGTGCGCAGATCGGCGAAAGCGAATGGCGTCAAGGTCTACCTGCCCTCCGGCGCCATTGCGGGCATCGACGGCGTCAAGGCGGGGAGACTCGGAGGCATCAAATCGGTGACGCTTGTCACCACCAAACCCCCTCAGGCCCTCGGTGTCGACGTCGACAAATGGACGCTCCTCTTCTCGGGTCCGGCGCGCGAGGCGATCCGCCTTTATCCCAAGAACGTCAACGTCGCGGTCTGTCTCAGCCTCGCAGGCCTGGGTCCTGACGAGACCTGGGTCCAGGTGGTCGCGGACCCGATGGCGACGCGCAACCAGCACAAGATCATCGTCGAGGGCGAGTTCGGGCGCATCCGCGCCGAGATCGAGAACCTGCCCCATCCGGACAATCCAAAGACCTCGTACCTGGCGTCGCTGAGCGCCATCGCGACCTTGAAGCGGATCCTGGAGCCCGTCCAGATCGGGGCTTAGCCGGTCTCGACGGGTGCAAGACGGCGAGGGCCAAGGCCGAAACCCAAAAAGCGGTCGCCCCCTCACCGGCCAAGGTCCCATGCGTATCGTCCCCTTGTTTATCGTTTTCTTGCTCATCGCCACCGTCTGGTCCGGTTGCACGGCACCGGATGATGACGATTCGGGCACCGGCGCCCCGCCGCCGGGAGCGTTCGACCCGCGCGCGCCTGAGGGGCCGCTTTTCGGTGAAGAAGGCGGGCTCGGGGCATCGGCGACGGTCGCCGCGGTCGGCTATGTCGACGACGACGAGCTGTACGACCTCTATCTCGGCGGCCCGGACGGCGGTCGTCTGCTCCTTGGCAAATCGGCGGGGCGGTTCCAGGACGCGACAGATGCGTGGAGCGCGGGCTGTCCCGGTTGTGAGATCACATCAGTGGCGATCGGGGACCTCGACGAGGACGGCTGGAGCGACATCGTCGTCCTTCTGGAGGATAGCTTGCGGGTATTCATGCATCAGGGCGACCGCTTCGTCGATGAGACGGACGAGCGGGTGTCGGACCCGGTCGGTGGTGATGCGCTCACGCTTGTCGACGTGACCAACGACGGGGCGCTCGAGATCCTCGTCGGTGCGAAGGACCGGCCGATCCAGGTCTACACGAACCACTTGAAAGTGGTGAACACGACGACGGGCGAGACGGTCTATGACCGCGCGTCGATGACCGAACCCAAGGAGGACCTGTCGTCGGAGGGCGCGACGTTGCGGTGGGATGCCGGTACGTTCCTCATGTCCGAGGGGTCGCCGGAGGGCACGGAGACGGACACGTTCCTCATGATGTATGTCGACACCGACCGTTATCTCGACCTCGTCGTCTCGACCGCCGAAGGGCTGCGGCTCCACTTGGCGGACGGGGAAGGCGGGTTCGGTGCGGCCGTGGAAGGTGCGGGCTTCGACGAAGATCCCGGTGCGAGGAGCCTGATGCCGATGGATGTCGAGAACACGCAGGTCTTCTATCTCCTTGCCGCGGGAGAGGAGGGTGTACGGCTCTACAAGAACACGGGGCGTGATTCGTTCGCCGACCGCAGCACGCTCCTTGGTGTGCCGGCGGGGATGAAGGCGCGTGCCGCTCTTCCGCTCGACCTCGACAACGACGGCTGGCTCGACATCCTGGTCTTGACCGATCGTGGCTCGCGGGTCTTGTGGAGTGCGGGGGGCGAAGAGTTCTTCGAGGTGCGGGACCCGGGTCTTGGCACCACCGCGTATCCGATGATGGCGGCGGCCGATTTCGACCGTGACGGCAAGCTCGATGTCATCGCGTTCCCGGACGGTGAGGACGCGGTGCGCTACCGCAACATGGTCGACGCGGGGCCCTATTTCACGTTGCATCTCTTCGGCAACCAGTCCAATTCGGCGGGTCTCGGGGTCAAGACGACGTTGTCGTCGACGAGCCTCATCCAGTCCCGTCAGGCCGGGGGAGATGCGTCGGCGTCCGTCGCGGTACCCATCGACCCGCATTTCGGCATCGGCGAGAGCCGGGCGCCGGAGTATACGTTGGCGATCATATGGCCTTCGGGCATCCTGCAGTTCGAGGCCATCGACAAAGACCGGGTCGTCGACCGGAGGTTGCCCGCCACGGAGAGCGCGAAAGAGGCGCCGTGGGAAGAGTGTTAGGAACGTGGGGGTCTGGGGGAGGGAACCTAGGTTCCCTCCCCCAGGTCATGTTACCGGATGTGAGCGGATCGAGGATGCAGGCCGGGATCCCGGTCGCCCTACCCGCTCTCGCCGACGTGATGCCGCCCCACGTCCAACGTCCCGAGCTCCTGCACCACTCCGCTCGGCCACTCCACCGTCACATCGGCCGTCCTGTGCTCAGCAAGACCGACGGTCATGACGGGTGACAATCCGGTCTGGTAGCCGCCGGACGACATGTGTTCGCGCATGAGGACCCGTCCGTCGGGAAGCGTCACGTGGACCTTCACTCCGTAGCCATCGCGGTTCGACTCCACGCCTTCGAAGGTGAGTTGAAGCCAGCCGTTGTCACCGTCGCGGTCGTTCCGGAGCACTTCCGCCTTCTGTCCGTCGACGTTGACGCGGACGATGTCCTCGTCGCCGTCGTCGTCGAGGTCGACGGCGAGGATGGCGCGGGTGTTCGTGGTGCCGGCGAAGTCACCCGCCGAGCCGGTCGCTTCGCCGAAGCGGCCGTCGCCGAGGTTCCTGAAGAGGTGGTCTTGCCGGTCTTCGCAATATTCGCGGAAGGCGATGCAGTCGATGTCGTAGCGGTGCGGGTCGAGGGGCACGGCGCGGCCGACGGCGTGGGCGATGTCCTGCCAGCCGTCGAGGTCGTGGTCCAGCGCGGCAAGGCCCCAGCCGGTGCCGCGCGACGCCGCTCCCAGGCCCCACGGCTTGTCCTTGGCCTTGAGGAACCAGCCTTCGGGTTGTTGCAGGAAGTAGGAGAGTCCGTCGGCCTGGAAGTTGGAGACGAGGATCTCGGGTCGTCCGTCGCCTGTGGTGTCGACGGTGAGGATGCCCATGGAGGTCTGGGTCTCGTCGACGCCCAACCGGTGGGCGCGGCTGACGAAACCGCCGTCGCCGAGGTTGAGATAGAGGGCGTTCTTGGAGATGTCGTTGGCGGTGGCGATGTCGGGGTGGCCGTTGCCGTCGATGTCGCCGACGGCGACGCCGAGGCCTTTTCCGGTGTTGGTGACGCCGGTCCCGATGCTGATGTCGCGGAAAGTGCCGTTGCCGAGGTTCTCGAATAGGACGCTCGATTGGCGTTGGGCGACGGAGATGAGCCCGGCGTAGTCTTGTCCGCTCGTTCCGACCGTGGCCGCCCTCCAGTCGAGGTTGTTGACGATGTAGAGGTCGAGGTCGCCGTCGTTCTCGATGTCGAGCCAGGCGACGCTTGTGCCTTGGCAGGGGTTCTTGCCGCAGGCGCCCGCCATGGTCACGCCGGCCGCGTCGGAGATGTCGGTGAAGTGTCCGGTGCCGTCGTTGTCGTAGAGCACGCCGCGGTCGTCGATGAAGACGTAGAGGTCTTCGTCGCCGTCGTCGTCATGGTCGCCGAAGGCGGCGCCGGTCCCGAAGCCGTCGACATTGAGCCCCGCTTCGTCGGTGATGTCTTCGAACACGAAGTCGCCGAGGTTGCGGTAGAGCTTGGCCGGATGGCCGCTCCCACCGGGCGGGAAGTAGAGGTCGACGCGGCCATCGCCGTCGACGTCCCCGGCCGCGATGCCGCCGCCGATGACGCTCGCGTAGGGAAGCGTGCCGCCGCTCCACTTGTGGCGCGTGAATTCGATGCCGCTCGTGTCGGTGACGTCCACGAAGGCCGCGCCGGCGTCGACGGTGGGGGACCAGCCGATCGGCACGCCCAATCCCATGGAGGGGGGTCCGTAGGCGTCGAGGAGGTCGGGGACGTTGGCGGCGTAGGCGACGTTGCCTCCGGCGATGAGGAGGATGACGATCGAGGCGGCGCGCCAGTCGCGGTCCATCAGCGCCTCTCCTCCTTGACGCGTGTCGCGGCGAGCCCGGTCGTGCCGCTTGCCACCGCCGTCGGACGTGACATGGGGACCGGCGGACCGAGCGTCGTCACGCGGCCGTTGACGAGCCATGAGATGATGTGCCGTTGCGGGGCGGCGATGAGCAGCGCGAACACAGGCGCCTCGATGCGTCCGGACAAGGTCGCCGGGATGCCGATGAGGACGAGAAGGAGCGCCCACAACAGTTTCTCGAGTCGGCTGTGGGGACTCGTGGCGGGGTCGGTGATGGCGAAGAGGCCGATCATGACCTGGAGCGGGTTGAAGGCGTAATGGAAGACGGTCGCGACGCCCCACGCGGCGTCATGCATGAGGTTCTGGTAGAGTGCGATGGCGCCGTAGGCGCTCCAGAGCAATGCGAAATACATCATGGCGAGGTCGAACCGTTTGACGCGGGTGGTCGCCACGGTGCCGAAGAAGAACATGAGGAGGAACGCCTGCAGGGCGCCGCCCCAGTCGACGACGCCGATGCGTGCCCCTGCGGCCGAGAAGAGCGATCCGGAGCCGAGGAGCAGGAGGACGGCCATCGCGAGGTTGTTGGGGTTGAAGAGGTGACGGCCGCGCCAACGGATGAGGTGCTTCGAGCCGACCATGATGACGGCGAGGAGCACGTAGGTCCAGACCGTGTAGCCCTGGATGACGAGTGTCGCGCCGAGGGCCCCGACGAGCGACGGCCAGGGGATGCGCCAGCCGCCGAAGCGGTAGCGCGAGGCGACAGCGTCGAGCGCGCCGGTGAGGCCCACGGTGAGCAGCACGTGCCACAGCGCGTTGGGATAGTCGAGGGTGAGGTTGACGACGATGAAGAACGTGGTCAGGTTGAGAAGCTGGAGCTTCGGGCCCTGGGGGAGCCGGAAAGTGAAGGGTCTCCGTGTCGCCGTGGCCGCCTCCATGTCGTGCCTCCTACCCCTTGCGGGGCCACCAGGGTCACGAGGGGGGCCGCACCGTATATATGCTGTGCTGTTCGTTAAGTGGCGTCGCGTGCCGGCTCGGCGCTACCTTTCTAAAGGGGGATAGCGACTGGACCGGATGTGGTAACAGCGGTGGCGCGATGCGCGCGGCGGAGTCTCCGCCGAGGTGGGGCCTTGTCCCTTGTCCTTCTTCTGACGCTCGCGTCGGCGCCCGCGGTCTCGGCCGAAGAGGGAGCGTTCGTCCTGGCGCGCGATGTCATCGACGACTCCGGGATCGGCTTCACGCAGGCACCGAACCGGCTCGGCCCCCCGGAGCCGGACATCGAGCCGCCGGTCTACCAGGTCTTCCAGGAGACGACGACGGGTGGCGCGTGCTGGGGCGACTATGATGTCGACGGCCGCCTGGACCTGTTCGTGACCGATTCCTATGGACCGGAGGACGAAGGGCATGGTCGACTCTATCGCAATCTGGGTCGGGAGGCGGACGGCGTGGTGCGGTTCGCGGACGTGACCGAGGCTCAGGGGGTCCTCGTCAAGGGCATCGGCCAGGGCTGCGTGTGGGGGGACTACGACAACGATGGCTGGCCCGACCTGTTCCTGACGTTCAGCGCGGTCGATTACGCGTTGCAGACGAACGTGCTGTTCCACAACAAGGGGGACGGGACCGGGTTCGAGGACGTCAGCGAGACAGCGGGTGTGTCGGGCGACGCGGACGACCGGGATTCCGATTGGAGTTGCAACGCCAAGATCAAGACGGACGACGGTTTTCTCAACAAGTGCTGGTCGATGAGCGCGGCGTGGATCGATTACGACCTGGACGGCGACCTCGACCTCTATGTCGGCAATTATGTCGACGAGTCCGGCTCGGCGTGCACGGAGAACCCGTTCCCGAACCCGATCCTCTGCAACGGCCAGCCGAACCGGATGTACCGCAACGACGGTGGGCATCGTTTCACCGAGGTCGGGGGACTGCTCCAGGTGGACACCAACCGCGAGGCGACCTTCGGGCGCAGCCTCGGCGTCGTCGCGACCGACATCGACGGTGACACCCTTCCCGATATCTACGTGGCGAACGATTTCGACGCCAACGGGCTCTATCTCAGGAACCGCATCGGCAACTTCCGCAACGTCGGGTCGGCGCTCGAGGTCGACGGGCTCGGGGAGAAGCTGCGCGGGACCACGCTTTATGGTCATCGGGCGGGGATGGGGATCGACGCCGCCGACTACAACAACGACGGCGCGGTGGACCTTGTGACGACCCATCTGCGTGCCCAATACGACGCGGTCTATCTTGCCTCCGAGCCCGGTGCTTGGCACGATGTCGGGAACCGGTCGGCGACGCTGCGCGAGATCGCCTGGTCGATCAGCCGGTGGGGCGGAGGTTTCGTCGACCTCGACCGGGACGGCTGGAAGGACTATCTTGCCGTCTCCGGGCATCAGTTCTCGAGCCGCCCGGGGCCGGTCTCGCTCGCCATCAACCGCATGGGGGAAGCGGGCGTGCCGCGGACGGCCGAAGAGGTGCTCGTCTCGGACGAGGACACATGGCGTCTTGCGACCGCGCCCTATTGGCCGTTCGGCAACGATTCAGTGGAATCCTGGCACAACCATCGTGGCGCCGCGTTCGCCGATTATGACGACGATGGCGACATGGACCTTTTCGTCACCGCCCTTGAATCCCACAAAGCGGGGCTCGGCCGTCCGAAGCTGCTCCGCTTCGATGCCCTCGGCGCGGAGCCCGAGGTCGACCATCCGGACAATCCGGCTCGCGACTCGCGTTGGCTGCGGGTGACCCTGGAAGGCACCGACAATGCGCGTGACGCCATCGGGGCCAAGGTGCAGGTCATCACCGGGGACGGCTCCTCGCAATGGCAGTGGCGCTCCTCGGGGGCCTCCTATGGGGGCAACAACGATCCGCGGCTCCTCTTCGCGCTCGGCGGCGAGACCCGCGGCGAGGTCGTCGTCACCTGGCCCGGCAAACCCGATGCGCCGCAGACGCTCCCGTTCGACCTCGGGAGCGACAAGGGCCGTACCCTGCACATCGTCGAGGTGGAATCGGCGCCCCCGGCACGACCTGAATGGCGCGGTGAGCCGGTCTCCGAATCGGATGCCCTGCGACTTTCGTGGTCGATGAACCAGGCGGTCGATTTCGCGCATCACAAGGTCTACGCCACCAAGGACACCCGCTTCGACACCACCGATGCGCGCTCGTTCGTCTTCGAAGGGCCGAGCGGCGGCGGCCGTTTGAAGGGGCTCGAAGGGGGCGAATGGTACCTGTGGCTCGTCGCGGTCGACCAGGCGGGCCGCGAGTCGGAGCCGAGCGAGCGGATGGCGGTCGTCATGCCCGAGTCGGGCTTGCTGCCCGCTCCGGGGGCAGTCGTGACCCTGCTCATCCTCGTGGCGCTCATCATCGGCGTGCGCGGCCGGGCGGGGAGGCGCGTTTGAGCCCCGGAGCCCGGCGTGGCAGGGGGCGGCCGTCGGGTATTGGAGCCGGTCTGTCCGTCGTTTTCGTCCTTCTTGTTTTCACGACGCCTTCCCTGGCCGGTGCTCCTCCGCCTTCGCTGCTTCCCGACTTCGTCGAGGAGCGCCGTTGGCCGAGTGTCCTCGCGACCGACGTGGCGGAGGCGAGCGGTCTCGATTTCATGCATGCACCGTTCCGGGACGGTCGGCCGTCGCACCGCGAGTCGACCATGGGGGGCGCCTGTTGGGGGGATGCGGACCGTGACGGCCGGATGGACCTCTACATCACGGACAGCATCGGGCCGGACGACGAGGGGTTGTCGCGGCTCTATCGCAACATGGGTCCGGACGCTTCGGGCCATGTCGCGTTCGAGGACGTGACGGAGGTGACGGGTGTTGGGGTGCATGGTGTGGCGCAGGGCTGTGTCTGGGGGGATTACGACAACGATGGTGACCAGGATCTCTTCGTGGCGGTCTCGCCGACGACCTATTCGGCGACGACGAACCGCCTCTTCCGCAATGACGACGGCGCTTTCGTGGACGTCTCGGACGTGGCCGGGATCGAGGGCGACACGGACCACCCGGATTCGACCCTTGCCTGTCGCCCACTTCTCGAGACCGGGGAAGGGCTCGTGCCGTCCTGCTGGAGTGTCGGCGGCGCGTGGCTCGATCATGATGGCGACGGGGACCTCGACCTCTATGTCGTGAACTACGGCGAGAGTCCGTCGGGTGCCTGTACGGGCGGCTACGGCGTCAACCCCGGCCTCTGTCTCGGCCAGGGGAACCGGCTCTATCGGAACGACGGTGACGGCACGTTCACGGAGGTGGGGGAGGCGCTCGGTGTGGCGGTGAACGGGGAGGCGACGCGCGGGCGCAGCCTGGGGGTCATCGCCACCGACATCGACGGCGACGCCTGGCCGGACCTGTATGTCGCGTCGGACCTCGATGCCAATGCGCTCTATCTGAACGACGGCCGGGGCGACTTCCGCTCTCTGGCGCGTGTCTATGGCGTCGACGGTGTGGGGCCTCGTCTCGTCGGCTCCGATGGCCATCGCGGGGGCATGGGTGTCGATGCGGCCGATTACGACGACGACGGCCGTGTGGACCTCTTGAGCACGCATCTTCCGAACCAGTTCGATGCGGTCTATCGCAGCATCGACGTGGGTTGGACCGAAGTGGGCCGGAAGAGCGATGCGCTCACCGAGGTGGCAGGCATGGTCTCCCGCTGGGGCGGTGGTTTCTTCGATTTCGACCTTGACGGCCGCAAGGACCTCCTCATGGTGCATGGCCATCAATATGACGGCACACCGGGTCCGGTCTCGCTCATGTGGAACGACCATGGGGACTTCCGGCTCGTCGGTCCGCCCTTCTGGGCCTATGGCAACGAGTCGGAGCGGATGTGGCGGGACCACCGGGCGGCGGCCTTCGCGGATTACGACGACGACGGGGACCTGGATGTCTTCGCGGGAGCGCTCGCCGCGACGGACGGCGATAAGGCGGCAGAGGAGGGACGGCCGCGTTTGTTCCGGTTCAACACGATCCGGGCTGACAGCGTCACCCGCTCGACGGCGGAGGAGGCGATCGACGCGCCGCATTGGTTGCGGGTGACGCTCGTGGGGACCGACGGGCCGCGTGACGGCGTGGGGGCGCGCGTGCGCGTCACGACCGACGACGGGCGTTCACAGTGGTTGTGGCGCGATTCGGGCGGTTCTTATCTGGGTGACAATGACCCCCGCCTCCTTTTCGGCTTGGGTGGTCGCGCACGGGGCGAGTTGGAGGTGGTGTGGCCGACGAAGGCGGACGAGCCGCAGCGCCTGGCGTTCGACCTCGCGGGCCGGAAGGGGCTGGCGCTCGTCATCGAGGAGCCGGACACGCGGCCCCCGGCGGCGGTCGGGTGGCGGTCTCTGCCAGAGGATGTCGGCGAAGGGTTGTTGCGTCTGTCGTGGAACACGACGTTCGCGACCGATTTTTCGGCCTATGTCCTCGAGTGGGGTGCGGGGGGCGAGGTGGTGGGGTCGGAGCGTCTCGAGGACCGTGCCACCGGAACGGTCGATCGTGCGCGGCCGGACGCCGCCGAATGGGTGCGTCTTCGCATCGAGGACTTGGGTGGCCATGTGTCGGAGCCGTCGATGGCGTTTGATCTTCGGTCCGCACCCGGAGCGGTGGCGGCGGTGCCGGCACCGCTCTTGGTGACCGCGCTCACAGCGGTCGTCGTCTTCGCAGCGCTGCGGCGACGATGGTGACGACGGCGAGGCAGAGCGGAGCCACGGGACCTGGGACCGCCAATGGTCGTCCTGTCGCGTTCGTGTGCGGGACGAAGAAGGTCCATGTGACGTCTGCGGCTTTGTCGTCGGCGTCCGTCACCTGGACATGGGCGATGTGCGGGCCGGGCCCCGGGGGCATTCCCGGATGGAAGAGAAGTCGGTCATCGCGCTCGCGTGGGGGCGGGAGCGGATCGCCGTCGAGTGTCCCGCGGGCCTCGATGAGGGGGGCGGTCATGTTCCGGACGCGCACCTCGATGATGATCTCGGCATCCGGTTCCACGTCGGTCGTCGGGCGGATCGGTTCGAGGTGGAGCGCGGACATGTTGGCGCGGGTCGTGATATGGTCATCGTGCTGGCCCATGTTGCCGGCCCAATCGCGGACGATGATGTGCACGGCGTAGACGGTCTCCGGTCGCAACCGGTCCATGCGCACCATGTGGGCGGCGTTCAGGTCGCTGGCGGACGTGCGGTTCCAGTCGGGGCCGGTGCGGATCGCCATCTCGAGTCGGGTCGGTTCGTCTGTGCGCACACGATAGGTGAACCCGGTGGCGTTGATGCCGGTGGCGCCTCCCTCGACGATGATCGGAGGGGTGGTGTCGGTGCTGAGGGCGAGGCGTCCGTTGGTGGGGCCGGGCAGGCTGAGCCGCAACACGTCGCTGTCCTCTTCAACGCTGCGGTTGTAGACCCGGTCCGCTCCCTCTGCCTGCCATACCGCGGGTTCTGACCATTCGGCGAAGTAGGGAAAGTGTTCTTCGGGGACCGTGAAGGTGGGGACGATCTGTCCGCTCCTCTCGACATCGAAGGTCCCGCTCGCGATGCGGATCTCGATGACGAGCCGCTCGGAGTCGGTCGTGACGTTCCAGGCGTAGCGCTCAGCATCCCGTGCGGTGACGCGCCTCAGCTCGTCCGGGTCGCCTTCGTGGTGGGGCTCCTCGCCTGGGCTGAGTCCGACCACGTGGTCGACAGGCGGGCTCTGTTGTGCTGATACACCCCATCCGGTCAGGATGAGGGTCCCGATCGACACCATGCACACCCAGCGCGATGGGGCTGGATGCATGAGCATGGGTAGGTCGGGCTGTGGGATATTCTTTTTGAGCCGGGTCCGGTGGGCCAGATGACGTGTGGTCTACCTGTCGGCGTCATGTGCGCCTGGTCGCGTCGGTCCCGCTCCTTCAGGAAGCGGCAGGGCCGGAGGAGTAAGGTCTTTCTTAACGCGTGACGACCTCGACCGAGCCGATGACCGGGTTGAGCCGCCAGCGTGTCTCTTGGTCGGAGCCTCTTGCGCTCTGACCGCCGCCACCGCCGCGTTGCTCGGCGAGCGACCGCTCGAGGTCCAGGTCGATGATGAGTTCGGTGGTCCCGTTGCCGCTCACTTCGAAGCTCTGGACGACCTTGGCCTGGCCTGTCGTGACCTCGATGGTGACGTTCTGGAAGTCGGAGGTGCGGACGCCCCACGCTTCGCTGATGTCGAGGCGGATCTGTTGGTATCGACCGGTCTCCAGCTCGGTGCCGCCAAGGAGTGCGCGGGTGTCGTTCTCGGCGAGACGCAGGAGGTCGATGGCGTTCTCGCCTTCCCAGATCGTCTCCCAGCCGCCTGTGGTGGTCGTGTTCCCGGTGTCGTTCCCGGTCGTGCTCCCGGTGTCGTTCCCGGTCGTCCCGTCCGTGGTGTTCCCGTTCGTCGTGCCGGTACCCGTGCCGTCGGTCTCGTTCCCGTCGTCGCCGCTCCGGTGCACGTGGACGCCGGTGAAGACGACCCAGAGTTCATGGAAATCGTCCTCGGGGGCGTCCTTGACATAGGCGACGACACGTCCTTCCTGTTCCGCCTCGGGGGTGATGGTGTCGCCGTCTCCGGTCGTGGTGTCGCGGTCGTCCTCGTCGTCGACGTCGCCGGTGCAACCGGACAGGACGAGGGTGATGGACATCAGAAGGGTGATCAGGATGGTGCGGTGGTGCATGGGTCTGCCTCACCGCGTGACGGCGCCCGGTCGCTTTTGTCCATTGTCGAGCCGGCTCAAGACATATCAGACCCGACCGAGGTCCAGGTGGACCGGTCTCCATTGACAGTGGGGGCCGGAAGGACCGAAAAAAGTGCGGGGAGAAATGCAAGGATAAGAGAAAAACGGTCGCGCCGACCGCTCAGGCCTGCCCCTCCGGCCGGTCGCCGCGCGGGTCGTCCTCGGTCCGTTCCACCTGGACGCTGCCGATGACCGGGGTCATGCGCCAGCCCTGGGTGCCTTGTTGGCGGACGGAGCGGTCGAGGTCGAGGTCGATGACCACCTGTGTGGTGGTGTTCGCTTCAACGGTGAACGTGCGGACCACCTTCGCCTCGGTCTGGGCGACGGTGATGGTGACGTTCTCGCCGTCGGAAGCGCGGACGCCCCACGCTTCGGTGATGTTGATGCGGATCTGTGTGTAGCGGCCGGCGGCGAGCTCGTCGGCGCCGAGGAACGCCTTGGAGCCTTCGTCCGAGAAGCGCAAGAGATCGAGGGTGCGGGGTGTGTCGACCACGACGACCCACTGGCTGTCGTCCGACGTCTCGTTGTCGGTCTCGTTGCCGTCTTCCCCCGCCTTGTGGACGGTCACTTCGGAGAAGCGGATCCAGATCTCGGAGAACTCGTCGGTGGCGGCGTCCTTGATGTAGGTGGTCATGGTGCCGGTGCCGGTCGTCCCGGCCGTACCGCCGCCCGGGGTGCCATCGGTCCCGCTGGTCGTGCCCGTGCGGGAGCCTTCGGGTCCGCTCGCGTCCTCTTCGACGAGGACCTGGCCGATGACCGGGTTGAGTCTCCAGCCGCCAGTGGGCCCTTGTTGTATGAGGCTTCGGTCGAGGTCGAGGTCGAGGATGATGCGGGTCGTCTGGTCGGCCGAGACCTGGAAGGCGCGCACGACGCGCACCCAGCCCGTGGTGACGGTGATGGAGACCTCGGAGCCGTCCGAGGCGCGAATGCCGCGGGCCTCGTCGACGGTGACGACGATCTGGTTGTAGGTGCCGGCGGACAGGTTGGCGTCGCCGAGGAAGGCGCGGGCGTCGGCGCCGGCGAAGGCAAGGAGGTCGATCTCCTTCGAGCCTTCGAAGACGGTCTCCCAGCCGGAGCCTTCGGTGTCGGGTTCGTCGCCGCTTTGGTCGGCTTCGCCTTCGTCACCTTGGTGGATGGCGACCTTCGAGAACGTGATGAACACGCTGGAGAACTCGGTGGTGGCGGCGTCACGGACATAGACGGTGACGCGGCCCTCGTCGTCGCCGACGCAACCGGCGAAGGTGACAAGAAGGAGGAGCGTGGCGAGGACGGGTGTGGTTTTTCTGAATGACATGGTGGTTCGACTCCGTGGTATGATCGTGATGAAAAGAAGAGGGAAGAGATGGACGGGTCAAGGTCTATTCGAACGTGCCTTCACCGGTGTAGGTGAGGTCATAGTCCGCGGTGTCTTCACCCGAGTGGACGGTGAGGACGCCGTCGCCGGAGACCGTGTAGCCTTCGTCGGTGCCGAGGAGCGTCAGGCTGCCTCGGAACTGTGCGCCTTCGCCGAAGGTGGTGCCTTGGGCGCTGAGGCGCCAGGCGTCGGCGTTGACGCCGGTCTGGGCGAGGGAGACGCCCTCGCCTGCGATGTTCGCTTCGATGGCGTAGCTCGTGCCGTCGACGGTGATCGTTGCGGTCACGGCCGGACCGAGCGTGTAGGCCGCCCGGTCCACACCCGCCCCGCTCGAGGTGACCACCACGTCACCGGAGACGTCGACATCAAGGTCGAAGGCTTCGCCCGTCTCGCGGGACTCGGCAGCGCCCGTCGCGGTGACGTCCAGTTCGCGGTTCTCTTGTTCCACCGCCACGCTTCCCGTCGAGAGGACGAGGATGGCGGCGATGGTCAGGATGCTGGGGAGCATGGTTCTCATTCGCTGTACCTCCGTGGTCCGTGCGGACGGGGAGCGACCAGCAAGGCCTCATTGATAAGGTTTCCTTGAGAACGGGGAGATATGTAAAGTCCATTTTTCATGCCTGGTATGCATCCGGTCGGTTGCGATCCGGCCCGTTCCACAGGCTCGGGGCGAAGGGGACGGTACCTGAGGGTGACCGGCTCAGGAACAACCATGGTGCAGCCACACGTCGAGGTCGTAGACGACCCGGGGCCCGACCATGTGGTGCACTTCGACCGTGTAGGTCTGGTTCGTGGCGAGGGGTTCGTCGTGGACGCGATGCAGGTGGCCGCCGGTCGCCAGCCAGTCGCCTTTCACCATACCGTCGTTGTCGACCAGTCGGACCCGAAGGATCGCCTCCTCGGAGACCAAGGTGTCATTGCCGGGTTCGGTACGGTAGGTCATGATGACTTCGGCGTAGAGGAAGCAGGGCTGGGTGGTGAACTCCCATATGGCGCGGCTCACCGGATCGAGCCCCATGTCCGGTATAGGGTCGCCGTCGTCGAGCTTGCCCACCGCGGCCGGATAGGTGCCGACGAGGAGGGCGCCGTCGACATCGAGCGCGTGCAGGGGGGGTTCGCCGAGGTCGGCGCTGACAGGCATCGCGGTGGCACCCAGGACAAGGGCAAGAAAACAGGTCGCGGTCAATGGATGCACGGGTCGCGCCTCCTTCCTGCTGCGATGGCCATGGCCGCCAATACGATCCCGACCGGGACGACGGGCGATTGGGCCGCAAGCGGTGGGTTTCCGGCGTTGTCGGGTGTCACCGTCACGGTAGCGTGGCCGTCGCGGAGGCGGAAGACCTCGGCCAGGTCCCCGTCCGGTTCAAAAAAGACGGCCTCTTCGATGGTGATGGGCGTCTGGCTCCCTTGCGCACCGCGCGCCTCAAGGAACAGGGTGATGATGTGGGCACTGCGGCGTACCGGTACGTCCGGGGTCACGTCGAGACGGACGACACCGTTGTCGAAACGCACGTCCCACCCGGGAACGTCTCCGTGCGAATGAGACCCGTCTCCGCCTTCGGGGTGTTCGTGGGGACCGAACGGTTCGGCGCCGGTCACGGCGAGGACCGTCGGGTCGTAGATCAGGCGAAGTGTGTATCTTGCCACGCCTTCGAGCGGTGGGCGAACGAGTGTCAGCCGGTATTCGTGGGTGCGGCCTTGCTGGACGCCGCCGGTCTCGACCTTGAAGACGATGCCGCGCTCAAGGAGGCCGACCTGGGTGAGGGCAACGCGGACCGAGGTGACCGCGGCCGAGAGCGTCTCGAGGTCGCCAATGGCGGCAGCGTCGCGGAAGTGCGCGTAGGCGTCGTCGGTCTCGTTCATCACGCCTTCGCCGCGCAGGAAGAGTCCCGCGCGGTCGGCGCCGTACTGGAGCCAGGCATGTTCGGCCAGGACAGCACGGAGGGCGGGGGTCTCCTCGGCGGCGCGGAGGACGCCATAGGCGGCGTCGATGTTGCGCATCGCGTAGACGTCGAGCGGTTCGATGTCGCGGTCCAACTCGATGGCGACGAGCGGTGCGATGAGTCCCGGCCATGTGTCGGCATTGCGTTCATCGGGAAGGTCGGACAAGAGTGCGCGACCGCGGGTCGCGTTCTCGTTGAACGGCCGAGCGAGGTCCTCGGGCAGCCGTTCGGCCGCGGTGTCGACGAGAAGTCCCATGAGGGCGCTCGCACCGTCGGCGGTCGCGGCGGCGGCATCATGCATCCCGGCTCGTTCCAAGAGCATGGCGGTGAAGAGCGTCTCGCGGGCACGTGAGGCGAGCAGGGAATCGAGGTCTTTCGTGATGTTCTGTTGGTGGGGTGCCTCGGCCCGATGAGAGGCCCACTCAGGGATGCTCCAGCCGCCGCGGTCGCTGCGCGAATGGGCGAGCCGCATCCAGAGGTCGAGGGACTCCGCATCATTCGACTCAAGTGCGGCGAGGACGTTGTCGCGCACGAACGCGAGCAGGAGAGACTCGGCCGCGAGCGGTGCGGCGCCTTCTTCGGCGGGTCGGTGAAGCTGTGTCGACCAGGCGGCTTCGACGGGTCCTGTCGTCACGAGGCTGTGTGGAAAGAGCTCGTCACGCAAGTGGTCGAGCGCCGCCCGCCGGCTGTCCTCCCGTTGGTCGTGATGGGCGGTGCGGAAAAGGCCGAGAGCGACGTTCAGTGCATCAGATGCTGACCCGTCGCTGCGGGTCAGGCCCTCGCCGCTGCCGCTCGGAGCGACGAAGAGGCCGGTGAGGAGGATGAACGTGAGGAGAACGGTGATGCGGGCCATATGATCATGGGGGATGGAGAGAGGGGACAAGAAGGGAAGAGGGCAGGCCTTCTGAAGACCCTACCGGTCGTCCGCGACCGTTCTAGACGTGCGGGAGGCCACGGCCGGAGGCGGCGTCGCATCCGGTCTTGGCATGCTCGCCCTTGGTGATGTCCTCGACACCCTGCGCGAGCGCACTGCGCGTCGTGCCACCGTCGCCGGTCCACTTCTTGAGCGCGAGGCCCGAGACGTGCGGCGTGGCCATTGACGTGCCGCTGATGGTGTCGTAGCCGCCGCCCTTCCAGGTCGAAAGGACGCTGACACCGGCCGCTGCGAAAGCGACCTCGCCGTCGTTGTCGCCGCAGCCGTCGCTCGAGCCGCGGCTGGACCAGGACGCGACGGTCTTGGTCGAGTCGATGGCGGCGACGGCGACCGTGCTTCCGAGCGCACCGGGGTAGTCGATGCTGCCGAGGGACGAGCCGTCGTTGCCGGCCGCCGCGACGAAGAGACCGCCGCCGGCGTTGAAGGCGTCGATGGCGTCGGACGAGCTCTGGCTGAAGCCGTCGCTGCCGATGCTGTAGGTGATGACATCGCAGACGTTGGTGCAGGCCTGGATGGCCGCGATGATGTCGGATCCGCTGCAGAGACCGCCGTTGTTGCAGACCTTGTACGAGCGGATGCTCGCTTCGGAGGCGACACCGTAGATACCGAGATTGTCGCTGCCGGCGTCCGCGGCGGCCGTACCGGCCGTGTGCGTGCCGTGGCCGTTGCCGTCCTCGCCATCGAAGAAGACGATGCGGTTGACGAGGTCGACGTGGTCGGAGTCGATGCCGGAGTCCAGGTGACCGAGGATGACGCCCGCGCCACCGCTCGTGGCGGTGATGGTGGCGTCGTTGTAGATCTGCTCGATACCGTAGGGGGTCTGGTCGGCGACACGGGTCTCGCCGCCGCCACCGCCGCCGCCGTCGCAGGGGTCGTTGTTCCGGTGGCACTGGAGGGTCGAGTAGGTGTTGTCCTCGACGGTGACGTCGGGGCGTTGTTTCAGTTCGTGGTAGCGTGTGACGTCGATCTCTCCGCCGATCCAGCCGATCTCGTACCATACATAGTTCGCTTGGAAGCCGGGCCAGGCGACGATCTCTTCCAGAACGCTCTGGGACGCCTTGATGTTGACTTCCTTGGTCGGGACCGCGAGGGGGTCGGCCGTGCCGGTCGGGGCGGTGAGGCCCAGGAAGGCGAGGCTGACCACGATGGCGGTCAAGGTGTGTTTGTTCATGTTTCGATACCTCCGTTCACGTCCGCTGGTGGTCGCGCGACAGACCTTGCGGTAGGGCCGTTGTAGACCTCCCGATGCAGACGCACGACCGTTGTCCGTTCGGACGAACGGTTGGCCCGGGGCACTCTCATGCTATGTATAGGCATGTCGGGGTGGCAACCTGTCGGCTGCAGGCTGTCAACCCTTGGGAACGGTGGCGTCGCGGAGACGGCTCGGCCAGAAATTCGTACCATCGGCGTCTAGAAGAGTCCTGAAATGACGATTTTTGCACCATGGATGTTTCGGGAAGTGGACGCTTTGCTCATTGTGAGCAGTCCACACGATTCACCAGAATAGTAGGATAAACCCTTCGCTTTACCTACGGAAACCACGCAGGGACTTGCAAAAGATCGAGAGGTGTGGAGCGGTCGAGTGCCGCTTCTTCCGCAATGCCCGAGCTCCCATGAACGGCGCAGGCCAGGCGGCGGCCGAGCGATCTCAGGTCACGTCGACGCCGTGGCTCCGCGGACGCCAGGCCAACGACACCAAGAGCGCCACGAGGAACGACACGACCCCCGCCCCTGGCGTCTCGCCCGCAGTGTCACCCGACCCCGACCCGACCCGGAACGACCATTGCTCGTGGTATCGGTTGCCGTGGACATCGTCGACCTCGACCGAGACACGGTGGGGGCCCTCCTCGAGCGGTGCCGGGGGCGTGTAGCGCAGGACGCCGTTCGTGAACGTCCACCCGCTCTCGATGGGTCGGAGGTCGAGGAACAGGCGCAGGTCATCCACCGATCCGGCGGAGGGGGCCTCGATGGCGACCTCGATTGTGACCGTCGGATCGACGCCTGTGGCGTCCGGAAGTGGCGCAAGAGGCGTGATGGTCGGCACCGGGGCGCGCGGTCGGGGCGGCGTCGTGACGGTATAGGTCTCGCTGGTCACATTGTTGCCGGCCCAATCCTCGAACACGACCCATGCCTCGTATTCCGTCTCGGGGTCGAGGCCCTTCACGGGGAACTTCTGGAGATAGGCGAAAACCGGTGTCGGGTTCTCGAGTTCCCGACCACCCTCGGCCGGCCGTATGCGCAGGTCGGCACGGGTCAGCTCGCCCGTGGTCGTCTCCTGGTAGTAGCCATTGTGGGCGAGTCTCTCGACGGGTCCGAGCGAGTAGGTGGGCGGGGTGACATCGCGTGTCAGTTCGAAGGTGCCTTGGACCGGCCCTTTGAACCCGAGGCGCAGGATCGTGTCGTCGCCGTCCTCGATGAAGCGGTAGACCTGCGCCGGGGCATTGGCGTTCCAGACATCGTCGCGGGGGAACTTGTGGAAGAGCGGATAGTGGTCCACGGCGACGTCCACGGAGGGCACCACCTGATGGTCCCGGTCCACATCGAACAGGCCGTCGGGGAACCGGATGTCACCCACCACGAACCGTTCGATGAGGTCCATGTCCCACGCATAATGTTCGCCCTCCGTGTGCGCGTCGAGGACGAACCAGCCGGCCGGACCGTCATAGCGCGGCGGGGCATCGACCTGGAGCGTGATCATGAAATCAGGCCCTTCCTCGGCGGATGCCGAAGGCACAAGGGCGGGCCCGATGAGGGCCAAAAGGACGAGGGGAACGATCACCGACACACGCATGGCTGCCGGTAGTCGCGGCCCCCCTAAAGCGCTTCTGTCCCACGCGGTCCCGGAAGCTCAGGAATCGTTGGCCGCACCCGGTGTCGCGGCCCCGTAGGTCCACGAGCCGGCGCCGTCGGTGGTGCGCGACCATGAGCCGCTGTCGCCGCGCGTGTCGGTGAGCTCGACCGAGCGGTCCAGCGTCCGACCGTGAGGATCGGCGAACACCACGGTCTCGTTCGTGTCACTGAAGTCGAGGACGTGCAGGAGGTCGATGCGGAGATGGCCACCCGCCGGCACCGTCGTGTTGTTCGGCACCACATAGGCTGACGCATCGGGGAGGGTGGCCCAGGTCTCGCCCCAGACCGTCCAGCCGCCGACGTCGAACGGGGCATCGCCCCCATTGTAGAGTTCGATCCATTCCAGCCCCACCTCGCCGGCGTTCACTTCCACCTCGTTCAGATAGACGTCGCACGAGGCGTCACCTTGCACCTGCCACCCGCGCACACGCACGTCCCAGTCGACCATGACACCCACATCGAGGCGTACCATCACCTCGTAGGTGCCGGCTGCGGGCACGATGCCCATGCGGTAGCCGTAGCGGGACTCCGAGAGCGAACGCTCCGAGAAAAAGGTGCCGTCGGCATGGTAGAACGCCGCGTGGAAGACATAGGGGATGCGCGGGTCGCTGCCGTCCGGCTTGCCGGAACTCGCGGGTTCATAGAGCAGGTCGAGCCGCAGGTCGCGATGGCACGGCCCTACGTCGAAGGGGAAGCGGATCTCATTGACAGCGCCATGGCCGATGCCGTGGAGGCCGACCACGGACGTGCCGGACTCCCAATCAAGGTGGACGAGACCCGCATCGGCGCCCCATCCGCCTGGCAACACCACGACCAGGACAAGGAGCGCGACGCCCACCAGACGTACGCTGCGCACTCGACGGGAGACGGGAACAGGCCTGATAAGCGTTCTCATGGCCGGGACAAAACCTAAAGCCGACCTTGGTGTGCCAAACCACACCATGGTGGTCGGAGGTCGTGAAACCGGACGGATCAGGTCCATGTGGCGGGCCGGGTGGGCGATCACGATCGTCCTGGGTATCGCCGTACCCGTGGCCGGGGCCACCGACGCACCGACACCCCTTGCTGTGGACGTCACCGAGGATGTGGGCATCGGGTTCGTGCACGCGCCGAGCCGTTCGGACTTGCCCCGCTTTCCCGACTACATGGGCGGCGGGGCATGCTGGGGCGACTACGACGGCGACGGCCGGATGGACCTGTACCTTCCCGACATGCTGGGCCCCTCCGGGACTGAACGGTCGACGCTCTACCGTAATGCAGGGCCCGACGACGAAGGAACCTGGCGGTTCGAGGATGTAACCGAAACGCAGGCGGTGGACCTTCAGGGCATGGGGCTGGGCTGTGTCTGGGGCGACTATGACAACGACGGCTGGCCCGACCTCTTCGTGACCTTCGCCACGATGGCCGATTCCGCGCGCGGCCACACCCTGCTGCGCAACCTCGGCGACGGCCGTGGCTTCGAGGACGTGACTCGTGCGGTCGGTATGGACCTGCAGGCAGCCGACGAGGACCCGCCCTGCCTGGCCATGCACCGAACGGCAGACGGGGAGGTCCGGACGCTCTGCTTCGGGGTCTCCGCCGCCTGGCTCGACTTCGACCTCGACGGTGACCTCGACCTTTACGTGGGCAACTATGTGGAGATTCCCCACGGTGCATGCCGCTTTACCTCGTTCCCCAACCCGCTCTCCTGCCAAGGACAACCGAACCACCTGTGGCAAAACGACGGCGACGGCACCTTCACCGAAATCGGGCGGGAGGCCGGGGTGGCTTTCAACAGCGACCGTTCGGGCGGCCGCACGCTGGGTGTGGTCGCCACCGATGTGGACGGCGACACGTGGCCCGACATCTACGTCGCCAACGACTTCGACGCCAACGCGCTCTTTCTCAACCAGCGCGACGGGACGTTCCGGGAAGTGGCCCGCGACCGGGGCGTGGCGGCGACCGGCCACACCTTCAAGGAAGAGAACGGCCACCGCGCCGGGATGGGCGTCGACGCCCAGGACCTCGACGGCGACGGCCTCGTCGACCTGCTCTCGACCCACCTGCGCGACCAGTATGATTCGGTCTATCTCGGCGGTCGCGATGGGCGCAAGGCCGTCTGGTCGGAAGTGGCGGACGAGAGCGCCGCACTGGGGACGATCGCCCGGTCCATCTCCCGCTGGGGCGGCGGCTTCGTCGACCTCGACCTCGACGGCCACAAGGACTACCTCGTCGTGGCCGGCAACCAGTACAACCAGGACCCCGGGCCCGTCCACCTGGCGCGTCAGGTCGACGGTGAGCTGGTGCTCGAGGAGGCACCACGCTGGCCCTTCGGTGAGGATTCACCGGATTCGTGGCGCAACCATCGCGGCGCCGCGTTCGCCGACTATGACGACGACGGCGACATGGACGTGCTGGTCGGTGTGCTGCCGACCAAGGGCGAGGACACGCCCGAGCCACGGCCGCGCCTGCTCCGTTTCGACATCGTCGACCACGCTACCTCCGTCGCCCAGAACTCGGGTCCGCACTTCCTCCGCATCGTGCTCATCGGCACCGATTCGACGCGTGATGGCTTCGGGACCCACGTGCGGGTCGAGACCGCCGACGGTCACGTGCAACATCTCTGGAAAACCTCCGGTGCCTCCTACGGCTCCGGACACGATTCCCGGCTGCTTTTCGGACTCGGCGACGAGACCCGCGGCACGGTCACCGTGACCTGGCCCGGTGGAAAAGTACAGGGGCTCCTTGGGTTCGACCTCGGCGAGGCCACCGGCAACACACTCCGCACCGTCGAGAAGAACACAGACCCCCCTGCGGCACCCACGTGGACCGAGCATGGTGACGACGGCATTTTGCGTTGGGGACGCAGTATGGCCGCTGATTTTTCGGCCTACCGCGTCTACGACGGTGCCGATCTTTTGGCCGAGGTCGACGACCGGGCGGCCACGTCCTTGGCCGTCGAGGGCACGGGGCCATTCCGCGTCACCGTCGTGGACACCGCGGGACACGAATCCGGTGACGAGGAGGGCCCGTTTGCGGCATTGCCCATGACCGGGCTCCCGCACGTCGTCCTTGCCATGTGCGCGCTCGTCATCGCGGCGCGACGGTCGCGTCGCTGATCGATGGTCTCTGGGTCCGCCAAGGGCGGAAAAGGATGGGAGAAGGAAAGGGAAGAGAATGTGCAAGACCGGACCTAGATGGTCTCGGTCTCGCAGCTGCCGCTTCCGGCATGGTCCTGGGTGCT
>JAHWKR010000001.1:87218-154890 GCA_019347805.1 Methanobacteriota archaeon
GTCCCACGTCAGCGTGTCGTGTGTGAGGGTGTCGACACAGCTGGTGTAGGTACCGGAGCCACTGTTGCGCCACTTGAACTCGATAAACCCGTTGGAGTCCGTCGTACCGGAGCCGCTGGCGCACGAGCCGCCTTCCTTGCAGACGGTCACGGAGATCGTGACCCCGCCGACGCCGACCTCGTTCGAGTCATAGACCCAGAAGTCGATGAGCGCGCTCTTGCCGCCCATGTAGTGGTCGATGTCGTGGACGTGCATGCCGCTGCCGCCGCCGGTGCTGCCGCCGCTGGTCACGCTGACGGACTGACTGGCGCTGCCGGTCGCACCGCCGTCGTCGGTCACCGTGAGGGTCACGGTGTAGGTGCCGCCTGCGCCGTAGGTGTGGCTGACGGTCGCACCGGTGCCGGTGGTGCCGTCGCCGAAGTCCCAGGCGTAGCTCGAGATGGTCCCGTCGGAGTCGGAGCTTCCGGTCCCGTCGAAGTTGCACGAGAGGTCGGTGCACGTGTACGTGAAGCTCGCGGTGGGCGGGCTGTTGGTCGTTCCGCCGCCGGTGGCGCCGAGGAAGGCACCGACGTTGATCCGTCCGGCGCCCTGCTTGTCGGCAGAGAGACCGAGGTCGTCCGCGGTGCTCTTTATGGTGCCTTCGATCGTGCTGAACGAGGCGGTGCCCTTGGCCGCGATATAGAGGCCGACGGCGCCCGACACAAGGGGGGTCGCCATCGACGTCCCGTCCATGAGTTTGTAGCCGTTCGTCGTGCCGCCGTCGACCGACAGGATGTCATCGCCGGGGGCGATGACGTCCGCCTCGGGGCCCTCGCTGGACCAGCTCGCGAAGGTGTCCTGCGCCGTGGACGCGGTCACGATGATGACCTTGTCCTGGCTCACATCCCACGGATAGCCGATGCAGTCGGTGCAGGAGCCGTCGTTGCCGGCGGCGGCGACGTGGATGACCCCCTTGTTGTGGGCGTAGGTGATCGCATCGTCGATGGCCGTGGAGGGCGAGCCGCCACCCCAACTGTTGCTTGAGATGTGCGCACCGACGTCGCCCATGTCGGCGAGGGCTTGGGCGATGTTGCTCGTGGTCGCGGCACCGCAGCCGAAGGCACCGGCACCGAAGATCTTGTGCATGATGATGCTGGACTGGCTGATCCCGGCCACACCGACGCCGTTGTCGGTGGTGGCGGCGGCCGTGCCGGCGGTGTGGGTGCCGTGGTAGCTGCACCCGCTGCGGTCGGAGAGGTCCGAGTCGCCGTCCTTGTAGTTCCAGCCGCTCACGCGCGTGTCCACGAAATCCTCGTGTGCGATCGTGATGCCCGAGTCGAGAAGACCGAGCTTGACGGACGTGGCGCCGAGGGTGATGTCCCAGGCGGATTCCGTGTTCGTGATCTGCGGCCCGTACATGTCGGCGTAGCGGGCATCGTTCGGGACGTAGTTCAGGAAGTAGTCGCTGTGGTCCTTCTCGATGTAGCGGACGCGGTCGTCGACGGCGCCGCGGGACTCGAGGAGCGTCGGGTTCTTCGTCTCGACGACGAAGAAGCTGAGGCGCTCGTTGACCTTCTTGACCGGGTCGCCGCCGTACTGTGAGCGGTCGTCCGGGAGTTCATAGAAGCCGACGATGTACGGCTGTTTCTCTGTCAATGGATCGGTGGGGTCTACGGCGCCCGTCGGCATACTGAAACCGACGAACGCGAGGCCTACCAGGATCGCGATCAGTGCTTTTGTGTTCATGTTCGATACCTCCGTTCGATCACGCGACCTGCCTCGCGGTAGGTGCCTTGAAAGACCTCCGGGACGGGCGCACGACCGTTGTCCACTTGGACGAACGGTTAGCTTCTCTGACATGGCATGGCATGTTTAAGCATGCCGATGCTGCAACCGGTTTGTTGGAGGCTGTAAAGGTGCTCGGAGCCGCGGGGACGCAGGGCTCCGAAGGGGTCTGCGAAGGGGAGGTTCCCAGAAGGGAAGGGGATCGCTCCTGATATGCTCGCGTTCGACCGTCGTTCTCGGTGCATGAAGTTGTGTAATCAAAACGATGGGATTAATATGACCACCCATCAAGTGGCGAAGAACGGGGTCGTCGCGACCGACATCGACGGCGACGGCTGGCCGGACCTCTACGCCGCGAACGACTACGACGCCAACGCGCTCTACCTGAACCGGCGCGCCGGCACGTTCCGGGAGGTCGCCTCCTGTCTCATCATGATCGTCATGGCGATGCGGCGCCGTGCGACCGGATCTTAGGGCCCGTAAAAAGCAAGAGGAAAAAGAGGGGGAAGATAGGGGACGGCCGTCAGGCCGCTCTAGACCGTCTCGGTCTCACAGCTGCCGCTTCCGGCGTGGTCCTGGGTGCTGTCCCACGTCAGCGTGTCGTGTGTGAGGGTGTCGACACAGCTGGTGTAGGTACCGCTGCCGATGTTCCTCCAGCGGAACTCGATGAAGCCGCTCGCATCGGTCGTGCCGGAGCCGGTCGCGCAGGAGCCCCCTTCCTGACAGACGGTGACGCTGATCGACGCACCGGAGACACCGTTCTCGGCATCGTCGTACACCCAGAAGTCGATGTAGACGCTCTTGCCTTTCATGTAGTGGTCGATGTCGTGGACGTGCATCGTGCTGCCGCCGCCGCCACCGCCGCTTCCGTCGGAGACGCTGACGGATTGGCTGCTGCTGTCGGTCGCACCGCCGTCATCGGTCACCGTGAGGGTCACCGTGTAGGTGCCGCCTGCTCCGTAGGTGTGGCTGACGGTCGCGCCGCTTCCGGTCGTGCCGTCGCCGAAGTCCCACGCGTAGGACGAGATGGTCCCGTCGGAGTCCGAGCTGCCGGAGCCGTCGAAGTTGCACGAAAGGTCGGTGCAGGTGTATGTGAAGCTCGCGGTCGGCGGGCTGTTGGTGCCGCCACCGCCTCCGCTGCCACCGACGAAGGCGCCGGTGTTGAGGCGGCCGCCGCCTTGGCGGTCCGCGGAGAGGCCGATGTCGTCGGCCGTGCTCGTCACGGCGCTCTCGATCGTGCTGAACGCGGCGTCGCCGTTGGCGGCGATGTAGAGACCGATGGCACCCGACACGTGCGGGGTCGCCATGCTGGTGCCCGACATCAGCTGATAACCGGTCGTCGTCCCGCCGTCCACCGAGAGCACGTCCGTCCCCGGCGCGATGACATCGACCTCGGGTCCTTCGCTGGACCGGGTGTCGAAGTTGTCGTTGGAGTCGGACATCGTCACGATGACGACCTTGTCGCCGTTCTCCGCCCAGGGGGAACTGACACAGTTCGTGCAGGAACCGCTGTTGCCGGCTGCGGCAACATGGATGACACCCTTGTTGTGGGCGTAGGCGATCGCGTCATCATAGGCCGTGCCGCTTCCGCCGCCCCAGCTGTTGCTGGAGATGTGGGCACCGACGTCGCCCATGTCAGCCAGTGCCTGGGCGATCGCGGAGGTCCCGGCGGAGCCACAGCCGAAGATCCCGGAGTCGAAGATCTTGTGCATGATGATGCTCGACTGGCTCATGCCGGCGACACCGACGCCATTGTCGGTGGTGGCGGCGGCCGTGCCGGCGGTGTGGGAACCGTGGTAGCTGCAACCGCTGTGGTCCTCGAGCGAGCTGTCGCCGTTCGAGTAGTCCCAGCCGCTTACGCGCGAGTTCACGAAATCCTCGTGGTCGGTGGTGATCCCGGAGTCGAGAAGACCGAGTTTGACCGAGGTGGAGCCGAGGGTGACGTCCCAGGCGGCCTCCGTGTTCGTAATCTGCGGCCCGTACATGTCGGCGTAGCGGGCGTCGTTGGGCACATAGTTGAGGTGCTGGTCGAACCGCTCTTCCTCGATGTAGCGCACGCGGTCGTCGAGCGTACCGCGCGTTTGGAGCATCGTCGGGTTGTTCGTCTCGACGACGAAGAAGTTCAGGGACTCACTCACCTTGGATACGGGTTCGCCGCCGTATTGCGAGCGGTCGTCCGGGAGTTCGTAGAAGCCGACGATGTACGGCTGTTTCTCTGTCTGCGGATCCGTGGGGTCTACGGCTCCCGTCGGCATGCTGAAGCCGACGAACGCGAGGCAGACCAGGATCGCGAGTATTGCCTTGTTGTTCATGTTCGATACCTCCGTTCCGGTCATCCGACCTTCCTCACGGTAGGGCCTGAAGAGACCTCCGTGGGAGACGCACGACCGTTGTCCGTCAGGATGAACGGTTACCGCTGGCGACGCGCCATGTCATGTATAGGCATACCGAGGCTGCAACCGTTCGGTTGCAGGCTGGCGAGGCGGCCCACAGTGGATGGGCGCAGGCTCCCGAGGGGCGGGACGAAAAGGGAATCCCCTGGAGTAGGGGGGCCGTCGTCTTGGGGCGCGGTCGGTGCTCCGTCTCCTCGCGCACATGGTCATCTGTGTGCAATATGGTGTAATGAAACCGAATCAGTTATTGGCGACCACCCACGGAGTGGAAAAGAACAGGACTTGGGGTGGAAAAGGAAAGAGAAGGGAAAAAGCGGGTCGGGTCCGTGGATCTAGGACCCCGTCACGACTATGTTGTCGACATACCAGCCGGCGAAGTCGTTGCTGAGGCCGTCGACGGAGTCGAAGTGGTAACGAACCTTGAGGTTCGCTGTGCCGAACGAGGACACGTCGATGGACTCATGGAGCCATCCCGCAGGGTTGTCGTCGCGGGCGTCCTTGTAGAGCACCGTGCTCCAGGAAGCGCCGCCGTCGGACGAGACCTGGACGCTCATCTTGTCGTAGGCGCCGTTGTAGGACTCGGTCTGCCAGTAGTGGTCGAACTCGAGGGTCACGGTGCCGAAGGCGCTCGCGTCGACGGTCGGGGTCGCGGCCCAGCCGACGGCGGTCCCGACATCGTAGTCACAATTCGGTGCGGCACGGCTGAAGGCGATCTGGTAGATGCCACCCGCGGGTGTCACGCAGTCGGACGAGAGCCGCCAAAGGTCGTTGCTGCCGCTGCTCTTGGTGTAGCCGTTCGCCGCGCCGTCCTCGAAGTCCTCCGAGTGGAGGGACGAGCTGGTACCGCTGGAGACGGTCACGCTCTTGCTGTCGCTGTCGGTCGCACCGCCGTCGTCGGTCACCGTGAGCGTCACGGTGTAGGTGCCGCCCGCGGCGTAGGTGTGGCTGACGGTCGCGCCGCTTCCGGTCGTGCCGTCGCCGAAGTCCCACGCGTAGGACGAGATGGTGCCGTCGGTGTCGGTGCTGCCGGAGCCGTCGAAGCTGCACGCAAGGTCGTTGCAACCTGCCGTGAAGCTCGCGGTCGGGGGACTGTTGGTGCCGCCACCGCCGCCACCGCCGCCGACGAAGTTGCCCGTGTTCAGGCGACCGGCGCCCTGGCGGTCCGCGGAGAGGCCGATGTCGTCGGCGCTGCTCTTGAGGGCACCTTCGATGGTGCTGAACGAGGCGTCACCGTTCGCGGCGACATAGAGACCGACCGCACCGGCGACATGCGGGGTCGCCATACTCGTGCCGGAGAGCTGTTTGTAGCCGGTGGTGGTCCCGCCGTCGACCGACAGGATGTTGCTGCCGGGCGCGATGATGTCCGCCTCCGGCCCTTGGCTGGAGAAGCTGCTGAAGCTGTCTGTGGAGGTGGACGAGGTCACGATGACCACCTTGTTGGCGTTCTCCTTCCAGGGCGAGCTGATGCAATTCGTGCAGGAGCCGTCGTTCCCGGCGGCGGCGACATGGATGACGCCCTTGTTGTGGGCGTAGGTGATGCCGTCGCTGAGCGCGGTGGACGAGCCCCCGCCCCACGAGTTGGAACTGATATGGGCGCCCTTGTCCCCCATGTCGGCGAGGGCGTCGGCGATGGCGCTCGTCGTGGCGCCGCCGCAGCCGAAGATGCCGCTGTGGAAGATCTTGTGCATGATGATGCTCGACTGGCTCATACCGGCCACACCGACACCGTTGTCGGTCGTGGCGGCGGCCGTACCGGCGGTGTGGGTGCCATGGTAGCTGCAGCCGCTGTGGTCCTCGATGGAACTGTCGCCGTTCTTGTAGTCCCAGCCGCTCACGCGCGAGTTGACGAAGTCCTCGTGCGCGATCGTGATGCCGGAGTCGAGAAGACCGAGCTTGACCGAGGTGGAGCCGAGGGTGACGTCCCAGGCCGCTTCGGTGTTGGTGATCTGGGGTCCGTACATGTCGCCGTAGCGGGCGTCGCTGGGGACGTAGTTGAGGTGCCAGTCGGTGTGGTCCTTCTCGATGTAGCGCACGCGCTCGTCGAGGGTGCCCCGGATCTCGAGAAGGGTCGGGTTCTTGGTCTCGACGACGAAGAAGCTGAGCCGCTCGTTCACGCTTTTCACCGGGTCGCCGCCATATTGTCGCCGGTCTTCGGGGAGTTCGTAGAAGCCGACGATGTACGGCTGTTTCTCTGTCAACGGATCCAGGGGATCGGCCGCGCCTGTCGGGATGGTGACGCCGACGAATGCGAGGCAGACCAGGATCGCGATCATTGCCTTGTGGTTCATGTTCTATACCTCCGTTCTGGCCGCTTGACCTTCCTCACGGTGGGGCTTTGGAGGACCCTCCGTGGGCAGACGCACGACCGTTGTCCAGATGGACGAACGGTTAGACCCGGCGCAAGAGCATGCCATGTTTAGCCATGCCGGGGTGGCAGTCGGACGGGTGCATCGGCGGAATATGGCAACCCTTGACCACCCCGGTAGGCGATCTTTGGAGTGGTCGGCACGTGCCCGGTGCCTCTTGTAGTGGGGAGGGGCGGGCCGTGGCCGTGTCGACACACCGACCAGCGCCATGCGCTATGTGAACAATCTGCACAGACTTGGCGGTAGGGGGACAGCCACCTCCAGGAGTGGGGGTGGGCGTGGGCGGCCGCCGACGCGGGCTCGGGAGAGGGCCGTCGAGGTGCGCGTGGGGCGTGGTCGACCGCCCCTCCGAGACCGAGGGAAAGCCGTGGCGCCCGCACCTCGTCTTCGACCCATCTTGCGGACCTGTATCACGAAGAGTGGAACCTGAAAAACAGAAGGGAACCGGCCGTTGCGGTGGGTAACGTATATATGCGGGCGTGGCAAACGCTTAGATAGCGCCTGCCGGGTCCCCGCGCTGTCCGACGGGGGACGTTTCCACCGGCGGGCGAGCAGGTCGTAGCATGGATTGGGAAGCGCTCAAGCTCGAGGTCCGCCAGCTCCTTGACGAGAAGGATGCGGTCCTCATGGTGCACAACTATCAACGCCCCGAGATCCAAGACGTCGCCGACGAGCTCGGTGACTCCCTTGCGCTCTGCCAGAAGGCCCAACAGGTCGACCGCGACCGCATCGTGTTCTGTGGCGTCGACTTCATGGCCGAGGCGGCCAAGATCCTCAATCCCTCCAAGGTGGTGCACCACCCCGACCTCGACTCGGTCTGTCCCATGGCGCACATGGTCGACACCGAGGGCCTCAAGATGCTGCAGGAGCAGAAGCCTGACGCGGTCACCGTCTCCTACATCAACACCTCCTCGGAAGTGAAAGCCCTCACCGACATCTGCTGCACGAGCGCCAACGCCGTCGATGTCGTCCGTGCGACCGGCGCCTCGGAGATCATCTTCACACCCGACACCAATCTCGGCATGTGGATCAAGCGGAAGCTCCCCGAGGTCGAGATGCATTTCTGGCCGGGCTATTGTCCGACCCATATGCTCATCACGGTGCCCATCCTGAAACAGATGCGCGCCGAGCACCCCGAGGCGGAGATCCTCGCCCACCCCGAATGCACCCCCGATGTCATCGACTTCAGCGACGGTTGCTTCTCGACCGAGGGCATGATCAAGTACGCGGCGCGCAGCCCCGCCAAGGAGTTCATCGTCGCGAGCGAACGCGACATGGCCTACCGGTTGCACCTCGCGCACCCCGAGAAGACCTTCCACCCGGTCTCCATCGCGGTCTGCCCCAACATGAAGAAGATCACGCTCCAGAAGGTGCGCGATTCGCTCAAGCACGACAAGGGCATCGTCGAGCTCGACGAGGACCTCATGGACGCCGCCCGCCGCCCGCTCGAGAAGATGGTCGCGATCGGCCGCTCCTCGTTCGACTCCGGGCCGCAAGAGATCGCCGCCCAGGTCGCCTGAGGGTCACCTCGGAGACCCAAATCTTCATCCGGCCGGACGGGGTCTTGGAGCATGGAATGTCCGACGTGTCGGTCGCCCGGACGGAACACGGCTACCAGGTCGCCCCCGAGACCCAGGTCCCGGCCGGCATCCGTCTGCGCGACAAGGCGCGCGTCCTCCTCGGCCACGATGTCACCGTCGACGGTGGCGTCTTCCTCGCCGGCACGCTCCACACGCAGCCCCGCGTCAAGATCGGCGGCCCCGTCCGCTGCTTCGGAGATGTGCTCATCGGCCCCGGTTCCGAGGTCCATGGCGGCATCGAATCCGGCGGCGCCGTCCGGATCCTCCCCGACGCCAAGGTCTACGGCCACATCACCGCCGTGACCGATGTCCACCTGCACGACGGCTGCAAGGTCGCCGGAGCGGTCGTCACCACAGGCGACATCGTGGTCCACGGGGAGGCGGAGACCGGAGATCTCAGGCCCGAGGGGCGGGTAAGGAGCGAATAGGTCGAAGGATCGACCGGAAAACCTAACCCGTCGCCATGGTATGACGCCCCGGTCGCCTATGCTCCGTGGTCCCGTCTTCGCGATGTTCGTCCTTCTCGCCCTCTTCGCCTCGGGCCTCGTCGGCGCACCGGACGCTTCCGGCCATGGCGGGGGCTTCTCCATCCCGACGCCCCATGAAGGGATGCGCATCGCGATGGACGGGGAGAACATGACCTTCCAGGCTCCCCAGTCTCGCTGGGTCGGCCACATGGAGCGACGCGAGACCGTCCTCCTGGATGTCGATGGGAAAGGCGCGTTCGGATATCTTTTCGACATGGAGACGAACCGTCACATCGCGCACGGTCATGCCTCGGCCTGGTCGGACGCCAGCGAGCCACCCCTTCCGTTCATCGGGGACCTGGGTCTCTGGGACGCGGAGTTCTCCTATGAAGGACACCGCGTCCTGGGGATCCATTCCGTCAAGTCCTCCGTTCCCGAGTGGACGCTGTGGGCGAGATGGCTCCGCGCGGGGATGGACCAGACGATCCCGATGGACCCGATCCTCGAGGTCCCCCGCTCGGTCCGCCTCACGACCGCCGACACGTTGCGTGACGGCGGGCTCGATGTCGTCGTGCGCGACGAGATCGTCCTGCCCAACGGTGTCATGAGGATCGACTGGTCGTTCTGGGTCGACGGTACGTCGCCCTTCGGGGAGGAGCGCATGCGTGCCTATTCGTTCCATTTCACGAACGGGACCGTCGCCGGGCCCTTCTCCGACCCCGTGCCGATCCAGGTCTTGGACACAGGCGGACGTCCCTTGGTGTTCGGAGCGCAGGTCGATCTGCGTTTCACCGCCGACCGCGACCGATCCTATACGTATGGTACGATGGGACTCGTCCCGTTCGACCCGGAACCGCATGCCGTCTACGACATCGGTGAGGCGGCGGTCCTCGCGTTGGCGCTGGATGACGAGGATGTGCGCGTCTTCCTGTCGCAGTCGGAGGATCCGGTCCTCGCCCGCGCGTCCGCCTATGCCGCCACGACGCTCCCGCTCGACGGACGGTCACAAGGTGTCGTGCATCGCGTCACGTGGGGGCTGGACTTCCGCGACGCGTCGGGCGCCGCGCTCGAGGTGGAGGTGAAGGGCGTGAAGGTCGCCGGCGCGCCCCTCGTGGTCTATGGCACCACGACCGAACGGGAGCTTGCGAACGGGACGTCGGCCCTCCGTGCCCGCGAGGGCCTGGAGACAGCGGCGTTCGGCGACGCACTGCGCCGGGTCGAGACGGCGTTCGCCGGCACGGGTGACGATGTCTACTTCGTCCGATGGTCGCTTCACATGGCCGATGTGGGACGGTTGCCGCTTCTCGAGGTGCGGACGCTTTCCCACGACGCTCCGCTCCAGCCGGGCGCCGCTTCTTCCTGGGTCGGTCTCGACCTCGGCCGAGGTGTGGTCTGGGAAGCGGGCCGATATGGATGAGCCGGTCCGGCCAAACCTTGATGAACGCCGCCCGGTCTCGCCCGCCCCGTGCCCATCTCCCTGGAGCTCAAGGACCGTGCCGCGGCGGGCCGCATCTGTCGCCTCGAGACCCCCCACGGCACTGTCACCACGCCGACGCTCCTGCCGGTGTTGAACCCGAACATCCAGCTCATCTCGGCGAAGGAGATGCGGCGGCTTTTCGGCGCCGAGATGGTCATCACGAATTCCTACGTCATCCGCAAGCATGACGACCTGAGGACGCACGCGCTCGAAAAGGGTGTCCACTCGCTCATCGATTGGGACGGCCCGGTGATGACCGATTCTGGGACGTTCCAGCAATACGTCTATGGCGACGTCGAGGTCGCCCCCGATGAGATCGTCCGTTTCCAGCGCGACATCGGTGTCGACGTCGGCACCATCCTGGATGTCTTCAGCACGCCGGAGCGATCCTATGAGGAGGCACGGGAGGACCTCGAAGAGACGGTGCGACGCGCAGAACTCTCGGTCGCCGAGAAGGGCGACATGGCGCTCGCCACCACCGTCCAAGGCGGGGTCTATCCCATTCTCAGGGAAGAGGCGGCGCGCGCCGTCACCCCGTTCGGTGACCTCTTCCCGATCGGTGGGGTCGTGCCGCTCATGGAGCGTCAGCGCTACGCCGACCTCGTGCGCGTCATCGTCGGTGCCAAGGAAGGGCTCCCCGCAGGGAAACCGGTGCACTTGTTCGGCTGTGGCCATCCCATGGTCTTCCCGCTCGCCGCCGCACTCGGTTGCGACCTTTTCGACAGCAGCGCCTACGCCAAGTACGCCCGTGACGGCCGCATGATCTTCGCCGACGGCACGCGGATGCTCGCCGAGATGGAGGAATCGGAATGCCTCTGTCCGGTCTGCCAGACGACGCCGATGGCGGAGCTCAAGCGCCTCGCCGAGCCGCAGCGCATGCGTCTGCTTGCCGAGCACAACCTGCATGTCAGTTTCGCCGAGTTGCGCCGCGTCCGGCAATCGATCCGCGAGGGCACGCTCTGGGAACTGGTCGAGCAGCGCGCGACCGCCCATCCGTCGCTCCAGGACGCCATGAAGGTGCTGCAGGAGGAACCGATGAAGCAGTGGCTCGAGCGCCATGAGCCCATCTCGGGCTCGCGCGCCTATCGCTGGACCGGTCCCCATTCGGCGCACCGGCCGCTCCTGCATCGCCTGCACCGGAGGCTGCAGACGCGTTACCAGCCGCCGCCGGACGTCGAGACCACCGTGGTCCTCACCGAGGGCCGCCGGCCGTTCAGCGCGGGGCACCGTGAGCGCATCAAAGACCATCTGTCGCGTCGTGCGGCCCATTTCATCGTCGATTCCTATCTCGGTCCGGTCCCCATCGAGTTGGACCATGTCTATCCGTTCGCGCAGAGCATCGTCCCGGACGTCCTCGACCCGGGGTCGCTCACGACCGCGCGTTCCGTCCTGTCGCTCTTCCTTGACGAGGTGGTGCGCACCCAGGTGCTCGCCGATGGCGACGAGTTGGAGGATTGGACCTTCCACACGGCGGAGGACCTCTATGCCGACCCTGGCCTGGTGCTCCAGCACGACAAGAAGGAAGGGCCGGGGATCGAGGCGTGGGACCTGGATCGGTTGCGCATGCGCGCGACCGCCGACCTGCAGTTCGGGCGCGGTGCCGCCAAGGTCCTCCTCGGGCCGTGGGAAGGGATGGAGGCGCGCGTCAGGTTCCACCGCTCGAAGCGGCTCGACAAGGTCCGCAACGTCCAGGTCGAGGGTGACCATGTCCTTTCGTTGCGTGCCGCGGACGGCTGGTTCAGCCTCACAGCGGACGGCGCGCGCCGCCTCCATGCCGGGTTCCAGACGCCGAAGCTGCGGGTCGTCGTCCAGGCGGAGAGCGCGACGTTCAACGCCGAGGGCAAGAACGTCATGGCGCCGTTCGTCATGGACATGGACCCGGAGCTCAGACCAGGCGACGATTGTCTCGTCGTCGACCCGGACGACCGCTTGGTCGCCCATGGCCGGGTCATCCTTGCGCCGCACGAGGTCGGTGGCTTCCAGCGTGGCCTCGCCGTGCGCGTCCGTGAAGGTCTTGGGACCTAGGGTCGCGACAGGGGCGGGACGGCCTCGGGCAACAGGAACCTGTGGCCGAACCCGATCTGTTCCCAGATGCTCCAGGGGGTCTGTTCGGTCTCGTCCTGGAAGCGCGCCGTGCCGTTCCACTGACCGACCGGGAGCGCGCCGATGGCGTTCGGGAACATGTGGACCTCGACCTCGCCGGTCTCTCCGGGGGCGATCGTCTGCCACTCCCGGTGCGTGCGGTACCAGCTGGAACTCCATGGTTCTTCGCTGCGCATGGCGACGTCGACCCGGAACGCCTTGCCGGGATGCCAGTCGCCTTCCCAGGTCACGGTGCCGATGTTCGTCACCCCGATGATCCATTCCGCTTCTCCGCCTTGGGTCGGCGGGAAGAGAAGAGCCAGGGGATCGCCGCTCGGGCCGCGCACGATGGAGAGCCGCAGGTCGGCATAGTTGACGTAGAGGCCGTCGATGGCGAACAGATCGACACCGTCGCTCCGCCGCAAGTGCAAGCCGAGTCCGCGGCCTTCGAAGTCGGAGGGGATCGTGACGATCAGCCGGGTGCCGTTCGCTTCGGTCTGGCTCGGCAGGTCGCGCCAGTGGCCGTCGTCTGTGGTGGAGACGGTGACGTTGCGGTCGGGGTCCCACGGGACGGCGCCGAGGCCGGTGCCTGTGTACACGACGGTCCCGTTCGTCGTCGTGTGCACCGGACCGTCAATGTGGACGTCGAGCGGGTCGGTGACGTGGAACGCTTCTGTCCAGGTCACCTCCATGTCGTCGCTGCGCGTGACGCTGAGCGGATAGGTGCCGTAGCCGATGTCGGGGACGAGGAATTCGAGCCAGCTTCCCGGGTCGTCCCATGCGGTGGCGTTCACCGTCGCGTTCCCGATCGTCACTCGGGGGACATGGAGCGTGGTGTTCCCCACAAGGTCCTCGCCGTAGACGGTGATCGTGTCGCCGGGCAGTCCGGTGACGGGGGAGACCGACGAGATGCGCGGCATGTCGTGCCAGTCGAACCAAGGCAGGCCGAGGTGGTCGGCGACGGTCTGGGTGTCGATCTTCTTGTCGCGGATGCTCCAGGCGACCGTGTCGAGATGTTCGGGGTGGAGGGCCGAGGCGGCATGGAAAACGCTCTCCATGTAGGTGCGCGAATCGCCGGTGCCGGCCGGCATGAGTTCGTTCGCCTCGAGGTAGAGGCGCAGGGTGATGTCGCGGTCGGTGGCGAGGGTGAGGTTCCAGGCGACGCCTGAAATGACCTGGCCGGCGTAGTGACAGCAGCGGTCCATGACATCAGGGAATGTGAGGTCGTTGTCGAGGCGGCGGAAGCAGTTCGGGACGCCATCGTCCTGGTCGTCGTCGATGTAGGAGCCGAACCAGTCTCCGAGGCACGGCACATCATAGCCGTCGTTCGCCTCGAGAAGCGCGAGCGCGGAGAAGAGGTCGGCGAAGCCTTCGGCGATCATGCTGCGGTCGCGTTCGGAGAGTTCATTGCCGGTGACGGCGAGTTGCAGCGCGTGGCCGTATTCGTGCACGACGACGTCGGCGTCCTCGGCGGCGTCGGCGAGGCCGTTCGGTGCATCGGCGTGATAGCCGAAGCGGATGTAGTCGTCCCACGAGTAATAGGCGTTGAACATGCCCATGGCGGGTTCCTTGACCTCTTGCGCTTCGGCGTTGTGGTCGGTGAAACCGAGGCGCTGGACGAGGTCTTGCGCGCGGTCCATGTGGTAGTAGGACATGACGTCCTCGAACCGGATGTCGCTGCGAGGATAGGTGAAGTCGGCGGTCGTGCTGTCCGTGGAGGTGTTGACGAAGACCCAGCGGCCTTTCAATGTGTAGGCGCCGGTGAGGGGGGTGTCGAGCCGTTCCAGGGTGGCGTTGTCGATGGTGCTTCCGATGAGGGCGTTCTCGACGCCGTTCGGGTCGTCCTTGAGGTCCGGGTCGCCAAGGCGCACAAGCGGGCTCGGGTCGAAGATGCGGCCGGCGCCGTTCGCGGCCTCCCAACGCGGCGTGGCGCTGTCGCGCGCAGGATCGTCCGGGTGGACCCGCACGAGCCAGCCCGCCTCGGTCGGCCCGTGGGTGCCGCGGACGACCGCCTCCCAGGCTTCGAGCCACTTTTCGTCGTGGATGCGCCAGATGCGGGTGGGTGCGTCATCCATGGTGAGCGGCCCGGCGAAGGCGGGGTGCGCATCCCAGCCGGTCGTCTGTTCGTCACGATCGCGCACGGTGTCAACGAAGACGGCGTCGTTGGGACGCACGCTCTGCCAAGAGGCTGGGAAGGTGTCGGGGAGGGCGACGTGGGCGAGCCAGGGGGTCCCGGTGGCGTCGTGGTGGATGGCGGCGCTCGCGCCGCCGACGGGGATGCCGTCGTGCGCCGCCAGGTAGCGGACGTGCATGCCGGTGGGGCTTTCGCGGATGTCCCGTGGGACGAGCAGCGACGCCATGGCGGGGTCCTTCCCGTCTTCCCGGAGGATGACGCGCACCGTGTCGAGGGCCGTCTCGTGTGGCCGGGCGGGGTCGTAGCGCGGCAGGCCGGTGGCGTCGAGGACACGGGTGAACACCCCTTTGTCCCCCGCGAGCACCGGGCCGGCTTCCACGGCCTGGCCCGGGAAGAGGGCGAGCAGTGGGACGGTCAACAGGCAGGCGACGGCGAGGGTACGGAGGCGATTCACGCGGGACACCACACGGAGGAGGAGAAAGGGGGAAAGCAGAGCGTGATCAGAGGCGCGACAGGAGGGCTTCGAGGAGCCCCAGCGACGGCAGGCCGCGCACGCCGCTCATCGCCTTCGCGTCCGTTGTGGGGGCGTCGAGGTCGCAGAGCGGTGGGGTGCAGGGCAGCAGGTTGTCGTCCATGGTCCAGCCACCGCCACCGTCGAGGTAGTGGATCTCGAGCCGTGCCTCGGCATATCCGACCTGGGCGTCGACCTCGTAGCCGAAGGTCCAGTCGCCTGGGGTGAAGTCGCTGAGGTCGGAGAGCCGGTGGGTGCTGGCGAGGCCGTTCTCTTTCTCGGCTACGGTGGTCCCGTCGGCGTCGGCGAGGAACAGGCGGCCGAGGAACGGTCCGTCGGTCGTGTCTCTCAAGACGCCGTAGCTCGCCCCCGGGAGGACCGGGACGGTGTCGGTGAACGAGAAGGCGGCCCCGGCGATCGGTGAGACGGCGACCTCGTGCACAGAGTAGCCTTCGAGGACGATGTCGTCGGCGCCGAGGAGTCGGCCGTCGGCGTCGTAGACGCGTGCGGTGAAGACGTGCAGCCCGGGTGTGTCGATGGTGGTGGTGATCGTGTCGCCTTGGCCCTTGTCGATGCGGGGGCGTCCGTCCTCGAGGTAGCGGTGGGTCCAGCTGACACGGCTGCCGGCCGGGGGTGGCGCGAAGCCGTCGGAGGTCTCGTCCTCGTCCGTCCAGCCGTCGAGGAGGCCGAGGGTCACCTCTTCGCCCGCCGTGGCGTCGAGGGAGAGGGCGTCGGCGGCGACGCTGAAGAACCACGGTTCCTCGGCGACCTTCACGTTCTTTCCTTCGGCGCTGACGGGGAGCGTGGCGAGACGTTCCGCCTCGCGCAGGGAGCGTTCGGGTTTCGGGGCGCTCTCGTGGCCGACGAGGATGTCCTTCATCTCCATCGACATCGAGGCGCTCCCGGTGAAGCCTTCGACGTTGAAGCGGGTCGTCATCGAGGTCTCGCTGATGGTCTGCACGAGGTTGCGGTAGTGCGGGCTGTACCAGGAGGTGAGCCGCACGTCGATGTCGAAGGAGGCGGTACCTCCGGCGTGTTCGGCGCCTTTGGCCATGAGCGTCTCGATGGCCGCTTCGGTGGCGTCGGAGAGCCGTGCCTCGATGCGGATCGTCTCGGTGGGGCCGAGTTCGGGGAGTTTGAGGTATTCCTTCTCGACCGCCTCGGCGACCAGTTCCATGGAGAGGTCCATGTCCAGCTCGCCGGTCGGGTCGCCGAGGGCGACGATGTTCCAGGTCTTGCCTTTGGTGAGCGGGAAGTCGAGGTTCTTGATCTCGAGGGGCTTTCCCTCGGGTCCGTCGGGGAGGATGAAGGCGAGGTCTTCGTGGCTGTAGAAGCCGAGGAAGCCGCCGCCGCAGGGGCCGGCGCAGATGCCGCCGAACTCCTCGTCGATCATGCCTGCCGGGGTGTCGCCCTCACAGGAGACCGTGCCGTCAGGTTGCTGGACGCATTCGCCTTCGACGCCGAAGGTGTTGCCGCCGTAGCTGGCGCGTTTGAACTGGACGCTCTGGGCGACCGCGTAGACCGGGATGTCGGAGACGTGGTGGGTGGTGTTCATGACCGACATGGCGTTGGCGGTGTCGATGACCAGGGCGCCCGCGTCGGCCGAACCGAAGCCGAACAAGGAGCCGGAGGCGCGGATGGTGGTGGTGGCGTCGTATTCCCAGGTGTCGCCCGAGTGCCACTCCGGTACCGCTTCGTCGAAGTCGCCGGTCAGGCCCATCACGGCGAGGCCGAGGACCACGAGGGGGCTTGCCAGGAGGATGCCGAGGAGGATGGTGACGGACTGGTTCATGGGGCGGACCAACTGGACGACCTTTTCCTGTGCTATAACCTTTCTCGGGACACACACGAACAGAAGAGTGGGGTACGCACTGTCCAAAATGCCGCATTCCCTTCTGATAGCGGCGCATCGACAAGCCCTTCAGGGTGTCCACAGAAGCGCTGTTGTCGGTGTCACTGATGCTCAGGCGTCACCGGTGAGGAGGTCGAAGATGCCGACCCCGGCGAGGGTGAGCGTGGTGGTGAGGGCGCCGGCGACAAGGACCCCGACGAAGATGATGGCGTACGATTTGCGGCGCGGCAGGTCGAAGAGGTAGGTGATGAGGGCGCCGGTCCAGGCGCCGGTGCCGGGCAGCGGGACGGCGACGAAGAAAAAGAGCGCGATCTCCTCGTAGGTCTCGATGCGCTTTCGGCTGCGGTGGCGGGTGCGGTCGTAGAGCTTCGTGAGGCCGCGGTCGAGTTTCTCGCTCTTGCGCAGGAACCGTTCGATCGGTTCGAGGAGCCACCAGATGAACGGCACGACCAATGTGTTGGAAAGGACGGCGAGGGCGAAGACGACGCGCCAGTCGAGGCCGTAGTAGGCGATGCCGAGGGGGATCGCGCCGCGCAGTTCCAGGATGGGGGCCATGGAGAGCAGGACGACGACGAGGGGCGGGGGCAGGAAGCCGAGGACGTCGGCGAGGAAGCGGCCGATCTCTTGCGAGACGCCGGCGAGGACGCCGATGATGTTGAGGCCGACGAGCGTCCCCATCACGCCACCCCCTTGGCGACGGCCTCTTGTCCGAGCCCCGGCCGACCGACGGCGACGCCATCGGTGACGACCGCCTGGCCGCGAAGCACGACGTGGCGCGGGAAGACCGCTTCCATGCCGCGGAACGGGCTCCAGCCGGCCTTGCTGTGCAAGCGGGCAGCGTCGACCCGCTCTACGGCACCGAGGTCGTAGACCGCATAGTCGGCATCGAGCCCGGGCGCGATGCGTCCCTTGTTCAGGCCCATCAGCCCAGCGGGCCGGGTCGACGCGGCGGCGACGAGCGTCGCCAGAGGGAGTGTACCGCGTGCCACCCTCGCCATCATGAGCGGGACCATCGTCTCGACGCCGGGCAGACCCGACGGCGCGTCCAGCACTTCTTTTTCCTTCTCGGCGACGGTGTGCGGCGCGTGATCCGATTCCAGGACCGGGACGCGGTCGGAGAGGAAGGCGTCGAGGAGCGCGTCGGCGTGACGGGGCGCCCGGAGCGGTGGGTTGACCCGACCGCGGGCCCCGAGGGGCAGGCTATGGTCGAGGAACATGTGGTGTGGCGTCACACCGAAGGTGACGTCCGATGCTTCGCCGGTGAGCCGTTGCAGGAGGTCCGCTGTCGAAGTGTGGGCGATGTGCACCCGGAACGGCCGCGCGCCGTGCGCCGCCTCGTCGGCAACAAGCGCCTCGTGAAGCGCATCGAAGGCGGCGGTCTCCGCTTCCACCGGGCGACGGGCGTCATGACCCGGAAGACCCGGTGTGTCGTGGTGACGCAGCGCGGCGGCGGCCATCGTGTGCCGGTCCTCGGCGTGCACCGCGAAGAGTCCACGGAAGCCCGCTTCGCGCAGGTCGGCGAAGACCTCCGGGAGCATGCCGATCTCTTCGAGCGTCACGCAGCCGGTCGATTCGCCGAGGTAGACCTTGAACGACGGGACCACCGCGGCCAACCTCCGCAAGCGTTCGCCGGGGGCGGTGATGCCGCCGTAGAGGCCCCAGTCGACGTGCGCCTTGGTGGCGACGTCACGCCGTTTCGCCTCGTAGGCCTCGAGGCTGGTCGTCGCCGGGTCGGTGTTCGGCATGTCGAAGACGGTGGTGACGCCGCCGTAGGCCGCGGACAACGTGCCGCTTGCGAAGTCTTCCTTGTGCGGATGGCCCGGGTCGCGGAAGTGGACATGGATGTCGATGGCGCCCGGCACGACGACGAGACCGCCGTGGTCTTCTACCGTGTCGCCGACGAGGTGGTCCCCGACGGCGGTGATGCGGCCGGTCTCGGGGTCGTGCGCGAAACGGGTCTGGCGTAGACCCGCGCTCGTGAGGATGCGCCCCTGGACGACGACCGGATGCCGCACAGGGCCGTCGATTCCGATTCGAGGGATAAGTGTAAGGGGCGGGTCCCGGCCGTCTCTCGAAGGGGAGCGCAGTTTTTCTGAAGTTTTTCGCCGGACCCCATCATCGGTCGCGTCCCAAGTCGGACCGCGCACGCCTCTTCCAGGCCTAGATGTATCCCCACAGCCCGACCTCGCCCTTGCGCATGAGGTCGTCGATGGAGACGAGGAAGTCGTGCACCCAGAGCCGCACCGAGAGCGCGCGGCCGAGCGAGAACCCGAGCCAGGCGCCGTAGGTGGCGAAGACAGGGGTCTTGAGGAGCGCGGGGCCGCCGTCCACCACGGTCAGGAGGCCGAGGATGAGCGTCAGAAAGAGCGCGCTGGACCAGAAGGCGACGAGCGGTCCGATGCTGCGGGTCGCGGGGCGACCCTGGACGCGGCGATGCACCTCGTCGATGCGGGCGCAGGCGAGCGAGTAGCGCATCCAGCCGTTCCAGCGCTGTGTGAGGGAATCGCGCCAGGTGCGGGTCGTGACATAGCGGCCGTACAGCAGGCCTGCTGCGCCGCCGATGAGGAAGGTGAGGGTCACGGTGCCGACGCCGATGCCGAGCATGCGGCCGTCCGGCAGGTCGACCATGAGGGCGGTGAAGAGCCCGAGGAAGAGGAACATGGTGACGATGCCGGCGATCTTGCGCAGGCTGGCGCGTTCCTCGGTTCGGAGGATCCCCACGAAATTTTCGGCGATCCCGGAGTGGGCGTGCATCCCTTCGCCGGTGACGGCGTCGGCTGACAGAAAAGGGTGCCGATAGGTCGCACCGTCCCGGGATGACGCGTCCACCGGGTGTCCAGGCTAATCACGCCGCCGGCTTCGGGCAACGGCGACCACCGCCACCAGGGCACCGACCGCGAGGAACGCACCGGGTGCGGGCACCTGTCTGGCGGGGGCCGGAAGCCGTTTGGGTGTTTTCGTCGTGTCGTCCCCGAGGACGCTCTCGTCGGCGAAGGTGACCGTGTAGGTCTCGTTCGAGACGAGGGGGGTCTCGATGGGGTGGAGGCCGTGGTCGCGCGCAAGCAGGTAGCTGTCGTGCTCGACCGCCTCGACGCGGAACGTGACGTTGTCGTCGCCACCTTGGACCAGTTCCTTGAAACGCTCGTGGGTCGCTTCGACCACCCAGGTGTCGTCGTCGCGGTCGCGCTCCATGATGATGGCTGCGGAGCCGTCGGTGGGGGCAAGGCGCACATGCCAAAGGTCGAACCCTTCGGGCCGGTCCTCGGTGATGCGCACGATGACGCGGTTGGTGTCGCGGGTGAAGCGGCCGCCGTCGTCCAGTTGCACCTCGATGACGTCATCGGCGACCCGCAAGGTGCGGGTCTCGGTGCTTTCGCGACCGCGGCTGTCGGCGACGGTCGCGGTGATGGTGTACTCACCGGCCTCAGGGGGTGTGAAGGTGAGGCCCCAGTGGCTTTCATGCTCCGGGTCATGCCATAGATCCGGAACCCCCAGATCGGTACCACCTGGCCCGGTGACGCGGAACTCGAGCGAGTCGGGGACGACCTTCAGGTTGTCGATGGCGAAGACGGTGATGTTCACAGGTGCGCCCGCTTCCTGCAGGTCGGGGGTGATGTGGAGGCCGACATCAGGGTCGACGCCGTCGTAGAGGGGCGGGTTGGTGAAGAAGATGAAGAACGCCAACCAGGAGAAGAAGTAGAGGAACCCGGTGCCGGTCCAGTCTTTCTTGCCGAAGTGGCTGACATCCACCTTGAGGGCGGGATAGATGTAGCGCAGGAGGTAGCCGAGGACCGCGCCGATCAAGAGGGCCAGGAACCAGCCGCGCTCGGTCGCCCCGATGGCGAGCCAGACGCCGAACGAGACGGCGGCGGTGACGATGGAGTAGAGGAACAGGATGAGGGTGGTGCGGAAGCTGATGGTCTCGCGGCGGATGTATTCGCTCTCGTCGAACTCGGGGACCTCGAAGGGCATCTCCGCCTTCTTGTCGTCCTCGCGCCTGCGCCGTGCCATGAGAGGTCCTTCCGGGCGGGTCGGGGGCCGCGCCTGGGCGCGCGGAAGAACGGGTCCCTTTTAACTAAGGCGGTCCGACGGCGGCTCAGTGGCGTCGGCGCGACGCGGCGAGTCCCAGGAGGCCGAGGGCCACGGGGGCGACCATCGCGGGCATCGGGGCCTCCTCGGTGGCCGTCGATTCCGTCTCGGCGTCCGACAAGCTCGGCGCGCCCTCCCAACTGATGCGGAGGTCCTTGACGCCGTAGGAGCGCTCGAACGTGCCCGATTGGGCCGAGGTGGCGAACAGCATGACGCGCTTGCCCGCCTCTTCGAACGCCTCTTCGGTCTGCGGCAGCGGCCCGACGATGTCGAGCTTCATGGTGATGGCGCACTCGGGGGGCTCGTACTCGGTCGGGTAGGGCGTGAGGATGAAGGCGCAGCTCGTCTTGTCGAGCGACGCGTCGAGCCAGGTGGGCTCGTGGGTGATGGCAAAATCGATGGTCATCTCTTCCTTGTCGGGGGCGCCGGTGCCTTCCTGCTCCATGTCCCACCAATACTTGACCTTGATCGGGACCGATCCGGGGAGCTCGCCGAGTTCGAGCGACGAGATGGGGATCTTGAGGTCTGCGGTGAGACTGATGATGGGGTAGATGGAGCCGCAGGGTGGCGCGCACTCGGCTGTGGCGGCGACCGGCTCGGGGGCCGCCTCCGCCGGCACGGCGGCAAGGAGGAGGGTGACTGCGACCAGCGTGATGATGGAGCGCCTCATGGAGATCGCCATGTCCTACAGGAGGGATACCCAGGAATCCTCTATATACGCTTTCCTGTGTTCGTTTTGTGGGTCGAACGGGTTGAAGGGTGGTTTTTCGGGCCGTCCGGCTCAACGTTCAGGGTCGGGCCCGCAGAAGACCGCGGGCCCGGGGAACAGGAGTCAGCAAGACACTAGGAGGGAAGGGAAATCTCCTGCTGTCTCCTCGCTTGCGACATGGGTCTCCAGCATATGTAAGGCTGTCGGGCGCCGGCGGCGGCGCTCAGAAAGTAGGGTGTGCCGGTGTCGCCCGGACCATAACAGTGCGCGTCATCGGGGCCCTTGTGGGACCTTCCTCGACTTCCTGACCCGGTCCGTCGTCCGCTTCGATGTACCGCCCTTCCCATAGGGACAGCAGTGGGCATTGGCACGTCGGGCGGCGTTCCCGGCGATTGTCCGCGTCCCGGGTTGTCCTCCGCATCACGCGGTGACGTCTCGTCTGATCCTCAGGGAGGGACCCTTAAAGGGACGCAGTTTTGTGGCCACCATGTCGTCGCGCCGGTTCATCCTGGCCCGAAGGTCGGTCCTGGCGCTCTTTTGTGGGGCGTCTTGTCCGCGTCCGTGGTGTCCGCCGTCATCGCGTGGCTCGGGGGATGTTTTGCGGCCGCGGTTGTGGCCCCCCGCTTGCGCCGCGTGTCATGGTCCGCCTGGCGGCCTCGCGCGGTCTTTTCGGGGGGCATAGGACCCTGGGTTGGGCAGTATAAAAGCATTGTCCCTGTCTGGAGGGGGGTGCTGTCGGTGGGAGTCCGTGCTTATTCCCGGTTCGGCCGCTCGATCTCCACCTGTCCTTCGACCGCGAAGTCCTGGCTAAGATCCGCCTGAAGGTAGAGCGGCGGGTGGAACTGGGCGTACGGGGCGCGGACGTACATGCGGATGACCTCGTCGTCCTCGAGCGGCCGCTCCATCCCTTCGAGGGAGACCTGCAACGGCGACGGGCCGATGGCGAAACCGAGAACGACCTGGTCGCAGTCGTCGCAGTCGGGCCGGTCGGCCAAGATGACCGCACGGAGCTCCGCCATGAGGGGTGAGGAGGCTTGCCAGGTGAAGTTCACCTGACCGCCGAGCACGTTTCCCGCTTCCCCTTCGATGGTCCGTTCCTGGTCCTCTCGCATCGGTCGGACCGTGTGGCAGGAAGGCGTCTGGAGTTCACACACGCGGATGCCGGTCTCAAGACGACCCGACCAGGAGACGGGTATCGCTTCGATGGTGGGGGGTTCGGGCAGGGGTTCCGCAGCTCGGGCTTCGGCCTCTTCCGCCGCGGCCGGCGTGACCGGTGGGGATCCAGGCGTGTTTTCCTCAGAGACGCAGCCCGCGACCATGGAAGTGACGAGGAGACCGAAGACCAGGGCCAGACGCCGCTGCATGAGCGACGAGGGCGAACCGCGCTATATGACCCTTGACGTGGTTTCATTCGCCTGAGGTTTGGTCCCTTGGCTCTCTTTCCTTCGGGAGGGGCGGGGTGGCCGGCCTCGTTCAAGCCGGGCGCAACGGTTCGAGACCGGCGATCCTGGCGAAGTCGCGGTGGTCGCCTGTGACGAGCCGGCCTCCGTATTCAAGGATGGCGTCGGCCTAGAGCGAGACCTCGTACGAGACATACGCCACGCCCTCAAGGATGGCGAGTCCGGCACCGGCGGCGACCGAGGTGATGGTCCATTCGCCGGCGGGGTCGCCGCCACCATAGGGCAGGAGCAGATAGCCAGGATCGTCGGGGGTCTTGACCGCGCTGTAGCGGTTCCAGCTCGGGTCCTGGACCTGGATCTGCAGCATGCCGGGCGCGACGGGGCCGGTGTCCTGGGCATCGGCGAGGAAGAGCCCGAACGAGACGGCGTCGTAGCCGGCCTTCACCGTGATGCGGTCCTCTGGCCCGCGCGGCTCGGTCGCCTCGACCAACTTGCAGCGGTCGACCGCCTGGACCAGGACGGCGCGGCCGTCGCAGAAGACGAGGTCCTGGGCTGCGGGGACGCGCACGTCCCCGGTGTAGCCGTAGCCGTGCTCGATGACCTCGTAGCCGCCGTAGTCGGCGATGGCGAGCTTTGAGATGGCGCCCATCGTGGCGTCGTATGTGATGTGGATGTCGCGCGCGCCGGTGATGTGGACCTTCGCCACGGTGCCGTCCACCGATTCGACGATGGCGGTGAGGGGCGCGCCGTTGTACCACTGTGTCTCCCATGTGCCGCCTTCGACGAGCGGGAACCTCAGGAACGAGATGGGAAGGTCATGCGCCTCGAACGAGAGGTCGGCCTTGGCGATCTCGCCGAAGGCGGGGAAATGGAGCAGCATGATGCCGTCGTTCCATCCCGCCCGGTCCATCCCGACAAGGTAGGTGTCGTTGTCGACGCCGGCGACGACGCGATCGAACTCCCCTTCGATCCCGTACGGCGGGGCCGTGAACTTGATGCGCCACCATTCGCCGAGTCGCCACTCGGGCGCCGCTTCGAGCGTGGCGGTCTCGCGGGGGAGCGTGGGCAGGCCACTTGCCAGGCCGAGGAGCGGACCGGTGAGTGTTCCTTCGTCGACTGTGTTCTTGGGGGACTCGTCGCCGACGCAGCCGGCGAGAGTCATCAGAAGGAGGGCAAGGATGGGCACCACGACACGCATGGCGACAAGAGACGGGATGGGGCGGAAATAGGTTGGGGCAGGCCGGCTAGTGGGTCCGAAGGAGCGTGTCTATTCGGAGACGTCCCATGTGCGGACACGCGTCGGGAGTCGGCTCTTGTGGGTCCGGATCCTCTTTGTTTATATGCTGCGCATCATCAGCCGCCCGACCGGACGAACCGGGTGTGTGCTTCTCCTGTTGTCGCGGTCGGCCGACACCTTAATCACCGTCACCCCCTCGTCTTTTTGGATGTCCCTCGACCTCGACCATCCGGTCCTCCAGGTGGCCCTCGACGAAGTCAATCTGCACCGTGCGCTCGGTTATGCCAAGGAGGCGGTGGAAGGCGGCGCGGAGTGGCTCGAAGCGGGGACGCCGCTCATCAAGTCGGAGGGCATGGAGGCGGTGCGGCGGCTCAAGAAGGAGTTCCCGGACCGCTTCATCATCGCCGATCTGAAGACCATGGACACGGGTGCGTTCGAGACGGAGATGGCGGCCAAGGCGGGCGCCGATGCCATCGGTGTACTGGGCGCTGCGGACAACGGCACCATCGAGGAGGCGGTCAAGGCCGCGAGAAAGTATGGCGCCAAGCTCTATGTCGATCTCATCTCGGTGCCGGACAAGGTCCAGCGCGCCAAGGACGCGGCGAGGCTCGGTGCGGACTATGTCTGCATGCATGTCGGCATCGACGAGCAGATGAAGGGCGGGAACCCGGTCGAGATCCTCAAGGAGGTCGCGCGAGCTGTCGACATCCCCGTGGCCGTCGCCGGCGGGCTCAACTCAGAGACCGTCGCCGAGGTCGTCAAAGCCGGGGCGAGCATCGTCATCGTCGGCGGCGCCATCATCAAGGCGGAGCGGCCGACCGAGGAGGCGCGCAAGATCGTCGCGGCGATCCGCGACAAGAAGGTCGTGCCGACGGAGCTCTTCAAGAAATACAAGCAGGAGGAGCTCTATGCGGCGTTCGGTCGCGTCTCCACCTCGAACGTCAGTGACGCCATGCACCGCAAGGGGGCCATGTTCGGCCTCCGGCCCGTGCAGCAGGACGTCAAGATCGTCGGTCGTGCGGTGACGGTCGAGGCGATGAACGGCGATTGGGCCAAGCCGGTCGAAGCGATCGACAAGGCGGGACCGGGCGATGTCCTTGTCATCACCACGCAGGGCGGCCACACCGCGGTCTGGGGCGAGCTCGCGTCAGAGACCTGCAAGGTGCGCGGTGTCGAAGGGCTCGTCATCGACGGTGCCGTCCGCGACGTCGACCACATCCGCATGATCCAGTTCCCCGTCTGGGCGCGCCACATCGTCCCCAACGCCGGTGAACCGAAGGGCTTCGGCGAGATCGGGGGCGAGATCGTCTGCGGCGGCCAGGTGGTACGGAACGGCGACTGGATCGTCGCCGACGACATGGGCGTCGTCGTCGTGCCGCAGGACCAAGCCGTCGAACTCGCGAACCGCGCCCTGGACGTCTACGAGCACGAGAACCGCCTGCGCGAAGAGATTCGCCGCGGATCGAGCCTCTCTAAGGTCCTCAAGCTCAAGAAGTGGGAGAAGGTCGTCGGATAGCCCTCGGGCATACCCTTTAGAAGGCCCCTCCCCGTCCCACGCCCGGAGGCGTCATCCTGTCGGACGAGATCATCATCGAGAACGTGGTCGCCACGGCCGAGCTCGGCAAGCCGTTGGACCTTGCGGCCCTGGAAGGTCCCCTCGAGGCGGACCCGTACGACCCGGAACGCTTCCCTGGACTGGTCATCCGCGACAAGAGCACCACGTTCCTGCTCTTCGGCGACGGCTCGGTGCGCATCACCGGCCCGAAGGGGACCGACGCGGCGAAGAAGCGCTTGCAATCACTCACCGAACGGTTGACCGCAAGCGGCGTCCGGCTCGACGAGCGGGTGCGCTTCTGGGTCGAGAACCTCGTCGTCTCGACCGACCTCGGCGCCTCTGTGCCGCTCGACCAGGTGGTCTTGGCGTTCGGTCCGGAGACGACCGCCTATCAGCCCGACCGTTTCCCGGGGCTCGTCCACAGACCGGTCGACCCGCCGGTGACGATCCTGGTCTTCTCGAGTGGGCGCATCGTCGCGACCGGCCTCGGTGATCTCGACCGTGTACGCCGCTCGCTGCGCTTGTTCATCGATGAGTTGCGCGACAGGGGCCTGGTCGGTGCGCCCCGTGCAACGGGCCGTGGGGACGCGGTGGTCGCCGAAGGGTCATAGATGGCCCGCGTCCCGGTCTTCGACAACCATGTCCATCTGCGTCCTGACGGGCACCACGTCGAAGCGGCGAAGGCGTACGAGAAGGCGGGCGGGACGCATTTCATGCTGGTCCATTCGCCGCACGATGATTTTGTCGGTGACACCCCGGATTGGGAGCGTGCATACGACCGGACGGTCGCGACCGCAGAGGCGGTGCGGAAAGAGACAGGCGTGCAATGCTGGGTCGCGCTCGGGCCTTACCCGGTGCATCTCGTGCGCATGGCCGAGACGCTCGGTGTCGAACGAGGTGTACAACAGCTCATCAAAGGTGCCGAGACGGCGGCGCGCTATGTCGAGGAAGGCAAGGCGGTCGCCATCGGTGAAGTGGGGCGGCCGCATTTCGAGGTCAGCGACGAGGTGTGGGACGCGTCCAACGTGGCGTTGGAGGAGATCCTCGGGATCGCCCGCGGGGCCGGTTGTCCGGCCATCTTGCACACGGAGTCGGCCGACCCGGAGGTCATGGCCGACCTCGGCGCGATCGCCGACCGGGCGAAGATGCCGCGTGACCGGGTCATCAAGCACTACGCCCCCCCGCTTGTCAAGCCCGAGGAATGCCACGGGCTTTTTCCGAGCATCATCGCGAGCCGCAAGCACATCCGCAAAGCGGCGGCCGACGCACCCGGTGGTCGCTGGTTCCTGGAGACCGACTACATCGACGACCTCTCAAGACCCGATGTCGTCATGCCCGTCGACACCGTCCCGAGGCGGGTCTCCGGTTTCCTGCAGTCGGGCGACCTGGGAGAGGAGATGCTCTGGAAGTCGGGCGTCGAATGGGTGGAAAGGCTTTACGGAGTCCACCCGGAACTGTGAGCCGAGAGGCGCAGGTCTATCCGCTGAAAGGCGTCTCCGGCCGCACCCATGGCGGCCGCCAAGCTCCCGGTCATCGCGGCTTTTGTGGCCAACCTGCTGGTCGCCATCGCGAAGTACTTCGCGGCGTTCTTCAGCGGCTCGTCCTCGATGTTGGCCGAGGCGTACCATTCCACGAGTGACACGCTCAACCAGGTCGCGCTTTATCGCGGCATACATGTCTCCGAGCGGAAGGCGTCGAAGCGGCACGAGTTCGGCTACGGCAAGGCGGCCTACTTCTGGAGCTTCGTCGTCGCCATCCTCATCTTCGGTGTCGCCGGGGCGTTCTCTCTCGTCGAGGGTTTCCACAAGATGCGTGACCCGCACGCGTTGGACCCGGCGATGGCGTGGTGGGTCTACGGGGTGCTCGTCTTCGCGTTCCTGTTCGAGTCCGGTGCGCTCTTCATCAGCATCCGCGAGTTGCGCAAGCACCAGGAAGACACGGGCATCGCGACATTCTCGGAGACCCTGCGCCGCACGAAGAACGCGCCCCTCGTCACGGTCTTCACAGAGGACGGACTGGCGCTCGTGGGCATCGTCATCGCCGCGGTCGGCGTCTCGGCGACCTATGCCACCGGGAACGGTGTCTGGGACGGTGCGGCGTCTTTCGTCATCGGGCTCTTCCTCATGGTGATCGCGCTGCTCTTGGCGCGGCGCAGCCGTGACCTGATCCTGGGGGAGTCGATGGACCCGGACCATCGGTTGCGCGTCGTCGAGATCGTCGAGGGGCACCCGAAGGTGCGTTCGCTGGTCTCGCTGAGCAGCATGTATCTGGGTTCCGAGGACCTGCTTGTCGCCTTGGATGTCGACTTCGAAAAAGGGATGTCGACCGACGAGCTCGAGCGGGCGGTGGATGACATCGAGGACGCGGTGCGTGAGGCGGTGCCGGGGGTGCGCCGCATCTACGTCGAGGCGGAATCGGGCGATCGGCACGTGGTCGAAACCACGAGCGCGTGAGCCTATGACCCGCGTCCCGCCGCTCTCCCGGCTTTGCCGAGCCGGTCGGCGAGGATGCCCATGGCGGTCGCGGTCTCGAGGCCCACCTCGGCGCCGGTGATCTCGTATTCGCCGGCGCAGGCGTTCTTGACGCGGTTCGGGAGCCCTTTGGGCCCGATGCCCATGATGACGCATACGGGTCCGGCGTGCACCTGTTCCTCGATGGCGATGCGGCGTGTCGGGTCGGGCTTCTCCGTCGCGGCGACCCAGGTGCCACGGGCGCGCCAGGCGGCGGGCTCTTCACCGGGATCCATGGGGAGCGCGTGGACACGGCGCGCCTTGGCGAGGTCGACCACCCAGGGATGGCCGCCGATGCGTGTCTCGCGCGCGGTGCGCTCGACGAGTTCGGTGAGTGGGAGGGGGAAGCCGACGAGGACGAGGTCGAGGCCGAATGCGGCGCAGAGCGGTGCGGCGCGGGCGACGGCGCGGAAGTGGATCTCTTTGACGCCGCCGGTGTAGGTGTTGAGGAGGGCAAGGGAGTGGCCGCTCGGTGCGGTAAGGCGGCCGCTTTGGCGTTGCATCGGGACCGGCTTCGATCTCTTCTCGGGCGCCCCTTTTTTCCCGCCGGGGGTCTCGCCGCGGAGGTAGGCGCGGGCGGTCTCCAGCTTGCCAAGCAGCCGGTCGGCGTGGGTGGGGGGCACTTCTGCGACGAGCCGTTCGACATCGTCGAAGAGCGCGCTCGCGCGTTCTTTCTCCCCGAGCCGGTCCGCCTGTGCGCCCAGGGCGAGCGCGACGTCGGCGCGCACGCCGGGCGGTTCGGTCTCGATGGCCCGCTCCAACGGGTCGAGCGAGGACGGCACGACGAGGGTCTGGACGATGGCGCGCCAAAGGTCGATGCGGCCGCGGGCGTCGCTGCGACCGGTCGTCGCCGCGAGACGTTGGGCGACATCCGCCATCGTCGACTCGACGAGCGCATGGGTCGAAGCGATTGTCGCGATCTGGTGGTGCAGGAACGCCATCAAGCGCGCGGACAGTTCGGGGTCGTCGATGGCGCGCAGGCGGGCCTGCCAAGCCCCGGCCGTCTCGAGGTCCGCCGGGGTCGTGAAGGCCGCGCGCAGGACCGCCTTCGCGTCGTCCCGTTCGGTACCTCGGTTCAAGAGCGCGCGTTCGAAGAGGGCGACCCGCAGCGGGTCGGGGACGTGCTTGGCGGTCTCGCGCAGGCCCACCGAGAGCGCCTCGCCGTCGGGGAGCGCGGTGAGGCGGTCGACGAAGGGCGCGGCGGCGGTCGCGGCGCCGGCGTTGTCCAACGTTTTCACGATGACCGGGACGGTCTCCGCGACCTGGCCTTCGCGCTCGACCTGGCGGATGCGGTCGACGGCCACCTCGAGCGCTTCGTTCCGCGTCTCCGTCGTCGCCTCGGCGTGCGTGGCGATGGCGACGAGCGCCTCGGCGGCGCGGGCGCGGTCCGCCATGAGCTTGGCGTCACGGATGAGCGGGTGGGGGTCGCTCCGCTGCTCTTTCAATCGGCGCAGGAGTTCACGCAGTTCGGTCGGGCCGTGGGCGCCTGGCGACACGGGTCCGCGCAAGGGGGGCGGGGGAAAAGGATTGCCGGCGCTGACACGTGCGGCCGGAGCCTCCCCGCGACGGGGACGCTACTTGTTCGCCTTCTCCCATTTGCGGAACTGCCTGAGGTTCTCCATGACGGAGACGCCGTCCTGGTAGTCGGGGAAGTTCTCCTTGAGCCAGTCGAGGCTGGTCTCGGACAGCGTCCGGTTGTCAAGGTACTCGCGGAACAGGTCGTCGCTCGTGAGCTGGACCTGGCCGGTCTCGCCGTCGGCGAAGACGTGCCCGGCGGCGTAGTAGCGCTTCGGGTCGTTCCGGGCGCCGCTTCCGCGTGAGACGAGGCTTTCGACCTTGCCCTTGTTGATGAGCGTCGAGACGTAGGAGGGCGCCTTGCCGATGGCTTCGGCGATCTCCTGGATGGTGACGCCGGGGTTGGCCTCGATGACCTCGCGCACCTGGTCGGAGACGCTCGGGCCGCGGTCCTTGCGGCGGAACTGTTCCTCGATCTCGCGCTCGGCCTGGGCGATGCGTTTCTGTTCGACCTGGCGCCGGAGCCCTTCGTAGGTGAACCAGCGCTTCGGGTCGCCGCGCACGCCGCGGCCGCGCGATTGGACGCCGGGGATGCCCTCTTTGAGGAGTTTGGAGATGTAGGGGACGTGGTTCTCGAGCCGGTCGGCGATATCCTTCGCCGTGAGCCCGGGTTCCTTGGTGACGACCGCCTTGATCTTCTCGGGGATCTCGGGGTCGGGACCGCGTGTCGATTTGCGGCGCGCCTCGGTGCGCAGGATGGCCGCGCGTTTCGGTTCGTCGATGGCCGCCTGCTCCTCTTCCGTCTTGGCCGGTTCGAGGTGGTCGGAGACCGGGGCGAGCTCGGGGCGGTAGTTCACGGGGTAGAGCCGGATGTCCTTGCGGCGGGTCGCGCCGCGGCCCATGCGGACGCCCGGGATCTTGCCGTTCTCGACGTCGTTGTAGATGGATTGGTAGGAGGCGGAGACCTTGAGGCCCAGTTTGGACAGGGTGATGCCGGGCTCGGAGGTGACCAGTTCCTGGATCTTTTGCCGGCGTAGGTCGGCGCCGTAGCGGGCGCGGTGGGGTTTCTTGCGGAGGTAGATCCTGAAACTCTTGCCGCGCGCCTTGACCTTCTTGAACGTGTCTTCGTTCTGGTCGATGGTCGCCTCCACCTTGTCCGGGTCGAGGTCGAGCGCGGTCGCGATGTTCGCGATCGTCGTGCCAGGGTTCTCCAACACATGCCGTTGGACCTGACGTTTCAGGGATGAGTCAAGGATCTGTTCCATACGCCTGCCCTTCCGACTTACGTACTCCTACTTGTAGCTGACGGTCCGGGGCGGGTCCCGGAGTGGCATGCTTGGCACACCGGCCCATGGAGGCTCTCCCTAAGGAGAGCGGACACCTGGACCGCATCACCGGATTGGGGGTACACGTCGGACGGCTTTACCCGTTCATGCTATATGAATCGTTTTATCGAAGCCGAGTCCGGCGGGTCGGCGGGGCCCCAGGAAAGAGCGGCGCGGAGGCACGATATGTCCTCCCCATGCCAAGTATCAGCAAAATGGACATCCAGACCCACAGGGCCGAGCTTGCCTGACGGCGGGCGGAGAGGATGTGCAAGCAAGTGAGGTAGAAGCCGTCGAACTCAGAGTCCAGCGAAATGACTCGGAGGGAGCGAGCGCAGCGAGCACCCGGCGAGGACACGAGCCTGCCGCCCACGAAGTGGCGGCAGCGAAGTGGACTCGTCGGGATTCGAACCCGAGGCCTCGTCCATGCCAAGGACGCGATCTACCGGTCTGATCTACGAGCCCGAGCGGTGCGCCCCGAGTGCATGGACCTCATAAGAGGGGGCGCGACGCGTCGAAAGTGGGTGCCTTATAAGAGCGTTTCGTGGTGAGACATGTTCGCACCCTTGAGGGATAGTCATTTCAGACGGGGTCGAGTAGGCGTTCCCGATGCCCCGGATGCGATGTTCCGACTGTCTTTGTGTCGTCGAGGAGCGCGAACGGGTGGTGACCTGTTCGACCGTCTGTTGTTGTGCCGAGGTGCCGGTGGCGCCGGGTGCGGAACTCGCGCCGACCGGTCCATAAGACGGATCCACGCCGAAGCGTCACGATGACATTACACCCCACCCCGGTTTCGTCCCTGAACCGCTTTCTTGGCTGGCGTACGAAGTCCGTGGTATGATGCGCTTACGATGGAGCGTCCCGACAATAGGCCTGCTCGCGATCCTTCTCCTTGCCAGCGGCGCCGCCGCGCAGGAGGAAGACCTCAAGGATCCGACCTGCGCGGAGGACCCGGACCAGATGGGGTGCGAGGGTTCGACCGGTGACCACCCGCCTTGTCCGACGAACCTGGCCGGCTATGCACCGGAGACGGGTGGCGTGTTCATGTCGTACCAGCTGAACTCGTTCAGTGACGTCAAGATCTACCGGTCGGTCGATGGCGGCGAGATGGAGGAGATCGCCTACAAGGAGTTCCCCACCCCGCGCTTCATCGACCACGACACGGAGCCCGGCAAGACCTACACGTACGGTGTCACCGCGGTCGGTATGCACCAGTACGACGAGAACGTCACCGCGGAGGGCGAGTCGCCCATGTGCGGGACGATCGAGGTGACGACAGTGCCGTTCTTCCCGTCGGCCATGACCGCGGTGCTCGTCTCAGGCATCGCCGTCGTGGGCTATGTCGCCATGCGGCGCAAGTGAGCCGATGTCTCAGACCGTCTTCTTCTCCACTTTTCCCGCTTCCTTGAACTGGCCGAGGCTGGTCTGGCTGCGCAGGCGTTCGCCGGGGATCTCGACGGGGTAGGCGCCGGTCACGCAGCCGAGGCAGAGGCTGTTCTGGCTGAAACCGAGGGCACCGACAAGGCCGGGCAGTGAGACGAAGGCCAGCGAGTCGGCGTCGATCATGGTGCGGATCTCGTCGACCGAGTGGTTGGCGGCGACCAGTTGGTCCCGTGTGTGCATGTCGATGCCGAGGTAGCAGGGCGACACGATGGGTGGACTGGTGATGCGGACATGCACTTCCTTGGCCCCGGCGTCGCGTAGGAGGTGGACGATGCGGCGCATGGTGGTGCCGCGGACGATGGAGTCGTCGACGAGCATGACGCGGCGGCCTTCGATGAAGCGCTTGATGGGGTTGAGCTTGAGTTTGACGTTGAGCTCCCTGGTGTCCTGGCCGGGCATGATGAAGGTGCGGTGGACATAGCGGTTCTTGATGAGGGCCTCCTTGTAGGGGAGGTCGGCGGCCTCGGCGAGTCCTTGGGCACCGGCGCGGCCGGAGTCGGGCACGGGCACGACGATGTCGACGTCGGCGGGGGATTCTTCCCAGAGCCGGGCGCCGATGCGACTGCGGGCGTCATGCACCAACACGCCGTCCAGGACAGAGTCGCTGCGGGCGAAGTAGACGTGCTCGAAGAAGCAGTGCGCCGTCGAGCCTTCGTTGGCAACAGAGTGCGATTCGAAGCCGTGGGGGGTGAGCTCGAGGATCTCGCCGGGTTCGACGTCGCGGATGTATTCGGCGCCGAGGACGTCGAGGGCGGTGGTCTCCGAGGCGACGATATAACTGCCGTCGACCTCGCCGAGGACGAGCGGTTTGATGGCGAGGGGGTCGCGGACGGCGAAGAGCCGTTCGCCGATGATGAAGAGAAAACAGTAGGCGCCGCGGATCTTGCTCATGAGGTCCTTGATGGCCTTGACCGGGTTGTGGGTCTGGGCCAGTTCGTTGGCGAGCATGCGGACGACCACTTCGGAGTCGTTCTCGCTGACGAACCCCCAGCCTTTGAGCTTGAGCCGTTCGCGGTGTTCGGGGGCGTTCACGACGTCGCCGTTGTGGGCGAGCGCCACGGTGCCGACCACCGATTCGACGGAGAGCGGTTGGGCGTTCTCGACGCCGCGGCCGCCGGCGGTGCCGTAGCGGACATGGCCGATGCCGAGGCGGCCCGAGAGCCGTGCCAGGTCCTCCGAGGTGAACGCCTGGTCGACGAGACCCAGCGCCTTGTGGGTGCGGACGGCGCCCCCTTCGGCGAGGATCGAGATGCCGGCGCTCTCCTGGCCCCGATGCTGGAGGGCACGGAGGCCATAGAAGATGGGGGTGGCGACGTCTTCCGTGGAGACGATCCCGATGACCCCGCACTTGTCCCACATCGGCATTGTGTCGTGTGCGGATGAGACGGCATATTTATACAAATCGGTATCTGGCTGTGATGGGTCGGCTTTTTATCCAGGAGCGGGCGGCCGCGTCACGATGGTGTCCCGCTCTGCCACGCATGGTCGTCGAGGGGGGGCAGGCGCGCGGCGATGACGAGGAGCGGGTCCTGTTTGTGGTCGTCTTCCATCGTGTGCACGTCGAAGCGCCACGGGCCGGGGGTGCGGGTGACGAGGCGGACGAGGGGGTGGTCGTGCGCATGGCCGTCGCCATGGCCGCAGCCTTGGGAACCGGGTGGTGCGGTGCAGGTCCAGTCGATTCGGTGTCCGGGCCGGGAGCCGAAGAACCAGCCGACGAGGCCGTCGTGCGTCGAGAACGACATCGCGAGGTCCTTTCCTTCGCTCCCGAGGACCTGCACGCCGTGGTGGTCGCCACCGTGCAGATCGGTGAGGGTGCGCATGAGGATGTCCGAGGGGTCGCCTTCGGTGGCGCCGTGCCGCATGACGCCGCGTGTCCATTCGCTTTCGAGCCGGATGTCGACCGTGTCATGGGTCGAGAAGACGACCAGTTGCACGACACCGGAATGGTTCCGGGCCGAGAACGGCACTTGGCTCGCGCCGAGGTTGCCCATCAGCCCGCCATAGCCGGGCGTCGCGACATGGGTGTCGTCCTTCTGGATATGCAAAAGGGACGGGTCGGCGACCGCACCGCCACCGGCGCCACCGATCATCGCGTCTCCGGCGAGGATGAACGATTGGGTCCAGCGTACCTTGGTGGAAAGGTCGTCGCCTTGGACTGTGACGCCCTTGATCCTGAGCGTCCCGGCAAGGTCGTTGTCCGCGGAGACGATGAAGGCGTACGACCAGAGGGTCGGGCCTTCGCGGCTGTCGTAATAGTTGAACGCAGCAGGTGCTACAGGGGGTGGCGCGAGCACCATCTCGGGGGCGGCCGACGCGTCGCCTGCCATGAACGGCACGGCGACAAGGGGCACCGCGGGGCCGGCGATGAGGCCCGTGGTGAGGATGACGAGGAGGGGGCGGAGCGGAACGGTCAGCATGATGTCCGACCTCTGACACGCCACGCTCCTACATAGGGCAGCGGAGGGGACGCGTTCACCCCACTCGGCCGTGGCGGAGAAGGGTCCTAAGGCCTCTCCGTCGGGACGTCGTGGGGGCGACGCTGATATGTCGCAGAAAAAGCGCCCGCGTTCGCAACATGAGCCGTCCGACCGGACATGTCTGGTGGGACGGCGTTCGGTGGGAAGCCCGCGTCCGCCCATCGTCTCTCCGAACGATGTCCGGTCGTCTTCCTCGGCCTACGGCACGAAGAGCGCGGCGGCGTCGAGGGCCTGGCCCCAGACGTATTGCGGCAGGATGCCGGCGCCGATGACGATGATGAGCCCGATGGACAGCGCGATGGTCGTCGGGAGCGACAGTTCCACCTTGGTCTCGTCCGCGGCCGGTTCGCCGTAGATGAAGCGCACCACCTTGGCGTAGTAGAAGAGCGACACGAGGCTGTTGGCGATGCCGGCGATGGCGAGCCAGACGAACCAGCGCGGCCCGTCGGTGAAGGCGGACTGGACGGCGCTGTAGAAGAGCGCGAACTTGGAGGCGAACCCGGCAAACGGCGGCACGCCGGCCAAGGAGAAGAGCATGATGACCAACACGAGCGCCAAAAACGGGTTGCGCAGCCGGAGGCCCTTCATGTCGTCGAGGCGGTCGCCGATGCCGTAGAGGGCGATGGCGGCGATGATGAGGAAGGCGGTGCCTTTCATGACCGCGTCGGTGAAGAAGTGGAACAGTCCGCCCGCGACCGCGAGCTGGGTGCCGACGACGACCGCGATGAGGAGGTAGCCCGCGTGGGCGATGGAGGAGTAGGCAAGGAGCCGTTTCATGCTGGTCTGCCGGAGCGCGACGATGTTGCCGAGCGTCATGGTGACGATGGCGACGATGCCGAGGAGCACCTCCCAGTCGGGCTTGATGGGCCCGAGGGCGACGACGAAGACCTTGAGCGCGGCGGCGAAGCCCATGATCTTGCTGCCACCGGAGAGGAAGGCGGAGACCGTGTCGGGGGCGCCGTAGTAGACGTCGGGCGCGTACATGTGGAACGGCACGGCGGTGATCTTGAACCCGATGCCGACCAGGAGCAGGGTGATGGCGACGAGCGTGACCGGCTGCATGGCGCGCACCTGTCCGGCGAGCTCGGCCGAGACGGCGTCGAACTGCAGGGTACCGGTGATGCCGTAGACGAGGCTGATGCCGTAGAGCAGGATGGCGCTCGAGAGCGCGCCGACGACGAAGTACTTGACCGACGCCTCGACCTTGCGGCCGTCGTTCTTGAGGTAGCCGGCGAGGATGTAGCTCGAGAGCGATGCGGTCTCGAGGCCGATGAAGAGGGTGATGAAGTCGCGCGCAGAAGCGACCACCATCATGCCGACCGTGGCGACGGTGATGAGTGTGTAGTATTCGGTGGGGTTGCGGAAGCGCTCGGCGTAGTCGAGCGAGACGAGCACCACGAGGATCGACACCAACAGGAAGACGATCTTGAGGAACTGGCTGAAGAGGGTGACCTCATAGAGGTCGAAGACCACCTTGCCGAGGTGGTTGCCGGTCACCATCATGATGCCGACCAGGATGAGCGCGCCGATCAAGGCGAAGAGCGTCAACCGTCCGGCGTCGCGCTTGTAGCGCGGGCTCTTTTGGAGCGCCAGCGAGACCAGTGGGACGATGAGGACGAAGAGGAGCAGCAGCAGTTCCGGCGCGATGGCGCGCCACTCGAAGACCGCTATGCGCTCACCCCCTCGACCGCGTAGGAGACATCAAGGTCCATGGTACCCAATATGGCGTCCGAGCCGGCGGTGAGGATGTCGGTGAGCAGCATGGGAGCGACGCCGTAGACGATGGAGAGCACGATCAGGATGAGAAGGGGCCAGAACTCGTTCCGGGTGATGTCATGGATCTTCGCGGTCTCGATGCGCGTGGTCAGCTCGCCGAAGAAGGCGCGCTTGGCCGCCCAGAGGTAGTATCCGGCGGTCAGCGGGACGGCCGCCACGGCGAAGAGCAAGGTGAAGCCGAACGCCTTGTAGGTGCCGAGGAAGATGAGCACCTCGGCGACGAAACCGGCCATGCCGGGAAGGCCCAGGCTCGCCATGAACGCGGCCATGCCGAGCGCGACGCCTTTGGGCATCCTGAGGGCGATACCGCCGAGCTCCGGGATGAGCCGTGTGCCGGCGGCGTGCTGGATGACCCCGGCGGCCATGAAGAGGGCCGGGCTGATGAGCCCGTGCGCGAACATCATGTACATGCCGCCGACGATGCCGAGCGGGTGCAGGGTGGCGAAGCCGAGGAGCACCATGCCCATGTGCGAGATGGAGGAGTAGGCGATGACGCTCTTGAGGTCGCGTTGGCCGAGCGCCACGAAGGCGGGCCAGAGGATGGCGACGATGGCGAGGAAGACGAGGAGCGGTTGCAGCTCGAGGACGCCCTGCGGGAGCGTCGGGAAAGCGAAGCGCAGGAAGCCGTAGGCACCGAGCTTGAGGAGCACGCCCGCCAGGATGACGGAACCGCCGGTCGGCGCCTGCACGTGCGCATCGGGCAACCAGGTGTGCACCGGGACGAGGGGCATCTTGGTGCCGAAGCCGACCAGGAAGGTGGCGAAGACGCCCGCCTGGAGCGTGCGCGAGAGCCCCTTGCCGACATCGAGGAGCGCGAAGTAGTCGAACGTGCCGGGGCCCTTGGCGTAGAGCGTCATGATGCCGATGAGCATCACAAGGCTCGCGATGAAGGTGTAGGTGAGGAACTTGACCGCGGCGTACTTCCGTTCCGGTCCACCCCAGAGCAGGATGAGGAAGAACATCGGCAACAGGACGAGTTCCCAGAAGATGTAGAACAGGAAGTAGTCGAGGGCGACGAAGACGCCGATGACCGCGACCTCAAGGAGGAGCATGAGCCCGACGTAGGCCGAGGTGCGCTCCTTGACGTCCCAACTGAACCAGAGGACCAGCGTGGTGAGAAGACCGGTCAGGAAGACCATGGGGCCCGAGATGCCGTCGATGCCGAAGCTGGCGCTCGCGCCGATCGCGGGGATCCATTCCCAGGAGCCGTAGTAGGACATGTCGGCGGCGGTGTAGGCCCCGGCACCGATGCGCGTCCCGGTCACCGCCAGGACACCGAGCGCGAGCGGTACGAGCGAGACGAGGATGCCGACCCGCTTCGCCACTTCGGCGGGGAGCTTGAAGCTCACCAGGCTGCCAAGCAGCGTGATGCCGAGCGCGACGGGGATGTAGAGGGACTCGTAGGCCATCGGTTCACCACCCCAGGAAGGGGAAGACGTATTGCAGGAGGATGAGGACGATCGAGACGCTCACGATGACCGTGGCGGCGTAGGTGGTCACCACACCGGTCTGCCAGGTGCGCATGTGGCCGCCGGCCCAGGTCGTTCCGCGGGCGAGGCCGTTGACGATGCCGTCGATGACGTAGCGGTCGATGAGCGCCGAGAGAGCGCCACCGACGACGCCGACGAAGCGGCCGGTGCCGACGGTGAGGTCGTTGAGGTACCAGCGTCGGGTCGCGCCGTTGTGAAGAGCGGAGAAGCGCGTCTTCATGCGCTCCGGTGAGACCGAGCCCTTGACGTACATCGCCCACGCGAGCGCCACGCCGGCGGCCGCGACGGCGATGGAGAGCCAGGTGAGCGGGCTCGTGAAGAGATGGACCAGGAACTCGGAGGCGTGGAAGGCGTGCACCTCAATGAAGCCGGGGGTGTAGCTCTCAAGGTCGTGCGCCATGTAGGGCTCGAAGCCGCCGAAGCCGCCGAAGGGCACGAAGAAGAAGAGGCCCGAGAAGAGGGCGAAGAAGGCGAGGATGGAGATGGGCCAGAGCATCACCTTGGGCGATTCGTGGGCATGTTCGGCCATCTCCGAGCGCGGTTCCCCGGCGAAGGTGCTGAACCACATGCGGAACATGTAGAACGCGGTCATGAACGCCGTCAGCACCGCAAGCCCCCAGAGCACCATGAGGATCGGTTCGCTGCCGCCGGCCGTGTTCGCCGCGGCGAGGATCTCGTCCTTCGACCAGAACCCGGCAAGGGGCGGGATTCCGGCGATGGAGACGGAGCAGATCAGCATGACCCACGAGGTCACCGGCATCTTGCGGTGCAGTCCGCCCATCTGGCGGAAGTCGTACGGGTTCGCCGCATGGTGGAACGCGTGCCCCACCGAACCCGCGCCCAGGAAGAGACCGGCCTTGAAGAACGCGTGGTTCATCAGGTGGAAGAGCGCGGCGACATAGCCGATGGGACTCCCGGTCTTGACCAGGATGAGCCCGCCGGCGCCGAGGCCGAGGAACATGTAGCCGAGTTGCGACAGCGTCGAATAGGCCAACACCCGCTTGATGTCGTACATCACGAGGGCCATGGTCGCCGCGTAGAACGCGGTGAAGCCGCCGATGACCGCGACGACGGTGAAGACGTCTGGGGTGTGGACGAAGACCGGGAAGCTGCGCGCGACGAGGAAGACACCGGCCTTGACCATGGTGGCGGCGTGGATGAGCGCCGAGACGGTGGTGGGGCCTTCCATGGCGTCCGGAAGCCATGCGTGCAGGGGGAACTGGGCCGACTTGCCGACCGCGCCGCCGAAGATCATGAGCGCGGCGAAAAGGAGCGGCATGGTGTCCTGCGCGGCGGGGTCCTTGACCGCTTCGAAGATCTCGCGATAGTCGAAGGTGCCGAAGTGGACGAAGAGGATGACGATGCCCACAAGGAGCATGACGTCGCCGACGCGGGTGACCAGGAACGCCTTGAGGCTCGCCGCGGCGGCGCTCGGCCGGCGGAACCAGTAGCCGATGAGGAGATAGGAGCAGAGGCCCATGATCTCCCAGAAGAGGAACATGAGGAGGAAGTTGTCCGCCAGGACGGTGCCGAGCATACCGCCGGCGAAGAGGCCGACCTCGGCGTAGTAGCGCCGGCGTCCTTTGCCTTCCTCGCCCATGTAGCCCCATGAATAGATGACGATGAGGAGGACGAGGAGCGACACGAGGAGCGCCATGAAGGACGACAGGTTGTCGACCAGGAAGCCCATGTCGATGGTGTGGCTGCCGGTGGAGAGCCATTCCCAGCTGCGCTGGAACGGTTCGCCGCCTTGGACCACCTGACCGAAAGCCCCCACCGACATCGCCAGGGAGCCGACGATGGCGGCGATGAGCAGCGACGCTCCGCCCTGCGGCAGCTTGTGGCCGACGAAGGTGATGATGAGCGCCGCCAGGATGGGAAGGAGCGGGATGAGCCATGCTTGTTCGAGGAAGAAGCTCGCCATTCTACCACCTCATGGTCTTGACCGACGTGACGTTCACGGTCTGCTTGTAGCGGAACAGATTGATGAAGATGGCCAGACCGACCGCCGCCTCGGCCGCCGCGATGGCGATCGAGAACAGCGTGTAGACGAGCCCGGCAGGGTCTGCGTGATGGGCGCTGAAGGCGACGAAGTTGAGGTTGGCACCGTTCAGGATGAGCTCGATGGAGATGAGCAGCCGGATGCCGTTCGTGTTCGTGATGACCCCGAAGAGGCCGATGGCGAACAGGATGGCCGAGACGCCGACGAAGGCGTAGGTGGGCACGTCGATCATCGGCGGGTGCCCTCCTTGTTGGCGAGGTAGAGCGCGCCGATGAGGGCGGCGAGCAGGAGGAAGCCGAGCATCTCGAACGGGATGAGGTGCAGTGTGAACATGTCCTGGGCCATGCCGTTGAAGAGGTCGGCGCGGTCGGCGTTCTGGTACCAGTCGAGGCTGCCGACGACGGCGAAGAGCATGACCGCGAGGATGACGAGCACCATGATGCCCTTCGCTTCCTTGGTCTCGCGCTCGGCGCGCGGGTCGGGCGCGTCCATGTCGTAGGGACCGGGGCTCACGGTGCCACCTCCTCTTCCTCTTCGGCGGTGAACATGATGCTGAACAGGATGAGCGTCAGGATGGCGCCGATGTAGATGAGCACCTGGATGCCCGCGAGGAACTCGCTGCCGAGGAACAGGAAGAAGCCGGCGACGCCGAAGAGGACCACGGCGAGCCACATGGCGCTATGGACGAGCCGCGGGGTCACCACGGCCAGGACGGCGGCCCCCAATGTGACGAGCGTGAGCGTCCAGAATCCGACCCAGTCGAGGACGACGCCGAGTTCCGCCATTCAGGGATCCCCCATCTCGGGTTCTTCGGCACGGATCTGGTTCTCGGTCTTGTCGAGCATGACCGGTGAGTAGAGCGCCCCGCGCTGGTAGCGCGCGAGCTCGTATTCACGGGTGACGTGGATGCATTCGACGGGGCACACCTCTTCGCAGAAGCCGCAGTAGATGCACTTGGCCACCTCGACCTGGGGGTAGGTGCCCTTCTTGTTGGCGTCCGGGTTGTGCTCGAAGTCGGTCATGGTGCACGAGCCGTTCGGGCATGCCTGGGCGCACATGGAACAGCCGATGCAGCGGTCGAGCCGGAGGGCGATGCGGCCTCTCCAGCGTTCCGCGACGCCGCGTTTCACTTCGGGGTACTCGTACGTGTCCTTCGGGCGTCCAAGGTGCTTGAGCGTCGTCGCCATGCCCTTGAAGATGCCCATGAGCGGAATGCTGGCCATGTTCAGTACACCCCCCAGACCTTGAGTGCGACGGCGATCACAAGGTTGAGGATCGAGAGGGGGAAGAGCGTCTTCCAGGCGTAGTTGAGGAACTGGTCGACGCGGAAGCGCGGCAGGGTGACCCAGATCCAGAACACCAGGAAGACCAGGCCGAAGGTCTTGAGGAGGAACCAGACGAGCGGGGGCAGGAAGCCGGGGCCGGTCCAGCCGCCGAAGAAGAAGGTGACGGTGAGGGCGCTCAGGAAGAAGATGCCGCTGAACATGGCGACGAAGAAGAAGCCGAAGCGCATGCCCGAGTATTCCGTGGTGAGGCCCGAGATGAGCTCGCTCTCGGACTCGCCGAGGTCGGTGGGGATGATGCCGGTCTTGGCAAGCAGCGACACGAAGAAGATGAACGCGCCGATGATCTGCGGGAAGACGAACCATTTGGGGATGAACCCGAACCAGTAGCCTTGCTGGGCCATGACCGCGCCTTGTGTGTCGAGGCCGCCGACGAGGAGCACGATGCTCGCCGCCGAGATGACAAGCGGGATCTCGTAGGAGAAGTCGAGCGCGGCCGCACGGATGCCGCCGTACATGCTGTACTTGTTGTTGGAGCCCCAGGCGGCCATGAGCTCACCGAGCGGCGGGAGAGCGGAGACGGCGAGGATGAAGACGACGCCGTAGGCGAGGTTGCTGAAGATGATGACGTCCGACCATGGGAGCGGGGCCCACGCCAGGACGAACGGCACGACCACCACGTAGGGCGCAAGGCGATAGGTCCACTTGTCGGCCTTGGAGGGCAAGAGGTCCTCCTTGGTGAGCAGCTTGATGCCGTCGGCGAGGAACTGCAGCATCCCTTCTGGCCCGACCCGGTTCGGGCCCTTGCGGAGACCGAAGAAGGCGAAGAGCCGGCGGAACACCCAGGTGAAGAGGCCGCCGATGGTGAGCGCGACGGTGAAAAGGAGCACGCTCGCCACCAACCACCAGACGAGCTTGGTGACGATGAGCGGCATCTCCGGGAGTCCGAACTGGGCGGCGACGTCGCCCAGGAAACTGTGGAGCTGGTCGATGAACGTCATGCCTTTTCCCTCCTACCGGTCGATGTCCCCCAACACGATGTCGAGGCTGGCGAGCGACACCACGGTGTCGGCGATGGTCGAGCCTTCGACAAGGAGCGGCAGGCAATGCAGGTTGCTGAAGCTGTGGCCGCGCGCCTTGACCCGGTACGGTTTCATCGAGTTGTCCGACACGAGCCAGAAGCCGAGCTCGCCCTTCGGGGTCTCGACGCGGCCGTACGATTCCTTGTTCGGCGGCTTGGTGCGGATGATCTTGGAGCCGTCAAAGCCCTTGGCGATGATGGGTCCGTCCGGCATCTCCCGAAGCGCCTGGCGGATGATCTTGAACGATTCCTTCATCTCGCGGATGCGCACCATGAAGCGGCCGTAGCAGTCACCGGTCGTCTCGGTGGGGACATCGAAGCGCATCCTCGGGTAGACCCCGTACGGGTCGTCCTTGCGGATGTCGTACTCCTTGCCGGTGGCGCGCAGGACCGGTCCGGTGCAGCCGAGGGAGACCGCCTCCTCCTCGGTCATGACACCGACGCCGCGCAGGCGCATGTTGAGGATGTCGTTCTCGACGAGGAGGTCCCACATCTCCTTGTGGTGCGCCTCCAGTTCGTCCACCGTCGACTCGACGCGGTCGAACCAGCCCTCGGGGGCATCCCACTTGACGCCGCCGAAGCGGAAATAGGTGATCGTGAGGCGGGCACCGGTCAGCTCTTCGATGAGCCCCAACACCTTCTCACGGTCGCCGAAGGAATAGAAGAACGGCGTGATCATGCCGAGGTCGAGGCCGAACGTGCCGAGAAACAGGTAGTGCGAGGCGAGCCGCTGCAGTTCGCCGGAGACGACGCGCAGGTATTCGGCGCGTTCGGGGACCTCGATCTCATGGAGCTCCTCCATCGCCCGGGCGTAGCCCCAGTTGTTGTAGATGCCCGCGATGTAGTCCATGCGGTCCGTGATGGGCATGAACTTGATCCATTGCCCCTTCTCCGCGATCTTCTCCTTGGCGCGGTGCAGGTAACCGAGGACCGGTTCGCAGCGTTCGACCACTTCGCCGTTGAGGTGGAGCTTGAGCCGCAGGACGCCGTGCGTCGACGGGTGCTGGGGGCCCATGTTGAGATCCATGAACCGTTCGCGCCCTTCGCCTTCGAGGGTCCATGTCGTGCCGCGGGCGGCCACCTTGACCTGTTCCTGCACGACTACCACCTCCCCGGCCCGGGCGTGTCGTAGACCACGTCCTCGCCGCGTTCGTCCATGCCGATGAACTGCTCCGTCTCGTCGTAGTCCTTGAGAAGCGGATGGCCGCGCCAGCCGTCCGGGAGGAAGATGCGTTTGAGGTCGGGGTGTCCGTCGAAGCGGACGCCGAAGAGGTCCCATGCCTCGCGCTCATGCCAGTTGGCACCGGTCCAGAGCGGCGTGACGCTCGCCACGCGCTTGGCACCGTCGCGGTCGAGGTGCGCCTTGACGACGAGGTGACGACCGGTGGAGTAGGAGTAGAGCTGCCAGTGCATCTCGAGGATGCCTTCCTTCGGGTAATCGCAGCAGGAGACGAACGAGAGGTGCTCGAAGCCGAGCGTCTTCTTGGCGTGGGACAGAACGTCGAGGGCGCGGTCGGGGTGGATGTAGACCACCGGTTTTCCGGACAGGTCGCCGTCGGAGACGATGTCGTTCCCGAACGCTTCCTTGAGCGGGTCGACGTCGTCGGTGTACGCCGGCATGTAGTGCATGGCGGGGAACGGCCATTCCTTCGCCTTCGGGTCCTCCTTCTCCTTCGCGGTGGAGGTCCAGATGGCACCCGGGGCGCGGCCTGGCTCCTCGACGTCCTTCTCGGCCGCCGATTTTTCCTCCAGGTCGCCCATCAGACCCCTCCCTTGCTACCGTCGCGGCCTTCGAGCGCCTCACGGCGGCGGAAGCGCGGTTTGAGCATGCGCGGGTCGGCGCGGATCTTCTCCTGGAGCTTCATGAGGCCCCAGAGGAGCGCTTCGGGGCGCGGCGGGCAGCCGGGGACGTATACGTCCACCGGGATGGCCTTGTCGACGCCCATCACGACCGAGTAGGCTTCCTGGTAGGGGCCGCCGTTCGTGGCGCAGGCGCCCATGGAGATGACCCACTTGGGGTCGGCCATCTGGTCGTAGAGGTTCTTGATACGGGGCACCATGCGCTTGCAGCAGGTGCCCGGGACGATCATGAGGTCGGCCTGCCGGGGCGAACCGCGGTTGACCTCGCTCCCGAAGCGGGCCATGTCGTAGTAGGAGTTCTGCGCCGCCATCATCTCGATGGCGCAGCAGGCGAGGCCGAAGGTGAGCGGCCAGAGCGAGTTGGAGCGCCCCCACTTGATGGCCTTGTCCAGGGTGGTGAGGATGTAGCCCTGCTCCTCCTGGTCGTGCCGGCCGATGATGCGTTCGACTTGGTCCATACAGGGTTCACCTCATTTGACCCACTCGAGCTCGCCGTTCTTGAGCGCGTAGAACCAGGCGAACAGGAGGGTCGCGACGAAGATGCCGATGACCACGAGGCCGTGGGTGCCGAGCTCGGTGAAGCGCATCGCCCACGGGAGAAGGAACATCGCCTCGACGTCCAGGATGAGGAAATTGATGATGTAGAGGTAGTATTGGACGTTCATCGGGCCGCGGTTCGACCCGATCGGCACTTCTCCGCACTCGTAAGGCAGCGCCTTGATGCGGTTCGGCTTCCAGGGCTGCAGCACTTTCGGTGCGAAGATGGTGACGAAGATCAGGAGGGTGCTGACGACCCCCAAGATCACGACGGGCATGTATGCGTCGAAAAGACTTGCCAAGACCGTCCCTCCTCCCCAGATAGTCCTTTATATGCTGGGGCAGGCAGTTGTGCCGGAAAGGCTTGCCCTATTTGAGCGTTGGGATGCACTTCAGGAGGGTGTGACCGAGACCCAGGTCTGTGGTACGGGTCGAGCCTTGGCCGCCCGCCCTGATCGGCGCCCTCACCCGTCCACCGGCACAACGCCTATCCCCGGAAGAGGCGTCGCCGGCCCGATGCGTCCCACCCGGTATCCGTTCCTCCTTCTGGCCCTCGCCCTCCTCCTCTCCGGCTGCACCACGCCCGGGCCCGGCGAGCCGGGGGAGACCTTCGGCCCCGAGACGGGCGATGACAAGGTCATCCGGAGCGATGAGGTCTACGTGCCGGTCGACTCGGTCCCGGACATCCATGGCATCGGCGTCGATGCCGAGCGGCCCGACATCCTCTACGTCGCCACCCACCATGGCCTCGTGCGGGCGGTGAACGACACCGATTGGGCGCGTGTCGGGACGCTCCGGAACGACTACATGGGCTTCACCGCCCACCCGGAGGAGGGGGGGACCTTCTGGGTCAGCGGGCATCCCTCCGAGGGCGGCAACATGGGGGTCCGTCACAGCACGGACGGCGGCTTCACCTGGCGCACCCTCGCCTTGAAAGGCGTCGATTTCCACGCCCTCACCGTGAGCCCTGCCGACCCCGACCGCCTCTGGGGCCACTTCCAGGGGAAGATCTACGCCTCGAACGACGGCGGGCACCATTGGACCATCGTCTCCGACGCGCCCCGGCCGGTCCTCGCCCTTGCCGGCGACCCGAGCGACGCGGACACCGTCTGGGCACCGGGGACACAAGGCCTGGACAAGAGCACGGATGGCGGCGAGACCTGGAGCAGCGTGCACGACCGGCCGACGGCGACGCTCGCCGTCGACCCCCATGCCCCGGACACCCTGTTCGCCTCCTTCTCCGAGGGCCTCTTCCGCTCCACCGATGGCGGGACCACCTGGAGCGAGACCGGCTTGACGATCGGTGAGGACACCGTCGGTTACCTCGCCTTCGACCCCTCCACAGAAGGCGTCCTTTATGCGGCGACCTACCGGACGGCCATCCACAAGACCACCGACGGCGGCGAGAACTGGAGCCAGGTGCGGGAAGCGGGGCGCTGATCCTCAGCGTTCGTCGCTGACCGGCCGTGCCTGCACCCGCATCATCGCCCGACCGGGACCGGCCACGAGCACCTCCTCCTGGACCGCCCACACCGGTGCCGGCGCCGGGTCGTAGCGACTTCGTGCCGCTCGCCGTGCCTGTGCGGCACGGAGCGCGGTGCGCCGTCGCCGTTTGTCGCGACGGGCCGTAAAGATGCGCACCGAGACGACGACGACGAGGACGAGGAGGGTAAGGGCGACCATGATGCGGCCCCAGGCCAATCCGCCTTCGCCGACATCGATCGTCGCGACGGCGGCGTCGACGCGCAACGCGCCGGCACCGGCCGCTTCGCTCGGGCCCGCGGGGACGGCGGTGGCCTGAAGGACGGCGCGCATGCGTTCGGTATGCCCGCCGCGTCCGCCTTCCGCCGAGAGTCCTTTGAGCGAAGGGTCGGCCTCCATCATGAGCGCGACCGTGCCGGCCACCATGGGGGACGCCATCGAGGTGCCGCCGAGGGCGAGATAGCCGTCCTGTGAGCCGTCTACGGTGTCATGTGTCTTGGGGAACGTCGAGAGGATGATCCCCGGAGCGACGAGGTCGGGTTTGCCGCTCTCAGGGGCGCCGCGGTTGGAGAAGGTGGCCACGTGGCCCGCACCATCGAGGGCGCCGACGGTGATGACCTCGCGCATCGTCCCGGGGAAGGTCACCTGGTCGTGCGCCGAATCGGGGTCGTGGTTGCCGGCGGCGACCACCACCACGGCGCCCATGTCGTAGGCGGTGCGGATGGCATCCTCGAGCACTTTCGTCTCGGAAGCGGAACGGGAGGCGACCGTGGGGAGCCCGAACGGCAGGTCGTCGCCGTCGCCTTCGGGGGTCTCGATGCCGATGGAGAGGTTGATCACATGCGCGCCGTCGGAGGGGTCGCCGTCGCCGTTGGGGTCGAGGGCCCAGCGCACCGCCGCGGCGACGGTGGTGGCGTCGCCGTTGCCGTCGCGGTCCATCGCCTTGGCGACGAGGAGTTCGACGCCGGGTGCGACACCGGTCGCGCCGAACGGGAAATAGTGGGCGAACGGGTCGGGTTGGAGGTGCCCGCGGGCCGCGATGATGCCGGCGACGTGCGTGCCGTGCGCGTCATCGTCGTAGGGTGTCGGACGTGCCTCGAGGAAGTCGCGCCAGCCCACCACGGAGCCGCGCAGGTCGGGGTGGGTGGCGTCGATGCCGGTGTCGATGATGGCGACGCGGACCCCGTTGCCGCGCACCGGTTCGACCCAGAACGGGCGAGCGGTCCATTCGGCGTCCACGGCGCCGGCGTCCCAGCGGGCACCGAGGAGCGTGTCGGCGACGTAGTGGCGGGTCTTGGGGCCGACGAGCCCGTCGTGGGCGTCGGCGAGGACGAACGGCGCCGCCAGGAGCAGCACCAGTCCGACCGCTTCGAACCAGCGCCGGGGGCGGCCCTTGACACGCCTTCGGGTCGTCGCGCTCGGCACGACTCTCCCTTGAAGGGGGCTTTAGATAGCGCTTCGCCGAGGTGTCGCGGTCCGTCCGCTCCGGGTCGCCTTCCTGGCCCTTGGCCGCTTGGCACCTTCGGGCCTGCCCACGGCTCGCTCCGACCTCCGATTCGCTTATTGCGGAGACGTGTCTCGCGCCGTCCGTGCCCCTCGAGCCTGTCGCTCCGGAGCTGCACCATCCTGTGCCGTCATGGCGGCCGCTCGTCACGGTCAACGCCGCCGTTTCGCTCGATGGCCGCATCGCCGGGCGCGGCGGCCGCACCTTGCGTCTGTCGGACCGGGAGGACCTGGGGCGGGTGCACCGCATGCGGGCGGTCCATGACGCCATCCTGGTCGGGATCGGGACGGTGCTCGCGGACGACCCGGCGCTTGTCATCAAGCATGAGTATCACGCCGAGGGGGGGCGCGATCCGATGCGGGTGGTGCTCGATTCGCATCATCGGACGCCGCTCACCGCCCGGGTCGCCTCCGGCACACCGCCGACCCTGATCTATTCGGTCGGTGCCGAGGACCGCATCGAGCGGTTGCGCAAGATGCACGGCGTCGAGGTGGTGGCGTGTCCGCGCGACGCTTCGGGTCGTGTCGATCTCAAGGCGGCGCTCGGCGACCTCAAGGCGCGCGGCATCGAGAGCCTCATGGTGGAGGGGGGTTCGCGTGTCTTGGCGAGTTTCTTCCGCGCCGGCTTCGTCGACCGTGTGACGCTCTTCGTGGCGCCGGTCCTGGTCGGGGAGGGGGCGCCGCCGCTCGTCGCCGTCGATGCGGAGGATTCGGGGACGCCGCTTGCCGGTTTCACGCTCGTGCATGCGACGGGGCGCCCTTCGGGTGCCGTGGTCCACCTGCTACCGGACAAGGCTCCGAGGTGATGGCGTGGAGCCGCGACCCCGTTTTTTGGCCGATGCCATGTTGGGGGATATCGCCCGTTGGTTGCGCATCCTGGGTGAGGATTGTCTCTATGCCGACCCGGCATGGTCCGACGAGGAGGTCCGCAAGGCGGCCCGTCCGGAGGACCGCATCATCGTCACACGTGACACGGAGCTCGTGAACGCGGCGCGACGGGAAGCGTTGCGGGCCATCGAGGTGCCGCAGGCACCGACCGAGGAGGTGCTCGAAGAAGTCTATCGCGGGACGGGCCTGCTGCCCGACCCGGAGCGCATGACGACCCGTTGTTCGCTCTGCAACGGCCGACTCGAGAAGACGGACGAGGTGGGGGCGCGCAAGGCGGCCGACATCGTGCGGCCCGAGACTCCGCTCGAGCGGGTCTTCGCGCGGCATGACACGTTCTGGGTCTGCATCGCGTGTGGCCAACTCTATTGGCGGGGCACCCATTGGGACGAGATCGCGCGCGTACGGCAGCGTCTCGAAGAACGGCTCAGATGAGCATCGTGCTGCCGGCGGGGGTCTCGAGGCGCCGCTCGGTGACCTCGCCGGTCATGCCGTCCACTTCGACCTCGCCGTTGACGCCGACGAAACACCAGACCGGGCACCAGTGCAGGCCGCGGTCCTCGATGCGGACGTCGTCGCGGTGGGCGCGCACGCGGCGCTTCTCGGTGATCATGATGTCGAGGGCGCGGTCGAAGTCCTCGACCGTGATCTGCCGGGCGGTCTCTTCGAGGATGCTTTCGAGGACCAAGTCGCGTGCCTTCTCGGTCTCGAGGCGCACCGGTTTGTGGTCGACGGCGACGTCGAAGGTGCCTTCGCGCAGGTGCCGGGGGCTGTCCCAGGTCTTCGGCGCGTGGACGTCGCGCGTGGCGAGGTCGACGACGCGGTGGCCGGCGAGCGTCGTCGTCTCGACGCGGCCTTCGACGAACGCTTCGACGGTCCAGTCGAAGACCCGCTTGGGGTGGTAGCGAAGATAGGTGTGGTCGATGGTGTAGATGAGGTCGCGTGCCTTCTTGGCGGCGCTCTCTTTCGACACGCCGGGGGCGACGAGGGCGCCGTCGGTGGGGTTGAAGACGCGCGGGTCGGGGCCGGTGCCGCGGCCGTGGCGTCGTGCGCCGCCCATCGCGGCGAGGCTCGCAAGGCCGGTCGGCCGGTCGGGCGCGCGCGGGGCGTCTTCCCGTTGGCGGCCGGTCTGGAGCACCCAGCCACGGCCATGTTCGGTGCCGGTGGTGACCGCCACGGGGGTGGGGGTCGATGAGGTGTAGGACGGAGCGGGGACCTCCTCGCTCGCGTCGTCAGCGAACAGGAAGCCCATTGGGTCGGCCGCTTCGGCCGGTGGCGTGGCGGGGGTCTCGGCCTCCGGCGCGGCTTCGGCCATGAAGGGGAACATCGCTTCCGGCTCCGCCGCAGGCTCGGTCTCCGTCATGGGTTCCGGTGCGTGCCGCGGGCTGATGCCGAGCACTTCGGCGACAGGGGGGTCGTGGCGGTCGCCGAGGACCTCGAAGAGGACGGCGCGGCCGATGGCCGCCTCGATGGCGTCACGGTCCCAGAGGATCGTCTTCGTGCGCGTGGCGTGGTGGTAAGCGGCGTCGGTGAACCCGGCGGGGGAGACGATGAGGCCGTAGTAGGCGCCGACGTCGTGGACCATGCGGGCGTGCCGGTCGACCGCGTCGAGGTCGATGGCGCCGGGGTCGGGTGTGACGGCGACGAGCACGTCCATCCCGCTTTTCTCGGCGATGAGGTCGACCTCGTATCGGGCTCGGCTCATGCCTTCGGGGGAAGCGGGTCGGGTGGTGTCGAACCCATAGGTCCGGAACACCTCCCCGAGCACGTCGACCAGGCGCGCGTTGGGCATCGGGAGACCACCGTCCGGTCCAGGTTAAAAAGCAGGGGGTTAGGCCGCGCGGACAAGAAGAGCGAGGGTCGGGACGGGGTGTCCCGGGATGGTCCGTGCAGCGGGTGGGGAAGGAGAGGGTCCGGTGTCTGGGTCGGCCTAGTCACCGGGCCATTCGTCACGGATCGCCTTGTTGTAGAGGAGGTATTCCGTCTGGCACGTTTCGTTGTCCGTGATGTGCTGGTGGAACGCGCCGGGGTCCTCGATGCCGTCCCAGCCGCGCAGTTCCTTGCTGCAGAACATGCAGGCGGGGGCGCCGTCACCGGCGCTTTGTTCGAGGTGGATGTGTTCGTTGTCGGGTCCGAGGGTGGTTCGTGCATCCATGATGATCACCGGGCCCTTCTGGCCTCGCTTCTGGTATCGTCGGGGTCGGATATAACGGTTCAGTCCGACGGGCGGTCGGTGTGACACGCTGTAGCTGACCGGTTGCAGGAGAATAGTGCCCCTTTGTGCAGATTGATGTTCAAGATGAAGCAATATCGTCGGCCTCGACCTGTATGAGCAATACAGGCCGGAGGGGCGATTTGTGTCCATCATCGGCGGCTCGGGGGTCGTCGCGGAGGCTGCCGAACGCCTCTTACGCGCCGTTTTTGCTGGCCCGATCACGACGTTCACGGCTCGGCGTCCGCTGTCAAGGTCGGTGTCCGGCCGACGGCGCCCACGTCGTCAGTGGTCGCCGTGCGTTGGGCCCACACCCAGGCGAGGAGGCCGCCGGTGAGGAACATCGCCAGGCTGTAGAAGCCGGGCATGAGCGCGGCCCGTGTCGAGTCGAGTTGGGTGACGGCGAGGAGGATGGCGAAGGTGCCGTTCTGGAAGCCGACCTCGATGACCGCGGTGCGCGTTTGGGCGATGCCGAGTCGGAACAGGCGGGCGACGAGGAAGCCGCCACCCATGGCGAGCAGGTTGAGCGTCAAGGCGGCCGGGACCGTCGCGGCGACGTTGCCCCAGAAACCGGCCCGGTTCTGTGCGATGATGCCGGAGATCAGCACGACGAGGACGAGGATGCTGAAGACGCGCAGCGGCCGGTCGACGACCGCGACGAGGCGCGGGAACCAGTGGCCGAGGACCATGCCGAGGAGCACCGGACCGGCGACGACGGCCGCGGACAGTTCCACGATGGCGGAGAATGGGATGGCGATCGCTTCCGTGCTGCCGTAGAGGGCGTTCGTGGTGAGCCAGAAGATGACGGGCGCGAAGAGGAAGCTGCCGAGCGAGGTGATGGCGGTGAGGGTGACCGAGAGGGCGGTGTCGCCGCGCGCCAGCCAGGTCAGCATGTTGCTCGTCGCACCGCCGGGGACCGCGGCAAGAAGCAGTAGACCGAGAGCGAGCGGGTATTCCAGTCCGAAGGCGACGACGAAGAGCACCACCACCAGCGAGGCGGCGAGCGGCAGGAGGACCAGTTGTCCGATGAGCCCGGCAAGGACACCGCGTGGCTGGCGGAAGAGCAGGCGGAAGTCGGAAAATCGCAGACCGAGGCCGACGCCGAGCATGATGATGCCGAGGACGATCGGCAGCAGGATGTCGGTGAGCGAGGAGGTCTCCAGGGCCCCCTGCCCCGCTTGGTTCAGGTCCACCGTCTATGGGAGGCCCCACTGGGGATAAAAACCGATGGGGGCCGCTTATGCGCCGGTTTCGGTCCCGGCGTCGGCAAGGGGTGTCGGCGGGTTGCGCGAGAGCGGGATGCGCTCGATCTCCAAGGCGTCCGCGGTCGGGTATTCCTCGACGAGCGCCGGGTGCAGTTCAAGGAAGCCTTCGTAGATCTCCTCGAGCACCCAGGGGGCGATCTCGATGCGGCGCTTCGGGCCGGAGCGCAGGCCGACCCATTCCACGGGGACATCATATTCGGTGATGAGCCGGTCGTAGGCGGCCACAAGCGCGTCCATGGTGCCTTCCAGGATGCCGAAGACGACGGTCATGTCCTCGGTCTTCTCCATGTAGGGCTTGGCGGTGCGGTCGCGCCGGCGTCCGAGGCGCTTGGTCAGTTGCGTGCCGTCCTTGAAGCGGGAACTGCAGAAGTGGACCGTGAAGCCCGGGAGCTCTTTCCAGAGGCGCGAGACGGAGCGGTAGCCGGTCTCCATGGAACCGTGCACCCGGTTGTCCTCGTCACCGACCAGTTCGAAGCCGCGGTCGCGCAGCGGGTCGGCGTTGATGGTGCTGTATTCCAGTTCGTTCATGTTGAGGTACATCGCACCGGCCTCGTGCGCCTGTTTCGCCAACAAGGCGATGTCCTCTTCGCGTTCGGGGATGCACGGGATCTCGACGCCGATCGTCATGCCGAGTTCGCGCGCGTCCTGCACCATGCGCACGTAGGGGGTCGACCCGAAGCGCGCCCAGAGCCATTCGTGGGGGTGGATGCGCAGTTCGTCAAGGCCGGCGTCGGCAAGGAGTTCGAGGGTCTCGCGTTTGGCGAACTGTTGTGTGTAGAGGTGGACGTGGTGCTCAGGACCGTATTCCGCCTTGAGGCCGCGGATGAAACCGGCGACGCGCTCCGGGACGACGAGCGGGTCGCCCCCGGTGATACCGGTGCCCCAGGCGCCGGTGGCCTGCACCTCGGCGAAGACCTGCGGCAACCATTCCTCCATGGTCGTGCCTTCCAGTTTGCGCTCATTGGCGAAGAGGACGTCATGGTCGATCTTCGCTTCCGAGACGGGACAATAGAAGCAGTCCGAGGGACAGAGGCCGCTCACGAACATGACCATCTTGGCGCCCTGCCGGCACTGGATGCAGCCAAGCGGGAGGCTGCCCTTGTGCCGGCTGCCCTGGAACGTCTCGGCCTCGGTCGCCACGGTCGAGGCTCAAGAGCCGGGACTCTTGAACGTTTGGGTCGGCGCCAGGAGGGTCATCGCTCCGGCGCGTCGCTGTCGCCCCGCGCTGTCAGGTCTGTGTGAACGTTGATGGTGTGACCTGGCGGAACCTTCAGTCCTCCACATACGCCACGGTTAAGAACGGAAGCGGTGCATAGGCCTCTCGTTGGAAGGCTTGCCCAGCGCCCTGGTCAGGGGTGCCCCTGGATGACCAAGGTCCTCATCGCGGACGACGAGGAGGCCATCCTGGAGAGCACCGCGTCGCTCCTCGAGCTTTTCGGCTTCGATGTCGTCGTCGTGAGCGAGCCCAGCGACATCATCGATACGATGCGCCGTGAGCGGCCGGACGTCCTCCTCCAGGACGTCCGCATGCCCGATTTCGACATCAACCGGCATCTCGAGCGCTTGCACGCCGACCCCGAGTTGCGGTCGGTCCCGGTCATCATCTTCTCTGCCTACGTGAACGCGCGTGAGATCGCCCAGCAGGTGGGTGCCGACGGCGCCATCGAGAAGCCGTTCGACCCGGAGGACCTGCGCGATGTCATCGAAAGGGTGGTCACGAGCCGGCCGACACCGGCGGACTGATTCAGATCCAGCCGCGGTGGCGGAAGTAGACGAGGTTCCCGATCCCGATGAGAAGCGCCACCGCCCAGAAGCCGACATAGCCGTAGGGCATGTGCAGCTCGGGCATGTTGCCGGGGAGCGCCGTGTCGAAGTTCATGCCGTAGACGCCGGCGAAGAACGACAACGGGATGAAGATGGTGGCGACGAGCGTCAGGGTCTTCATGATGTCGTTGGTGCGGTTCGACACCATGGTGAGGTATAGGTCCATGAGATGCGACGTGGCGTCGCGGTGGGATTCGACGAGGTCTGCCGCCTGTGCGGTGTGGTCCAACACGTCGCGCAAAAACGGTTGGGTGCCGCGCTTGAAGGTGGTCTCGTCGCGCAGCATGTAGGCGACGGCGTCCTTCATCGGGCGGATGTGGCGCCGCATCCGGCGCAGGTCGAGCTTGAGGGCTTGGACCTCTTCCAGGTGCTCTTTGTGCACGTCATCGAAGATGGCGTCCTCGAGCACCTCGATGCGTTCCCCCATCTCCTGCACGACCGGCAGGTAGGTGTCGACGGCGGCGTCGATGAGGGTGTAGGCGAGATAGTCGCTGCCGGAGGACCGGATACGTTGCCGACCGCGCCGGAGGCGGTCCCGCACGCCGTCGAAGAGCCCGTCGGGGCGTTCGCCGATGACAAGGAGCCAGCCGCGGCCGAGGAACATGTTGATCTGCCGGGAGCGGACGCCTTCCTCTTCGTCCGGTTCGATGGAGCGGACGACGATGTAGGTGTTCGTGGAGTATTCCTCGACCTTGGGGCGTTGCCGTTCGTTGCGGCAATCCTCCAGGGCGAGCGGGTGCAGTTCCAGTTCCGCCTCCAGGAGCGCATAGTCCTCTTCGCTCGGCTCTTCCAGGACGATCCAGCCCATGGTCGGTTCTTTCGCCCGTTCCACCGCCGCCGCGAGGCTCACGTCCTCGTGCTCCTCGATGGTCTCCTTGTCGTAGACGATGAGGCGCAGGCGGGAGGCCATGGTCCGGCACCTGCTCCGTGGCCATAAAAACGCGGAGGGGAAAGGCCATCGTTGACATGGGGGTGACGCGGCCGGCTTGGCGGTCACCCCAAACTATACGAGGTCGTGCGTACACACATCTGGGGTAAGCGCGGTCGAAGGACCAGGACAGACGTTGTTCTGTCCGGAACGGTCCGAGCCGTGTCCACTACGCCTCGTGTCGGCTGCGAACCTGCAACCGCGGGGGTTCCCGAAAGGAACCGTGTCTGACACGTCCTGACCCTTGACGTGGCCCGTCAAGACGAGGTCGGGCGACGTATGGATACGACCTTCGAGACCGCGTGTCGCACTCATCACGTCACCCCATCCGGAACGGTCTTGCACCGTTCCGGGCTCCTTCTTACGATGATGGACATCGGCCGCCTCGCCGCGGCGCTCCAAGGGACGTTTTGGACCGTGACCGGTGTCTGGCCCATCCTGCACCTCGGCTCGTTCGAGGCGGTGACCGGTCCGAAGACGGACGACTGGCTCGTGCGGGTGACCGGGCTCCTCATCGCCGTCGTCGGCGTCGTCCTCCTGTGGGCCGCGCTGCGCCCACCGATCGGTCGCGACACGGTCCGGCTCGGCCTCATTTCGGCGGCCGCGCTCGGTCTCGCCGATGTCGTCATCGTCGCCACCGGTGCGGTCGGGCCGGTCTATCTGCTCGACGTGCCCGTCGAGGCGTTCTTCGTCGGCCTCTGGTCGGCGCACCTTGTGCGGAGCCGTTCAGCGCGCGATGGTCGCGGTCTTGAGGGCGGCGACGACGGCGTCTCCGACCTGTGAGGTCGTGGCGCTCCCGCCGAGGTCGTAGCTCAAGGTGCGGCCGTCGGCGACGACCTGCCGCACGGCCTCCTCGACGGCGGTGGCCGCTTCCTTGGCGCGTGCATCATCGTGGCGGAGCGCGAGGTGTTCGAGCATGAGGCGCACGGAGTCGACCATGGCGAGCGGGTTCGCCTTGCCCTGACCGGCGTGCTTCGGTGCCGAACCGTGCACCGGCTCGAACATGGCGTGCCTGTCGCCGATGTTGCCCGAGGCGGCCATGCCCATCCCGCCCTGGAGGACGCTCGCAAGGTCGGTGACGATGTCGCCGAGCATGTTCGGCGCGACGACGACGTCGTAATACTCGGGGTTGCGCACGAGCCATTGGGTGAAGGCGTCGACGTAGGCGTAGTCGCGTTCGATGTCCGGATAACCGGCCGCGACCTCGTCGTAGACCGCGCGGAACAGACGGCAACCTGCGCGCACGTTCGACTTGTCGACGCAGGTGACGCGGGATTTCCCGTCGGCGGGCGCACCGTTGCGCGTCTTGGCGAGTTCGAAGCCGAAGCGGTGCACCCGCTCGGCGCCTTTGCGGGTGATGACGCGCGAGTCGATGGCCACCTCGTCGATGCCGCCGCGCGACAAGGTGCCGCGGGTCGGTGTGTAGGAGCCCTCGGTGTTCTCCCGGATGAGGAGCATGTCGACCTTGCCGGGTTCCCAGACCTCGCGGAAGGCGCCGTGGATCTTGTGCTTGATGCCGGGATGCAACCGGCAGGGGCGCACGTTGGCGAAAAGGTCGAGGCCGAAGCGCAGGCCGAAGACGATGCCGGCGCCGGCGATGTCGCCCGAGGGGAGGCTCGCGCCGGGCCAGCCGACCGCGCCGAGCAGGATCGCGTCGGACCAATCGCGGCACGCGGGGAAAGCCTCGTCGGGCCATTCTTCGCCGGTTTCGAGGTAGTGTTGTCCACCACAGGGGAAGCTCTGGGTCTCGAACTCGATGCCGAACCGGTCGGTGACCGCTTCGAGGACCTTGTCGGCCTCGAGGATCACTTCGCGGCCGACGCCGTCGCCCGGGAGGCGGACGATGCGGTAGGCGTTCCCGGCCATGGGGCGCGGCAGAAGAGGGGGGTCTGTAAGGGTTGTGGTCGGTCACATCAGTTCGATGCGTACTTTCTGGACACCCTCTGCGACCTCGACATCGAGGATGTGCGCTCCTTTTGGTCCGTCGGGGTCCTTTCGTCCGCTGGGTCGTGACGGCTCCTCGTCGCGCCAGCGCCGGTCGCGTCCCCCGCCTCCGCCCTCTTCGCTGCTCCTTTTTCCGGGGGGTCCTTGTTCCGCGGCTTCGGCCGCCGCCTCCGCCTTTTGCAGTTCGGGCGGCTTCGAGGACGTGCTGTCATCGTCATTGTGTCGGCGGTACTCCCAGGAGGGGACGATCGAGATCTTGCCGTTTCGTTCGAAGAAGGCGACCTTGATGTCCTCCACCTGGACCACTTGTCCGCGTACGCGCATGCTCTCCTCCAGGTCGCGGCGCCCGATCTTGTGTCTGTCCATGTTCTCCCAGATGATCTCGCCGTCGAGGACGAGCGCCTCCGGCGACCCCTTGATGAGGCGGCCCATGCCATCGCTCCGGTAGGTGACGACGGCGATGATGTAGTGGATGATGACGAGGAGCGCCGCGGCGACGATGCTCGCCAGGATGGGGGCGTCGCCGTTCACGGCCCGTGAAAGGGTGGAGCCAAGGATGAAACCGAGGACGACGTCGAACGCGGTGTTCTTGCCGAGGAAGCGGTTCTTGCCGAGGCGGAGGATCAGGAGCGCCGCCGAATAGACGATGAACGCGTTCAATAGGATGACGAGGGATCGGTCGAGCGGGAAGACATCGAGGTACTCGGCGACCTGGTCGTGGAACATGTCGGTCGGGTGGCGAGCGGGCTGGAGGACGGAAAGCCTCGCATACGGGAGTTGGACATGTCACGCATCGAGGCGGGTGAGGCGACGGAGGAGGCGCACGTTGGTCGGATGGTGGGCCGTGTCAGGGGGTCCGGTGCCGAGCGCCCGTTCCGCGTTGTCGAGCGCATCTTCGATGAGGGCATCGTGGAGGGGCCGGTAGAAGAGCGGCCACGCGAGTCGGGCGCTCCCGCGGGTCTTCATGACGAGCGTGTGGCGGAGCCTGCAGGCCGCTTCACCGTCCATGGTGAGGGTGAAGCCGTGTGTCCCCTCGAATCCTTTCGGCCGGGTGAAACGGAAGACGACGGTGCGCCCCGGGTCGAGGGACTCGACCATGTAATGGACCGGCCCGTGGTGGCAGGGGACCCCGACGGCAAGGGGCGCGTCAGCGCGCAACGGGGGCCATCTCTCGTGCGGCCAGAGGAGGTCGTCCTCGGTCGCGAGCGACTGGAGAAGCCGTGCGGCCTCCTCCACCGGCACCGGGAGGAGGCGCTCGTGGACGTTCAGCACCATCAGGATGCGTCGCTGAAGAGCAGGATCGATTTGGTGATGCCGATGAAGGTCCTGTCCTGGACCGCCCGAGGAGCCCCGCACGGTCTGCAGCCCTCCCTTGCGTCTGCAGGGTCTTTCCTGCGCGGCTTCTTGAGGTGGTACGTCGTTGTCGTCCCTGGGCAGGTGCCCGACCTGGTGGACGGGCCGTCACTTGCCCACCCTCCGTTCGGGTGGACACGGGCCAGACAGGGAGAACACCCGTGTCCGCCCTCCTTCTCAGCGGATGTGGTAGCAGTCGCGTGCTTCTGCGTTGGCCTCCCAGCACGGCTGCGGGTCCTCGACGACGACGCTGGTGTCGACGGGGAGGTGGAGCGTGGTGCTGGCAAGATCGACCGTGATGCGGGCGCCCGTCGAGACCGGTTGGAGGCTGGGGCCGGGGCTGCCGTTCATGGTGTTGCCCGAGAACGCGATGATGAGCCGTTCGCCCTTGTGCACGATGTCGTCCTGCGGGAAGAAGCGCACGTCGACCGGGATGGTCTTGCCGGAGACGTCGGATTCCCCTGATGCGAGGTCGGCGACGTGGTTGAGGCTCTGGGCGGCGAAGTTGAACCAGCGCACCTTGCCGTGGGCCTCGGCGCCGAGCGAGACGATGACGCTTGCGCGTTCGCCGTCGGTGGTGACGTTGGCGACAAGGCGCGGTAGCCCGGCGATGGTCAGGTCCTCGGTGAGGGGGGCGGAGCGGTATCGCGCCTCGTGGGGGGCCATGTCGGTGGCGAGCCGTTGCAGGCCGCCGCGGGCATCATGGTAGGTGACGGTCCCTGTACCGACCGTGGTGTTCAACCAGCCGTCCACGTTCGGGTGGTAGGAGCGCCATTCCACGTCGGTGGGGGGCCAGACCGCTTCGTGGCGCCAGACGCCGTCGTCGCGCTGCACCTGGATGGCGGGCGCGTCGAGGATGCCGGTCTCCTTCTCTTTCAGGAACTGGTCGAACCAGGCGAGCATGGTGGTGTTCCACCAGTCTTCGCGCTGGGGCCAGTTGTGGGACCATTGTCCGAGCCAGGCCTTGAACGGGACGCCGGTGTCCTGGAGGAGCGGCAGCCAGTCCTCCATCATGTGGGGCTTGACGTTCCAGTCCTGGAGGCCGTGGATGTAGAAGACGCTTGCGCGTTCCTGGTTCTTGTCCCAGGATGCGGAGAGTTCGGCGCTGAAGTCACGCACCTGCCAATAGGCGTCCTTGTTGCCGTCGAGGGTCGACGAGACGCCGCCTTCCTGCACTTCGACCTGGTCGGTGCACGCTTCACCGGTGACCGAGCCGGGGACGCTGAGGGGGTCCGTGAGGCCGAAGGGATCGGGGAAGGCGGTGTAGGGGACGTAATAGGTGTTGAAGCCGAAGCCCTGGATGTTGATGTGGACGCCGTTGACGAAATTGTACTTGTAGAAATCGCTGATGCCGCTGATCGGGACGATGGTCTTCAAGGACGGGGGCGCCTCGATCCACACGTCTTGCGGTGTCGTGCCGGGGTAGCTGACGCCGATGAGGCCGACGTTGCCGTTGGACCAGGCCGATGCGGCGAGCTGTTCGATGACCGCCGCGGTGTCCTTCGCCTCTTGGGGTCCACCTTGTGTGAAGCAGCCTTCCGAATTGCCGGTGCCGCGCACCGACGAGACGGCGTAGGCGTAGCCGCTTGCGACGAGGATGTCGGCGAGGCGGCCGAAGCCTTGCTGGCCGGTCGGGCGCACCGGGTCACCGCCACCGTAATAGGGCGTGACCTGGATGACGATGGGGACCTTCTCGGTGGTGTCGGGGCGGACGAGCCAGGTGTCGAGGAGGACGCCCCCGATCTCGGTCTTGACCTGCTCGACGATGCTGTCGACGACCGTGATGCGCTCGTTGGGGACGGAGACGTCGTGCAGATAGGCGACGACCGGGTCCGTGGGGACAAAGGTCTCGTCCACGTCGGGGGTCTGGACGTCGCTGTCGTCGGTGAAGCACCCGGCCAGGACGGAGCCCACGAAGATGAGGGTCAGGAGGAACGCACGGCCACGCATGGGTGGCGGAGCGTGGGTCCGGCCTTTTATGGGTTGTGTTGGAACGGAGTCTTCGGGGGGTCTGTTCCACGATCGGACGGCAAGGCTGGTTCAGCGTTTCCTGCCGTGGCGGATGGGACTCAACCGGTCGAGGAGCGCTTCGCGGTCGAGGTCGTCCGCGTCTTCCACACCGAGCCGTTTGGCGACGGCGACGAGAGACGGGTCGGGAGTGTCCAGGAGGTCGGTCGGGCCGGCGTCGGTCTCGGTCTCATCACCGATGGTCTCACCGCCGACCCCGTGCAGGCCGAGCATATCGTCGGCACCGGGTGGGATCGGCCCGTCGTGCCGATGGCGGCGCTCCGGGGCGCGGGTCGGCCCGAGATAGCCCTTGTCCTTGCTTTTGTGGCGTTCCATCTGGGTCCTGTTCCGTCCTGCTTTCAGAAGTCTTCTTGGCTCGCGGAGTTTCTGGGGGTCGTCATGTCAGGCCGGTCGGCTGACCGCTGCCGCGAGACCGTCAGCCCGCAGTTCCTCGATGGAGAGTTTCTCGATGTCTTCGCCTTGGACGTATTGCATCGGGCGGCGGCCGCTCTTCCAGGTCCCTTTGCGCCGGTCTGGGGCGACCCGAAGGGTGCAGAAGGTTCGCTTCCTGAAGAAGCTGAAGAAACGCTTGAGGACCGTCGTTCCGTCCCGGTCGACCCGCCCGGTTTCTTCGACCATGGGGGCGCCGAGTTCGTCTTCGTCGCCTCGACCCCCAAACCGGAGAAGAAGCTCGGCATCGAGTTGGAGACCGACGACGAGGACCTCGATTCGGCGGACATCATCATGAACTTCAAGATGGAACGGGAGTTGCATCCGATGGAGCCGCTCACCAAGGGCCGTTGGGCGTAGGCTCGGGATCAGGAAGAAGGGTGCCGCCTCCGTACCCCGGACGGGCGGCGACCGTGTGGGAGGAAGCAGGGGAAGAGAAGGGCTCGGTACGGACTATTCCCTGCGCTCTTCGGCGTCCTGGAGTTTGCGCACCAGTTCCTCCTTGCTCTGGTTCTCCGGGTTCTTGATGTTCTTGTTCTTCGCCTCTTTCCGGAGCTCCTCGATGGACATGTTCTGGAAACGGCCCGATTCCGTCACCTGGGAGCCACCGCCGCGCTGTTGGGTCGCCCCGCCGCCGCGCTGCTGTCCGCCGCCACCGCCCTGGCCGCGTGTCGGTTCCGCGTCCTGGCCTCCTTTGCCGCCTGATTGTCCGCGTCCTTGGTTCTGTTCTTCTTTGCGTTGTTGTTTGGCCAAGATGATCACCTTCGACCGTAGAACAAGGCCCGATGTCTTGAGCATGGCCCGCAGAAAGTGCGCATGCTTCGACCTTCGTGCCGCTGGAACCGTCACGGGAGCGACATGTCGACCTGCGTGGCGTGGGCTCCGCTCGGCCTATGATGCCGGGTCGCCCTTCGGGCGCCCGCTACAGTTCGATGACGTCGGCGTCCTCTTCCTCGCTCGGGGCGGGGTCGAGGCCGAGTTTCTGGCGCACGATGCCGACGAGTCCGCCGGCTGCGATGATGCGCTGCATGTTGGGCGGGAGCGGTGTGCCGACGACGGCGCGGCCGGTCTTGATGTTCTCGATCGTTCCGGTGGCGATGTCGACGATGATCTCGTCGCCGTCACTGACCAGTTCCGTGACCCCGGGGGCTTCGATGACGGGGAGGCCGACGTTGATGGCGTTGCGGTAGAAGATGCGCGCGAAGTTCTCTGCGACGACGACCGGAACCTTGGCGCCGATGATGCCGAGGGGGGCGTGTTCGCGGGACGAGCCGCAGCCGAAGTTGTCGCCGGCGACGATGATGTCGCCCGGTTCCACCTCTTTGGCGAACTCGGGGCGGGCGCCCTCGAGGACGATCTCGCCGAGCGATTCGGGGTCGAGCCGGGTGAGGTACTTGCCGGGGACGATCATGTCGGTGTCGATGCTGTCGGCGAAGGTCCAGGCGCGGCCGCGGAACCGGGTCCGGATCGTCATGCGGCGACCTCCAGGAGCTTGTTGAGCGAATGCGCCTTCGTCGCGCCGTCGGGGCCGCGCAGTCGCACTTTTTTCGGGTTGACCTTGCGCGGGTCGACGATCTCGCCGGCGATGGCGGAGGCGGCCGCGGTGGCGGGCGACATGAGGTAGACGCGGCCTTCGCGGTGGCCCATGCGGCCGACGAAGTTGCGGTTCGAGGTCGAGGCGCACACCTCGCCGGCATCGAGCAGCCCGCCTTGGGCGCCGAAGCAGGGGCCGCAGGTCGATTGCAGGAACATGGCGCCCGCTTCGGTGAAGGTCTCGATGAGGCCTTCCTTGAGGGCGCGGTTGTAGATGTTGGTCGATGCGGGGGAGACGATGACGCGTGTGCCGCGCGGGACCTTCTCGCCCTCGAAGTAGCTCGCGGCGATGAGGAGGTCCTCCCAGCGGGCGTTGGTGCAGCTGCCGATGAACACCTGATCGACGTGGACGCCTTCCACTTCGCTGACCGGGTGGACGTTGTCCGGCGAGAAGGGAGCGGCGACCTGCGGTTCGAGGTCGGCGCCGTCGATGACGAGGGTCTCCTGGAAGATGGCGTCGTCGTCGCTCCGCCACTTCTCCATGTCGGCGCGGTCGGGCGCCTTGTAGTCGATGTGGGGGTCGGAGAGGGTCTCAAGATAGTTGTAAGTGGTCGCATCGGCGGCGACCAGGCCGGTCTTGGCGCCCATCTCGGTCGTCATGTTGGTGAGGGTGAGGCGTTGCCACATGGGGAGCGACATGACGCCATCGCCGCGGAATTCGACGGCCTTGTAGCGGGCGCCCGAGGTGGAGAGCTCCTTGATGGCGGCGAGGATGATGTCCTTGCTGTAGACGCGGTCCTGGAGGGTGCCGTTCACGACCACCTGGATGTTCTGCGGCACCTTGAGCCAGATCTCGCCGGTCGCGAAGATGGCGGCCATCTCGGTCGGGCCGACGCCTGCGGAGAAGGCGCCGAGGGCACCACCGGTGTTGGTGTGGGAGTCGGTGCCGAGGACCAGGCGGCCGGGTTGGCAGAAGCCTTTCTCGGCAAGGAGCTGGTGGCAGATGCCGTGATGGCCGATGTCGTAGAAGTGCTTCTCGAGGCCCCATTTGTCGACGAAGCCGCGGATCTTGCGGTGCATGGCGGCCGACATCTCGTCGGAGGCCGGGACCCAGTGGTCGAGCGTGATCATGACCTTGTCGGGGTCCCAGACCTTCTTCGCGCCCATCGCCTCGAAGGGTTTCTCGATCTGGGCGCACGCCTCGTGGCTCATGGCGACATCCACCGTGACATCGACGAGGTCGCCGGGCTTGACCTGGTCCTTGCCGGCCTTGGCCGCGAGGATCTTTTCCGCGAGGGTCATTCCCATGAAGGTCACTTCTTAAGGGCGGGGAGACAGGGGTCCTTTCAAGAGGGTTTCGAAGGACGGTGCGTCCCCGTGGCACGGCTTGACGGGTGGGGTATAGAAAGGATGGGGCAGGGGTGGGAGTCGTCGCTACGGTTCCCTCGGCCCTTGCTATGGCTGAACAGGCCAGAGACCCGGTCGGGGTCTTCCAACTGGACTCTTGCCTGGTCGAGCAGACGACGCGGCCAGCCCAAATACCAGCAAGATTTTATGGCCCCACATGGGAGCGCTCTGAAGGCCGCTTCGGGACGAGCGGTCTGGGGTGGTCTCATGGCTCCTGGGATGACGCGTAGCCGAACAACATGGATCGCTTCGCATGGATAGACGATTCCAAGCCGGCGCCGCCATTGCACTGGTCGTGGCCTTCGGTTCCCTTTTCGTGGTCGCAACCGACGTGCCATTCGGTTCGTCAGAGGGCCGAAGCGAATGCGCCCACGGCACCAGGATGCTGCTTGACGCACCCGGCTTCGGCGCCACAACCGACTCGTCGAGGGGTACTGAGGCCAATCATGATCTGGTCCAAATACAGCTCGGTGACCAGGTCGAGGTTTCCTCCTACCTGGGTGGATGTGACAGCGATGCGGCCCTCTACCGATGGACCCTCGCCCCTCGCTCAGGCCAAGCCGGATTCCCACCTTCGAACTTCACGTCAGAGGAGGCCACCGCAGTGATCGTCCCCCCGTTCATAGGGTTCTACATGGTGTGGTCAGACCATTTGGACGCCCGAGGGAACATGCTTCGAAACGGCTCGCATGAGTTGAGGCTAGAGGTCCTCACAACGATCAACTTCACTGCCCCGCTCCCCACGGACGGCTCCACGTTCACCTATGATTTTACGACATTCTGCTGTCCTGGGTCGACGCGTATCTACGTCGTACCGACCGACGCCCTGGGGCCACAGCAACGCTGGGACGTACGAGTGGTCGTCCAGGAGACCGGACAGGTGGTGATGAGTGACCTGAACGGGAACGGATGGGGTGCAGGGCCATACGAACAAGCCCTCGGCTCTAGTTTCCTGGAGGAATTCCAACTCCAGGTCGTGCCGCAGGGGGGTCTGCCTCCATTAGGAGAGGCCAGCGTCTCTGTAGAGATCGGCCAATGGAAGTTTTCCTGAGGGAACGACAGAGAGTGGAAGTCCCGGCGTTCCAGATTTCCTTCCTGATATCAACCCTCGACGCTGGTTCCTCACTCCATTCGTCCGACGAGCACCAGCGAGACCGGTCCGACGGTCTTGACGCTGCGCTTGATGCCCGGGTCGCGGAGGTCATGCTCGTCGCTGTGGGCACCGTGGATCAATCGCCCGCAATGAAAATGTAGCCGTTGCTTGAGAGCATCACGATCTCCAGGTCGCCATCGGTGTCGACATCGACGACAACGAAGTGCCGGATGCCATGAGGATGTGTGGGACTTTGATACCGGATCGTCCCTTCTAGATCGAGGACAGTGACCCTCCCCGCGTCGATCGAGGGGTCCGAGGATGGCATCACCGATCCAACCACGATCTCCAAGGTTCCATCGAGGTCGAAATCGGCCCCGCTGATCATATAACCGGAATCGGTGTCGAACGTTCTGAGTAGCTCGAAGCCACCATTCGTGTAGCCAACGATTTCGACCCCCTCGATCGTCCCCAATACGATCTCGGGACGCGTGTCACCCAGAACGTCCATCGTCGCGACTCCCCAATAAACCGGGGCCTGCGGGAGATAGGAGTGCAGCGTGCCGTTGTCCAAGACGTAGAGTTCGCCGCCGTAGGTATCGTTCCATTGGTCTGGGACGGTGGTCGCGAAGGCGACCTCCATCTCGCCGTCTCCATCGTAGTCGGCTGCCATCGGGCTTCGGACCGGTAGCCCTTCCAATTGATACTCGAAGAGTTCCTTCTCTGTGACCACGGGGTTTATCGGATCTACAGCCGGCGTCAAGAAGTCCAGGCCAAGGCCGTAAAGGACGGTACCGTATGTGCGGTCACCGAGCTCCCAGCATAAGGCGCACGTCTCGCTCTGCTTGGATTTGAGCAAAAGACGGCCGCCGACGATCTCCATCTGTCCGTCTGCATCCAGATCCACCAAGACCGGCGCATAATCGGTGGTCCCTTGCCCTTGGATATAGGACCAAAAGACCTCGCCTCTTAGGTTCGCAAGGTTCAGGACACCGTTTATACTGGGCAAGGCTTTATCGTTCACAGTCTGGATCGTGTAGTAGTTGAACAGGATCTCGTCCACACCATCTGAATTGAAATCGAAAATAATTGGTTGCGTCTGTGCTCGTCCCGACGTGGGGATGGACCAGATCAATTCGCCGCTTCCCGAGATCGCATAGAGTCCTCCGATCGATTCCAGACCAAATACGGCGTCGAGGGTTCCATCACCGTCGACATCAGTGCTTGCGGGTGTCGAATACGCTCGTGTCCGACCGTAATCATCGTACGACCAGAGGGGTCCCGAAAAAGCGGTAATCGGCGTGAAGTCGCCCAGTTTGTCGTTGACGATCAGGATTTCCTCCATGCCATCGGCGTCCAGGTCCGCTACGGAAAGCGGCGCCGATTGGGCGGCACCCCAGTGATACTCCCACAAAACCTCGAAAGTCGAGATGTCGGTCCCACGCCCGGGTGCCTTCGAATTTACATTCGAATTGAAAATGTCGTATTGGGCCTTGGGCCATGTCGCCTTAGGGCCATCGTCATCATGCGTGGCAGAACCGGGAAATGCAGCGATAAGGACGGCCACCGCCATCACGAGACCCGGTTTCATGGATGCCGTTGCAAGAAGAAGAACGTGATTTATAAATGGACCGGGTAGCTTTGCCTCACTTCTTCCGTCCGACGAGCACCAGTGAGACCGGTCCGATGGTCTTGACGCTGCGCTTGACGCCGGGGTCGCGGGGGCCAGTGTCGACATTGTGGGACGAGGGAAGCGGTCCGAGGAGCTCTTCCTGGCTCGTCTTCCAACTCGCCCCGAACACCCATATGATGGCGAGGGAACCGAGACCGGCGAGGAGTGCGGAGAGAGTGAGGAAGACGCCTTGGATATAGAGGATGAAGGCGGCGAGCGCCAACATGATTGCTGTGGCATGGTGCAGAAGCGGCACCGCGTCCGACCGCCGACAACCGCTGCACCCGGTCCAGACCGCTTCGAAGCCCAAGACGGCGAACGAGAAAAGCACCAGATCCCAGCGCCGCTCTGACACCAACCGGCCGTTGCTGCACGTCCGGCACGGACGCGGATGCAGACCGAGCAGGGTCTCGGTGCGGCGGATACCGAAGAACATGCTGCGTCTTGCTGGAGTCGGCCGGGATAAAAGGGAAGGGACACATGGGAACCGTCCGGAACGTCCGGTGAGGCGGAGGCAACTTCGGCCGATTCGGCCATCACGATACCCTTGCCCTATCCTATAGGTCTCGGACGCGCCAGTGGTGTGCATGGCCGAGACGACGATCCCTGTGTCGCACGAGACCCAAGACCAATTGAAACGGCTCGCATATTCCGGAGAGACCTATGACGAGGTCATCAGGCGGCTCATCGGACTCCAGGCCGAGATCGGTCAGGAACGCGGGACCCGGATGCGCTGAGCATCGAACCTTCTCTTCCTTCTCCACTCCGATCATTTGTCAGAGCGCCGGATGGCCCACACCGCACTGCTTCTCGCCACCAGGTTCCCTTCCGTGTCGTGCGCTTCGCCGGACACGAAAGCGGTGCGCCCGCCCATCCGGTCGATGCGAGCACGACCGATGAGCGTCCCCTTCGGCACGGCAAGGAAATCGATCGTCTGTGATACCGTGCCGACCATCGCCTTGCCTTCGGTCGATTTGTTGACGACATAACCCATGAGGGTGTCGATGAGCCCGAACGCGACGCCACCGTGCACCGCTCCGCCTGGGTTGTGGTCGGTATCGTCGAGGGCGATCTCGGCGACCGCGTCATCTGCTTCCTCGCGCACGGGGGACATGCGCAGGCGCCCCGCGAACCCGATGGTGTGCCATTTCGCAAGGAGTTCTTCCAAGGAGCCGGAGGCGGTGATGGGGTGGGGCATC